>JBGSNA010000116.1:0-64159 GCA_041739875.1 Pirellulaceae bacterium
CCAAAACAACCTCTCGGTCAACAGAAACGGTACCGGCCACCTTTTCTTCGTCTTCGGTCTGCCCATTTCTTTCGCTCTCAAAGGTATGGCGTGTCCAAACTAATGATACCAAAAGAAAGCGTGCTTGCCCACTTCGCCAATGCGGTACCTGACACCTTAATCGCTTCCCTGACACCTTAATCGCTTCCCCGCATCAAGAAGGTCCGCCCAAGTGACAACCTAGCGGTCTCGCTCTGTCAAAACCGTGGATGGCCCTTTGTATCTGGCTTTGTCTCTGTTCTTCTGCCCTTTGTCTTGTTGCTGAGAAAGTCAGGATGAAGCCGCGATCTTGGTTCTTCGCAAGGGAGAACAGAGATGTCACCGGTTGTTTCGAAGACAACCGCAAGCGCGTGCGCGTATGTGTGAGCGTTGGCTTCACGAAGCTTTCCATGAATGTCCACGCGTGTGACCTTCATTTTGCGTAAGTTATCCTCCAAGATTTCCGATCCAGCCATCAACAACATCGGTTCGTTTTCAACAACTTGACTGAACGAACGAACGCGATGACGCAGGACCGCAAAGAGCCACTGTCCAGCAAATAACGTCGCTAGAGCGAACAGCCCCACGAACAGGGTTGGACTCGGTGACGAAATCGTGGATCCAAATAGCGACCCAACCGCAACCGTAATCGCAAAATCCGCTGACGACATTTTGGAAAAGGCTCGGCAGCCCGACAATGCGTTTGTAAAGCAGAATGGCTGCGTACACAAACGATGCCAGGCAGTAAAACCATCGCAAGCTAGTTCAATGTCGCCGCAACCCATTGGTCGTACATGAGGTTTCCTGGAAAGGTAAACAAGTTCTCGCAACGAGTCCGGATGATCGCGAATCGTGGTAAACGTTTATTCGTGATCACGTGGTCGTCGCCGAAGCCCTCACAACCGCCATGTGACTACTCGTAATGTCATTACCCGCGATATCAATATCCGCGAAGTGATCGTCTGTCTCGGACAAGGCGTCACTCTCACCATACTCGTGTCGTTCAGGCGTGTTGTCATCTGTTTGATTTACTGACGGCTTTGGTGCTTCAGCGCCCAAGATCATCGCGAGCCCGCTGAGTCCTTCGTAACCTTCACAAGCCATACGCGCAGCGATCAGGAGCGGTACGCTGAGAAAGACACCCATGATCCCCCACATCCAACCCCAAATCACGATGGATAGAAGCACCAAGAGCGGACTAATGCTCATCGCACGTCCTAGAATCGCCGGCGTAATGAATTGGCCTTCAAGAGACGTCAAAACAAGAAAAGTGGTGGTGACAAGAACTGCGTAATAGAGTGGCTCGAATGTCACTAAGGCCACGGCGAATATGATCACGGCACCCGTCATCGCGCCCAAGATTGGAATGTAATTGAACGCAAATGCCATCACGCCCCAAAGCACTGGCGAAGGCATCCCAAGTGACCACATCGCAATGCCGACACAGAGACCGAGACAGGCGTTGATTGTTGTAATCTTCGCAAGGTAGTTCCCCAATCCTTCTTGCACATTCTCAATCACTTCAACCAATGTACGACGGGCAGTGAAGTCCGGTAACACGTGCATGACACTGCGCAGTAGATTGTCCCCACTCGCCAAAAGAAAATAAAGAAGCGCAATACAGACGGCAACGAACGACACAAGATTTCCCGTTCCACTGAGATAGCTCCAACCACTCGTCCAAGATGGCTGCTTGATTTCGACTGGCACCGGATCGACCTTTCCGTCCTCTGCCACGTCATCGGTTTCAGTATCCGTTAACTGCTCCGTCGCTTCATCAACGTCTTTCAATCTCTCCGTAATGAACGACAACTTTTCCTTCACCACATTGAGATGTTGGGGAGCATCCGCAATGACCTGCTTTGCTGGTGCTACAACTAAATAGGTCCCGATACCCAACAGCAACGTCATGCTAGCGACGATACCGATCGCTGTGAACGACGTGGGCACTCCAGCCCGATTCGCCTGACGAACCAGCGGACGAAGCGTCAGGTAAATGACGATCGACGTGATGATGGGAATGACGAGTGAGCGAGCGTAGTACAACGCATACAACACCAACATGACGGCGCAAATCCGCGTGGACAGCACGCCATCACTCGCTTTTCCTAAGGTCGTCGCATGATCTTCAGCGTCCCCGTGAACTGCGACATCCCCGTGCGCTCCCACGCCCTTGGAATCTCCAACGTCCTTTCCGGCCTGTGCGTCACAGTAATCTGGTTTGCTGTTCATGACAATTGACTATTCTTCGTCCACGTCGACGCGTACACCGCCATCGCCAACCTCAACATCCACGCCATCAATGGTATCTCCCAAATTTTCACGACGTGCTTCACGACGCTCCAAGCGATTTTCTAAGGGTGTATCGTTAACGTCCACCTGTACGCCTTGTGAATCAACCGACGGCGAAGCAGGCGTCGTTGCTGGGATCGCCCCAGGCTCATGGACGTCCACATCGCAACCCAGAGATGTGACAAGAAAAGTCAAGAATGCTGTGAGAAGAAGGCTTTTCATCGTGATACCAAATTGCTAGTTGGGGTGACTGGATGATCCCGGTACGAGTGTGCAGGAGATCAGCGGGCGGAGTACTGCAGAAGCAAAGATTGCGCCAAACTGGATCGCTTGCAAATAACAATCTGAACGTGCTGTGTCATGGAATTGCCCATGGAAACGACCGTGTATTCAATGGCCGAGTGTCGGCACAGCAGTTGCATAATACGCAGTGTTTGCAGTGCACGTGACTGGTGCAGCCATGCGAGTCGCGTTGCACCCATTCTTCAATCGAATGTGAAACACTCAAAGGACACATCCACCCATGGCGAACAAATCGAAACAGCGAGGCAAGTCCGACAACGATAATGTGCGACCAGAGCAGTCTCAGTCGAAGCAGCCCGGTATCCAGAGCGATATGACGCCACGACCGCAAAGCATTCGCGACAACTACGTTGGCGGTGAGAAGCTAAAGGGCAAAGTCGCACTGATCACGGGTGGCGATAGTGGTATCGGGCGCAGTGTCGCTATCTTGTTCGCGCGTGAAGGTGCGGATGTGGCAATCGCCTATTTGGAAGAAGATGACGATGCCAAAGAAACACAGCGACTGGTGGAAGCGGAAGGTCGACAATGCTTGACCTGTGCAGGTGATATTGGCGATCAGGCATTCTGTGATGACGTGGTGAAGACTACCGTAAACCAATTCGGGCGACTCGATGTGTTGGTCAATAACGCCGCGGAGCAGCATCCGCAGACGGATATTGGCAAGATTACTGAAGAGCAGCTTCTGAAGACGTTTCGTACGAACATTTTTGCGATGTTCTATTTCTGCCAAGCCGCTGTGCCACATCTAAAAAAGCAATCCGCTACCTCGATCATCAATACGACATCCGTCACTGCATATCGTGGCAGTCCCGGCCTCTTGGATTATTCAGCCACCAAGGGAGCCATCGTGAGCTTCACACGCTCGCTGTCCCAGAACCTTCTCGAAGACGGCATCCGAGTCAACGCAGTCGCACCCGGACCAATTTGGACGCCACTCATTCCGGCGACATTCCCGCCGAAGAAGGTTGCCAAATTTGGAAGTGACTCGCCGATGGGTCGAGCTGGACAACCTCACGAGTGTGGAGGTTGCTACGTCTTCCTCGCAAGTGATGACGCGTCTTACATCACAGGCCAGGTCCTTCATCCCAATGGCGGTGAAATCATTAACGGCTAATGACGCGCCGAATTTGTTCAACTAACGATTGACTCGAGAACTGGTTGACTCGAGCAAGTTTTTGAACGGGGCTATCACTGCCGTGAACATCATCTTCGCACATGCGGCATAACAAATTTCGCGATTTCACGGTGTCATCACCACTTTGAGACAATCATCACCTTCTTGCATCAAACGTTTCATAAAGCGAGGGTGCATCGTCCAGCGTTCCCCGGCGCGTGATGATGAATGAAGGGTCAATCTCGCCGACGACAACCTTATCAAGCAGTGGGTTCATGTAATGCTGCATGTGCGTTAGCCCCATCCTCAATGTCAACCCTTTGTTCATAGCCGCGTGCATCGGGACATTGTTTAACTTACTCGTGTAAACACCGGGAATCGAAGCGGTTCCACCTTTTCGACAACAGAGGATCGCCTCGGCCAATGCGTACGGGTGATTGGCTGGCACGTGCAACGCTTCACGCGTAACGTCAACAAACTCACGTAAATTTCCTGCGATGCATTCTCCGTGCCATCTTTGGTGCACTCGAAAATAAGTGAATCGTCGTCGAACAGTGATGCCCAGATCCAAGTTTCCTCGCGGCGCCGAACTGCCCAACCGATAGCGACGTCCGATCGTCAAGCGAGGCGTATCTCCGTCGACCGTACCCCGAGCAACAATTTGGTAAATTGCGTTCGAATACTTGAAGCGAGGCATGTACGGCTTTTCAGGATCTTTAACGAGTCAGAGAAACCATGTCTCGACGCGGCTGAAAACCGAAGAACAAGTCTGAGTCCGGTACAGAGTCTGGGAGGCCTTGAGCCGCTATAATGCGTTTTCCCGGTTAACAGTTCACACGAGGAGCGGATTTTCGTGACGACCAAAGAATCTTTTGCTTTATTTTGTCTGGTACTCGTCTCATCCGCTGTGCTTGGTGCTGAGCAAGCCAGTGCTCAGGATGCCACCGATGCGGATGTTATTGTCTATGGTTCGACCCCAGGCGGTTTCTGCGCTGCGATCGCGGCGGCTCGGGAGGGAGCGTCAGTCATCTTGCTGGAGCCAACTGACCACATCGGTGCCATGAGCACTGGCGGATTAAGCCATTGTGACTCGAATCAGATGGTTCGCAGTACGCTCATGGGATTGTTTGATGAGTGGCATACTCGTGTCGTGAAGGACTATACCGATCGTGGTTTGCCCAAACCCTATGACGCAGCAACGAAAGACCAGTCGCGATGGACGTTCGAGCCGCATGTGGCAATGCGTGTGACGTTGCAGATGCTCGGCGAAGCTGGAGTTCGTGTGTTACCGCAACGTTATCTTCAATCGGTGAACAAAGACGGCCCACGCATCAAGTCGCTCGTCACAAGGAACGGTGAATTCACTGCGAGAGTGTTTGTCGACGGGACTTACGAGGGTGACTTGATGGCTGCGGCTGGCGTTGATTGGACGATTGGTCGCGAGGCCCCTGATGAATACGGTGAGTCGCTGGCTGGCAAACAGTTTCCGAAACAGAAGATGAATATCAGCGGGTTTGATGACGAAGGCATGTTATTGCCCCTCGTCACCACAGCGGATGCTGGCCCTGACGACGCGGGCGACAAGAACGTGATGACCTACAGCTTTCGTTTGTGTTTGACAGCCGATCCAGACATCCGGGTTGCGATGCCTTTGCCGTCGAACTACGACCCGGCTAGATTCGAGATCATTCGTCGAGCATTCAATGCCGGGGTAAAGGGTATTGGTTTTGATCTCTATCCGCTTCCGGGGGAGAAACTCGATGGAAACAATTCTATTGGTGGCCAATTTTCGATTGGCTTGATCGGTGGTGGAAATGATTGGCATTCGTCTGACGAAGCGGGGCGGAAGCAGATCTGGGAGGCGCATAAGCAGTACACGCTCGAGTTCTATCACTTTCTCACGACCGACCCGGCTGTACCCGCATCGATTCGAAGCCGATTCGATCAGCTTGGGCTTTGTAAGGACGAGTTCGCCACTTACGGCCACTTCTCACCGGCGCTCTATGTCCGTGAATCGCGCCGGATGAAGGGGCTGTATGTGATCACGCAACAGGACATCCTGGAATCGCCACAGAAGCAAGATCCCATTGCCGTGTCATCGTTTCCGATCGATTCGCATGATTGCCAGCGAATTGCGATCAAGGGCGGGGGCGTGATCAATGAAGGGACGATTTTTCCTATGCGCCGACAACAACCGGCTCAAGGTTACCCGTACCATGTTCCGTACCGATCAATTTTGCCTCCGCCAACGCAATGCGATAACTTGCTCGTCCCGGTCGCTCTTTCGTGTTCACACGTCGGCATCTCGTCTTTGCGAATCGAAGGCGCATGGATGGCGATTGGCCAGAGTGCCGGTATCGCCGCTGCCCTGGCTGTGAGTCAGGGTGTGGCTGTACAGGAACTGGATTATTCCAAACTCCGCTTGCGACTGCTCAATCAGGGACAAGTATTGGACTTGCCAGAGGTCACTGAATCACCATCCTTCCTTGGCTCGATATCCCCGACGACACTACCTGGCATTGTTCTCGACGATGCGCACGCGGAACTGATCGGCGAATGGTCTCGGTCAACGAATTTCAAACCGCACGTTGGTAGCGGATATGTTTTCAGTGGGGAAAAAGACTCCGACACAAAAGGCGACGGCCAAGCATCAGCGATGTTTCGATTGAAGGTGCCCAAATCTGGGCGATATGAAGTACTCATGGCATACTCGGCTCATGAGACCCGTGCGAGGAACGTTCCAGTCAGCATATCGTCAGGCGCTCATCGTTATGACATCTTGGTGGACCAGAGCATTCCGATTCCAGTTGGCAAGAACTTTCGCTCGATCGGCGTTGTTGATCTTCAGACGGACATGGAATCCGTTATTCAAATCACGAACGCCGATACAACCGGTTTTGTGATTGTCGATGCACTACAACTGCTGCCCATTCAATGACCTTCGGTGTCTCTCGAGACAAAACGATTCGCTCTTTCAACTTGCGAGCTACGGAATCTGTCTGCGGGAGTTAAATACCTACTAGCAAGTCGGTGTCCTTTACTTGCGACGATTAGGTCGGGATGGTTCGCGGTTCGTTGCAAGATCCATTGCTTATGATGCATTGTCGTTTGATAAAGGCTTAAACCTCGCATTTTCAGGAGGTTTGCAGTGTCGCGATATCAATTAAGTTCATTTCTGAGGTAACCCAGTATGTGACCTCTCGGCGTTTCGCCAAACGAAACGCGCACGCCAAGCAATGCAGACGAAGCTGCTTGGTCGCTGGAGCTCTAGCGTCGCATGCTAGTACTTCAGTGGATGGTTTAGCTCGACCCGATTTGAAAATTCTGCCCACTATCGCGAATGGTGAATCTAGACTCAAGGTAACTGGCTAGGTTAGGATCTACGTAGTTATCAAGGGGTAGCGGTGTCAATTGTCGTCTCACTGCATTTTGGTTAGTCACGCCCTTTGAGCTGTTCCGATTTCAAGTTCTTGTATTTCTCTAAGGGTCATTTCTTATGAAGCGTTCTGTTCGTAGCGGCTTCACGCTAGTGGAGTTGCTTGTCGTTATCGCCATTATTGGCGTGTTGGTTGGATTGTTGCTGCCGGCTGTACAGGCCGCGCGTGAAGCAGCTAGGCGAATGAGTTGCAGTAACAACTTCAAGCAGATCGGCTTGTCGCTCCACAATTACCATGCTGCATACGACCAATTGCCAACGCTTGGCACAGGAACCCTGGGGCCTGGAAGTGGCGTCTTGGCTGGACCTGGAAACAACCAGCTAACGCTTGGTGTATTGGTTGGCGCGTTGCCGTTTATGGAGCAACAAGCATTGTGGGAGCAGATTGCGAATCCGCTCCGCGATCCCGTTACTTCCAATACATGGCAAGCGTTCGGTGGCAATACTGGCATGGTGATCGCGCAACATGCGACATCTCGCTATGAGCCGTGGCTTACTGAAGTCCCTGGACTTCGTTGTCCAAGCGATCCCGGCGCAGGACTTCCCGCTGTTGGCCGGAGCAATTACGCAGCTTGCACGGGAGACTCCGCGTACCTCAGCAACTGGGGATTTGCGCGTGACAACGGAGTGACTAACAATCCGGCGAACTATATCGAACTGGCCGCGGCTTCATCGCGAGGCGCTTTCCATAATCGACGAAAATCAAATTTCCGCGACATTCTTGATGGAACGTCGAATACGATTTGCATGGGTGAAATCCCAACGGACCTTGGCGATCGCGACATTCGCACTGAGCCGCGAGGCCAAACAGCAGTCGGCGCACCAAGTGAGTCTGGAAACGGAATCAAAGTGGCTGGTGGAGCCCTCGCTTGTCGTGGGTTCATTGACCAAGCACGTCCTCGGTTTTGGGGCACAGGAGGAACTGTCATCGGAAGTTCATCCCAGCGTCGAGGTTTTAGCTGGTCTTCTTGCCGACCCATGTACGCGCAAGTGAATACGATTCTTCCTCCGAATCGAGAGCTGTGTTTAGACAGCCAACCAACAAATCCTCACAACGGTGCTGGAATCGTACCTCCCGGAAGCCGACATCAAGGCGGTTGCCATATCCTCATGGCCGACGGTGCAGTGAAATTTATCACTGATTCAATCGAGTCGGGAAATCAAAACAGTGCACAAGTCGGTATCGGTGCCACCGTTCTTCCGCCCGGCTCAGCGAGCCCATTTGGGCTATGGGGTAGCCTTGGCACAAGAGCGTCCAGCGAAACGATAAGCGGCTTTTAGATCCCGCCGCGTCGAATCCGTGCGAGAACTGCTTCGATGTTTCCGGAGCATTGATACTTGGGGCAGGACAGCATCCTGCCCCTGGCAGATTCTGGATCTGCCCCACGTTCCTCGGGTCATTCAAGACAGAGTGACCTTCTGAACGAATCCTTCATCATGTTTTTGATAGAGCGTGCAGATCGTCTTACGCTCATCGCTTCACTTTTTTAGCCATGGAAATCAATCACTTTGTTTAGCTCCAATTTACGATACGCTCTCGCTGTCACAGTACTTTTGTTCGTTTGCGGTTGCGGCAGCAGCAGTACTGCTCCAACGGTCAGTAGTTCACAGGACGAAATGTCCAAGTACCTAGACGAACACCCTGAACTCAAGGACGTTAAAGAAGACACTGCAACCGCTACTGGTGGCGTCTAACAAACGATCTGGGATGCCAGAAGGCTCAATTTGCTTGAAACGTGGACACTCTGAACTTTAATGCGCTAAAGTTGATCGCAACGAATTAGCCCGCAATGAGCTTGTCAGCATTTCAACGAATACCAGCACGCGACGAGATCAAACGTCCGCGAGCGTCAAGACGGACCAACCGACTTTGAAGCTGTCGCAAAGCACTGGAACGCGCCGGTAAAAACGCCACGGCCGACACCATAAACCGGTGTGTCGGCCGTTTGGGCGGGTTTGAAAACAATTACTTGCGACAGAAACTACTACTGGACGGAGAGCGGCAAACTTTCGCTGTGGCTGTTGAACTCCGGAGCGTACATGCACTCAATGCTGGCGACTCCGGTTTGGTATTCGCCTTTCAATTGCACTCGGGTCGAATATTCAAAGACGAACGTGCCTTTGGGTAAGTAGTCGATAAAGAAGTGGCTCGCAGTGTCACGCGTTGCTTCGTAATACGCTAAGCCGTCTTGGTACTTGTATTGAGAAAGTACACTCACGGGCTCTGTGCCGCTGCCGCGGTGGTCCTTCATGTGCAAGTATTCCATGTCCCGATCCGTTCGTAACACGACTCGTACGACGAGCTCATCGCCAACCGCGACCGGACCGTCGACTCGACTCAACGTTGGGCCTTGCGGCGTATTTTTCTTCGTGAAGAGCTGTTTCGAAAGCGTGAGCGGTGTGCCTTCGTGAGCCGTGACCGCAGAAATATCTTCAAGATATTGCCAGTGCACACTGCCCCATGCGACCCCCTCATCAACTTTCGTGACAACAACGGTGCCCATCGACGGTTTCACTTCACTGCGAGTGAACTTCTCTTGATAGAAACCAGTTCCAGCTTCAACATTCGTGGGCTCGATCACTTCACCGCCGAGCGAAACTTTCACAAGCTCGTTGGAGGCTAGCAGATTGCTGCCGCGTAACAAAAGCGAGTACACAGCGTCGCCAGTGGCCTTGGTAGTTTTCCAATCCTGAGTTTGCTTCTGTTTGAGCAGCCAAACTTTACAGGCTTCCACAGCCTCGGCATCACCAGCGACTTCGTCGAACATCTCGATCATCATCGCTTGTGTTTCGATCGGTGCGTGGTACCAAAACCATGCAAGTTCGTTCTCGCGCCAAAACATCCCGAGTTCATCGTCGGAGACGGATCGTTCACGGATCGAATCGACAATCGCTTTGGCGGAGGCTTCATCGCCGAAGCGTTTTTGGGCAATCGCCAGGTGAGCTTGTGATTGACGAACCGCGAGCTTGAGCCAGTGACGTTTGGCTTGATCGAGCCAATAGTTGACCGCTTCGCGATGTTCGTCCGCGATCGGTTGATCCGCGAGGAAAAAACTGCGCCCGTAAAGGTACAACGCGATCGTCGATGAAAGATGATTGAGTTCAGGGTCGTGATCTTTGAGTTCCTTGTGCATCGCGCTCACCCAGGCATCCAGACTCGTTAACGCATGGATGGCTGGTTGGGCATCAATGTTCACGCCGAGATGACGCAAGCGTCCAAAACCAGTCGCGATGTAGAGTGTCATGTAATCGTTCTTGGGTCCGCCGGGGAACCAGGACCACGCACCATCGTCGCGTTGTGATTCCGCGAGTTTTTCCATCGCGAGTGCGATTTCGCTTTCAAGACGGTTTTGATCAAAGAGCACGCCAACATTCCGACGAGCTTGGCTTTCATTTTGAGCCTCGGCGTACCACGGCGTCTCTTCAAGCATCACGGACTTGAGGTCTTGGTTCTTGCTCAGAGGACTGTCCAATGCCGGTGTACCGCGCCACTGGGCAAAGACCCGTTCGATCTTTGGATCGCTCGTGACGATGTGACGTGCCAGGGCATTGGCATACAAGCGATTGAAGGTTTGTTCGTTGCACTCGTACGGGTACTCCATTAAGTACGGAAGTGCGAGAACAGCGTACCAGGATGGATTCGAGACCATTTGAACGGTAAGTGACTCGTGCTTGAGTGTTTTCGAATCCACCGAGTTAAGAAGTTTTGCAAAGTCAAATTGCTTGGTTTGCTTGCCTCGGATGGGAAGTGGCTGCGACTCAGTGACGAGGATGCGTTTGGATAGGACTGGCAAGTAGCCTTCCTCGCCGTCGGAGAGTCGACCGCTTGATGCGATCGCTTTGTAAGTGAGGAAACCAATGCCTTCAGGGACACTCAATCGCCACGAGAATGATTTCGATTCACCGGCGCTGAGCGAGAAGTCTTGGTCGGTTTGCGTATTCCCGAGTTGGGCATCCACGGACTCGGTTGAATTCGCATCCGCGAGTGTCAACCGCACGGTGCCCGTTTGATTCGTGGCGCTGCGATTGCTGACTTTCGTTGTAAACTCGATCACATCGCCTTCGCGGAGGAAGCGTGGCGGGTTTGGTTGCACCATGAGGTCTTTGCTCGTAACGATCGTGTCCGAAAGCAATCCAGCGCGAAGTTCAGAATCGTGAGCGAAGCCAAAAAACTTCCATTCAGTGAGCGCTTCAGGCATCGTGAATTCCAATCGCACCGTGCCATCGTCGCCGGCGACCAGACTTGGGAAGAAGAACGCGGTTTCGTTCAAGTTGGTGCGTGCGGTGATCTTTGATAAATCTGGTTTTAACGCGGCGGGTGACTTATCGCTCGCTTTTTCGCTGATGGACAAATCCACTTGTGCGCCTCCGGGTGCTGCATCCGCCATTAATTCTGCCCCACCCATGGCCCCACCCATGCCGAACGCATCGGACATTGCCATGGCGGCCATAGGAGCAGGCATAGCTCGCCCACCTTTCATCAGCATGCGTTGTTCAAAGAATCCGTAACCCCAAAGGTTGGTTACGATTTGCGATGAAAATCGAGGATAAGCGTAAGATCCCGTCAGATACTCAAAGTTCTGCGAAATGGGAACTAAGACTCCCTTGAGCTGGTTTTGGAATCGGAGTTGGACACTCGAGTAATTTTGGCGGAAGACGCCGAATCCCGACATCCAATAGTGTTCGGCAAACGCATCGAGTGACGCATCGTAAAGCGTTGCGACCATCTCCGCCGCCGCTCGCTTAGCGTCATCACCCGTGATTACGGCGGTCCACGTTTCTTTCTGGCCGGGGACGAGCTTCGATGTGAAGCGTTCCCACTTGATTGTCAATTCTTTGTTGGACCACGGCACGTCGATGAATTGCGTTGTGAGGTACGCACGGTTTTCGCGGACCATCGTCACACGAACGTTGAAACCGCCACGCATCGACTCCGTCACCTCTTGGCGAATCCGGATTTGCGTTTGGTTCTCGGCGGTCCAGAAACTTTGCAGCAATTTGCCGTCCTGTTCCACTTCGACGTAGGCGGTCGCAGATTCGTACCCGGTGCCCCAGACCATTTCAAACGTATCTCCAGGTTCGACAGACGCGTTCTTGATCGCGATCAGGTTCGGAACTCTCACATCAAGCGTGGATGCGTTCGGATCAAGAACGTGAAGCGGCAATATCGCCTGTACTTTCTTGCCGAACGCGTCTCGCGATTCGAGCACGGCGCGATACACACCGGCAGTTAATTTCCTTTGGACACTCGCGTTCCCCGCACCATCGCTTTCGAACTCCGTCTCGTAGGCGAGTTCGCCAAGCGGCCAGTCATTGGGGTCCGACGACGTCACTTCGTCCTCGTCGCCACCACCATCGATCTCATTGAATCGACCTTGGCGTCCAGCGAGCTCATCACGAACCACGGTGTCAGGTTGCTTGAGTGCGTAGATTTTCACGATGCCTTTAGCGGCTTGGTTGGCACCATCGATCGAGGTGGTGCGAATCGAAATGCTTGATTCCGTGTCAGTGGTCAGCCAACGCTCGGCGCTCATGGTTGCCTGGAGCGCCGTGAATCCCAATTGAATCGATCGCTCATCCGAACGAGTCTCTCCCGTTGTATCGGTGACATCGGCATAGACGGTATATCGAAACGTCGGTTCGCTGTCTGGATCGACGGATTCATCAGGTTTGGCAACGAAGGCAACGTCGAAAGTCCCGTTGCTTGACGTAGTCGAGATTCCGTTGGCAATCTCTTGGCTGGATCCGCTCGCGTGACCTGGCATCGACCAACGACTCCAATACCACCAAACCGGATATTGCACTTCGCGAACGACGCGCCATTGGACGCTCGCGTCACTGATCGCGACGCCGGTGTAGGCGGTTGCGGTGCCCGACACAGTAACTTCGGTACCGAGTTTCGCGGCTTCCTTCGGCGATTCCAACGTCACTCGGAATTTAGGACGCTTGTACTCTTCGACTCGAATCGACGTCCGACCATTTGGGCCGCTGTCGACATGAATGGACATTTCGCCCGTGACACGGTCACGAGGCGCCGTGACGCTGCCGTTGAAGCTTCCGAACTTGTTCGTCACATGCTCGACTCGCTCGATCTCTTTTCCATTCGGATCGCTGAACACGACCGATACCTTTTGGCGATCGAGCGTCTGGTAGCTGTTCATGGCCCCGTTGGACGAAACACAAATGCCTTTGTAGTGGATCGTTTGTCCCGGTCGGTAGATGGCTCGGTCCGTAAAGAAACGCGTTTGCGTATTCGCCTCAGCGACGCCTTGGCTTACATAAGTACTCACAGCCTCGGTTAAAGACAGCGAATGGCCGTTGTGCGATGCAAGCACAAGAACGGCTCGGTTTGCCTCGCCAGAAAACTGGAAGATACCTAGAGCATTCGTGGTAGTCGCAGGGATCTCTTGGCGTTGGTTACCACGTCCTTGAACGTATCGAAACCCGCGAACCTTGGCACCATCGATTGGCTCACCCGAGCTTGCATTGACGACCATGCCTTCGACAACGCCAGAACTTGAATCCGTACGCATGACGATCGCCAAGTCACTGACCCAGACTTCAGTCATTTGGCGGTACATCTCGCGACGGCTGAAGTTTTCGTCAATGCTGCTGATCAAGTAATACGAACCCGGCTTGAGCCCATCCGGCAACGTCGTCTTTTCCGTCCGAACCTTGTAGTCAGGCGTCTTTGGAAGATCCACAGACCATGCTTTAACAGGCTGTTCCCGAAGCAACCGGTCACTCAAGCTATCCTCTAAATAGTCGGGGCTCCATCGCTCGCTTTTAATGAACTCATCGAAATCAAACTTCACCAACCGAAAGTAGATCTTGTCGAGATTGCGATACCGAACGTCGATCGTTGGCCATGGCGAATTCCAAACTCGCTCGGTCGTTGCTTCCGCTGACTCAGACTCGATGCGCTGGATTAAATTACGACAAGCGTTGGCACCGATGCTGGATGTAAACCTTGCGATGGCTTGTTCACAAACCTCGTGAGCCTGGACAAAGTCGCCGTCCGAGTGAATTTCTTCGGCCAATAAATGAAGTGCGCGTGTTGAGACTTCGTGTTGAATATTGGCTTGCTCAAATCGCTTGAGCGAAGCTTGGAAGCGTTCTCGTTTCCCTTCACCCACTGCAAGTGCATTTGCAAACTCAAGCCGAAGCAGGTCTGCGTCGAGCAATGCCGATCGGTCATCGTCGTTGGCGTGAAAGTCAAGTAATTCTTGATAAAGTTGCAGCGCTCGGAGGATCGCTGAACTCTCGTCGGTGGTCGTTGGTTTCCACGCAAGAAAATCTTCACGCGCAGCGAAGATGGGGCTGTCCACGCGCAACTCGAACGCGTCTTGCACTTTGGCGCCAGCTTGTTCAGCTGCGGAATAGAACTCGAGTGCATTATGTGCGAGCACGTCGAACATCGTCGGACGATACGATGCCGGAGCGGTGCCAGGGTCGAGGATCTGCGAGTATTCGGCGATAAGCGACGTCTTCAGCGTCTCGGAGCCTGTGAAGGCTTTGTCGAATTGTGAGTCGATCTCGCTCAGGATTCGCTTCAGATCCCAGGTTGTGAAATCTTCACTAGTGGTCTCGTCGACCTGCGTTCGGTTGCTGAATTGCCAACGGTTTTGTTGAAAGTAGTGCCAATACCAATTCGCTAGAATCGCCTCCATGATGGGCTTCATCAGCTCCGGAGCCTTGGCGATCTCCGCTTTCATCCGGGTGATTTTCTCTTCCGGTTGGTTGCCTTGGATATTGGCTTCGAGCATGATCCGCAATGCGATTGCCTTGGTGGCTTCGTCGTAGTCCTTGTCCGCAAGTGCAGATTCAATGAGCGGCGTGAGTCTTTCGATCGCCGTTTTCGGCAACCCCTGATTGATCGCCTCATCGATGGCCGTCCACGCTGGAGCGGGCGGGTCGCCCGAATTTTGTTGCTGGGCCAAGGCCGTAACTACCCCAATTGCGAGACACGCGAGAAAGGAACTGAAAAGCATTTTTTGGTTGAACATGCGTCGTCCATCCCTATTTTCAATTTTTGAGCGATTGAGACAAGGTTTCCTGAGACAGTCAGGTTAACGATCAAAAGGGGAGTTTATTAGGCGACTTGGAAAATTTGTGCCCTTCCGATTCTTTGGGAATGAATCAGCGTCCGAGCAAATTTTTCGATTCGATCGTCCAATTGGCGTCGCGTTTCAGCTTGCTGTTGTCGCCAAGGAAGGTTTCGGACGCATCCTTTTGGCCTTTCAGTTGCCAGTCAAGCCAAGCAATCGCGACAGGCGCGTATTTGCCGCCGTGTGGTTGCCGGTACGTTCCGGCATGTCCAACGTCGAGATTGGTCATCGCGATGGGAACGTGGTTAATGCGAGAGTAATCGTCCATTGCATTGTTGTAGGCGATATCCGATGGCCCACCCATGATGTAAAGCACAGGACCATGAAGCTTTTCGAGGTCTTCTTTTTTCAACGCAGGCATCGCAGGCATTGGCGAAGCTTCTGGCAATACACCACTATTGCAAACAATCGTTGTAGTGATTCGGGAGTCAAATGAGACTTCGATTGCCTGCATTCCGCCGCATGACATTCCCATCGCGGCATCCTTCGATAGATCGACCTTGCCAAACAGGTCACTGTCGGACCGCTGGTACTCTGCTACGATCCAATCGAGTGCTTGAAGAAGCTGGCTCGATTCAGTTCGGTTGCGGGCAGCTTCATCGCGATTTTCGACTTGATCGAACGGGCCGATCGCTAAAATGACATAGCCGTGCGAAGCAATCTCATTGAGGAAGTTCTTGTGCTCTTCGCTCGTGTTTGCGCATGCTCCGTTTCCCCACAAGATTACCGGGAGCTGCTGTTGGTCTGCTAAGGCCGTTAAATCGCCGGGTCGGTAAATCGTGATGCCTGGCAGGTTCCGATTTTCCGTGATGATCGCTGAGTGTTGGCCCGTTCCTCCGTCTTCGATGACAAGAACCCGATTCGGAGAGACTGCGTTTGACTGTGATGCATCGCGGCCAGCATCATTGACGATAGCGGCATACGCGGGCTTCGGGTTGTTATTGGCATCGAAGAGAAGTGGGTGCTGGCCGAATCGCCATGTGCGACGATCGTTTAGTCCCCAAAAAGTGACTCTTTCAATCACATCTTCGTGTTTCTTAAAGATCGCAAACAGCTTCGCATAGTCATCGGCTTGTTGGTTGAGATCATCAACCGTGGCGGGCGTTGCGCCACGCGAGCGACGACCGCCTCCACCCTGCCCGAATTGCCCACCCGCGGCGCCACGAATGGTGACGTCGAGTTCGGTGATACTCACTTTCAAGCCTAGGGAAGCGTAATTGGTGATCGCCCGATCAATGTCTTCAAACGGAACGCTACCTGATCGCCAGTGCCCCTGGATACCGACCGCGTGAACCGGCGCACCGGCGTCGAGCAGTCGTTTCAGCAGCACCATCGAACTTTCATGCTTCGGCCCCGATTCGATATTGTAATCGTTGTAATATAGAATCGCCTCGGGATCCGCCGCATGTGCAAACTCAAAGGCCAGTCGCAGGAAGTCCTGTCCTAGGATCTGCAACCACTTTGAATCTCGCAAGTTCTCGGTTTGGGCAGTTTCTGCATTGCCACCATCATTGATCGCCTCGTTGACGACATCCCAACTCTGGAGCTTTCCCTGGTAACGACCAACGATTGTTTCGACATGGTCTTTCATGCGCTGCATGACAACGTCTTTGTCACTGCCGCTAAAGAACCAGTCGGGAGTCTGCTGGTGCCAGACCAGCGTGTGGCCGTGCGCGGTCATCTTGTTCTGGGTTGCCCAGTCGACGAGGGCATCCGCCGGAGCGAAATTCCAACTTCCTTCTTGCGGGTGAATCCGCTCGGGTTTCATGCAGTTCTCGGGGGTAACTGCGTTGAAGTGTTCAGCGGCGAGGGCAAGTTCTTGGTCGGAGTATCGAGCGGGAACGTCTCCAGCCATTCCGACCAAAAACGAATTTTGGAAAGCCTCTTTGATGACACGCTCGATCTTGACTTCGACGACAGGAGTAGTGTCTGGTTCAGGCAAGGGATCCGGAAGCGTTCGCGTGGCTAGTAACTCCTGTCCTTCCCGGTTGCCGAATGAGCGGATTAGGACGAGCTTCTGACCCTCCAGCTTGCCGGTATACCCGATCCGCATCTCGCGCTCACCGAACTTCTGTACTTCAACAAACGAGATCGTATCCCCGTCAGTCTTTACATCAGTGAATTCGACATTGCGTTTATCGTCGCTGCTCTCGACTTCCGCTTTCGCCGTGGCACTGCCATCATCATTGATTGCAAAGTGCAGATGATAAGTCTGTGTGCCAAACGGTGTTTCAAAGCGGCTGTGCCAGATTCCACCGAAACCATCTTCCATCGGTTCCGTCATGCTCGCACGTGTTGCGACGACCGTCTCGTTCGATAAGTCACCAACCTTCCGCGTGATCGAAATGGAGTCGTTAGTGATCTCCCCATTGAACTCGATGCGAATTTCGTTGCCACCTAAGTCCAGCGGTTCCCAAAATGAGAGCGTTTGACCATCGAGTTCGACATCGCGCAGTTCAACATTGCGCGATCGCTCACCCGCCTCTACTTGGGCTCGGCCGGTAATCTTCTGACCAACACGGTTGAATGAGAATGTGTATTCCTGATTACCGAGGCGAGTTGCAAACGTCGCTTTCCACGAACCCGTCAGCTTGTCTGTAGGCTGAAACAGCAGCGGAACGAATTCATTCAGACTGCGCCGCCATGTTTGCCACTCGTGCGCCGTTTCTGGCGACAAATAGTAATGCGCGTTGATGCCCAGCTCTTTGAGTTCATTAACAGTTGCGGCTGGGTCACCGCCTCTTCGTGCACGGTCTCCACCAACTTCCTTACTGCCGTAGCTTACAAAAACCAGTTTCACTTTGTCGGAAAAACCTTCCGTGCTTTCAACGTCCTGCTTGGAAATCGTGGCTCCGCTGAACAAGCCGATGTGCGAAAACTTATCCAAGTTTCGCATCGTGATTGATTTAGTTTCCATGCTTCCCATCGAGAGACCTGCCATCGCGCGATTGGGTTGATCGGAGAGGGTCCGAAAGTTGTCGTCGACGTAGGGAACGAGCTCGTCGACCAGAACTGTCTCGAAGTGCTTGATGTCGAAATTTGGCATTCCGCCCATGCGCACGTCGTTAGTCATCCCGTACGTCATGACAACGATGAACGGCTCGACATTATCTTCCGCAATTAAGTTGTCCAAAATGAGCCCGGCATGACCTTGGACGCTCCAGCCATATTCGTTCTCGCCCCAGCCGTGCTGCAGATACAGCACGGGGTACCGCAGTTCTTGATTCTGGTCGTAGCCCGGCGGCGTGTAGATAAAGGCGCGGCGATCTTGCTGAGTACTTTCGGAGAAAAATAGAACGTCACGGATCTGCCCGTGCGGGACTTTCTTCAGAGCATAGAAGTCACGGTCATGCGCCGGGATCTCCACTCCGCTACCCCATCGCATGGCACCAAAGTAGTACTTGCTATTCGGATCCGGAACGTGGGCGCCGTCAATGATTAGTTCGTAGTAGTGAAATCCCTCGTCCAGCTTGCGGGTGTAGCCAGTCCAATTGCCTGTGTCGTCCTTGATGAATTCGCTACTTTCGCGGAACGTACACGCCACACTCTTGGCATCGGGCGCGTGAACACGGAAGCGGACGCGTCCCTCGGAGTTCACTTGCGGAAACTCTTTACCATCTTGGTTCGTCGCAGCCGGTTTCCAGTCATCGATCGGCGTTTCTTGAGCTTGGACAATATGAAACGTGGCGATGAGCAGTAGCCCGGCGATCTGTACTCGCAGATTCATGTGACTCGACCTTTAATCGAAGAGTTGAGGAGCAATAGAATGTGGCTAGGTCGACGAAAAGATGGTTGTTTTTATACGCTTGAAGGAATCATTTTTGAACTATTGTAGCCAATTTGCATACCGAGGAATCGCCCAGGATTACAACAAACTCCGTTTCGCTTAGCACCGGCGACCCAGAAGGGTGAACGGCTCAGGCACACCGGTCTCGTCCTTCATGAAGCGATCGCTAGATAAAGGGCTAGGTTGGATTTCGATTGGTGTGGAGCAGTGGGCGAGCGAGGCTCGGGAGGACGCGGAGGGCCGTGGCGGCGATTCGGCAGGCGACGGGCGAACGAAGCATTGCTGTCATGATGCGACAGATCGTTTGTCTGCGTTTGACGGAAACGTCGATGTAGTCGTTCCATCGCTCGCCAATGTGATGCAATTGGTGAAGGTTTTCCGCAACGAGGTCGGCGGCAGCGATCCCGCTTTGCATGGTCCACGTCATGCCTTCGCCAGTGAATGGTTCGACATATCCTGCGGCATCACCGATTGCAATCATCCGACCGCAGCCAGCGACACGTGTTCGACGCAGCGGGGGCGTGGCCATCAGCGGAGTGAGGCCTTCAAGACGCATGGACGGGAACACGCTTCGAGCAAGAATTTGCTGGACACGACTCAGTGGGTCACCTTGGGAAGCACCGGCGGAGCCCGACATTAACGCGGCCGCGACGTCGACTCGGCCGCATTCGAGTTGTACGAGTCCGACGTAACCATCGTGGTCACATGCCATGTAGATCGTCCCAGGTTCAACGTCGGGCGACGATGCCATGAACGAAACGCCAAACGGTCCATGAGGTTCTTCGATCCATGGCAACATGCCTTTCAAATTTCCGGCGCGTAGGCCGGACGCAACAACGACGCAATCGTAGTGAATCGTGGTTCGATCGGCGAATGGGTTCGAGCGAACTGGTTGCTGAATACGAGCCGGTTGCTCCAAGCGAGCTTGTTGATCCAATCGAATCGTGACACTGTGCTCGTCGATCATTTCGACGGTCGCAGAACACTGCATCGTGATCTGAGCGCCCGCTTGTCTCGCCGCCTCGACCATCATTGGATCGAGGATTTCCCGGGAGATTGCGATGCCGTCGGGGATCTTCAAGTTCACTTGGCGCCCACCGAGTGATGCCAGCCACCGATTTGTGGAGACGGCGCGTGTCATGACAGTGTCGAGCAAGCCAAGTTCCTTCAGTTGATGGACACCGACGGGACCGAGGCAGCATCCGCAAACCTTCGCTCGCGGAAACGCTTCCTTTTCGACAACGTCCACATCGATCCCGTGCTTGCGTAATCGCAGAGCGAACGAGCAGCCGGCAATACCGGCACCAATCACTAGAATTCTCGCACGAGCGTTTTGAGCCGGAGCGCATTGAGCCGGAGCGCTTTGAGCATGCGTGCTTTGGGTTGGATCAAATGCCGTCATGCGACATGAGTTGCAATGAAGCGACATGGAAACGCGCTGTGGATTTGCATGGTTGATCCCAAAGCGAATTCACTCAACTCAGCGAACTCGTTCCGCGTGAATGCACCGCGGACGCTTTGTGGCCCATCGTGATGCACGATTTTGGAACGCGACAGCGTCTGGCCGGCGAAAGCAACCAAGGCAACATTCAGTCGCGACCTTTCCAAGTCACAGACTAGAATCGCATTGTCGGTTGCTGCGCGCATCTGACGCAGCATGTGGGCTGCGTCAGCGACTTCGAGGTGATGCATGAAGAGAGAGTTGGTGACGAGATCAAAACCCGATGGAAGTGGTTCAGTGAGGCAATTCATTTGAATCGATTTCACGTGGACGCCATAGGACTTTGCGAGACGTTGTTGTTGCTCAATCGCAACGGGGCTGATGTCGAGCATCGTAACGTGCACTTGAATGCCATCGCGTTTCGCACGTCGAGCCCAAGCAATCGGAACGTCGCCACCGCCACTCGCCACATCCAGGATCCGCAGCAGTCGCGGTGTGGCGGAAGATGACGGCCGATCATGAGTCAGTTGATCGTCGGTCAGTTGGCGGATGTAGCGATACATCAAACTCGCCACACCAGTGAACTGATTCAGCCGCGCGAGACCCGTGAGAGCCTGGGCGTGCTCCATTGGATCGATCGCGGGATCATCCATCCACTCGGGCTGGAGATCGCGTGGTAAGGTGAGTTGATTCGGCGGTGTGAGTAAAAATGTGCTTACGCATGCGTTCGCATCTCGCCGCCGCAACCCCTGGGCGTCGCGATCCAATGCCTCGGTGTGACTGGTATTGATCGTAATTCTCTTTCAACAAACGGTACGAGCAGTCAACTTTGCGTTTGCGCTATGTTGCAAACCTGGTGCCACATCCAAGAATCTCCCAGGAAACATGAGAGATAGTCAGCTGGACGAGTGTCTTGAGTGACCGTTGATTACGCGAACGGCTTCGTACGATTTAGCGGTGGCGGAGGTTTAGCTGTATCGCTGGTACTGTAGCTGGAGGGCTAGCTCTTTCGCTTGCGGTACTTATTGGGATTGTCGCTTTTGCCCGTGATCTCATAGAGAAATTGGCTCGGAGTCGTTGGCCGTTCCTTGCCCCATTTTCGTCGCGTCAGGGCCATTGAGAGAGTCAGTTTTTCTTGTGCACGTGTGATGCCGACGTAGCACAAGCGACGTTCTTCGGCGATCGCCTCTTCTTCACCCGATTTGAGGCTGCGGCTGTGTGGGATAATGCCCTCCTCCATGCCCACCATATAAACGACGGGGAATTCCAGTCCTTTGGCGGCATGCAAAGTGAGCAACCACACAGCGTTCTTTGCAGCCAGTTTATCTTTTTCGCTTCCCATCTCGCGACCGCCCAAGGCAATCTCGGCGAGGAAGCCAGTCAGGTCGCCACCTTTTTCGTTGTCTTCGTAAGCGGACAAAGCATTCGCGACTTCGCCGATCGACGCGATTCTCATTTCACGTTCTTCGGGATTATCGTAAAGCCGACTTAATTCCGCTGTGTACGCGGTGCGCGTCATCAGCGTCTCGTACGCGGCGGTCAGTGACTCACTCGACGCACGTTGACGCACATCCTCGGCGATGGAAGCTAGATCCGCGATCCCAGTTCTCGCGGCCACGGAGAGGTCACCGATAGCGGCTGGGTTACGCATCACTTCCCAGATCGATATACCGCGTTCGACAGCACGTTGCATCAACAAGCCGATTGTCTTGGTGCTCAAGCCTCGAGCGGGAGTATTGATAATACGAAGCAGCGAGATTTCGTCATCGGGTTGTTCGATCCACTTCAAGTATGCGATCACGTCACGGACTTCGCGTCGATCGAAAAACGACTGGCTACCGAGCATCACGTAGGGCACTTTTGCTTTGCGCAATTCGGTTTCAAACAAGCGAGGTTGTTCGTTGGTGCGAAACAAGATCGCGATTTGTTTGGGTTGGATATGTTCGCGATCGATCATGTGCTTGATCTCGCTGACGACCAACTTGCTCTCCGCGATTTCGTCTTTGTGTTGCAAAATGCGAGGCCTTGGGCCTTCGGGGCGACTTGGCTTGAGCACCTTTTCGTGGCGATTGGTGTTGTAGCCAATCAATTGGTTCGCCATCGTCAAGATTGCGGCCGTCGAGCGATAGTTGTCTTCGAGCCAAACGACGGTCGCATCGGGCCAGTCTTTGTTGAAATTCAAAATGTGCGAGACGTCAGCACCGCGCCAGGCATAAATCGATTGGTCATCGTCGCCTACGACGCATAGGTTGCGGTGCCGCATCGTTAAGTGTTTCGTGATGCGATACTGGCTTCCGTTGGTGTCTTGGTACTCATCGACGAGAACGTGGTCGTACATGGACGCTTCCTCATCGCGAATCGCGGGGTGCTCGTCGAAAAGCAATTCGGTATTGAGCAGCAAGTCGTCAAAGTCCATGGCCCCGCGAGCTTTGAGCGCATCTTGATAGCGACGATAACCGGACGCGGCGAAGTGTTCTTTGTCGGTCCCCGCGACGAAGGCGGCGCGATCGGGACGGACGGACGCGTTCTTCCAATTACTAATGATGTTCAACAAATCGGCGGGCTTGAGCGCCGTATTGGGCAGACGCAGTTCACGGAGAACGCCTCGAGCGAGTGACTCCTGGTCGCTGCGGTCATAGATCGTGTACTTCAGCGGATAGCCGAGTGCTTTGGCGTGTCGGCGCAGGATCCGTACGCATTGAGCGTGGAACGTGCTAATGGTTGGCTTGGGCGGGGCTTTCTCACCACGTTTTGGACGCGAGTTCTTGTGACCGAGCAGCTCGCCAACGCGTTCTTGCATTTCACCAGCGGCCTTGTTGGTGAACGTGACAGCGAGGATCCGATCGGGAGCTGTGCCGTGGCGAATCAAATTCGCAATGCGGAAAGTGACCACACGGGTCTTGCCTGTCCCAGCGCCCGCAAGCACGAGCATCGGTCCCTTGAGTGTCGCGACGGCTTTGGCTTGCGGCGGGTTCAGTCCGCTTGGTGGCGCGGGAAGCTTGGAGGCGGGAATTGTCGAAGGCGGCATTGCGGAGCAGTCGTCAGTGGACAGAAATCAGAGGACAGTAATCAGTGGGCAGAAAAACCGAAGACCAGAAAACCGAACGCGATCGTTACAACTGCTTCGGGGTCTGTCTCGGTTCAAAATTCCGTTCGTCGTGTCTGTCCAAAGAATGCTCCGTCTCTTTCTGTCCGCTGAGAACTGTCTACTTTCTATTCACCTAGCGCAACTTTTTAATTGCTTAGCGCAACGCATCGCGATTGACGACGGGGTTAGCGGCGCCTTGGAAAATCAATCGCATCGTATTTTGTTGAGCACGCCCAGCACTTACGGCCGTACGATCGAACGGTATTCCGTAACAGGCAAAATTCCCGGTGGCGGTGTCCAAGACATAGACAACGGTCGACGCGGCGGGGGTGGTACTCGATCGCGGGAAGTCGACCAAACCAGTCACCATAATGTACGAGCCACCTTTGCCTCCGGCGCCGAGAGCTTCGGCGACGTTGACTTGGAACTGCGCCATGACTTGTCCCATCCGAGGATAGAGGACCTGGCATTGCAACAAGCCTGAGTTGTGATCCAGCACGAATACGCCTTCGGCTTCGTCGCTCACGGCACCTGTGGCCAGCGAGAATTTCTCGCTCGAGACGGATGAGGCAGCGTTGACAGCTGGGAACTCGAACGAGGCATGAGCGAACTCATTCGACTGGGATGCTTGCCCCGCGAAATAGGCTGCGGCGCCGATTGCAACAATCGTCACCACCGCCCAGATTCCGAGCATGGCGCGTCCGAAACCGCCACAGCAGGCCGATGCGGGCGATTCGTCATTGAGAATTGGCAGCGATTCGGCGGACGTTTGGTCAACAGGAAAAGACGAGGGCATCGTTTCGCGACTCCGAAAATGAGCGTTTGGCAAACAGAAAGAGGGGGTTCTCGGGCAATTCCGCGGTTCAATCCAGCGGCTGGGCCTCTACCAGGAATTGTACGCAGTCCGACTGAACTTTACGATTGCCATCTCACAGTTTCTACCGGACACGTTCCGACACGCTATTCCTCACTGCTTTACAGGCACTCAATGATGGGCATCAACGCACCACTGGATCGAAAACTTCGCATGGGATTGGTCGGTGGCGGCCAAGGCTCGTTCATTGGACGCGTCCATTCGATCGCAGCTTGCCTAGACAACCGAGCCGTCGTGGTCGCCGGAGCGCTTTCGAGCAACGCGGAGCGAGCGAAGGCATCGGCTCCAGATTACGGGATTGATGCGTCGCGAGCTTACGGTAGCTACGAGACGATGATTGACGCCGAGAGCAAGCTACCTGCCGATGAGCGAATCGATTTCATCAGCGTCACGACGCCAAACCACACGCACTTCGAAATCGCTCGCGCCGCCGTCGAAACGGGCTTCAATGTGATCTGTGACAAGCCAATGACGTTCGACTTGAATCAAGCCGAAGAATTGCTGAAAACGGTCGAGCTTAACGACGTGGTCTTCGCCGTCTCGCACAACTACACCGGATACCCGCTCGTTCGCCAAGCTCGTGAGATGATCCTCAATGGCGAGCTTGGCGAGATCAATGCGATCCGATCCCAGTACATCCAGGGCTGGTTGCGTGATCCGCTCGAAGCTGACGACCAGAAACAAGCGGCATGGCGAACGGACCCGTCCAAGAGTGGTGCTGCGGGAGCTTTCGGCGACATCGCAACCCACGCTTACAACCTTGGACGATACATGACGGGTTTGTTGCCGGAACACGTTTCGTGTCATCTCAAGACCTTCGTGCCGGGGCGACGACTCGATGATTACGGCACGGCTGTCATTCGTTACGAACAAGGTGCGCTCGGCACAGTCACTGCGTCCCAAATCAGCCACGGTCGTGAGAACGATGTCGAGATTGAAATCGACGGAACGAAGGGATCACTCAAGTGGCGTCAAGAAAACCCGAATGAGATGATCGTTCGCCAAAACGGCAAACCGCATCAAATTTACACTCGCGATCCGAACGCGCCGTTCATGAATGCGTCGGGCGCCGCTGCATGTCGTTTGCCGAGCGGCCACCCAGAAGCGTTCTTCGAAGCCTTTGCAAATATCTACGCTTCGGCATTCGATGACATGGTCAAACGAGCCGAGGGTGGCACGCTCGAACGCAAAAACACGATCTATCCAAACGTGTACGATGGCGTCGAAGGCATGTACTTCATTCAACAGTGCGTTGAGAGCAGCAAGCAAAACGCAGCCTGGTTGCCGCTCAAGCATGCTGCGGCACGCAAGTAGTATTGTATCGAAAGAATGTGATGAGAATCTGGATCGACGCAGACGCAGCGCCTGGAGACGTCAAGCAAATTGTCTTCCGCGCGGCCAAGCGTTTGGGCGTCGAGACGATCCTGGTGGCGAATCGCTTGCTTGACACGCCAGCGGATTCGCCGATGGTGAAATCGATTCAAGTGCGTGAGGGGGCGGACCAAGCGGATCGCTACATCGTCGCCAAGGGAGAGCCAGGCGACGTGGCAATCACGGCGGACCTGCCGCTCGCAGGTTTGCTGGTTGAAAAGGGACTGTACGTCATCGACCCACGCGGCGACGAGTACTCACCCGATACGATCGCGTCACGTTTATCCATGCGGAATTTCATGGACGACTTACGCGGCGGCGGTTTGGTGACCGGCGGCAGTGCACCCTATGGCGAGAATGACAAGAAAGCCTTCGCGTCGACCTTTGATCGATTGATGACCAAAGCGATTCGGAAAGCTCAAAAGCCTTAGCTCGATAGCCTTAGCTCGATAGCGCCAGGCAGGTCGACGGCAAGCATCGAGCCGCCGCTTCTTCCTGGTGCTTGCAAGCCACTCGCCACTCGCCATTCGCATTCGCGAGACCGAAATAACCTGCATGGAGAATACGACGGCGATGCAACCGTGGGCTATACTGGTGCTCTTCTGGAAATCAGTTGCCTCCATTCCACGATTCGCGACGACGCTTTAATGACGAAACTCATTTTCTGTGTTCTGGCTGTACTGGTGTGTGCGCCGAATCTTCGTGTCGCCGCCGAGTCCGCATCACCTGTCGCGGGCAAAGCAGCGGGCAACGCGGGGCCACCCAACATTGTGTTGATCTTTGCCGATGATTGGGGATGGGGTGATTTGAGTTGCCACGGTCATCCGTATGTCAAGACGCCCAATATCGATCGGCTTGCGACCGAAGGCACTGATTTTTCACGATTCACCGTGGCGAGCGGCGTTTGCTCACCGAGTCGCACGGCAGTGATGACGGGTCATTTTCCAGCTCGATACAACATCGACGGGCACTTCGCTTGGGCTAAAGACAACGCAAAACGCAATATGCCAGATTGGTTGCGGACGGATGCGCCGACGATGCCTCGATTCTTGCAACAAGCTGGATACACGACCGCGCATTTCGGCAAGTGGCACCTCGCCAACAACATGATTCCTGATTCGCCGCTTCCGAGTGAGTACGGTTACGATGCCTATGGTGCTTTCAATTGTGCCGGGGAGCAGATGCCTGTGCACGAAGACGCTGATCATGCTGTCGAATTCATTGAGAGTGCCCAGCGATCTGGGAAGCCGTTCTTTGTCAATCTTTGGATGCATGAACCGCATACACCGTTTCACGTGGTCCCGAAGTACCAGTGGCGATTCCGCGATTTGGAAGAAGCCGACAATATTTACGCCTCGGTTCTCTCGCATGCAGACGATCGAATCGGTAAGGTGCTTGATGCATTGGATCGCCTCGAATTGGCGGGCGATACGCTGGTGATTTTCAGCTCCGATAATGGACCGGCGAGAGCCAGTGCCGATGCCGTGCTCGATTTGAGCTACGACAGCGCCACCGGCGCAGGATTTGGGATCGCCGCGTCCAAGGGCATCACCGGCGGGCGACGCGGTTACAAAGCGTCGTTGCTTGAAGGTGGTATCGGGGTTCCGTTCATCGCTCGATGGCCAGGGAAAATCCAAGCGAACAAAATTGACGACGAATCGCTGATTTCCGCCGTGGATCTGCTTCCGACGTTCTGTGAACTTGCGGGCGCCGTGCTGCCCTCGGACTACAAGCCCGATGGTGTTAGCCAAGTGAAAACGTTATTGGGCGAGAAGTATCGACTCAGAACGAAGCCTTTGTTTTGGAAGATTGGCGCGAAGAAGAATTCGCCTGACCACTGGGTTGCCTACGCTGTCGTACACAATAAGTGGAAGCTCGTCTGTAATGACGACCTGAGCAAAGTCGAGTTGTATGAAATCGCGACTGACCCGCTGGAGAAGACTGATTTGAAAGCGGAACATCCAGGCGTCTCGGCGGAATTACTTCAGATGCTTGCGGATTGGAAGTTGACTCTTCCGGCCAAGCCAACTGGACGTGTTTTCTCATCCGAGCGGACAGAGTAGATAGCGATAAAGATTTTGGTTATTCTACTCTACCGGGGGTGCTAGTCTTTGCAACACCGCCGTTGAGGGCTGCATCATGTCTTGAGTGGTGCATGGGTCCACATGAGATCTCTTTTCTTTAATAGTCACCATGAAAAACATGCTAAACATTCGTCGTGAGCCCGATGGCTGGGTGGTGCGAATGGTCCGTGAGGGCGTTGAGTATTCGAAGTATTTCCGATTTTCAGACGGCGGAGTACGCAAGTCGCAAGCTGCGGCGATCCAATGGCGGGACGAGATGTACGCACAATTTGGTGAACGGAAATGGCGAACAGGGCCGAATCAATCCAAGCCGGTGAACAACACGTCGGGCGTGACGGGCGTGCGATGCAATAAAGACGGTCGCTGGGTCGCGTATTGGAACGAGGAAGGCAAGCAGAAATTCAAGACGTTCACCAACAAACGCGAAGCCGTCGCATACCGCAAAGAAAAAGAAAAACGGCTTTCAACCTAGCCCATCGATCATTCGTTGTCGGACTTGGTGGGCCGTGGTGGCTGGATTGCAACACGTCTGTTCTGAGTTGGTTTACAATCGTTTGTTCACACATTGCGTGACTTGCTAACCATGTCAAAAACGCTCCTTGCAAACGGTACGATCACGCTTGATGTGCCCCACCCACAAACTGGCTATGTCGAATGAAGAAAACCGCTTCTAACACTCGTCGAGAGTTCATTTCTAATTCACTCGCGATCGGAGCCGCCACAATCGCAGCCCCGTATTTCGTTTCCTCCAAGGCGCTAGGGGCTGGAGACTCCGTGGCTGCGTCCGAACGTATCACGCTTGGTGTCATCGGTATCGGACCACGATGTACGTACGATATGAAATCGATTTTGCAATTGCCCGATGTGCAGTGCGTTGCAATCTCGGACGTTCAACAGTCTCGACGTGATGCTGGGAAAGCGCTTGTCGATGGGCACTATGGCAATGACGACTGCAAACTGTATCACGACTTTCGCGAGATGATTGCTCGCGACGACATTGATGCCGTGATTGTCGCCACCGGCGATCGCTGGCACGCGGCCGCCTCCATCATGGCTGCCGAAGCAGGCAAAGATGTCTACAGCGAGAAGCCGTGTGGGATCACGATCGAGGACTGTCAAAACATCGCCGAAACCTTCAGACGCACGAAACGAATCTTCCAAGCCGGGACCCAGCGACGAAGTGTTCCGAATTTTGTGCAAGCGGTTCAGCTTGCGCAATCCGGAAAGCTTGGCAAGCTCAAAGAGCTACAAGCGACTGTCTATATCCCGACACTGGACAACACGTGGCTGCCAGGCGAACCGACCCCAGCAGCTGAGGTTTGCGATTGGAACCTGTGGCTCGGCCCAGCACCCTGGCGTCCGTTCAATCAACAGTACGTGAATGGAAAATGGCGAGGCCAATATGACTTTGACAGTGGCGCACGACTTCTCGACTGGGGCGCTCACACACTCGACCTTTGTCAATGGGCGAACAACTCCGATGACACGATGCCCGTGGAGTACGAGCCGTCCGCAACGGCGATCACTTGCCGGTATGCGAACGGCGTGACGCTGGTTCTGGACTTTTTGGAAGATCCTTTTGGCAAGCGTGAACCACGGTGGTTGTCGCGATTGGGCACATGTCCGGTGCGTTTCATTGGCGACGAGGGTTCCGTCGAAACCGGTGACGAAGGTGAGATCATTGCGTCGTCGCCAGTGCTCCAAAAGGAGCTTTCTCAACTGGCTCGAGTTCGTGGGTTGGACGTTTCCGCTCACGCTCGCAATTTCTTTGACTGTATCAAGAGCCGCGAACAAACCGTTTGCAACCCGACGGTGATGCGACGTTCGCACATCGCGTGTCATGCAGCGGCGCTCTCGTGGATCCTCCAGCGCACGCTTGTCATCGATCCCGAAACCGAAACGTTCGACGGTGACGACGAAGCCAACCGGTTGCGTCGTCGCGAAAAACGTCAGTGGGCATAGTGACATCACGTGAAGCGAGCCAGCCAAGCACGGGAGCTCAAAACGATGAGCTCTTGATCGCTGGTGTTGCTCGTTCAGTCCAGATTCGATTCGGAAACGAATGCCGTTTCCGATGATTCGAACTAGATGTCGTCCGAACTAGATATCGTCCGATCGGATCGGGACGAACATGCTGCGTTCACGGGTGATTTCCGCCAAGGAGTGTGCGGAGTCGACCGTGATCTGTTCAATTTCTGAAACCAACTTTGATTGCGCGCCGCTAAGTTCCGTTTTCTTGAGTTCGCAAACTCGATCCGTTACGTTCGAGGAAACGCTCTTCAGAAGATCCGTTAGCTTCCCGAGTTGCAGCGAATTCGTGTTTTGAACTTGTTCGGGGCCCTCTAGCGACACTTGCTTTCGCTTAATCGCGTGTCGAATGGCCCGCACGAGACTGTTCGGCGCCAGCTCGTTCTTGGACAGAAACTCTTGAGCGCCCAAGGAGATTGCTTCCATCGCGGCATCATCGTCGTCGATGCCTGTTAACACGATGACGGGGACGGTCGGAATCAGATTCATCAGCGTTTTCACGCCCCTCAGGCCTTTGTTGTCTGGCAACCCCAGATCCAAAATCACCACTTGGAACGTCCGCTTTTTAATCTCTTCCGTTGCGTCCAAAAAGCGGGTCACGTGGACCACGTCAAACACTCGCGGAAAGACGGAGTTGAACGAACGCTGAACTTGCTCAGCGTCCAGGATGTCATCCTCGATCAGCAGAACTCGAATATTTCCCATCGCAGTATTGCCCCTAAAAAATCGACGGTGTCAAAGAATCGTGAAGGACCGAATTGTACTATTGACTGATGAAGAATTACATCCCATTGATTGACTCCTGCCACTGAATCCAACCCTCAGATTCCTAACCGAGGCATCACCCCCTGAGGTTTTGTCTAGTGAACGGCGTGTCGTACCTCAGCCACGCGAGACGGCATGGCCTCAGCCACAAGAACCAGCCAAGGCGGTGCTCCATGTGACAGATACCACGGCGGGTCTGGTAGACTTTCGTTCGACTCTTGAGCCCCATCTCCCGCAGGCGAACATGACGAATCGAGCTCCTTTGTTTATCGTGATCCTTTATTTTGCTTGTTGCACCACCGTCCATGCCGACGACTCGAATCACAGCGTTGTGAAAGAATCGCTGTCGCTAGACAGTAAAATTCTCGGAGGACTTCGCAATTATGCGATCTATTTGCCACCAGGATACAACACTTCATCACGTTCCTATCCCGTGCTTTACTTGCTGCATGGTGGCGGCGACGACCAAACGGGTTGGGTGCAGTTTGGTGAAGTCCAACACATCGCTGACCAAGCGATTGCGGACGGCACAGCCACGCCAATGGTGATCGTCATGCCCGATGCGAACACGGGTCGCCGAGGTTACTTCAACGATATTCGTGGTGACTGGAACTACGAAGATTTCTTTTTCCAGGAGTTGATGCCGCATGTCGAAGCGGAATATCGAATCAAGCAAGACAAGCGGTACCGAGCTGTTGCGGGACTTTCCATGGGCGGCGGTGGATCGTTCATGTACGCGCTGCATCATCCCGAGTTGTTCTCGTCCGCTTGTCCGCTCAGTGCGAGCACAGGCGTGCTCAGTCTTGACGACGCACGCAAACGCTACAACGAACCTCGAAAGGATGCCCCAGAAGAACAGCTGCCGCAAGTTTCTGACGAGCAAATCGAAAAACATCTACAATTGCACAGTGCCTTGAAGCTCGTCGAGACGCTTCCGGAGAAAGACCTCAAGAGTGTCCGGTGGTACATTGATTGTGGCGACGACGATTTTCTTTACGAAGGCAATGCACTGGTCCACATCGCACTTCGCAAGCGTGAAATACCTCACGAGTACCGAGTTCGTGACGGCGGCCACAAGTGGAGCTATTGGCGATCTGCATTGCCAAGCGTCTTGAGCTTCGTGTCCGAATCGTTCCATCAAAATTGAGACGACGACAATCGACAAAATTGAGACGACGACAATCGACGCGAGTACTCTCGTCAAGGCCAAGTTTTCATTCAACCATTTGTGACGCACTCAACATGATTTGCCGCCATCGCATCGCCCTCTGGTTCGGAGTGATTCCGCTTGCTCTTGGGATTGCTTTTGGGAACAGTGTTTCTGCGTCAACATTGGATCTGGTCATCAAGAATGGCAAGGTCGTTGATGGCACGGGAGCGCCGTGGTACATCGCGGACGTTGGCATTGTTGATGGCAAGATCGCTCGCATCGGCATTATTCCTGCCTCGGATGCAACGACCGTCATTGATGCTTCGGGGCTTGTCGTGGCGCCAGGTTTCATTGACATGATGGGACAAACGGCTTCGCCCATGATCGAGGATCCGACCTCAGCAATGAATTTGCTGACGCAAGGCATCACCACGATCAACTGTGGCGAAGGCGGATCAGCTGCTCCACTCAGCGGCAACGAGGGACGCAAGTTGGGGTACACGACGATGGCGGAATACTTTTCGCTGCTTGAAATCCGAGGGATGCCGATCAACATTGTCCAGTCGATCGGGCACACGCAAGTCCGTCGTATCGTTCTCGGTGACGTGGAACGCCGACCGAGTGACGAAGAGTTGGTCTACATGCAAGCTCTCGTTCGCGAAGCCATGGACGCTGGGGCGATCGGTGTGTCCACTGCCCTGATCTATCCTCCGGCGATCTACGCGCAAACGAGAGAGATCGCTGCGCTAGCGTCAATCGCCGGCGAGGCTGGGGGTCGCTATTACACGCACATGCGAAATGAAGGCGATGGGTTGCTCGATGCGATCGACGAAGCCCTCACGATCGGCCGAGAAGGGAACACGCCCGTTCATATCTTTCATTTGAAAGCAGCCGGAAAACAGAACTGGGGTAAGATGCAACTCGCAATCGCCAAAATCGAGGAAGCTCGGGCGGTCGGACAACAGGTGACTGCGGATATTTATCCTTACGTCAATAACGGTCTTGGCATTGCAGCTCTCATTCATCCCCGGCATTTCTCCGATGGACATGAACGCTTGCTTGCTCGTTTGGACGACAAGGAACTGTGTGCCGAGATCCGAACCGAAATCGAAACGACAGACGGTTGGGAGAACTGGTTTCGACACGCCGGCAGGGACTGGAATCGCATCATCATCGGCAGTAGCAATACACCAAAGTACAAACCGTACGATGGCCAGTCGTTAGCGGCGATTGCCAAGGCGTGCGAGGAAGATCCATGGGACACGTTCTTCAACCTGGTTCGTTCCGATGCGTTTGCACTTCCGGAGACGATGACCGACGCCAACAAAATCATGGCGATGCAGCAAGAATTTGTGTCGTTTTGCACCGATGTGGGACCCACTGATGGCAACCGTTCTGCGTCGCATCCGCGTGCATTCGGCTCCTTCCCGAGACTCTTGTCGCGATACGTGCGTGACTTGGGCGTGATCTCGCTCGAGCAAGCGGTCTCCCAAGCGAGCGCAGCGGCCGCCAACGATGTGCTAGCGTACGACCGCGGCCGCCTAGCGGTCGGATTGGCGGCTGATGTGATTGTGTTCGACTACGAGAACCTTACCGACCATGCTGATTTCGCAAATCCTCGAGCCTTATCCGAAGGCATCAAGCATGTGGTCGTGAATGGAAAGGTCGTTTTGAACGATGGCGAATTCACTGGCGCGTTACCCGGTCAAGTTCTTCGAGGGCCGGGATATCAACCAACAACAGCAGCGTACAACATTGCTTCCGGCGATTCGGACGCGAGGTTCGCGAACTATGATTCGTCAATGCAAAAGTTCATGAAAGAACATCGCGTCCCAGGCGTCTCAATTGCCGTCACGCATCGTGGCAACGTTGTTTTTGCGAGAGGCTATGGATTCGCCGACGTTGCTGCGAAAGAACACGTCGACCAAGACAGTCTGTTTCGCATCGCAAGTCTTTCGAAACCGATTACTGCGGTCGCAATTCTTCAGTTGATCGAACGAGGCAAGTTGAGCTTGGACGACAAAGTCTTTGATGTATTGGACTATGCAACCGATATCGATGCGGTGACGGACTTTGACGTTCGCATGCGCGAGATCACGATTCGGCATTTACTCGAGCATCGTGGTGGATGGGATCGCGACAAATCGTTTGATGCGATGTTTCAATCCGTTCGATTTGCTGAGCAAGTTGGCGTTCCGGCTCCAGCGGACCAATCTACCGTGATCAAAGCCATGCTGTCCCAGCAACTCGATTTTGTTCCTGGGGAACGCTACGCGTACTCGAACTTTGGGTACTGTTTATTGGGACGTGTCATCGAAGAGTTGAGCGGGCAATCTTACGAATCGTTTGTCCAAGAAAGCGTCTTGAAACCGATTGGGGTGACAACGATGAAAATCGGAGCGACTCGCTTGGATGGCCGAGCGGAAAACGAAGTTCGCTACTACCAGCCCGGCACGAGAACGTCCGTCTTTGCGAGCGATCTTCAAGACACGGTGCCTGCGCCTTATGGAGCGTGGAATCTTGAGGCGATGGATTCACACGGGGCCTGGATTGCCTCCGCAACCGATCTCGCGAAGTTTGCCGCCGCATTTGACAATCCAGATGCCTGCCCGATTCTCAGTCGCAAGAGCATCGAGCTGATGCATGCCCGACCACCCGGGTTAGCGGGCCATGACGCGGACGGTAACGAGAAAGACGCGTATTACTCACTCGGCTGGAACAATCGACCGGTTCGCGATGGCGTGAATCACTGGCACACAGGATCACTGGACGGCACCGCAACGATCATGATTCGGCGACACGATGGAAAGAATTTTGTTGCGCTGATGAATTCGCGAGTCAGCCCCTCGGCGAAACACCTTGGTGGTGAAATGGACCGATTGCTGCACCAAATGGCTGACGACGTTTCGGAATGGCCGTCGGAGTAGCGGACTTCAACGGGATGTTCATGCGGTCTCGATCTACACATTCTACGGCGAATCAAACGATGAATAACCCAGACACTTCACGACGTCGATTTCTCCAAACGGCTGCTGGCGGTTTGATCGTTTCTGCATCGCTCACGTCACCGGATACGCACGCCGCGGACGAAGCGGGGGCGATGCGAGTTGCGAATCCTGTGAGCGGTGATGTACTGCAAACAAGCGGTTCACTTTCAGCGGATGGCCGCCAGTTCGTTGAGCAATCGCGTGCGATTCCTGTGGCGGGGAAGACGGATGTCCTCGTATGCGGTGCTGGGCCTGCCGGAATAGCTGCTGCGGTCGCAGCCGCACGTGCCGGTGCTTCGGTTCAACTGATCGAAATGGCTGGTTGTCTTGGTGGCGTATGGACCGCTGGGTTGTTGACAAAGATTCTTGACGCGGAGAACAAGATTGGCATCATGGCGGAGTTGCTTGAGCAGTTCGCTTCTCGTGGCAGTGCCGTTTCGAAGACCACCAACGGCACAGTTTATGATCCTGAGATTGCCAAGTTGGTCCTGGAAGAACTGTGTGTTGACTCTGGCGTGAAGGTTCGGCTGCACACGCGACTGGTGGGGGCTGTGACAGACTCTCGCAATCGTGTTGTCGCGGTGTTGACCGAGTCCAAATCTGGACGCGAGGCTTGGCAAGCCGATCGATTCGTTGACTGTAGTGGCGACGGTGATTTGGCGGCGCACGCGGGTTGTCGTTTCGATGTCGGGTTTGGCGTTGATTGCAGCTGCCAACCGATGTCCATGCTTGCGCTGCTGACGGGCGTCGATCCGTTAGACATCGAACCTTACATTCGCGAAACGGGAACTGAGGCCAAGTCACGATTGCTAAAACTGATGGAAGACAACGGCGTCAAACCGTCGTATCGAGCGCCAACACTGAGGCATCTTCACAGTGGCATCTATTCATTGATGACGAACCATGAGTACGGTGTGTCGGCATTCGATGCGGGAGCCATCACTGAAGCGACTATCCGTGCTCGGCGTGAAATCCACGACATCGTGAGCGGCTTGCGCAAAATCGGTGGCCCGTGGAGTAACCTGGCCGTCGTCGCAACCGCAGAACAAATTGGGATTCGCGAAGGGAGGCGGATTCGAGGCCGATATGTCATCACCGCAGACGATCTGGCCAAGGGGCTCAAGCATGAACAAGCTGTATGCACGGCAAAGTTCCCGATTGATGTCCACGCGTTGAATGCTCAAGGCAGCAAAGAGATTGAAAAGAAGTTCAAGCAAGGCGGTATGAAGTCGTACGACATTCCGTACCCAGCACTTGTGGCCGCGGATGTGGACGGGTTGCTCGTGGCAGGGCGTTGCATCAGCGGTGACTTCATCGCCCATTCAAGCTATCGCGTTACGGGTAACTCAGTCCCGATGGGCGAGGCGTCTGGACGCGCCGCCGCCATTTCATTGCAAAAAAATGTCATGCCGCACGAGCTGGATTGGAACTCGATCAAGTCATGATCAACCCATTCCAATCAACGCTTTAACTCGGCCACAGTCTCCGATTCCGGATTTGTCCCCGCTCATAGCAAGAGTGAAATATGTCTCGCGTGGTTAAAACGTCGTCGCCAGTATTTCGCTTGGCCCTGTTGCTGTTCACCCTGTTGCTGTTCTTTTGTTTGCATCACGTGGGAATTGCTGAACAGCCTTCGAGTCAAGACAGCACCACAAAGCCTCAGCTCGTTGAAGTCAATCGGATCTGGGATGGCGCCGCGCACAACGCATTCACCGATCTGCTGTATCACGAAGGCCAATGGTATTGCGTTTTTCGTGAAGGCAGCAAGCACGTCTCGCCGGACGGTTCATTACGCGTGCTGACGTCTACCGACGGAGACCACTGGGAATCGTTGTCGTTCGTTTCGCATCCAACGGACGATCTCCGCGACGCAAAGCTGACGGTTACGCCGGATGGCCGATTCATGTTGAACGGTGCAGGTATGCAGGCGGACAAAGACGTGCGATATCACTCGATGGTTTGGTTCTCCGATGACAAGGGCAAAACGTGGGACGAAGGTCGACGGATTGGTGATCCAGGCTTCTGGCTATGGCGAGTTCAATGGCATGAAAAGGTGGCCTACACCATGGGATACGACACGAATCGTGATCGAAACACGCGGACACTCCGGCTTTACAAAAGCGATGATGGCGCGACGTTTGAGTCTCTTGTGGAAAAAGTGGACGTCCCAAACGGTGTTGGCGAGGATCGAATTCTATTCATGAAAGACGGATCCGCCCTCTGTCTGCTCAGGCATGAAATAGGGACGAAAAACGGGCTACTTGGCCGCGCCGAACCACCGTTCATTGATTGGACTTGGCACGAACTTAGCTTGCGAATTGGTGGGCCGAACATGCTCCAGCTTCCAGATGGGCGAATCATAGCCGCAACGAGACTCCACGTTCCGAAAGTTCGAACGTCATTGGCGTGGATCGACCCTGTGGCTGGAAGCATCACGGAATGTCTGGAGTTGCCATCCGGAGGCGACACGAGTTATGCCGGCATGGTGATGCACGAGGGGCTGCTATGGGTCAGCTACTACTCATCGCATGAAGGGAAGACATGCATCTATTTGGCGAAAATAAAGCTGTAGAAGATCCTCGGTGTCGACACCGATACCAGTAGCCTCGACGGCGCACGAGTGCACATTCGCTATCCCGATGCGCTGCACACGCTATCCCCATGCGCTGCACGCATTATTTCGTGGACTCATGGTTCTCCAGTCATGTTTTTGGCTAAGATGAGACTGCGTTCGTGCCAGTTCATGTTTTTCACAGTTGATCTTCGCGTTGCATTATGTCCATCGATACAACTTCAACTGCGAGCGTTTTCGCATATTCATCGAAGTCGCTTTGTGAGCACCACCAGATCGCGATCCTGACCGACGGCCATTCGACGCCGTTCGTTGCCAAAACGGCGATTAGTTTGCTTCGATATCGAACCAGCGATGTCGTTGCTGTTATTGATGCTGCGGCGGCTGGGTCCACGAGCCAGGAGTTGCTGGGGGCCGGCGGACAGATTCCAGTAGTCCGGGACTTATCCGAAGTCCCACAGCTCGATGCGTTATACATCGGTATTGCGCCTCCCGGTGGAAAGCTTCCCGATGAATGGCGACCGATCATCCTTGATGCGATACGTCGGCGTATTGATATCGTCTCGGGGCTGCACGATTTCCTCACGGACGATTCCGAATATGTCGCGTTGGCAGCGACGACGGGAAGTCTTCTCGTCGACGTACGACGCAACCAGTTCAAGTCGACTGGGAAGGGGCATCGTTTTCGAGCCGGTTGCGTTCGAATCCACACCGTTGGTCATGACTGTAGCATTGGCAAAATGGTCGCTTCGTTGGAGGTACATCGAGGTCTCGTCGCACGCGATTTGAATTCGAAGTTTCTCGCCACTGGGCAAACCGGAATCATGATCTCTGGCGAAGGAGTTCCGATCGATTGTGTGGTCGCCGACTTTGTGAACGGAGCCGCTGAGCAACTGGCAAAAGAGAACGAGGAACACGATTATCTCTTGGTCGAAGGCCAAGGTAGCATATCACATCCATCATTCTCGGCGGTAACACTTGGGTTGCTTCACGGCAGCGCACCGGACGGGCTAATCTTTTGTTACGAGGCTGGACGCGTCCAGGTGAAAGGTCTCGATAACGTCGACATACCGCCGTTGAAAGATCAAATGGCAGCTTATGAAGCGCTCGCGAATCTGCGGCATCCGTGCAAGATCATCGGAATTGCAATCAACTCGAGAAGCCTAGGGCACGATGACGCCCTCGCAGAAATCGCGAAGGCGGAATTGACGTTCGGACTGCCTGCGTGTGACGTTTATCGAACGGGTGCGGAGAAGCTTGTTGATGCGTGTGTCGCCTTGAGAGCCGAAGTCTTGCAAAACGAGGCGATTTTGAGATGAAGTTGACCCTTCGACGGCTGAATCTTCCGCTCAAGCATGAGTTTACGATCTCGCGGGAAACGATGACGAACCAGTCGAGTGTGCTCGTTGAGTTGGAGCATGACGGTATTCGTGGTTACGGTGAAGTGACGGAGAATGCGTTCTATGGGCACACGTTCCAGTCCAATGCTTCGTCGCTGAGGCGATTGCGCCAATCTTCGCTTGAGCGATACATGACGGAGTCGCCACTGGACGTTTGGGCAAGTCTGCAAGACGAAATGTCGGGCGATATGTTCGCCATGGCGGCACTCGACATTGCCGCGCATGATTTGCAAGGAAAGCGGCTTGGAGTTCCGACGTGGCAGGACTGGGGACTGGAGTGGAATAATATCCCGGATTCGAGTTTTACGATCGGTATTGATACGATTGAGCGAATGGTTGCAAAACTGGAGGAAGAACCAGGTTGGGGGACTTACAAGATCAAGCTGGGGACGACGCAAGACGTGGAGATTATCACGGAGTTGCGGCGGTACACGGACGCCGTGTTTCGCGTTGACGCGAATTGTGCATGGAGTGTCGACGAAACGATTTCAAAGTCCAAAGTATTGGCCGATCTTGGTGTCGAGTTCATTGAACAACCACTGGTGATTGAGACACCGCGAGCAGAAAAACTGCGATTGTTCGCAAACTCGGCGCTTCCGATTATCGCTGACGAAGATTGCCAAGTGGTCTCCGATATTGAAAAGTGCAGTGGGCTCTATCACGGCGTCAACGTCAAGATATGCAAGTGTGGTGGCCTTACTCCGGCTCTGGATATGCTGGTCAAAGCGAGACGCTTGGGGCTAAAGACCATGGTTGGATGCATGGTCGAGAGCTCTGTCGGAATCAGCGGAGCAGCGCAACTTTTACCGCTGTTGGATTTTGCTGATCTCGATGGGGCCGTTTTATTGCGAGATGAGCCATGCTCAGGCGTTGCGGTCGTGAAAGGTAAGGTCGTGCTCTCGAGTCTTGCTGGCTGTGGCGCGGACTTGGATCACGATCGACTTGCTGCGTTCTTGGCGAGCGATGTCGACATGAGTGTTTGAGCCGAAGCATGACCACAACGGAGACTTTCAAATGAATTTTGTGTTGAACTTGTTGGTAGGCATTATCGCCGCAGTTACTCAGCCGCCTGAATCGTCGACGGACTATCGCGAAGCCATCGAGAAGCTCAAGGTTGCGATCGAATACGAAGTGGAACAAAAACACTTGCCGGCGTTTTCGATTTCGCTCGTTGATAACAATCAAGTGGTTTGGTCGAGTGGATTCGGTTATCAAGACGCTGAGCAGAAAACGCAAGCGACCGCAGAAACCGTTTATCGAGTGGGTTCAGTTTCGAAACTTTTCACGGATATCGCGCTGCTCCAACTCGTTGACGACGGCAAGCTCGATCTGGATGCGAATGTCCAAAGCTACTTGCCTAAGTTCCAGCCCAAGAATCCTTTTGGCATTGAGCTCACTCTTCGTCAGCTCATGTCGCACCGATCCGGTTTAGTCCGTGAATCTCCGGTCGGCAATTACTTCGATCCGGAAGAGCCGACGCTCGCAGCGACGGTCGCAAGTTTGAATGAGACGACACTCGTCTATCGACCGGAGACGAAGACGAAATACTCCAACGCAGCGATTGCGGTCGTGGGTTCCGTGCTGGAAAGCCAGTTGGAGGTTACTCATCCCGAGCAAGTCCGCACCACGATCCTCGATCCATTGGGAATGGAGGCCAGCAGCTTTGTTGTGACGCCCACCATCGAACCAAAGTTGGCGACTGGATGGATGCAGACTTACGACGGTCGGCGATTCGAGGCACCGACGTTTCTTCTGGGGACTGGCCCCGCCGGGAATCTGTATTCGAGCGTCCTTGATCTATCAAAGTTTCTGGTTTGTCTCTTCAACGACGGCAAGACGGACGCCGGTCAAATCATCAACCCAGAGACGTTGAAGTTGATGGCAACCCCGATCAAAGACCCCGACGGCAAGCCCCAAGGGTTCGGGCTCGGTTTTCATGTTCAAGATTTTGATACAATGACAAAGATCGGACACGGCGGTGCGGTGTATGGCTTTTCGACCCAGCTGGAAGCACTTCCAGAGCGTCGAATTGGTGTGGCCGCCGCAGCCTCGCTCGACGGAAGCAATGGGCTTGTTGGCCGACTGGCGGATTATGCCCTGAGGCTTATGATCGCTGCCCAGGATTCGAAACCACTTCCTTTGTACCAGTTCACTGGTCCCATTCCTGCATCGCGCGCTGGTGAATGGATTGGCAAGTTTCGCCAAGTCGATGGGGAAGGTTGGATTCGAATCTCAGAACTGAATGGTGATGTGTTCATGCAACGTGGCACTTTTCGTTATCAGTTGCGAGCCGACCTCGAGGATGGAACAATCGTCACCGACGATGCACTAGGATATGGATTGAAAGTCAAACTCGAAAGTCGTGATCGGCTATGGGTGGACGACGTGGAGTATCAACGCGTTGCAGACGAACCACCGGCGGATATTTCCGCGAGATGGAAAGGACTTGTTGGCGAATATGGCTGGGACCATAACACCCTCTATATCTTAGAAGACGATGGAAAGCTGTATTCGCTAATTGAATGGTTCTATTACTATCCGCTCCAAGAAGTGAGCGAGAACGTGTTCGCTTTCCCGGACTATGGCCTTTACCATGGTGAGCAACTCGTTTTCACTCGCAATACAAGCGGTGTTGCGACCGACGTTGTCGCAGCAGAAGTGAAATTCCTGCGTCGAGAAGTCGGTACCAAGGACGGCGAGACATTCAAGATCACGCCGGTGAAACCGATCAGTGACCTTCGCGCCGATGCGCTCGCCGCGACACCGCCTGCTGAACAAGGCGAGTATCGCGATCGTGAGCTCGTGGAGTTAAGTCGCCTCGATCCAACCATCCATCTCGACATTCGCTACGCGACGGACAACAACTTTACTGGGTCGGTGTTCTATAACCGTCCCCAGGCGTTCATGCAGCGTCCGGCGGCTGAAGCGGTCGTACGTGCGAACGCTCGATTGAAGCCAATGGGGCTCGGGCTGCTGGTTCACGACGCCTATCGTCCGTGGCATGTAACCAAAATGTTCTGGGACGCGACTCCAAGTACGATGAAAGACTTCGTTGCCAACCCGGCAAATGGCTCTCGGCATAATCGTGGCTGTGCAGTCGACTTGACGCTTTATGACCTCGCCACGGGCGATCCGATCCAAATGGTGGCAGGTTATGATGAGTTCTCGCCGCGTTCTTTCCCGAGCTACCCTGGTGGCACGGAGAAGCAACGTTGGTACCGCGAATTGCTTCGACGCACCATGGAAGCGGAGGCCTTTACGGTTTACGAATTTGAATGGTGGCACTTCGATTTTCAAGACTGGAAACAGTACCGCATTGGCAACGTCACCTTCGAGGAGATTTCTGCAGAATGAGAATGAACATGAATTGGCTCATCCCGTGCCTGGTCGCACTTTCGCTCCTCAGCACCGTGTTGCGTAACGAAAAGGTGCGTGCCGAAGACTTAACGCTGCATTCCTTTAAGCGACAACAACTAACGAACGTCTACTTCTCCGAAGGTGCAAATGCTGGTGATTTGAACCGTGATGGCGACGCAGACATTGTGTGCGGTCCCTATTGGTTTGCTGGGCCCGATTTCTCAGCCAAGCACGAGCTTTACAAACCGGTACCACAAGACGTGAATCGATATGCGGACAACTTCTTTTCGTGGATCTATGATTTTAACAGTGACGGATGGAATGACGTTTTCGTCGTTGGATTCCCTGGGACCCCAGCATACGTTTACGAGAACCCCAAAGCCGATGGTTTCGATCGACACTGGACCAAGCACCAGGTGATCGATTGGGTTTCGAACGAATCACCCCAATTTGTGGATCTGATCGGCGACGAACGCCCCGAACTCGTTTGCACGCGTGACGGCTTCTTTGGTTTCGCGACGATCGACTCAGCCCAAGCGTTTGGCGAATGGAGCTTTCATCCAATTTCTGAGCAAATCGCCGCATCCAAATTCGGACATGGTCTCGGCGTCGGCGACGTCAACGGTGACGGATTGATGGACATTATCCATTCCGGCGGCTGGTTCGAGCAACCGGCGACCCATGCCGATAACACTCGCTGGAAACTCCATGAGGTCTCTTTCAGTGACAGCTACGGTGGCGCCGAGATGTATGCATACGACGTGGACGGCGATGGTGACAACGACATCATCACGAGCCACGCCGCTCACGAATTCGGATTGGGCTGGTATGAGCAAATGGCTAACGCCGACGGGCGTTCATTCAAACACCATCTGATCATGGGCGAGCATCCGTCGCAAAACAAATACGGCGTATTGTTCAGCGAGCTGCATTCAGTCAGTCTTGCGGACATCGACGGAGATGGGTTGAAAGACATTGTGACTGGCAAGACATATTGGTCACACCACACCCAGAGTCCGATGTGGGACGCCGGGGCTGTGGTCTATTGGTTCAAGTTGGTTCGAAGCCAAGACGGCATCGATTGGATTCCCTACCAAGCGGACTCAGAAGCCGGAATTGGTCGCCAGTTAACCGTCACTGATGTGAACGCAGATGGGCTACTGGATTTTGTTGTTGGTGGAATGAAGGGCGCTCATGTTCTGATTCACCGTGTCGCGCCAGTTTCTAAGCAACAATGGCAAGCGGCACAGCCGACTTTGTACGCTGGAGAGAAATTGCCGAGCGTCGACAACGCGGAGCAACTTCGCGGTCCCAAATCGACGATGGATACTGTGACTGGTCAAGTGTTGGGCGCGATTGAAGGCGAGACCTCAACGTCGACTGTCTCGGGCGGTCAAACGAAACCGCAATCCATGGGCGGCTTCTCGGCAGACAAGTGGAGTGGCGACTCACAACTATGGTGGTCCGGAGCACATGTCGCCGACACGTTGACAGTTGAGTTGCCCGAGTTCAGTGGCGAAGTGGACATCGAAGTCGTGCTGACTTGCGCGAGAGACTATGGAATCGTTCAACTTTCGCTCGATGATCAAAAGCTTGGCAACCCCGTCGATTGCTACGACACAAATGTCGTGACGACTGGCGTTTTAAAGTTCGCCAATAGGAAAGTACCATCCGGAAAGCACACTCTTTCGGCTCAGATCGTTGGTGCAAATCCGAAGGCCAAAAAATCATTGATGGTCGCGATTGATTATGTGAGAGTCAAGCTTTCCGACGGAACGTATTTAGCCGACACGACGCCGTCCGCCGACCAAGCGGTGAAGGCATCGTCCGATAGCAAGCCCTGAGACGTGCCGATGATGCAAGATTCAAGGGCCAGCGGTTCCGAAGGACGGGTACAAGTGTTAGCTTGGTGTGACCGTCTCTGTCGTGACTCGTAAAGGATTGACATGTCTGTATCAAATAGCGAAACCACTGGATCCGTAGCCGCTGAATCCGTAGCCCATGCGACTGAATCAGGTGTACTGAGGACATGGCCAGCGATCGCGATTTTGGCGCTGATGGCTGGTGTTAAAGTTTTCCCTGGGATTTTCGAATCGCCGCCGCTGGCGATTCTCATGGTCGGCTTCGTGGGTCCTGGCGCATTGTCTCTCTTGCTTCCGGTATGGTGGTTGTTTGCCAGTCGAGCGAAGGTGTGGGAAAAGGTCATCGGCTTTTTCGGCTTGCTCGCGATTGCAGTAGCCACGGTTGCTGCAGCCGACGCATCGATGAAAAGCATGAATTCTGGGATGTACCAAGTTCCCTTTGGCCTCGCTTGCTTTGGCTTGTTCGCGGTGGTGTTCGCGGCACGACCCTCATCGCGTGTAGTGGCAGCATTGTTGGGTGCGTTGATCGGGTTTGGCGTTTGGGATTTATTGCAATCGCATGGCACGACAGGAAGATTCAGTCCTGAGTTGAGTTGGCGCTGGTCACCGACGCCGGAAGAAGTTTATTTACAGAGTCTTGCGTCGTCGTCGACCGATTCAAGTTCGAAATCGGGAGCCGCTGAATCTGTTGTCTCAGCTTCGATTGAGGGTGAGGCGCTTGAGCCGATCTTGCGTGCGGACGCGGAATGGCCAGACTTTCGCGGCGTGAATCGAGATGGAGTCGTGAATGATGTCGCGTTGATCGGGAACTGGCAGGCATCACCGCCCAAGCTCATTTGGAAATCGCTCATTGGTCCCGGTTGGTCATCATTTTCGGTAGCTGGCAATCGGCTGTTTACCCAGGAGCAACGTGGTGACAAGGAAGCGGTCGTTTGCCTCGATGCCGAGACCGGTGATCATCTGTGGTCACACGAATATCCTGGACGATTTTGGGAATCGATCGGCGGAGCTGGACCACGAGCGACTCCAACGATTGGCGACAATCAACTTTACACGCTCGGTGCCGATGGCCAACTGTGTGCACTGCGTCCTCAAACCGGCCGGGTGATTTGGGAACGCAATCTAAAGTCGGACGCCGGCCGAGAGCCGCCTCAGTGGGGATGGTCATCGTCGCCACTGTTGATTGGATCGCTCGTCGTCGTTCACGCTGGAGGTGCCGGGGACAAGGGTGTGCTTGCTTACGATGCGATCACGGGCGAGGCTGCATGGAGCGTTGCATCAGGCGACCATAGTTACAGCTCACCGCAAGTTGCGACGTTGTCGGGAGTGCAAGGCATTCTGATGATGACCAATGTGGGTTTACAGTTCCTGGATCCAGTCGACGGGACGTTGCATTGGGAACACGAATGGTCCTCCGACAACTACCGTGCAGTCCAACCGCTTGTTGTTGGTGATTCCGTGTTCATTGCAACGAGTCTCGGTATGGGGACACGTCGCATCACAGCAACTCAAACTGCGGCGGCCGAAGGTGACACAAAGACCTGGAACGTCACGGAAGATTGGACGTCACTGGAAATCAAGCCCGACTTCAATGACTACGTTCTCTACGAAGGCCACCTGTACGGTTTTGACGGCAACATCTTCGCCTGTGTCGACGCATCAACGGGTAAGCGATTATGGAAAAAAGGACGCTACGGCAATGGGCAAGTGATCCTTTTGAGTAAAAACGGACAGCTGCTTGTGACCACTGAAACCGGTGAGATCGTGCTCGTGCAAGCGGTTCCGAAGCAGCTCGTCGAGATGGGCAAGTTTGATGCGATCGAAGGCAAAACGTGGAATCATTCCGTCTTGGTTGGTAATCGACTTTACGTCCGTAACGGCCAAGAAGCAGCCTGCTTCGAACTACTGTAACGGGGAGCATTGAAGTTTTGGACGATTCGAACTTCTCATCGACGTACGCGGAAGCTCGCAGACGGTTTTTGACAGCTGCGTCGATGGCGGATGCACGGGTTGAGTCGTATTTGATTGACGCAAGCGCAAGTGATGGGCCTGCATGTGAAGAGCTTGCAATGGATGTTGCGATTGTTGGTCACGAGGCGGCGCCGACGATTGTGGTTTCGTCGGGTGTGCATGGCGTGGAAGGGTTGTTGGGTTCTGCGATCCAGCTTTCGTTGCTCGAGCGAATCGCGAGGCCAAGTACGCCGCTCAGTGTTCGCTATGTGCTCATCCATGCGGTGAACCCGTTTGGATTTTCAACACTGCGCCGATTCAATGAAGACAATGTGGATTTGAATCGCAACTTTCTATTTGGCGGCAGTCAATACAGAGGTTCGCCGGCGGGATATGCTCGGCTGGACGGGTTCATGAATCCAGCATCGGCACCGTCGCGGATCGAGCCCTTTAAGTTGCTCGCGTTTTGGAACATTTTACGACATGGTCGTGAATCGCTCATCCAGACTATCGCGGGAGGACAGTACGACTATCCACGTGGTGTGTTTTTCGGCGGGCACGGTCCGTGCCAATCAACACGGCACATTTTCGATTCTGTGAACGATTGGATCGGCGAATCAAAGCGAATTGTGCACGTTGATTTCCACAGTGGACTCGGTGCGTTTGGGGCGTACACGTTACTCCTAGTGGACACAGCGGTTTCGGCAAATGTTTCTTGGTACGCAGACACATTTGGGGCGGATTCGATTCGGCCCCGAGCGGATCACGGCGTTGCTCCCTATGTCGCCGCAGGCGCCATGGGCGAGTGGTTGCAGCATCATTTTCGCGATCGCGATTATCGATTCGTAACGGCGGAGTATGGCACGTACGACAGTGTCCGTATGCTGGCTGCGATTCGCGCGGAGAACCGGGCTCATCACTACGCTTCGCCGCAAAGCAAGATTTACACGACATCCAAACGCGAACTCTCCGAGTGTTTTTGTCCTGGCGATCGGCAATGGAGACGTCGCGTTAGCGAGTCAGCGCAGCGGATTATCGATCAAGCCGTGAAGTCATTGGCTTAGTATCTAATTGGAGACCGCTTCCTCCTTGACGACGCCGAGCAACACGAGTGCGTTTTTCGGGTATGCTGCTACTTAAGTAACTTGAGATGCGAACCACTCGCCGTAAAACTATTCGCCGTTATTTGACGCTATGTACGTCCCGATTGACGTCGCTCGATCGCTAGCAACACAACGAGTACTGACCAACATGACAACTGAAATGCAACCGCCCGAATCAACCGAGCGTTATCATTGGCTCGGTGCACACTTAGAGACTCAAAACGGATTTCGCGGAGCGAGGTTTGCGGTTTGGGCGCCCAACGCGACGGAAGTTAGTGTACTGACGGACGGCAACGGATGGCGACATGGCGCGGACTGGCTCACCGGCAGTGACTCGGGTGTCTGGACGGGCTTTGTCGCTGGGGTGACTCACGGCACAAGTTACAAATACAGTATTCGAACGCAGCAGGGCGAGATTCTTCACAAGGCAGATCCGTTTGCGTTTTCGGCGGAGCATCCTCCGGCAACTGCTTCGATCGTGTACGCTTTGGATCGATACAAGTGGGACGATGACGAGTGGATGGCAAAGCGAACGAACACGGATTGGTTGCGCAGTCCAGTTTCGATTTATGAAGTCCATTTGCCCTCATGGAAACGTCCCTGGGATGGTCGTCGATATCACAGCTATCGTGAGCTCGCCGTGATGCTTGTCGAGCACGTCAAGTCGCTCGGATTCACACACATTGAGTTGATGCCGATCAGCGAGTTCCCGTTCGACGGATCTTGGGGATATCAAGTTACCGGTTACTTTGCACCGACGAGTCGCTTTGGCGATCCAGACGAGTTTCGATTCTTTGTCGATTACTGTCACCAGAATGGTATCGGTGTGATTTTGGATTGGGTTCCAGCACACTTCCCCTATGACTCGCACGGGTTGGCTCGGTTCGATGGAACGGGGTTGTACGAGCATGACGATCCACGGCAAGGATTCCATCCGGATTGGAAGACCCACATTTTCAATTACGGTCGCGATGAAGTCCGCGAGTTTCTGCACGCCAATGCAAGGTTCTGGCTGAGCGAGTATCACATTGACGGATTGAGAGTCGATGCCGTTGCTTCGATGCTTTACTTGGACTATTCACGCAACGACGGTGAGTGGATTCCCAATTGCTTTGGCGGTAACGAGAACTTCGAAGCGATCGAGTTTCTCAAGCAGCTCAATACGCACCTGCATCAGGACTTCCCAGGCATCATGACGCTCGCGGAAGAGTCGACGTCGTATGCAGGTGTTTCGCGGCCGGTCTATACCGGCGGTCTCGGCTTCGGTTTCAAATGGGATATGGGATGGATGCATGATACGCTCCGGTACATCAAGCGAGACCCTGTGCACCGAAAGTATCACCAGAATGAATTGACGTTTCGTTCAGTGTATGCGGATACCGAGAATTTTGTTTTGCCGTTGTCGCATGACGAAGTGGTCCACGGGAAAGGCTCGTTGATTTCGCGGATGCCCGGCGATGAATGGCAAAAGTTTGCGAACATGCGTCTGTTGTTTGGATACCAATATGCGGTACCTGGCAAAAAGCTCATGTTCATGGGTTGCGAGTTCGCACAGTACAAGGAATGGAACTACGAAAGTCAGCTTGATTGGGCGCTACAGTCCGTGCCGCTCAACAGCGGTCTGCAACTGTTCGTGGGCGATCTCAATCGGCTGCATCGGGACTACCCGGCACTGCATGAATTGGATTGTGATGCAAAGGGGTTCTCTTGGATCGCAGCCGACGATGCTTCGAAGAGCGTCTACACGTTCTGTCGTACGGCTGAGAATGGTCAACACGTCGTGATCGTGGTGAATTTCACGCCGACGCCGCATTTCGATTACCGCATAGGTGTGCCAGACTTGGGTGCGTATGTCGAAATCCTCAACAGTGACTCCGAAGTTTACGGGGGCAGCAACATTGGGAACCTCGGCTCGCGGATGTCTGAGGCTATTCCGAGCCACGGGCGGCCTAACAGTTTGGAAGTGAACATACCGCCGCTTGCGATCGTCATGGTTTGCCTTGCGTAGCAATAAATTTGCCTTGCGTAGCAATAAATTTGCCTTGCCTAGCAAGAAAATTGTTGACGATTCAACGAAACTTTCGATTCACGGACCGGTTTCATTTCTGTAACCTGGTGAGTCAATTCACCCGACCTACGCCTCTTCCTCGTATCGAAAAGAAAACCAATGGTTAAGAAGTATCTCGTCGCAATCGCTTGCTCTGCATGCATGATCACAGCTGGTTCCGAAGCCCTGTCCCAGCCCCCAGGTGGTCCGCCACGCGATGGCGGTGGACGCCCCGAAGGTGGACCACCACGTGAAGGTGGTCGTCCTGGTGAAGGTGGACCGCCACGCGAAGGCGGTCGTCCTGGTGAGCGTGGCGGGCCTGAGATGATGATGCGAATGATGCCTGTGTTGAAGGCATTGGACAAAGATGGCGATGGAACGATTTCGTCTTCCGAGATTGATAATGCAGTTTCGGCGCTGAAGACGTTGGACAAAAACGGCGACGGAAAACTTGATGCCGAAGAGCTTCGGCCTGATTTCGCAGCGATGGGTGGACGTGGCCCTGGCGGACCCGGTGGAGAACGTGGGCCTGGCGGAGAGCGAGGTCCTGGCGGCGAAGGTGGCCCCGGTGGCGGTATGGCTGCGATGATGGAACGTGTGATGTCGCAAGACAAAAACGGCGATGGAAAGCTCAGCGGTGATGAGATTTCGGAGCGGATGTTGCCGATGCTCGAGCGAGCCGACAAAAACAAAGACGGAGCTCTTGAGAAGTCAGAGCTCGAAGCTGCGTTCTCGAACATTCCTCGCGGTGACGGTGGTGGCCGCGGTGGATTCGGCGGCGGCCGCGAAGGTGGTGGCGATCGCGAAGGCGGTGATCGTCCGGGTGGTGATCGCCCACGTCGTCCAGAAGCTGAGTAAGCTCGAATACCAAACTTAGGCTTGGGTTGAAACAGACGCCAACGGAACACGTTTCCTTGGTGTCTGTTTTTTTATGCCTCTCTCGAAACCAAGGTTCGGCTGTTGAAACGCCAGCGTGAAACCCGTTTCGACCTGGTGTGATATTGACAGAGTGAACGTTTTGGGTGGACAAGCACGCTACCCGATGCGGCGAAACTTTCTTGGCGCAAACGAGCACTATTCTATGGGCAAAACTCGATGCGGCGTTGTCGGCTCGTTCTATTCGTGATCTGTCTGGTCATTTGCCTGCGAATTCAATCGGCCGAACCTATTCAAGACATTCCCATCGCCGACGTCCTAGCGTTTGATGGCGCTGGATTCGTCTGCGCTGAACCGTCGATGCTGCTTCCTGGTGATGCCAAACTTGCACATCCTTGGAATGCATCGGTCGACTTGATGGTGCTGTCAAGATCGGACCGTGTCAAGTTCACGTTGCCGACGTTTGCTGATCCAGAGGAACTCGTCACGCATTCCGGTGCCAACTTGGGAATACGCATGACGCTTGCTCGGAATCTCCCAGGCCCGATCGACAGCTTGCCACAAGTCGAGATGCGTTACATGCTCGCCACCGGCCAAGAAACATTCATCCAGACCGCGCCAGCTGTTGTGGAGTATGACCACGACGTCCGGGCGTCCATACAGAGCCTTGAAGCAAGTTTCGGCTGGGTCAATCTCGAAGCTCACTCGCGAACTTTCTTCATCGGTCCTCGGATGATCGAAATGTCCGATCGAATGGACTTTTATAATTCGACCCCGTTCTCGATGTCTGGCGATCGTATCTCCGCCAAGAACTCACTTGCCGGTCTTCAGGCTGGTGCAAAACAAAGCTGGCAATGGCCGCACTTTTCGATTGATGGACGCGCCAGCTGGGGAGCCTACTACAACCGTGTCGAGAGACAGTACTTTGACTTCGTCGGCATCGTGCCTGTGCACTGGAACAACACCTACGCCACGTCCGGCGAGACAGAGCTGGATTTCTCGTACACACCCAACGAGCGTTTTCGAATCACGGCGGGACTCTATGCCCTATTGCTAAGGAACGTTGCCCAGTCGCGTCATGAGAATTCGCTGGAGTTCAACGGCCAGCCGCTTCTGTATCTGGGTTTAACCTGTGGTGCGTCCTACAAATTCTAGCCAGGTCTCGCCGTGTGTGTCGCTGGCGGACCGCTCACAATCGCGAGCGACTACTTAAGCTCACTGACCAGTGCCGCATCGGCCAATTTCCATATTCGCACAGTGCCGCTTTGGCCGCCGGACAAGACCGACTGGCCATCGGGCGTTAGCTTGACGGTGTAGAGGAAGTCTCCGGCTCCGTCGAAGTTTCGCACTGCGTTTCCGTTGGTCGTATCTGACAGCCGGACTTGACCATTGGCACACGCGACGACGACTTGGTTCGTTCCCGGGACATATTGGATCGAAGTCAGCTCTTTCGGAAATCCGGTGATCGTGCGTTTCACTTCACCGGTACTCGCATTCCACACTTTGACGCTTTGGTCCGCACTCGCGGAGGCGAGCGTATCGCCATCGGCGTGCCATGCAACCGCGATCACATGATGCGTGTGACCCTCGAGTGTTCGAGTGGACGTGCCGGAGGCGACATCGAGCAAGTGAATCGTGCGGTCGGCGCCAGACGAAGCGATCGCGGTTCCATCGGGCGAAAAGTCCAGTCCAAGGACCGAATCGCTGTGAACGTCGCCGAAATCACGCAGGAGTTCTCCCGATTCGACCGCAAACAACTTCACGTCTCCAGATCGGCTTGGCGAACCGCCGCCGACGGCGATCACTTGCGAGTCGGGACGAAACTGCAGTGCCGTCACACGGTCTACAAATACACCTTTATCCAAGCCACCGATCATGCGTTCGAGAGTCCAACTGACACCCGTTGAATAGAACTCCGCGTAACGGTCTTGATAAAAACGACAAACATCATTCTGGAAGAACGCGACCTGAGCGTCCCCTAGCGATGGCGAGTGAAAAGCATGCGTCGGAAGCCCGTCACTTGCACGATACACACGCGTTGAACCGTCACGATGCACGGCGGCAATGCGTGTCGCATCACGATTGAAGCTGGCACCGAGCACCTCGTCGCCGGGTTGGTGCGATAGCGATTGCGACGACGCGAGCTCAGCGTCGGTGGCGGTGGCGATGCGAGTTTCTGCGTCGATGACGGTTTGGTGCGCCGGAATCGCGACTGTGGCGAGTTGCACGGCCGCGTTGGATGCATCAAGTGCCTGTTGACGGTTCTTGAGTTCCGCCTCACTCTTCGTTTTTGCTTCTGCTGCCGCTGCGACCGCCTTCGTTTGTTCCTCGAGTTCCTTGGTCGCTTTCTCAGTCATCGCTTTGGCTTCCGCAGCTAACTTGTTCGCCGCTTCAATATCTGCCGCTGATTTGGCAACGGTTGCGGTGTAGCTGACGAGCGTCGTTTTCTTTTCCGCAAGTTGTTTTTCGAGGGCATCGATCTCTTGTTGGAGTGTGTTCGAATTTGCCATCGCAACTTCCATCGTCTTTGTCGCCGACGGAAGAACTTCGGACGCCATCCCGGTGTCTTGCTTGGCCTTGTCAAGGGTTGCTTGGGTCGCGGCGGCGAGTGCTAAAGCGTCCACATGCTTCTTTTCCTCCGCCGTCAATGCTTCTTTGGCCTTATCACGCGCTTCGGTAACTTTCACGAGGGCCTCGTTCTCTTTCTTGAGCGCCTCGGCTAATTCACCAGCCGTTGCCGTCAGTCTCGCGACGAGGTTTTTTTGCCGCGTTGCATCACGTTGGGTTTGTGCAAGCAGCAGTCGTTCCGAGGGCGTGCTTTCCATCGATTGGAGTTTGGCGCCGTCGGCCAGATTCCAAATCCGCGTCGCTCCGTCGCGACCACCTGTGGCAAGTTTGGCTTGATCCTTTGACAATGCGAGCGCGGAGACAACGCCTCCATGATCTATCGCGCGGATTTCTTTGTTCTCATTCGGCTCGACGACTGTTACGCCACCGGAACCCTTGGCGATAACCGCCAACACACTGGGCTGGCTCACCATGCAAATCGCTGTTGCATCCGCAACACCACCAAGAGACTCGTGGACTCGCGAGATCAACATCTTGTCGTTCTCTGCGGTGACTCGAAAGAATTGAACCGTACCCGTCGACGTGCTCGTGATCACGTGGGCTCCATCAAGCGTCACGTCCAAATCACGGAGAATGGTGTTTGTCTCAGCTTCCGCGACCACGGTTCCAGCAGCAACATCCCAAACACGAACGCGACCGTGTTGTTCGGCCACAACAAGCCGGTTCACTTGCTCCGCCCAAGCGAGTGAAACGACGCTCGATGATTGCCCTGAGAAAACCTGAGAGCGAGCCTTTGTCGCGACGTCCCAAATCTCAATATCACCAATCGCGTTCACGAGGGCGAGCATCGTTTCGTCGGCTCGAATAGCAGCCAAGCCAGCCGCTTTTATGGGCAGTGAACCGTTCGATGGCGTTGCTGGCGTTTTCTTCCAAATTCGAACGCTGCGAAAACCGCCTGTCGCGATTCGCTCACCGTCTGGTGAGAACGCCACGGTTTGGATGAGATCCACATCAGCGACTTCGCCGACCTTGAGACTGGGATCGACAAGACGATCGATCTCGGAATGAGTAGCAAGGTCCACGATGGAAACTTTATTCGCTCGACCGATCGCTGCGAGCTGGCCATCCGGCGACACATCGAGCGAGTACACCGAGCGAATCGATTCAGGGATACTTTGCCACACGATCGTTTCACTCGCCGAGGATTCGCTGGCGTTGGCGCCTTGCTCGATCCACAACTTCAAAAGACCGAGCTCATCAGGCGTCAGCGGTTTCGCGCCGACATCGTTGTCTTCTGGTGGCATGAGCGGCTCTTCGGAGCCCGTGCCACGCGTCATCAACAAACTGGTTGCCGCATCCTTCGCGATGACTGCTGGACCCGTGTCGCCGCCTTTTTGGATCGACGTGAGCGTTTCCAGGACGAGACCGCCTTCCGGAGTTTTCGTATTGTGGCAAGCCAAACAATTACGACGCAAAATCGGCATGATCTCTTTGCCAAAATCAACAGGCTCCGTCCGCGTCAACACGTTCACGGGGAGCGGCAACTCGACTTGCGCGGAAACGCGTGTTGGCACTATCGACGCCCATGCAAGAAGTGAGAACATCACACAGGATATTGTTGAAAAACGCATCATGGCTCGATGATTCGGATAGTGGCGGTCGTGGACGAGAGAAAGACCGAGAGAGGCGGGGATTCTGGGGTAGGCTTTATTTTAGTTTCACCTTGGCTCCAGAGCGAATAGGTTCCGGGAGCGGCATTGGGTGTCACGGTCAAAACAATTGTGCCGTCGGTTTTATCGCCAGCAATAGTGATTTCGGGAGCGGTGACGCCCGGTGGCAAATCCTTGGGTCGAAGCGTGATGGGATCCGATCCCCCTTCGCGACGGTTGACGGTCACAGCAATTTGGAGCGTTTCCCCTTTTTTGACTTCGGCAATGGTCGACGACTCAGCCAATTGAGCTCCGATTCGCACGGTGACAGGAGCGACGTCTTTCTCCGAGACCGCAATCACGAGCTCATCAGCGACTCGCAATCGAGTGAACTCGCGATTTCCGCCTTTGACGGCGGCAATCGTCACCGGAGTTGCTTGACGGATCGTGGCGTCATCCTCGCTATGACCAACCACTCGAATACTGGCAATCTCGCCCAGCACATCATCCGAGGCCATCAGCGTCAATTGAGTCTGGTTTTGATTCGCAGCGATGATCGCACGATCGCACGTAACGCCTGGAGGTAATCCTTCCGCGGAAACACGAATCGGCCCCGACCATCCGTCACGTCGGACAGCCACCACACGAATCGTTTCCGTCCCGCCGCGCGCCAACCTCGATCCGTGCGGCCGCGATTGAGTCACGTCGTTGTGCGGAAAAGCACGATACGCAGCTAACTCGAACGTCGGCGACGGTTTGGCAATTCTCAGAACATACTGTTGGCGCAAGGCAATGGATTCACCCACATCCAGATCTTGAATCGTCAATCGATACGAAGCGGTGGCAGGAGCGACGAACAAGGCGACGGGATCTTTCGTGGTCGTATTCAGCACACCATCGTTGACGCTGTGGCTGTCATCCGCTCGCACGACGTCGTGCAGCATCGTCACGCCGGCGTCGTTGACCTCAATCCGCTGGACAAGGAACCTCGCATCTGTCGGTTCGCCAAGTCGTTGTGAAAACACTTCGATCGAATACTCTTCACCCTGATTCGCCTCGAATTCAAATGCGTTCTCTTCGTGCCCAGAAGCGAATGTCCAAGTCCCGTCAAAGGGCAATGCTATTTTCTGGACCGGCGACGCGACGCGCATCGCAGCTGAATCGCCATCGTCCAAAACAATCTCTCTCGGGGCAGTGAAAGATTCTGGGCCAACTTGGCGACCGGGGCACAACGGAAACGTCGATTGGCCATCGCGAATCGCAATCTGGTAAGGGTAATCGTCGCCGCTGCGATATAAATAATCATTGACAGCAATCACATAATCACCGGCATCAAGATTCTCAACGACAAGCATCGGGTCGACTTCATCGGCACCACGTGCCGACGCCAAGACGCGGCCATTTGGCGAGAGCAACTTCACTTGGCCAATCATTCGCGAATCCAATCGCTGGCAAAGTAACTCGATGCGAAGCGTTGAGCTTGTGCTGGCGCCGCTACCGTCAACGTGAACGGCGTAATAATCGTTCGCTGCTCCAGGCGAATTGCCGTGGACGATGGAGTTCATCGCGACTGGCGTGGGCACGTTCACATCGTGGCTAACATTTGCTGGACGCACATTCGCAAACTCGCTGACCAAAAAGGCTCTTGGGTTCGAAACCCCGTGCCGACCGATCACGCGAGCGTCATAGCGTCCTGGCGGGACGTCCTTGTCGACTTGAACAACGAATTGTCCAAACGCGGGTGACGCTTCGCCGGGTTTTACTGTCGCGTGCAAACCTGAATGCGAAAAATGCATTCGATCCGCTTCTTCGAGGTGAGTTCCGAGGACGGACAACTCGATCGATGAACCGATTTGCGCCCCAGTTTGCGAGAGCGAACGCAATTCAGGTTCATTGAATTGGGCATGCGACGTCGCCGCGAAGAATACGGAAGAGAACACCGCGACGAACGCGGTGAAGAATGCACAGACCTTCGGAAACAAGTGCGAACGTTTCATGGAAATTCATCAGTGATTAAAGAGAAACTCTTTCGAGTTCAGCAATGACCAAATCAAATCCTCGAAAGCTTCGCGTCGATTTGTCTTACTGCTCAGATGCGTGAGCATCGTCTTGAGCTCGTTTTCGTTAGGCGATCGGCTCAGCGACAAGCGATACAGTTGTGTCACCTTTTCGGCGTCCGAACGTGAATCGTCCGCAGCCAGCGTCGCGGCACGCCCGCTGTCTTCGGCAAGCTTCGTTTGCATCTGCTCCGAATTCAGCAGATGCAGACTCTGGGCCAAGTTGGCGTCTTGCGAGCGTTCGCACTCACATGCGGTGGCGGATTCGGGACGCCCAAAGACTTGCAGGAAATACGAATCGAAACTTGTATCCGGTAACGACACCGCACGCGTGCCTTGTGGCATTCCCGTGAATGCTGTGCGCGACAGCGTGACTTCGTCCACGGCATCAAGCAGCACTTCCGCAGCGAGTCGCTTGGGATAGAACCGCGAGTAACTTCGTCGATCGAGTAAGTTATCGTAGTTTGCATCACCCGAGAACGAATACGTGCGTGAAGCGGTGATCGTTCGAATCAACTGCTTTAAATCGTACCCCGAATTCACAAAGTCTTCGGCGAGCGCATCCAGCAGACTTGGGTTGGACGGCGGGTTCGTCATTCGCATGTCGTCTTCGGGTTCGACAAGGCCGCGTCCGAGGAAATGCTTCCAGTAACGATTGACGACGGTGCGAGCAAAGAACGGATTCGACGGATCCGTCATCCATTCGGAGAGTGCGACTCGAGGATCGTCGTCGGCACGAATGGCGGCGTTCTCGGCATCGAGGCCCGCCGGTGCGAGGGCTTGCCCCGTTTTCGGATGCGGCGACGTCGCGCCGCCGACACGGGTGAACATGGCTTGCTCGATTGGATCGTGATCGGCCTTCTTGGTGACTGTCGTGAAGAACGCAGCTAATTGTGTATAGTCCGCCTGGCTCCATTTTTCATAGGGATGATGGTGACACCGCGCACATTGGATCCGTTGTCCCATGAATAACTGGGCGGCGTCCTCAACACGTTGGTTCGTATCAGGAACTTGCTGGTACCAAGCAACCGGTGGGTTGCTTGCGACTGTGCCCGACGCAGACAAAATCCGCTTCACAAATTCGTTATAGGGTCGGTTGTTGGCGAAACTTTCGCGAATCCAATCGTAAAACGCCAGCGTCGAAAACTGCAGCGGCCCACGCGACCTGCGATTCCTCAGAATCGTGTTCCATCGCCCGGCGAAATAGTCTGCATATCCAGGAGTCTCGAGTAGCCGATCCACAAGCGTGATCCGCTTTGTCGATGACGTATCCGCATCGAACGATTCGACTTCTTCGAGCGTCGGCAATCGGCCTGCGATATCCAGACACGCACGACGGAGAAACGTGGCATCATCGCAAGCGGATGACGGCGGAATGCCGAGCGATTGAAGTTTGGCGAACACATACGTATCCACCACATTGCTAGGCTCTGGGAACACGAGCGGTTGCTGCGTCACACGAGGCACGTCAGCGGTGAACACGGTCACGTGGCCTTGATACCGCGCCATAATCGACACGTCGCCAATCGCATCATGGATTTGCACCAAACCGCGAGCTGTCACGTCCGCCATCGCGGTATCGTTCGATTCGAAAACGGCAGCCGAAGTAACGTCTTCGGTGCTACCGTCCTGGCGAGTTGCGATGACGGCGAGTTGTTGTGTCGACGTCGCCGCAAGTCGTCGTGTACCGGGAATGACGTCGATCGAGACAACCTTTTGTGCGCTGTCGTCGCCATAAGGCATGCCTTGCGCGATCCATCGACGAAGTTGTCTGTACTCGTCCGTGTCCATCTCCAGTCGCTGGCCGCCGCCGTGCGGTGACGCGTTGATCGCTTTCGTCAACAGCAGACTTTGGTCAGGAACCGCCGGCGACACGCGACGCGACCGAGATTCACCAATCAAATGTTCATAGTCCTCGCGCGGTTCGAAACCAAGGAGCGACAGTTTGAAACCGTTTTGGCCAGCCGCTTTGCCGTGGCATCCGCCGCTGTTACAACCAAGTTTCGTAAAAATCGGAACGATCCGATGCGGAAAACTCAGTGGTGGCTCGCTTCCGATCCCCGAGACCGTCAATTGCATGGTGGCCGGTTCGCATTCCACTTGCAGTTCGACGTCCGTCGATTGCGGCTTCGCAATAATCGTCACCGTGCCATCGGCGATCGGAGTCACTTGTCCGGTGCTTGAAATGTTGACAATGCCTAGCGGTTCGGCACGAATGTCTGCCGAATGCGTCACGTCGCGAATCGAACGGCTCCTGGCGATCGCAGTATTTTCGCTGGTGGCGTTTTCAACGCTTCTGGCTTCGTCAACGCTCGTGGCTTTATCAACGCTCGTGGCTTTATCGACGCTGGTTTCACCGCGCGAGATCACAAGTTGCAAGCGTGCGTCGCCGCCGATCAAGTGCACCGCATCCGAGTGATTGTCAAAGCGAAGTGCGTCACCCGCTGTTGCGATCGCAACCGATGGGACGAAGCATCCCAGATGCAACCCCAAGCACAACGTGACCCACGCAAACAAACGCGGCGACATCAAATCAACTCACGAATCGGTTGGTGATCCACCAAATATTGCGGGCGGCCGGTCGGGTCCGCCAACGTCGTGGATGAAGTATCGATTCCCAGGTTGTGATACAACGTCGCCACGATTTCCTGCATATGCACAGGCCGATCGGCGGCTTCTTCACCGAGTCGATTCGTGGATCCGATGACTTGACCAGTTCGCATACCGCCACCCGCTAGATACGCACAGCTGACATTGGTCCAGTGGTCACGGCCCGCTTGCGGATTGATCTTGGGAGTTCGACCGAACTCGCCCCAGACGACAACGGTAACGTCGTCCAACATCCCGCGAGTATCCAAATCTTCGATCAACGCGCTGAGACATTGATCGAGCTTGCCGCCGTGATCGCGAACGAGATCAAAGTTCGCCGAGTGGCTGTCCCAGCGACCGAAACTTAAACTCACAGCGCGAGCACCAGCTTCGATCAATCGACGCGCGACAAGCAGTTGGTCATTGCACGTCGGCGACCCGTCGTACTGGTAATTGTAGGGCTTGCCGTCACCGTATCGCTCGACAACGCGTGGGTCTTCCTTGCTCAAGTCCAACGCGTCGACAAGTTTGCTGCTCGTGAGAACATCGAGTGCACGTTGGCCGAACTCATCCATGCCTTGCATCGTGCCGCTGGTGTCAATATCGCGCCGCAATGTATCAATTTGTGAAAGCAGGCTGCGGCGGTCCCCCAATCGCTCAAGCGTGATTCCGTTGAGCGTCATGTTTTTCATGCCAGGCCCATCGGGTTTGAACGGCGAATGGGCAGCGCCAAGAAAACCAGACGAACCCGAATCGCTCCACGGGACGTGCTTCGTTGGCGCCGCAAGTCCAATGTTGGGCGGCACCGACGCGTCGACTGGGCCAAACAGCTTTGCGATAGCCGCGCCAATCGCTGGCCGACCACCAACATTTTTCAACTCGTTCGGCCGCCAGCCACTCATGCACTGCACCGCATCGTGCCCGCCGCTGCATCCGACAACACTGCGAATGATCGCCGCCTTGTCCATCATCGCGGCAAGCTTCGGGAACACTTCACAGATTTGGATTCCAGCGACGTTCGTATTGATCGCACGGAACTCGCCGCGAACTTCGCTCGGCGCTTCGCTCTTGATGTCCCACATGTCTTGGTGCGGGGGACCACCAGCAAGAAATATATTGATGACGGATTTGTGCGCGTGCTTGGTGCTCGGTGTGGCAACAGCACTTGCCGCCTCCGACCTCAGGATGTCCGCGAGCGACAATCCGCCCGCACCCATCGAGAGCCCTCCAATTTTCAAGAAGCTGCGCCGGGATACGCCGTCACAGTATCGCGTTCGAGGTCCACGGATCGACAACATATCGGGGACGCCTAATGTTGAGTGGGGTGGGATGAATCAGGCAGGACCAGCCTGTGGAGTCATTCGCGGGACGAACAACCAAGCTGGTGGAGGATCGCCCAGGGCGAGCGATCCCGCTCCATCGTAACCGATCTGCGTAGCCCCAGGCAACTTTAACTTGGCCACAAAGGGTCCATTTTTCCCAAAGAGGCTGCCAAGCTAGGTAGGCGTGCCGTTTCGCTAACCACTCTTTACCGAATAAATAGCTGAATTTGCCCGGACGCAGGACGTTCCATCACGGCCTCGTCAAACGTCGGCGGACCGAGCGTTCCTCGGGCATCATTCGAAAAACCGTAACGCTCAAGCGGAATCCCGATCGCGTTGCGGTTCAGCATGGAGTCCGAATTTTCGTCGTGGAAAACGGCAATTGCAAACTTCTTTGGCAAATCACTCGCTCGATAGATGAATGTGCTCATTCCCTCTTTAATCGCAGCTTGTGTTCTCGAGACTGCTTGGGTCGGGTCGTTAAAGGAACCTTTGTCGGTATAAATCGCCAACATCATCACCCCCGTCTCATTGGCCGCCCCGGTGACAGTGAACGTCAACGCTTCGTTTTCTGGAATTTCCCCAACAACCGACTCAACCATTGCCTGCCTGCCGCCACCTTGAATCGACCTCGCATCGGGAAACCGCGGTGGCTCAAAACGATTTTGCTGATACGCAAGAACAGCCGCACCCGCAAGCAAGATGCCACCCATCACCAATAAAATGACTCCAAGGTGGTTGTCTCGCCAAATGGTTCGCTGCCGCTCCCACTGCGACACATTTTGTGGTGTTTCTAGCATTCAGGGCTTCTTCAGACGCGTTGGAAAATATTGAGCTCATAAAGCAAGCTCAAATCACAGACAAGTGCAAAACTGGGTCGCATGGGCAAATCAGGGAAGTTCACGAACAAGTCTCGACCTATCCAGGATTTTACAGTATTCCACAAACCAGTGTCTTGGAACCCGATCGTGCAACCCATTGCTTGAAATAGCTTAGCGAAGTGATAGCGACTGTGCCCACCGCGATGGAGATAAGCGACTTGCGAAAGACGTTCGGGTCGCTCGTTGCACTTCGCGGTGTGTCGCTCGAGCTTGGCAAGGGGGAACGACTTGCATTGCTCGGCCCCAATGGAGCGGGCAAAACCACTTTGATTCGATGCTTGTCCGGTCGAACTCGGCCAGACGGCGGCACGATCACGCTTGACGGCCAAGAGATCAACGAGCACGGAGCACGTGACACGCTCGGTTTAGTGCCTCAAGAAATCGCAATCTATACAGACCTGACGACGCGAGAGAACCTAGACGCGTTCGGTCGCTTCCATGGCCTACGCGGTCGCGAACTGAAGTCTCGTGTCGATTGGGCACTCCAGTGGACTGGGTTGGCGGATCGAGCCAAGCATCTCGTCGGCAGCTTCTCCGGTGGGATGAAGCGCCGCGTGAATCTTGCGTGTGGCGTCCTGCACTCGCCCAGCGTCCTGTTGCTGGACGAGCCGACGGTTGGCGTGGATCCCCAAAGTCGCGAACGCATCTTTGTGATGCTCGACGAATTGAGCCAACTCGGTACATCGATCTTGCTTACCACACACCATTTGGACGAAGCCCAACAGCGCTGTGACCGAATCGTGATCGTCGACAAAGGCTCAGTCGTTGCCAACGGAACGATCGGCGAACTCGTCGAACAAACTGTTGGCCGATCCCGACTCGTGACGCTAACGATCGATCGACCGCTTGCCGCGCCGATCGATCTCGATGGTTCTGTGCACCAGATCGGTGAGGCCGGCGACAAACTAGTGACGGCAAGGATTGATGATGTGGTGGCGCAGTTGCCTGTGTTGCTCGAGTCGCTTCGGCGAGCTGGCTACGGCGTCGCGGATATCGACGTCAGCTCACCGTCGCTGCATCACGTGTTCCTTCATCTGACCGGCCGCGAACTGAGAGACTAGCACGACCGTGATGATCTGGACTGTATTGCAAGTGAACGCACGCCGCTTGATGCACAATCGCATCGAGATGATGCTGACGTTCGTCGTCCCGATTGCCTTCTTCAGTATCTTTGCGGTGATCTTTGGCGGCGGAATCGGCAACTCGACAACGCCCAAGATCAACGTCGTTGTTGTGAACGAGACGTCGTCGCAAGCAGCCGACAAGCTCATCGAAAGCTTGCAAGAGAGCCCCGGCTTGCGATTCAAACGCGATCCAAGTGAACCGCTGTCCCGAAAGGATGCGAGCCAACTCGTTCGACACGGTGTCGTCACGATGGCGATCATCTTGAAGGGCGATGACAACGAGATCCAGGCGGACTTGCTCGCCGACGCCTCCAATCAAGTCGCTGGCCAAGTCGCGACGGCACTCGTCAGCCGAGCGTTGATGATCCAGCAAGCAGAACAAAAGCAGCTTCAAAATCAAGACTTGGCCGACTCACTCGCATTGAACGCAGCGACCCTGCCGGATGCCGACAAAAACACGTCGTCCACGATTGATACGGATTCGAGTGCACTGCAACCTCCGGTCACGATGATTGCGGCACAACCTCCAGTCACGATGATTGATGTGATGGGTGACGGGAAAACGAACCCAGTCGTCAGCATGTATGCGGCGGGTATCGCAGTGATGTTCCTGTTGTTTGGCGCGACGGGCGGTGGCGGTGCGTTGCTCGAAGAACGCGAGAGCCTCACGCTCGATCGGCTCTTGTCGACCCGACTTTCGATGGACGAACTCTTGCTCGGAAAATGGTTCTACCTTACCGCTGTCGGGATCGTCCAAGTCAGCGTGATGTTTCTGTGGGGCCAAATCGTTTTTGGCATCGACTTGCTGAATCATCTTGACGGTTTTCTCATGATGACCGTTGTCACCGCGTCCGCCGCAGCCGCCTTTGGGCTATGCCTGGCTACGATTTGCAAAACACGCGGACAACTCAACGGGCTGTCAGTAATCGTGGTGCTCGCGATGAGTGCACTAGGCGGTTCGATGGTACCGCGTTATGTCATGAGCGACGGCATGCGAGAAGCTGGGCTGTGGACCTTCAACGCCTGGGCACTGGACGGCTACGACAAAGTGTTCTGGCGAGAACTGCCTGTTGGAACCCTCTGGCCACAATTGACCGTGCTGATGCTGAGCGGCGCCGTGTTCCTCGTGGTTGCACGGATTCTTGCCATCCGCTGGGAAACCGACTGAGCCACAATTGGCGATTTCCCCTGGCCTCGCGTGCTCGATCGCTAATCGCCTCGCGACTGGGATTATTCAACAGCGATACAGCCGCTGTCGCATCAACCCCAAGACGCTCGTCGCTGCTCCCTGACTTCGGTCCGACTGGCTCGCTGCGTTGACGCGGGCTCAATGTGCTTCACTCTGCTCCATTTCGAGAAGTTATTGAAACTCTCCACCGCCCCCGACGCACGCTTGACTTCAGCCCGATCCGCCACTTCGTAACGAAGTTGTGAGGTGCCAAAAGACTCCCCCAGCGCAAGGCTTAAGCCGCCAATCAACGAAGCCAAGTCCAAACTCGCATTGCGTTTTGATCGCCCTAGACGCCGCTGGCACTCTGCCAAGCCAACTCCGCCCTTTCCGCAAAATGAGCGGCTTTGGCGCTAGCCACCGGCCATACCTCCTCGCACGGCATCCGAGCGCCGCAATCAACCAGCACCAATTCTGCTAAACCGTTTGGATCGCCCTAAGGTCGCCCTAAGGTCACCAATGTCCCTCGGGTCAACCGTACACCCTCTGTTCTGGGTAGAAATTTTCCGAAGTGTGCCAAGGAATTCGCTTGCGGTTCGCAACTGAAAGCGCGACAATTGTGGCACTGGCGGGGGGAGGCAACGGTGAGAACAACTCCGGTCGACCAGTGAGAACAAGTCCCACTCACCGACTTGTTCTCACCACACAACCAGCGAGAACAAGTGCTGCCGACGACTTGTTCTCACCACCCAACCGTCAGTAACACCCCCAAAACACTTGTTCTCACC
>JBGSNA010000143.1:0-13312 GCA_041739875.1 Pirellulaceae bacterium
ACATCATGCGGGTTCTAAGAATCTGCGGAAATCACCTCGTTACAGACTTCAATTTTTACTTATGAAAAAACTCTCACTCTCGCTCTTGTGTCTCACCTTCTTGACGTCCGTTGGTGACGTATCGGCGGTCGAGAGGCCCAACATCATTTTCATTCTTTCGGATGATCATGGTTACACCGACCTTGGGATCCAGGGCGTTGATCCGAATGTGCAGACACCTGCGATGGATAAGCTCGCGGCGGGCGGTGCGTTGATGAAATATGGGTATTCCACGGCGCCGCAGTGCGTGCCTTCGCGCGCGGGTCTGATGTCCGGACGTGTTCAGAATACTTTTGGTTTGAGGGGCAACGGCGACAGCGATGAGCCCATCCCCGCAGACGTATCGACCATCGCAGAACGAATCAAGAAACTCGGTGGTTACCGGACAGGCTTTGTTGGCAAGTGGCACCTGGGTAGCGGCGAAAATGCACCTGGGAAACGGGGCTTTGACGACTATATCGATGGCCCGATGAATCGTTACACCGCAAACTTTGATTTGTCTGGCAATGCGATGCCTGAGAAAACGTACATGGAAAAAAGTAACCGAGTGGAGTACCAGGGCAAGGCAGCCGCAGCCTTCATCGAAAAGAATCGTGCTCAACCTTTCTTTCTCTACGTCGGACTTTTCGGTCCGCACTTGCCTCGTATCAGCAAAGACGATCCGTACTACCAAAACTTTCCTGCGTTGAAGTCAGCGCACTCCACCCCAGAACTCGATGACATCCGTCGACAGGGCCTTGCGCTCGTGAAGGCCGTGGATGATGCGGTGGATCGAATGATGATGAAACTTCGCGAGCACCGGCTGGAAGAAAACACAATCATCTTCTTCGCCGGAGACAATGGAGCACAGCCGAAATATTGGTCGGAGGTGAGTGGCCCCGGTACGCTCAGCAAATGGGACGGCTCGGAGAACGTTCCGCTGCGCGGGGAAAAAGGATCGCTGTGGGAAGGAGGCATGAAGGTGCCGATGTGGGTGCATTGGCAGGGGCACATCCCACCAGGACAGATCATTTCACAAGCCGTCAGTACGCTCGATTTCACGGCCACCGCACTGAAGCTCGCTGGCGGCGACATTCCACCCGAGTTTGATGGCGTGGACATTCTGCCCTACCTGACGAAGCAAAGTCGCGAGCTTACTCGAACGAAAGACCTGTTCTGGGACTGGGGTGATGGCATCGCTCTGCAACGCGACGATTGGAAAATCCATCGCTTCGGCAGACGACTGGCGCTGTTCAACATCAAGGATGACCCGAACGAGTTCTTTGATCTTCAGGAGCAGCAACCAGAGAAATTCAAATCCATGGAAGCTGCTCTCATGGCGCGATACAACGCCTTGCCTGACGAAGGCAAGTCTCCCTTGCGAAACGTCGCCGAAGCGAGTGGACAACTCGTTTATATCAACGGCGCTGCGGAAGGAACGCCCGTCGATCCACGTTACCTGTATCCCTACCAAGACGGCAAACCTGTAGCCTATCCCGCGCCATTGAGCCCGAATCAAACGAACTTGAGCCCCATTCAAACGAAGGCGACCGCCGATCGTACGACGCCAGCTCCGGTGACGAGAAAAGCGAAAGCGAAGCAGCGTGAGAAAGGAAAAGCGAAAACAGCAAATCCATCGAAATGACGACGCTACAATGGAGCTGTCCGTCTCCAACAGAAACGTCCATCATGCGTCGAGACGTCAATTAAACTTGGGGCGGATGAACCTCGTCGGCACGTTCGTCACGGGGGAACTGCAACGACGATGACTAGTAAACTTACGTATCTGGAAATACCAACGATGAAATATCTGCTCGCACTACTGTGTGTCGTCTGTTCTTACGTCCAGGATGGCGATTCGAAGCCGAATGTCATTTTGATCCTCTCGGATGACCAGGGCTTTACGGATTACGGCTTCATGGGGCACGAGATCGTACAGACGCCGAACATTGATCGCCTCGCTTCGCAAAGTCTTCTTTACACGCGAGGGTATGTGATGCCGGTGTGTTCGCCGTCGTTGGCGTGCTTGCTGACTGGCCGTTTGCCGCACCAGCACGGCATCACGGGAAACGACTTGAGCACAGAAGCGATGGCGGTGGAGCGTGCCAAGAGCAAAGGGGATCGTTCACCGCTTTCGCAACGGTTGCTGAGCAACTCAGTCATTCTGCCGAAGGTGCTTTCGAACGCAGGCTACCTCACGTACCAGACTGGAAAGCTTTGGAATGTCACGGCACAAGAAGTCGGCTTCACCGACGGCATGACGAACAAGGAAGGCCGACATGGAGGCGACGGTCTGGACATCGGCCGAAGCACCATGAAACCCATGTTTGATTTTATGGTGGATGCCCAGTCCCAGGACAAACCGTTCTTCGTGTGGTATGCGCCGATGATGCCGCATACCCCGCATAATCCGCCGCAAGAGTATCTGGCTCACTACAAGGACAAAGGGTTGAGTGCCAACGCGGAGAAGTACTACGCGATGTGCGAATGGTTCGATCACACTTGCGGAGAACTCGACGCGTTTCTGGCCGAGCGTAAGATGGCCGACAATACGATTCTTATCTACATGGCCGACAATGGCTGGGACAAGGAAAACAAGGGCAAGGGTGGACGCGCCAAATTGTCGCCGTATGAGTTGGGGATTCGCACGCCGATGTTTGTGCGTTGGCCGGGCAAGGTGGATCCGCAACGCGATGACGAGACGCTCGCATCCATCGTCGATTTTGTACCGACCGTCATGAAGGTCGCTGGCTTGGAAGTGCCCTCGGATTTGCCCGGACTGGATCTACTCGACCGCAGCGCCATGACCGCTCGCAAGACAGTATTCGTTGAGTCCTACACGCATGACATTGCCGACCTTGCACATCCGGAAAAGAGTCTCGTGGCGCAGGTAGTGATCAACGGTTGGTCAAAGCTTCTGATTCCCGGCACGGTGGGGCCTGACAAGCCTTACACCTCTGGACCGAAGAAAGTCGAGCTGTTTGATCTCCAGTCGGATCCCTTGGAGACTAAAGATCTTGCCCAGGAACGGGCTGACGAGGTGGAGCGACTCAAGGCCATTCAACAAGCGGCTTGGAATGACTCGAAGTAAGCGGAGTTGAAGTAAGCGGAGTTATTGTCGAAACGAACGCATGCGCCCGTGCGGCTGAGGTATATTGCCACTTGTTGGGGCCGTACACGCAACCGAATCAGGCAAGCAAAGCAGGAGCCGACCATGAGTTCTCAATCCACGCATACGACACATCGTTCGGGAAGTTCATTGCGTCGGCGTCAGTTCATGAAGCAGGCGGCTGCTGCGACCGCCGGCGCGTTCGCTTGTCCGGCGATCTTGCGTAGTGCATCGCCGAACTCGATGCTTCAAGTCGCTTGTATCGGTGTCGGCGGCATGGGCGGAAATACGATGAACAGCGTCGCATCGCATCCGAATGTCAAGATAACGGCTCTATGCGATGTCGACTCGAATTTTCTTGATGCTGCATCAAGCAAATACACCGACGCCTCCAAGCACCGGGACTGGCGTGAACTTCTCGCGGAGCATGGCGACAAGTTCGATGCCGTCACCATTGGTACTCCCGATCACATGCACGCCGCGCCCGCAGTCATTGCGATGCGTGCGAAGAAACACGTGTACCTGCAAAAGCCAATGGCAAGCACGTTGCATGAATGCCGTGTCATTACGGAAGAGGCTGCTCAAGCCGGTGTCGTCACTCAATTAGGCAACCAAGGCCGGTCTAGTATCGAAAGTCGCATGACGGTGGAGTTGATCCGCAGTGGTGCGATTGGCAAGATCAAGGAAGTGCTTCTCTGGGAGAACAAACGACTCTCGTGGTGGCCGAAGAACACGGATATTAGCGGTGCCGGCGATCCGATTCCGACGACTCTCGATTGGGACTTGTGGCTCGGTGTGCAAGAAACAAGGCCGTACTTCGCCAATACGTATCATCCAAAAACGTGGCGGGCCTGGTATGGATTTGGCGTCGGTGAGATGGGCGACATGGGATGTCACCATTTCGACATTAGCTTTGACGCATTGAAGTTGACTGCGCCACTGCGCGTGCGGCAACTGACGCCGGGCAGCAGCGGAAAGACTTGGGGAACGCAACGCAAAGTGGAATTGGTGTTCCCTGGCAGCGACATCACTGCAGGCGATACCGTTACGTTGACTTGGCATGATGGCGAGTTACGACCAGACGCAAGCCGCATCCAATTGCCAACCGGCGTCGATTCGCTGCCGGAATCAGGCACGTTTTGGATCGGTGAAGAGGGAGCGATATTCAAGAACTATCGCGGGGGCATGCCAATTGTGATGCCCGAGTCGAAATTCCCCCAGTCCAAATATCCCACAAATATTGCCCCACAAAACCACTATCACGATTGGGTGGATGCGGTGATCGCAGGCCACAAAGCTTGCGATGATTTCAGCCACGGTGGCCCGCTCACCGAAGCCGTCTTAGTCGGCGCGATGGCGGATCGTGTTGCTGGGGATTGGCTTCACTGGGACCGCGAGCGTCAAACCTTCACTAACAACGAACAAGCCAACGCACTCGTCCGCCGCCCCTATCGGGACGGCTGGAAGGTGGAAGGTCTCGGGTAACTCACCGGAGACTACTTCTTCGCGACGAAGATTCTTCGCGACGAAGATTCTTCGCGACGTAGACTACTTCTTCGCGAAGATTCGTTTGAGCTCATCCAAGCTGGTCAGCCCGCGAGCCACCGTGAGCACCGCTTCGGACTGCATCCCTTTGTGGCCTTCAGCCTTTGCGATCGCCTGCAATTGAGCCAAGTCATTCGTTTTGGCCAAAGCCGCACGAAGCTGGTCTCCCGGTCGGAGCATTTCAAAAATCGCCACGCGTCCAAAGTAGCCACGGCCGCCGCATGTTCGGCACGGCTCGATCGGAGCAGGCTTGCCGTTCTCGTCGACTTGCTCTTCAATCGGTGGTGGAATGAACGGTTGATACAACATTGCAACGCGGCCGGCGGGGATACCGAGTTGTTGAAGCAACTGTGGTGGCGGCTCAAACCCAACCTTGCAGGTGTCACATAAACGGCGAGCTAGACGCTGGGACGTGATCGCAACAATTCGCTTAATGATCGTACTTGCGCAACCGCGATTTTGGCTGATCACTTGCACAAGCGCCTCCATCGCACCCGGAGCGATGGCACGAAGAATGACTTGCTTCTGGTTCTTTTCGACTTGCTCGATTGCCATTTCGATCGCGTCCGCTTCAGGAAGCTCGGCAAAGATAAGAACGTCAGGTTCTTTTAGGATGATCTTTCGGACCATCTGCACTTGGGTCAGCCCCGTATCACCGTTGTAGTAATTTGGGTTGACGTTGATGATTTCCGGCTCAGCCTTGTTTTGCTCTTCGAGCATCTGGAAGTCGCGGACGTAACGATCGGCTGCGTTGAGGGTCACATTCCATGTCGTCGACAGACCTTCGCCCTTGGGTGTGCTGACAATGACGACCGTTCCTTCACTGTTCAAGTCCGCGCGAAACTGTTCGATCATCTTGTCCCGCATTCCGAGATCGCCGAGGCGCTCGAAGGCGACTTTCTCACGTTCGATTTTGGCGAGGACGCGTTCACCGGTTGGCACGCCTTGCGACTGAATGTCAAGTTTGAACTTGTCCTTCGCAACCTTGAGGCCCATACCGCCGCTCTGTGCACTGCGTCGGTCTGCGGGATTCAACAGACACAATTGCTTGATTGCGTAAAGCATCGCGTCGCCTGTTTCGCGATCCATCGGCGGCAATTGTTCCCAACTTCCGTCGATCTGGTATCGCATCGCGCAACCGTTTTGCGAAAAGTCCATCAACACGTGTGTCGCACGGGAGGCGATCGCGTGAGCGAGTTGTCCGCCTGCGATGGCGTATCCAGGTCCTTGGCGAGTCGAAATTAAAAGCGCTTGAGCTTCTGAACGCTCTTTGATTCTCGGAACGAACTCGACCGGCGCAACGGTCTGCCAGAGTTGGATTTCTTCAGCGGGAGCAGCCATATCGGAAAGGTTTCAATTAACAGTAGACAGTGGACAGAAAAAATTACTGGAACGACGAGTCTCGGCGGAGACAAAGACAACTTGGCGGCAAGGCTTTGCTGTCCACTGTCCGCTTGTAACTGCCTTACAAAATGCCTGGTGCTTTGACGTCGATGCCTTTGAGAGCCATCTTCAATGCGTCTTTATTGGGTGCAACCTCGAAAGCGGTTGGGCGATCAATCAACTCGTCGTCAATCAACTTTTTGAGACTCATGGTGAAGTCTTGCATGCCTTCTTCCGCACCAATGCGAATGGCGTCAGGCAACTTGTTGTCTTGACCTTCGAGAACCAGCTTTCGAATCATCGGGCTGAACGTCATGATCTCACACGTGGGCACACGCGAGACACCGGGCTTGATGCTTGGCAGGAGTTTCTGTGCCACGATGGCTTTCATGTTGAACGCGATCGCCGCTCGAATGGCACCGTGCATCGCTTGCGGGAACAAGTCCAAAACCCGACCGATCGTTGACGCGGAGTTCGCCGCGTGAATGGTACCGAACACGAGGTGACCTGTTTCTGCGGCGTGAATCGCTGTCATGAACGTTTCTTCATCTCGCAACTCACCGACGAGCATGATGTCGGGGTCTTCCCGCACCGCGTGCTTCATCCCGATGGAGAAATTGACGACGTCCTGGCCAATCTCTCGCTGGTTGATCAAGCACTTGTCTTCGGTATAGATGAATTCGATCGGATCCTCGAGCGTGAGAATGTGCTTACGATAGATGCTGTTGATATAGTTCAACATCGACGCAATCGTTGTACTTTTGCCCGACCCCGTCACACCAGCCAACAAAACCATGCCCTGGTCAAAGTGACAGAGCGTTTCCATCACCGGTGGCAGATACAAACCTTTGAAGTCTGGGATCCAGTTGCTAATACGACGAGCGACCAGACCGATTTGGCCAAGTTGCTTGAGCGTGTTGACTCGGAAACGCCAACGGACGCCATCAACGAGACACGTATGCGAGAAGTCGGCGCCGCCTTCTTCTTCGAAAATTCGAAGGTTACGGTCATCCATCATCGGAATCAACAACCGAACCATTTCTTCGTTGTCGATCGGGCCCCGGTTCAACGGCTTGAGTTCGCCTCGGGTTCGAATCATCGGCGGCTGGCCGACTTTGAGGTGCAAGTCGGAACCCTCAAGCTTGACCAAGGCACGGAAAATTTTATCGACTTCCAGCTCTTTCGTTTCTAAAAGCAGTGACGTCTGCAGACGCGCCATGACTGCTTCGCGGCTGTTGTCCGCAAACTTAGGGGCCGCAGGAGCCGCTTTACCGCTGGAATGCGCCATCGATGACTTCTTTGTGAAGATAAAAAATTAAGAGGAAAAGAAACGACTGGAGCCATGCTTGGACCAGCACGATTCTAAGCAAAGCCGCTACCAACGCTCAATCGTCAACTGGCTTACTCGGATCGTGTGATCGCGATTTTATCTCAAGCTTGCCTGGAATGCGTCGGTTATTCCGGATCTAACAGTAGCCGAGTCTCAGATCGATGCGAATTCCCATCGCCAGACCTACCGGCAATCTGCACGCTATTTACCAAGCCAGACGCTATCACCACTTCAACCGCGACGACCCATAAGAACAACGCAATCGAAGCAATTCCAGGAATGTACACGTCCGTGCACTATTTGCCGGTGTTAGCTTGCTTGCCGGTGTCAACTTGCTTGCCTCAGCGACTCGTCGCGGGCACCGGATTTATCTTTGCTTCCCTCGGAAGTTGGGCAATCGGAGACAGGCAACGTGGAAACGATCGCCCTTATAAACGTACCAGCCCGCATAACGACGCCTCTAGTCCGCAAGGGTTTCCAACAATTTCGTCACTTGGGCATCTTGATCTCGCACACGAAAAACGCATTCAAAATACGCGTAATATGTTTGCTAATAACGAGTTACGTCGCAACTGACGGACCGAATCCGCGAGTCAATATAGGAAAAGCTGGCAAATTAGGCGGCTTCTTCCGTTGCCTGGTAACTTTTTGCGAGTAAACTTCAAGGTGCAAGAAACTTCGACGAGCATCGTTTTGGCGATCACCGAAGTTGAATAGAAAAAGTTCCAGTCCCCACAAAGACTCCATTCCCACGTCGCCCGACGATTCGTGCTGCAGGACATCACTTGAGATGAAACTACAACATCTTTTCTCCGCCATCGCTGGCTTGACCCTCGTTGCGGCAACCGCAACACCGAGCTTTGCATTCATGAATGAAGGCCAAAGCGAAACAACCGAGTCCGCTGGAGTGTCCAGCCTGGTTGAAAGCCTTCGCGAAGAAGTCGCCGCAGGCAAAACTGCTTGCAGCGATATGCTGAACAAAGTGAACCAAGCGGTTGCGGAAATCGACACGCGTTTGGATTCCGGTGTGGCTGACGAATCCAGTTATTTGGATGCTCGCGCTAGCCTCCTTAAGTTGCGAGCTGATTTGCCTTGCCTCGGCGAGCAACTCACCCAGTTGCAAGACGAGATGATGGAACCATTACCAATGGGCGCTGAAATCATCTCCGACGAAGTCGTGTACGAAGAAACCTTGGGCGGAAGTATCGTTGCCGGTGGAGAACTCGGTTCGACTGGATACGCCACTGGAATGTCCAATGGTGGATATGCGACCGGCGGCGGATTCGGCGGTGGTGGTGGCGGCGGTGGACTTGGTGGCGGCGGCGGACTTGGTGGTCTAGCTTCCCTCGGAGCCCTCGGCGCAGCGATCGCTGTTGGTGCGAGCGACGATAACAACAGTCCTGGCGTCGTTATCTCGCCATCAACTCCTTAATGCAACTTCTCAGTCCCGTACGTCGAATCTGAATAAGCGGCACAGCGAGACTAATCGAACAATAAGAACGCGAGTTGCCAGTCCACTAGGGCTGGCAACTTTTTTTTCATCAGCTACGTAGCGCGCCGTGACGACGAATGCAAAGTTCGTGTTCATGTAGAAACGCTTGTCTACGTTTGAGCATGACCATCGTCGTACTCACAACGACGCAGCAAGTCGGTTGCCGGAAACCATTCCCATTGGTTCACGCCGCCTGGTGTCGACAAAGTTCAGCTTCTACCGCAACCAAGCGACTGATGTATCTCGGATCAACCGGAGTTTCGTTTTGTCTCAACCGGTAAGTCAACGCTCCGCAAAGCCTGGGCCTCCATCGAGCACGCGCGAACGAGCGTCGAGCGTGTCACTAGCTCAGCGTCTTGTTGTTGGAGCGGCTCGCGTTGTTCTGTTGGGAACCATGTCCTATGCGGCATGGCGTTTCGGCGCTACGGATACTGTTTCGTTATTGCACATTTCAATCGCGTTATTGTTAACGACGATGCTCGTTGCGATTGCCGCAGTGTTATTTCGCTTTCGCTTCCCGACTATTCCTCGCATCGTGTTTTGGGTCCCAGTGGTCTTTATCGGCTACTCATTGATCCAATCTGGCCCCATCCCCGAGTTTGCGACGGGCTACTTTGGCGAAATCACCTCGGTGCGTTCTGAGTTTGGCTCCCGTCCCGCAGCCGAGCTGTTCTCCGCCGCTTCCAAACTTGATGCGACGGTTGTCCACGAGCCAGACTCGAGTTTCTACGGCAGCCTGATACCTCAAGAAACACGTTGGGCGATGGTGCCGTTCGTGATCGCTACGGCAATTGCATGGCTGTCGTCTGTGCTCTTTGCCACGCGTCGCTCGCGAACGATATTTCTTTGGTGCTTGCTCCTGCATACCGTCGCACTTGCAACGTGGGGAATTGTCCAGAGGTCGACGGGTAGTGACGACTTGCTTCCGGGTGTGCGGAATATTTACTTCGGTATTCCATTTGCCAGTTTCATCTATCGCAACGCGGGCGTCGCAGCGATCTTGCCAGGAATCGGAGCCGCCGTTGCGCTCGTCTACGCAAACCGCTCCGCATCCAAGTCGGCTGGAAGTGCACGGCCAAGTGTTACCTATTACTCGAACCGGACAGTACTTTCGGCAAAAGACCTAGCGATCATGTCTCTCGCCATTGTTTTGGCGGTCGGTACAGCAATCTCTCTTTCGCGAGGTGCTTGGATCTCGCTTTCGGTTGCCTTGCTGGTCCTTACGATCTTATTGAGGAAAGCAATTCGGTTGGAGTTTGTATTGGCAATTTTGGTGATCGCGATTGCTGTCGGTAGCGTTGCCTTATACAAGGTCACCAAAGAACTGGAATTGCGATTCGAGCGACTCGGCTACCAGGAGCTCACCCTCGACGAGCGATGGACACACTGGAATGACGGCGTCGCAACCGCTGTTAAGCACTTTCCAAGCGGCAGCGGATTGGGCACCTACGGCTACGCCACTCTCCTTGAGCAATCACAGCCTCGGAACGGTTGGTTTCGCGAAGCACACAACCAGTATCTCGAAGTCGCAACAGAGTCTGGACTCGTCGGGATCCTTGTCCTCGCCGCATTCATCGTGTGGTGGATTTTGACGTGCATTGAGTTGCGGCCACAACGAATTATTCGCTCGGGCCAGCGTGAGCATCAATCTTGGGGACTGTTTGCGGTTTCCGTGTTGGCTTTCGCCGCGATACAAAGTTTCGGAGACTTTGTTCTCACAATCCCCGCAAACATGCTGATCTATGCATCGTTCTTTGGCATCTTGGCACAAGCCCGGCGAGAGCATACCAAAGCAAACAACTCAGTCATCGCGAGTGGGAATGCCAAGTTTCGGATGGCGAGCGACTTGCAACCGCAAGAACCATTGCCAGTTGCGCCCAAGATGTTCTCGCCGAGGACTGCCCTTTTTTGCACCCAGTATGCGAGTGCAAGTGCTTTACTCGTTGTTGGGCTATGTGTGAGTGCTCACCTCAGTAACCAGCAACATGTAGGCGATCTCGCTTTAGAACGCACGCCACTTAGTGATCTGACGGAATCTCCAAGTGAACCCCAGATCAACGATCGGATTTCAATTCTTGACGAGGCCATTCGGCTCCAACCCGATCGCGCGGTTCTGCATCGTCAACGTGCATCGTGGAAACTGGCACATTATCGCCGTCGCATTGTCGAGTCTGCGGCCGCATCCGGCGAGTCCGTGCCCTGGGAATCGACTGACCCTGAGCAACTGTATCAGGTTCTCGCTTCACTTCCGGAAAATGTCCGAGAGTCCACGATCACTGCCATGCGCTCCTCGGAGCTTGTCGCGCCACTAGCGGAATCACTTGTGGATCTCGGGATGTCGATCCAGTCCAATCCGACGTTTGTGCAGGCACAATTGACGGCCGCATTTCTGGCGACAACGATCCAAATCAATCCATCGCCATGGATCACGCGTTCAGCAAAACTTTCACTCGCCGCCCCAGAAAAACTATTTGTTTGTGGCGTGTTGGCATCGACGTACCAAGACGAATCACTTGCCAGTCAGTGCTGGAAGGATTGTTTAACGCTTTCCCCCAAATTTGGTGAGACCATCTTCCCGCTGGCGCTTCAAAAGCTTTCACCGCTAGAGGTCTCACAACGGTTCATACCGGATGAACGACCGGAAATGCAGGTTACGCTAGTTCGAACTATTCTGAGGAACGTGAACAATCAAATCCCCCAACTAGAAGCCGATACGAAGCAGCTGGCACGTGAGATAGTCGAAGAAATGGTAGCTGACGAAAAGTTTCATGACGCTTCACGCCACGCAGTTGCCGCGACCCTGTTCGAATTGACAGGTGAGAGCAACCTTGTAGCGGAGCATTGGGTAGCCGCAGTAAACGAAGACCCCGCGAACATCACCTATCGACTCAAAGCGGCCCAATCGCTTCGCGTCAACGGTGAACTAGAAGAGGCGCTGCGTCACGCAACACTTGGCAAGGCGCTCGCACAAGACATGAGATTTGAAACTTTAGCGAAACAGATTCGTTCGGACATCCTGAAGACGAAACCAATCTCCCCATAAGCTGGTTTCGATTCGGCATGTATCAGCTAATAACTTTCCAGGCATTCAAACGATGACATCAACAAACGACTCCGGACAAGACAGTCCCGCTTTGGAAATCAATGTGTTCAGCGCGATACGTCGCCGCTGGGAGTATGTTCTCTTTGGTTTGTGCCTGGGTGTTGGTCTAGCACTGCTTTATCACTTCACCGCGACCCCTATGTTCGAGTCGAACATCGAGATCTTGATTGGCCAACGCAGTAGCGAGCTAACCAATAGCGGCACCATGACCGGCGCCAACGCGAGTGGCGACGACATCCAAGAAGACCAACTCGCAACACACATGCGCTTGATCAGCGGACGATTGATGCTCGCTGATGCCATCGAGAAAGGTGGCCTTAAGAATCTTGCTTCGTTTCGCGCTGCAATCACCGATGGTGCGAACCCTATCGATTACTTGCTCAAGAACCTAGTTATTAAACGCGGCGGTGAAGGTACCGCTCGCGATGCGATGGTCCTTCGTGCCACATTCAAAGATCCGAGCCCCGAAGCCGCCGCTCAAGTGCTGGCATCCGTGTACGAAAGCTACCGTGATTACGTCGAGTCACACTCGCAGAATACGTCCGAACAAGCGGTTGAACTAATCGAAGAAGCCCGCAAAACTCACGAGCTCGAACTTGCGACAGCGGACTCAGATTATCGTGAATTCATTCAAGCCGTTCCAATTTTGCTTGATGGTGAAAAGGTTCAAGACATTCATAAAGACCGAATGATCAAGCTCGAGTCCGAGCTCAACTTGGTACGCAATAACCTTGCGGAACAAACTTCGCGACTCGAAGTGATCGAAAGCTATTTAACCGAGCAAGGCGAGAAAAAGTTGGGTGACATGGATCACCTCGCACTGCTTAGCCAGAAAGAAGTTGAGCGTCTGAAACTCTTTTTGGATATGACCCGGGGTGAGGCGACTTCGGAGGCATTCCAAGCCGAGCAACCGATTCGGGCTGAGGCCGCAAGGACACAATACAACCGCTTGCTTGAACTCATCCAAAAAGAGCGTTCCTTGAGCGATGCGTTTGGTGCGGGACACCCGCTTGTCGAAGCCGTTCGAAAAGAGATCGAGATTACTCAGCAGTTCATGGAATCCAACGCTCCCGAAGCCGCCAATGTAGCGACCAAGAAACTGGAGCCTGCTGAGTTGCTCAAGACGTACACCATGTTGCTTCGTAACGATATTTCGGAACTTGAGAAACGCAAAACAATTTTGATGCGTGACTCTGAGTCGGAACTAATCGAAGCAAAGCTCGTGGAAAACCAATTCATGAAAGGCAGCTCTCTGCGTGCTCGATTGACACGAGCTCAAAATCGATACGATCAAGTGATCCTGCGACTGCAAGAGCTCAATCTCTCAAAATC
>JBGSNA010000153.1:0-66735 GCA_041739875.1 Pirellulaceae bacterium
CGACACGGATCGCGGTCTCGTGGTTCCTGTCCTTAAGAGTGCCGATCGCATGGGCATTCCCGAATTGACCCGTGGCTTGGCCGAGATGGCTGGCAAAGTCCGCGGCGGTCAATTCGCCGTCAGCGACTTGCGCGGCGGCACGTTCACGATCAGCAATCTGGGTGCAATCGGTGGCCAGTACTCGACGCCGATTGTAAACATCCCCGAAGTCGCGATTCTGCTCGTCGGTCGCAGCCGCAAGCTACCTGTCGTGATGCCCGATGACTCCATCAAACCCCGTTTGATGATGCCATTGAGCCTTTCGTACGATCACCGACTCGTCGATGGCGGAGCTGCGGCGAGGTTCCTCAACGATGTGATTGGCTACCTCGAAGCCCCCAGCCGATTGTTACTGGCTCTTTAGGTAGATTGGCCTATCCTTACACTCGTTTCTCGATTTTATCCTGCGGACGACAAACCACCGTGAAGCTCATTATCGCGATTATCCAGCCGGCCAAACTGGAAGCTGTTAAAGAAGCGCTCACCCAAGTTGAAGTGTTCCGACTCACGGTGATGGACTGCCAGGGTTTCGGCCGCCAAAAAGGCCAAACCGGGGTCCACCGCGGCCACGAATTCGGCGTCAACTTGCTTCGCAAAGTCCAACTGCAAATCGCAGTCAACGAGCAATTCGTCCAGCCCACAATCGATGCGATCCTCGAAGGCGGTCGAAGTGGTGAAGTGGGAGAAATCGGGGATGGCAAGATCTTCGTGCTGCCCATGGATGACTGTATCCGCATCCGGACCGGCGAACGCGGTAGCGAGGCGATTTAATCATGACAAATTCAAATGCACTGCCGCTTGCCGGAACACGCATGCTCGCGTTTACCGGTGATATCTACGAAGACCTCGAACTGTGGTATCCCAAACTACGTTTGATTGAAGCGGGATGCGAAGTCGTCGTCGCTGGTCCCAAGGCTGGAGAAACCTACACGGGCAAGAATGGCTATCCCAGCATCTCCGATATCTCGATCGACGATGCCGCCGCCGCAGGCTTTGATGCGTTGCTCGTTCCAGGCGGCTTCATGCCCGACAAACTTCGACGCGACCCCAAAGTTTTGGACTTGGTTCGCGAATTCAATCTCGCCGGTAAGCCGATTGCCGCAATTTGCCATGGCGGTTGGATTCCAATCAGTGCCAATGTCTATCGCGGCGTTCATGTGACCGGCTCCCCCGGCATCAAGGACGACCTCATCAATGCTGGCGGCATCTACGAAGATAAAAGCGTTGTGGTCGATCGAAATCACGTGACCAGCCGTCGCCCCGACGACCTGCCCGACTTCTGTCGCGCCCTGATCAACTTGATGATCTCACGTTTGACCTAAAGGCCGACACCAACATCGCCTCGTGCGTGGTCGATTGAGTGAGATACCGTTCGCCTAATCGCTCACTGTTGCCAAAGTTGACTCGAATCCAGAGGACTTGACCATTCCCGAACGCGTCGCATAAGACAGACTCAAAATCTGGAACGCGTGAGGGAAATTCAATGTCGCTTGCTACCGTCGAAACGTCGCTCGAATTCAGCGGATTGAAATTCCCTGTTTCGCGTCCACACATATTTGGCCTCGTTATCGATCGGCCCATCATCGATCGGCCCATCATCGACGCTGGTTCCGACGCGTCGAAGGATTACCTCCACGACATTTTGCTGTCGCCGAGTAATCGAGACTCGTTCTTGCGATTGATTGAAGACGAAGGCTTAGTTGTCTGTCGAAATGTCGTGACTGATGCGCCCACGTATCGCAAGGTCAAAGGCAAATCGAGCACTGTGAAGCTGAGCCAAGCCGAATACTACCATCACGACGGCTGCAGCTCACCAACGAAGCCGCGTGTGGTCGAAATCCGTTGCCCGCACCAAACGATCAATCGCAACATCGCCACTGCCATCGCACCACTGCCCGCCATCATCCGCGCAATGCTCACGGTGCTACCAGATCACATGCAAGGCGATGACGAGATTAGTCATTACCGCAAAGCGTTCGATGGCCCCGAGAGCGATCATCCGCGCGTCGAAGAATGGGATCGGATCCAAGGCAAAGTGACGCGGCAAGCGAGAAAAGAGCTAAATGCCGAAGCCTGTCGCGCCTACTTCCGCGACGTCGACCGAATCTGCAACGCGTACGTGTTCCCCTGGGAGATGGGGGAAAGCCGACTGATGCTAAATTCCCACGAAGACCTCACCCGCACGATGCAACACCGCCGAGCCTATCAAAAGCCACGCGAGAACACCGAGCAAAATGGAAGCCTCGTCAAGCGTTGGACCGCCGAAGAAGCCTAATTTCCCCCCTTGGAATGCGTGCTCGAACACGAGACCAAGCTTAAGAAAAAACCAATGAGGGCGCTGGGACTCGAACCCAGGACCAACGGATTAAAAGAGTGAAAAACCGTGTCCCGTAAATCACACTTCCGTAAGGGTTTACGGAGTTTATCGGCAAAATCGACCACTTGCAAACACTTGCAGTTTGACGCGGTAAAACGCGGTCTTTCCGGGAATGCCAAAATCACAAGCGGGATTTTTCCCGTTTGGCTTTTGGGCGGACGACGTTCGTGAACGTCTCAGGAATGCACCTCAACGGTGTGACATAGGGTCGCGGTCGAGAATTGCACCGGTTTAGGATCGACTTTTCCAAGGACCCACAAGCCGGGCATATTGGGCGACCAACACAATGGCCCCCACCCCGCGATCGCCCGCAGCTAACTAACTATCTAAAGTTCAATCCCGACTAGTTTTGCCGCGCTCTATGAATCGGTCGCCAAGGGACCCACAGGCACACGGCCCCCAAGCCCCCAGCCGTGTCACCGGACGGACGGATTGTTCGGTAGATAATCTCGCTTCATTCCAACCGCGAAATGTCGTTGGTGTGCATGGGACCCGAAATGCCCCCGCCCCCGCGACATTGGACGCCGGACTATGTTCACGACGATTCGCTATCGAGAACGCCGCAACATCGTGCAACGCCAAGAGGGACCCACTTGCCGGCAACTCTGCCGTTCCCATTGTTGCCGATTCCCACATGCAATCGAATTGCAAAAACTCATTTTTCGGCAAAAACCACACAGGCGGGCACGATAAGTCGTGGAGCCAAAAGCCCCTAGTTTCCGACCACCCCCGGCAACCGCAAACATTCAATTTCGCGGAATTGTGTGTGTGCGGATTCAGTCTATCGCGAATCCAAACAGCCGCAGATTCTCCACACCCCGGGGCCTCAATCCAAATTCGGTGACACGATCGTCACCACAGGCGAACGACCACGGTGGAACGCCACGAGTACCAAACCGCAGTCGGCCATCTTGCCGAGTACACGCCGTGCCGTCTTGGGATGGACGCGGAGTTCCGCCAGAATCGCCGGTGTGAGCTTCACGGGGTTTCGACGTTGGTAACCGGCCGCGTACCACAGAAGCACCGCTACGGCCTCAGCACGTTCACCACACGTCGAAGCGGACTTGAACCAGGCCAACGGGATCGGACCACGGATGAAGCGTTCTCCGGAGCCGTGACGCGGTAGTGGTGCTGACGACGGTGTGGACTTCGCGCGCTTGTCGACTCGCTTCTCGCTTTTGACTTGGAACAATGCCGGCAAGTCACCGGGTTTCGCTGTGAACGTCGTTAAGTCCATGGTGGTTACCTATATCTAATAAGAAGAACTAAGTAATAAGAACCAGTAATGAGATACTAAGGAGATATGGGGGTACGGGTGGGACAACCCGTTCCGTTCACGGGACAACCCGTTCCACAATTGGGACAACCCATTCCATTCAACGGAACGGGTTGTCCTAGGTTTGGTCGGCCTCCATTGCCAGTCCGAACACCCGGTCCCACATCACACGCCCACGGTCGTCGTCCATGTAACGATCGGGGTACCGGATGATCTTGGCATCGGAATCGAGATTGAACCCGTCCAGCACGATCCGGCCGGCCTCACGCATGATCGATTGCGTTTGAGCCACTACGTCGTCGATATCGTCGTCGTCGGCCTCGATCAAAATGGCATCGTGGACGGGACAGCAAACCGTGATGCCGGCCTCCGTCGCCAGTGAACACGCCAGTCGCATCATCTCCGCGCCGTTGGCTTGCATTGGGAAGTTCGCCAGGGATCTTGGGTTGTCGCCTCCAAGAGTGTGGATCGTCCATCCGAACACCGTTTGCATCGAACCCAGCAGCATCGCCGCGTCGACTTGTTGCTGTGACCATCGCCAGAACACCGGGAACGTCTCACGGTGCCGACGAAGTAATTGCCGCGACGATACGACGGGCTTGTTCAACTTCGCCGCCAAGCCGACTTCGGTCATGCCGTACTGTGTCGCCAGCATGCACACTTTGTACGCGCCACGTTCAGCCGGGTGACTTTGCTTCGTTGCGTTCGACGGGACGGCTCCGGCCATCTTGGCGAACTCCAAGTAAGGATCCCCACTCGCATACGCTTGCGACAACGCGGGATCCCCAGACAACGCGGCAGCGATGCCAAGTTCTTGCTGTGACCAGTCCACATACGCCAACGCACGGCCGGCTTGTGGTTTGATAAGTCCACGCAACCAGACCGATGGACCGAAAATGAATTTATTGTTCGACGGTTGATTGCGTCCGCTTCGACTTGAAAACGGACTCAGCATCGCACGGTTCCGGCCATCGGCGCCGACAGCCAACTTTTCTAGCTTCATCTCCGACAACGCATGACGAAGTTCCCGTAGTGGTGCGACTTGCGGGAAACACTTGGCTTGCTGGCGGAACGTGTCGTCGTCCAGTGCAAGCCGTCCGGAATCCGTCTCAGGCCACGGGATCCCGTGGCGAATGAGGTAGTTGGCGAAACGGTCTAACTTGAACGTCGAGCCGTCGTACACTCCGAACTCTCGATCGATGGACTCGATCAAGTTTGCTTTGATCGGCCCCCATTGTCGTCGGAACATCAAAAGCGTTTCGTGATCGATGGGGACGCCGGCCGACTCCATCCGTGACACGGCTTTCATATAACGACCACGATGGACCGCTCGGGGCAAGTCGATCAACGGCAACATCGACGGCAACAAATGATCGAGCGCATCAACATCGGTTTGGCAGTAGGCGAGTAGTGCCCGCATCTCTTGCGACGTATACGGGCCTCCGGTCATTGCGAGTTCCCGCATCTCTTTCTTCTCACTCGCCAACATCGAATCGAATCCGAAGTGTGTGAGGCAACCCAGCAAACCAAATCCAGCAGCGGGAACACTTCCATTGCAATGATTGCGAAACTCACAATAAAGATCGAGAACATACGACGGTAACTCCCAACCCAGTGACAAGAAACAATTCCATTCTGCCGACGAAAAATAGGCGACACATAAAGAGTGTTCGCCAGTCTCAAACGGTGGTCGCTTCATTGTCGACAACTCGTTCATACCAACTCGGATTAGTCGCTTCGTGCGAAACTCACGAGCCACCAGGCAAACAACTTTTGGCTGTTCACCCGGTGGTTGTGAGAACTCAAAGTCGATCGACCAAACCGCATTAAAACGGTTTAGTAAATCCATTACGCTTGCCCGAACAACTCTTGTAGAAACGGATGATTGATCGAATCAATGAAACGGGTCTTGAACGCAAGACGCAAGAGTTCGGCTAACGAGAGTTCGGGCCATTCCGGCTCCGGTAGATTCCCAGTCGCCACGTATACCGCGTAACTCCCCGCCTCCATGCTCGACTTGACTTTCGTCCATTCATCCACGGCCGTGTCTTGTGCTTCGAGCATAGACGTATGCCAATCGTTCGGCCGATCGGGGTCGGGGATCCTTGCTTGCCACAGTAGCGGTTCTCCATGCCGATTTACCGCCAGGCACAGACGCACCAGTTCAATCTCATCGGGTATTTCCCGCCAGAGCGATGCCGATACCAGATAGGTTTCGCGGTTCTTCTTATCCTCAATCACGGCAGTCTCGAGACGGTACGCCGGATCGGGGTGCACTCGGTAATACTCTTGTTTGTTTGGCTTACCAACTTTGAGAGTTACCAGTTTTCGCTTGACTCCAATTGCGCCGGCCACAGTGTTCGGATTGATCCGAAGTGATGCCGGGTCGAACGGATCCGGAGCCGACGACGCGGCGGTCACTGGCGGTTTATTCGACGGGGGATCATCGCTCGATTGCGTTTCAGGCTCCGGCAGTTCCGCCAAGAACTCTTTCACGCCCGCATGGATATCACTCACATCATTGCCGAACAACTCAGCCGGCTTGGGGGACTTTGCTTTACGTTTGAGAACGGGTCCCGTGGTAGAATCAGACATAGTTAAAACTCTTTCGCGGCCGTGCATCGTCATCATCACAAGCGGTGCCGGCCGTTTCTATTGGGTACTCGGATTCGGAATTAGTCGCGAGGCAAAAGTCGCCTTCGGACGGCATGTAATTCTTGGGCGGAATCGAAAGCCGCTTGCATCGTTCGCACACACTGGCGAACCGATCCGGAACGTGGAAACGGTGGTCCACGGCTTCGCGTTGATTGCAGAACTCGCATAACACTTAGGCGAACTCCGCATCGAGTTCGCGGACGGCTTGCGAGTGTGCCCGTGCCCGTTGGGCGGTCGTCGCGACGGGGACGCCGTGTTCAGCATCCGATGCAAGCGTGTTGCGTTCGTCGTATCGTCGCACGGCCTCGACCGACGTAACACGACGGCCACCTTGCAACCACGATTCGAGTTTGACGCCGAAACGGTTCCGGCTTTGGCACCAGCGTAGTGCCGTGCTTAAATGGATACGCCGGCCGTGAACAGCTTGAACAGCCTCGACAAGAGGCAAGCCGACTTCGTTGGGTGGGATTCGCATTTAGCGGGACTCCGTGTTTGCGTCGTGAAGTAGAACGACGCAAAGTCTCGCAATGAAAAGCGGTTATACCTATTCGTAATTAAGGTCGGTTAGCGTTTGTGTACGGAGTATGTACGCCGTGTACTTTATGTACTCAATAAAGTGGAATGTCATTGGGGTCGTAATCACCGTTCGGCCAAGCGGCGAGGATAAACTTTCGCCAAGCGGAAGCAGAAGCGTTTCTCTGTTTTGGGAAATGGGATGGAGCCCGTTTTTTCCAATTCGTTATCGCTTGCCTGCTGACGTACAGTCGCGACGCGACGTCGATGTTGCGGTAGCGTCTCTCAACACCGCCCATCGCGTCCTCTTGCGTCATCGACTCCGGTGCATGTTGACGCAACTCCTGATATGCAGTCAGAAGCGGTCGCCACCCAACGAGAAACCGCAACGCTTTTATATGGTATTCGGCGCGCGTCTCGAATTGCTCGACGACTCCACTAGGATCGACCGTGTAATCCTGGATCAAAAGTAGTAGATCATCGGCTCTCATGAAATCGAAAATAAAGATTGCACTGAACCACCTCCGAATGCCGTCCGGTTGTCGGCGTAACCACTCGAATAAAAAGTCCACCTCCGACTCATCACCCATATCTGTGCACAGCAAGTCTCCTTCATTAGGATCGACTGCCCTGAAAGAGGCTTCTGCCCAATCTCGCATCACCGGACATAGGTCGGCAATCTCGTTGAGTAGTTTCGCGAATTGATCGCCGCCCGGTTCACCTTGGATTTCGTGACATAACTTCGCGACCAATGAATAGAGTCGGTCGACTGTGTTCAAGTAATTCACCGAGCGGTCAAGTAATTCCGACCAATCGGTTGACGACCAACGCGGGTACTGCTCCCACAGAATTAATCGGTTCCGGTTGTCGATCGCCAGAATGCCGTCAGATACGATCGGACTCGAGTTTGTGACAATGAGTCGATCGCACCCCGATGCAAAAAACGATTGTTCCAACACATCGGTTACCGCCAAGCACTTCCCTACGACGGGGCAACTAGCGACGACATGCCCCGCCTCGGAAACAAACTCAAGTTGCTCTCTAGCGTCCGGTCTATCCGAAACGTGAATGTACCTTTCGCCGGGTCGACCTAACAGATTGTCCATCGTCTCTTTCCTATTGCGATTGTCGGTGACACGTCGGCCAAAACGGGAAAGAGTTCGTTCCGGCCGACGTACCACGGGGTTAATTACTCCCCTGCCGACGTTGGTTTCAAAATACAGTTTTACGTTTCCAAAATCAGCCCGCCTCACGAGCAACATGCTTGCCGAGTTCTTCATCGCGTTCGGCGTAGACTTGCGTCACGTCCGCACAGCGGTGACCTAGTGTGACTTGGGCCGCCTCCAAGCCGAAAGCCTTGCGGACTTCGGTACCCTTGGAATGCCGGAGCCGGTTTGGTGCCCAACGATGATTCGATTGCCACGACTTGAGTTTGGCGGTTTCCGCTTCGGTAAGTCGTCGCCAGCGGGCCGCGTCGCTTTCGTCGTCACGTTTCGCCAGCGGAGCCGGAGCCGGGAATGCTTTGTCGCAAGCGTCATGGATTGCACGGCAGTAACTTTCGGTGCTGTACTTCAACCCCGGTGCCCGCTTCGCGCCACGTCCGCGCAAACCACCACGATCGTTTTTGACTCCGGCACGATTGCCACACGACAGCGGTGTGGTGCGCAAGGCGCCGTGCGCCTCACGTCTCAGTCGCATCGAATCCAAAGGACTGAACAACGGGTCGTCGGTATTGCGATCGAGATAGCGAGTGATGATCGCTTGGGCTTGGGGGCCGACGTACAGCTTGCGAGTGTGCCCGTGGTGCTTTGTCTTGTGTTCGCTCAGTGTGGCAACCCAAACATCACCCGAACGATCCAACGATGCCGGTGTGAGATTACAGACTTCACCGGGCCGGCAACCGATCAGCCGTTGCAGTCGCACCATATCCGCCACGATCGGAGGCAAGAACGGCAGCGTCGCATCGACCACCACATCGTCGATCGGCTTCACCGGTTCCGTGTCCGGTGCTTCGGTGCGACCACTTTTGAGCGACGGGATAAGATCGAGCGTTTGAAACACGCCGGCCGGGATCTTGGCTTCGGATGCCGCCCACTTGAACGCCCGCTTCACTTTCTTCATGCAAGCATTGACGTATGGCCGGGACCACCCCGCGTCGATCATCACTTGGCGAACGGCTTTGTAGCCCACGGGACCGAACGCGACGGCTTCGTGGTCGGCATACAAGTCACGCAGCGGTTTTATTGCCGTCTTGATTCTCAGATACTCACTCGTTTTGCCAGTGCCGTAGTACGTCCGACAGTGACGCAAGTAATCTCGAATCAGCATTGCCACGGTATAGGCATCGGCTTCGATCCCGAACGATGGACTTCGACCACTGGCGAGATACTCAGCAATGATCCGGTCGTATTCACGGATCGACGTTTTGCTGTTCCATGGACCGAGGAGATAGTCACGACCATTGATTGTGACTCGGGATCCACCCTTCAAATGCTTGCGGTAAGAGGGTACCGACTTCGTGAGTTTGGGCATGGGATGCACCTTTCAAAAGCCAAGTGGGAAAGTTCCCGTTTGGCTGGGGTCGAAAGTGTGCTCCATCGCCATCGATGGGTCGCCGTTTGGTGCGGCAAATCACGGTAAATTCTTTTAATGAGGGCGCTGGGACTCGAACCCAGGACCAACGGATTAAAAGTCCGTTGCTCTACCGACTGAGCTACGCCCTCGGATATGGTTTACAACAATTTGACTTGCTGGCTCTGTGGACTTTAGCGTCCTGGATAGAGCTTTGCTCGCCGATTGTTGTTTGCCGAAAAAATAACCCGGAGCTGGTCTCTCCGGGCTAGTCTTACTTTTTCTCGTTATTGCCAACTTCAGCCTTTTGCGAATACCGCAGAAAAGCTCTCGATGATGAACAAATACGAAGTTTTGAGAAACGGAGCGGACAGGATTCGAACCTGCGGTACAGTTTGACCCGTACGCCGATTTAGCAAACCGGTGCTTTCGACCACTCAGCCACCGCTCCTAATGTCTCAATCTGGTGCCGAGATTGTTTCTCGGCCAGCGAATTGTGCTGAATCAGCGCCGCGAACGCAACCCGTTCATGCCCAAGGATTCCAACTTCGCTGGGTATTCGGACACGGAACCATTCGCCGAAGTTCGTTTCCAGCCTAAACTGGGCTGATTACCCGACGTTTTCGCCTACTCCATGCCCAATGACTGTTTTGCCACCGCACGACAACTCGGACCTGATCTCCAGCGTCAGCCGCCTAGCGATGGCGACAGAGTTCGTTATTATGCTAGCCGAAGCCCACCAGGGGGCAACGGAACTGGCTCTCGACGCATTGGAACTGATCGATGACATCGAACGACGACTGACGATCTATCGGCCTGATAGCGAAATCAGTCGAGTTAACCGCGACGCGGCGTCACATCCTGTCCAAGTCAGCGAACCGACCTTTGATCTGATTGAAACTGCCGTCCGCTGGAGCGAACATACCGGAGGACGTTTCGACATCACCGCTGGCCCGCTTGTCAAAGCGTGGGGATTTTCTGAGCGAAAAGGCCGAAAACCGCCCGCAGATGAGATTCGAGCAGCTTTGGAAGTGATTGGATCTGAAAAGCTCATCTTGAACGCCCAAGATCGAACGATCGCGTTTGCGGTGCCCGAAATGTCGATCAATCTCGGCGGAATTGGCAAAGGGCACGCACTCGATCGAATCGCAGAGAAATTATTGACGAACGGAGTTACGGATTTCTTAATCCATGGTGGGCAAAGCAGTGTGCTAGCAAGAGGCAATCAATCGGCGAGCGTGGACCGAGGCTGGGCGGTGGGGATCGGACACCCAACACGACCCAATCGACGTCTTGCTGGCGTTTGGTTGCGTGACGCAGCACTCGGCACGAGCGGTTCCGGCAAGCAGTTCTTTCATCATCGTGGCAAACGTTTTGGTCATGTGATCGACCCCGTTTCTGGGTACCCGACAACCGATCTTGTTTCGCTGACCCTTCGAACGGCGAACGCGACGGACGCGGATGCGGCAGGCACAGGCTATTTCCTCGTTGGCAGTGCAAACCTCCGGCAGATTTACGACGCAGAACTGGAATGCGCGGCGCTGCCGCAGATACCGGCATTCGCTGTTCGCCAAGGCGAGAGACAAGAAGAGTTACTATCGGAGGTGTTTGGGGATTGGGATTGGATGGAACCGCCTGACGTAAAAGTGTGAGGGGACAGATGCGGTTTTGAGTGATCGATTCATCTTGAGTCAAAATCCGAATTTTTCTAAGGTTGCTCTCAAGACCTCGATCCGCGGCAGAGCAGGATTTGCCAGCTAAGCGATTGAGACAGTTCAGGATTCTTGGACGGTTAAGGAGTGACCACGATGCCACTGCAAACGGCTCGGATGCGTGTTTGGATGACGATGTTGACACGGCTGGTGTGCGGATTCGGGATCGCGATGGCGACCTCAGCGACCATGCAGGGCCAAGAAACGTCGGGAGGAATCGTTGCTGTCGTTAACGCAGATCCCATCACACGTCAAACTCTTGCGACCGAATCCATCTCGCGATATGGCGAAGATGTCTTGGACACGATGATCAATCGCCATTTGATCTTTCAAGCCTGTAAGCAAAAAGGCATCACCATCACTGAAACTCAGGTGCGTGAAGAAATTGCCCGCATGGCTGGTAAGTTTGGTTTGTCGATGGACGCTTACTTGAAACTGCTTCAGGAAGAGCGAAACATCTCGCCACAAGAGTACAGCCGCGAGATCATCTGGCCGCTGCTCGCTCTACGTGCACTCGTTGCGGATGCAGTCCAAGTGACCGAAGAAGAATTCAATCAAGCGTACATTTCTCAATACGGCGAAGCGGTGAAATGCCGAATGATCATGGTTTCAAGCGAGACCACAGCGAAATCGTTGCACGAGCAAGCGACACGCCAGCCGGAACAATTCGCCGCTCTTGCGAAACAATACAGCGAGGACGAAGCCAGCGCGAGCGTCGGAGGATTGATTCCACCGATTCGCCGCTACAGTGGTGACGCCGAACTTGAAGACGCCGTATTCGCGTTGGACGATGAGCAAGTCTCGCCCGTGTTGCCAATGGGTGACCAATGGATCGTGCTGCAAACGGTTCGACGTATGCCAGCGACAACGCCAAGCCCGCAAGCGATGCCAGCGATTCGGGAGCAAATTACCGACAAGATTCGCGACGAAAAAATGCGTGGTGCATCATCGGAACTGTTCGCCAAGTTGCAACAGGATGCACAAGTGGTGAAGGTGCTCGGCGAAGAGGATCTTTCACGCCAGCACCCTGGTGTTGCAGCGATCATCAACGGCCAACAAGTCTCACTCGCCTCGCTTGGCAACGAGTGCATCGAACGACATGGTGAAGAAGTGCTCAACGGCGAGATCAATCGCAAGGTGCTCGCCCAAGCGCTTCGCAAGGCAAGCTTGACTGTGACCGATCAAGATCTTGAAGCGGAAATCGCTCGAGCGGCTGTGAGCTTTGGTTATGTCCTGGGTGACGGCACACCGGACACTCAAGGCTGGATGAAATCTATTCTCAGCGAAGGGAAAACGACCCGTGAGCTTTACTTTCGAGATGCAGTATGGCCAAGCGTGGCTTTGTCCAAGCTGGTTCAAGGTCAAGTGACCGTCATGGAAGAGGACATGCGTGAAGAATTTGAATCCAAGTACGGTCCACGCGTCGAAGTCTTGGCGATCGTGCTTGCCGACCAGCGTAGCGCTCAGAAGGTATGGGACATGGCTCGAAACAATCCAACCGACGAATTCTTCGGGCAACTTGCTGAACAATACAGCGTCGAACCTGTCTCAGCGAGCAACCGTGGCAAGGTTCCGCCGATTCGCAAACACAGCGGTCAAGCGGCGCTCGAACGAGAAGCATATTTACTCAAACCAGGCGAATTGAGCGGCATCATTGCCACAGGCGACAGCTACATCGTTCTTCGCTGTCAGGGTTTCACGGAGCCAGTCGTGGCCGACCCAGCCGCCGTTCGTGAAGAGCTATCCAGCTATATCCACGAAAAGAAAATGCGGTTGGCGATGAGCAAGAAGTTCGACGAGCTAAAGGATTCCGCGGAGATCGACAATTTCTTAGTCGCGGCCAAGCAAGCACCGAAGGTCGCACAAGTTTCCGGCGAGGCTCCAGCCGCGAAATAGCTCAGGCCTCGAGATTGCTCCGGCCGCCTAATAGTCGACCTGGAGTTTCTGCCGCGGGCTTCCAAGACGCCACGGGTAGAAAAACTGCCTTTTCAAAAAACCAAAAACCGCGGGCTGGGGGATTTATCTCTTGGTTCGCGGTTTTTCTCGCTAACCCCTGGGCGACCAGTGGTGTCTGGGGTGACAATAGCGGGGTCCCAATCCATCTTTCCTAACCAACGACCATGACCAATCCGTTCAATCCCGACACGCCCAATATCGACGCACCCGCGATTCAGCCACTCACCACGGACCCGTCGCCGGCGCCGTTTGAAGTTCGATTCGCGTCGCGAGTCGACCGATTGCCGCCTTACATGTTCGGGCGAATCAACAATCTTCTCTACCAAAAACGTCGAGGTGGCGATGACGTCATTGACCTGGGAATGGGCAACCCCTCCGATCCGCCGGATCCGATCGTGGTTCAAAAACTGATTGACGCAGCCAAAGACGAAACGAACCACGGGTACAGCAAGTCCAATGGCATCGCCAACCTGCGCCGTGAAGTCGCAGCGAAATACAGTCGCAAGTACGGTGTGACCCTCGATAAAGAAACAGAGATCATTTCTTGCTTGGGCAGCAAGGAAGGTTTTTCGCACATGTGCTTAGCGTTGATGGGGCCTGGGGACACGGCGATGATCCCATCGCCGTACTTCCCGATTCACATGTACTCCGTGATTTTGGCATCAGGAAACGTGGTTGCACTGGACGTTGCCGATCCGAATAAGTTCCTCAGCAACGTGGCGTACACGTGCGAGAATATGATGCCCGTTCCGAAGGTGCTGATTGTCAACTATCCGCACAATCCATCGTCCGCCACGATCGAGCCGGACTTCTTTATTGAGGTCGTTCGCTTGGCCAAGAAGTACGGGTTTATGGTGATTCATGACTTTGCTTACGCTGACGTCGCCTACGACGGCTATTTGCCACCGAGCTTCCTGTCCGCTCCTGGTGCGAAAGATGTTGGTGTCGAGTTTACGACGATGAGTAAAGGCTACAACATGGCCGGTTGGCGAGTCGGTTTTTGTGCCGGTAACTCGGAGATGATTCGGGCTCTGGGCACGATTAAGGGCTACTACGACTACGGTATGTTCCAAGCGATCCAAATTGCCGCGATCGTTGCTCTTCGTGAGACCGAAGCATCTGTTGAAAAACAGTCGCTGATTTACCAAGGTCGCCGAGATGTGTTGGTGAGTGGCCTGCGTCGACTCGGTTGGGAAGTCTCGCTGCCCAAGGCAGGTATGTTCGCATGGGCTCAGATTCCAGAACCATGGCGAAGCCAAATGTCGACGATGGACTTTGCAATGAAGTTGCTCGAAGAGGGCAACGTCGCCGTCAGCCCTGGGAGTGGCTTTGGCGCTGCGGGTGAAGGCTACCTGCGAATGTCACTTGTCGAGAACGAACAACGTCTGCGTCAGGCCGTTCGACATATTGGCAAGTGCCTCAACCAGTCCAGTGCTCCGGCCACATCAACGAGCTGATCGATGCCCGAGCCAGCGAGAAGGGAATCTGGACCAGATCCGTTTCGTCTCGACGGTCATCATGCATTGGTGACCGGCGGGACTCACGGGGTCGGCGCCGCAATTGCCAAATCGATCGCGAGGGCTGGTGGCAATGTCACTCTCATCGGTTTAACGGCCGACGCGACGGCCAATGAGACGGTTTCGCTCTGCGAAAGTTATGGCGCAAGTTGTGAGTTGATCACAGCGGACTTATCTCAGCACCCTTCGTCGTATCTGGAAAACTTTGTCGCCGAAAATGCGACTCGTTTCGCGAGTGTCGATTTGCTCGTCAATAACGTCGGCACATTCATTGACGTTCCGTTTCTTGAAATGGATTTCGAGCGGTATGACACGACGATGAATTTGAATGTGGCGAGTGGCTACTTCTTGACCCAGTCCTTTGCCAAACGCTGGGTCGCCGAAGGCGTTAGCGGCCGCGTTCTCTTCACAGGCTCCATCAACGGATTGCTCGCGGAGGATTGTCACACAGCATACGACACGAGCAAAGGCGCGGTTGCCAGCCTCGTGCGATCACTGTGTGTGTCGTTGGCACCGCATCGCATCCGAGTCAATTCCATGGCCCCAGGCTTGGTCCGCACGCCACTGACAAGTGGCGCGATCGACGATGCTCGTTTCAACGAATGGATGCGTCTTCACACGCCAAACGGCCAAGTTCCTGAACCGGACGTTTGCGGCGGAGCCGCCGTATTTCTACTTTCCGATGCCGCCGAACACGTCCACGGCCAGACACTCTACATCGACGGTGGCATGAGCGTCTGGCAACAACCCGACCCACCGCAGCGGTGGTAGGGAGCAGAGAGTTGTTGAAACTGAAATCAAATCGCTCGCTTCAAGCTACTTCGACGGTAACCCAGCGATTGGCATTTCGACTTGGTAGAGCCCGGTTCTTGCTGTGACGTACATCGTCTTTCTTTCAGCGCCTCCGAACGTCACGTTGGCTGGTTGCTCTGGAAACGCAATGAGCCCACGTGCCGAGCCATCGGCACCGAAGATTTGCACGCCAAGGTGTGTCGTGATGTAGAGGTTGCCTTCCACGTCCAACGCCATGCCGTCGCCGCCAGTGGCATCTATGCCAACAGGTTGCGCGAGCCGACAAAAGGTACGACCTTCGCCCAGTCTTCCGGGTGCATCAACCGTGTAAACAAGCATCTCAGCTTGTCGACTGGGAATGACGTAAAGCGATTTGCCATCGGGTGAGAGTCCGATCCCGTTCGGCGCTGCGATATCGCCTGTCACCCGACTGACTTCACCGTTGGGAGCGATGTAGTAGACGGCTTGTTCACCCTGGGGCAGCGGTTCCGGTGCACGAAAGAGCGGGTCGGTGAAATAAATGCCTCCACCAGCATCGATCACGAGGTCGTTCGGTGCATTGAATCGTTTGCCATCGTAAGAGTTCGCGATCACAGTCGCGGCACCATTCTTTGGGTCATAAACAACGACCCGTCCGTCCATTTGACATGCGAGTAACCTTCCATCCGCCGTCACGATCATCCCATTCGTGTGCATCGAATCCGTTGTGAGCACTTCAATTTTATTGTTGCTGCCCAATCGGTGAACGGCACTTTTGGGAATGTCGCTGAAGTACAACGCTTTTGAAGACTCATCCCAGGCTGGACCTTCCGTGAATTCGAATTCGCCAGAAATGATCTCGACAACTCCGGTGGGTTGAATCGGATCCGCAGCGTCACCGCTAACCGCTCCCACGATCGATGCGAGGCAACTGAAAACAATGCTGTATCGCCTAACCGCACGGAACCTAGGAATGAAACGTACGCACATGATGGAACTCCGATTCTCTCAGGGTCAAGGAGCAACTGTGGCATGAGCACGCCACTCAGTCGAGTTGCCATTCTAACGCGATTCGTGACCATTGCCCAAGGTTGCGCGAGTTGAGTCACTTGAGTTGAGTTACTCAAGCACTTCGCGACGTAAACGCGTCAGATACTCAAGCATTGGTCGGGGTTGATCGGCAGCGTTGATCAGTCCGGAGTGGCTATAGATATGCGGCTCATTGTCCGCCCAGCCGTTCCAGATGATTCCGTGTACGACGTGCTTGGCAAGCAGCGTTCGAATCAGTTGACCACCGTGTTGGAGTTGCTCAATCTCAGGCGACTTTTGAGACGCCATCGGCGCCAGAATCTCGCCGGGCGCGAGTGCATTCGCATCCAGCCCGCTTCCCCCAGGAACCGTCAATTGGACCATCAACGGCATGCCGAGCGTGGCCCATCGATCAATCATTTGTCCGTAATCCACGGAGGATCTTGGCATCGTCCCCGCCGTTAGGTAGCCGACATTCGTTTCAAGGCCAATGCCAGCGAGACCGAGCCCGCTTCGAAGCAATGCGTCGGCAAAATGAAGTGGCGAAATGCCTTCACGGTGCTTGGCGAGATACTCACCAAAGGGCTGATCAAAGGTCATGATCGTCGGCACGTTCGGATCAAGTCGACGAATCGTTTGCAGCATCGAAACCGCAAGCCGCATGACTTGCTCGTCATCGAGATGCAAGGGCCCCGGCGTATTGAGCGCGGCGGCACAGTTCCATATTTGGACTGCGCCTCGGAACGTCGTTACCGTACGTTCGACATACGAGATGGCGGCATTCAGGAACGCATCAAAGTTATCTTCGAGCAAATACAACCAATGCGGCATCAATCGCTCACGAAAGTCGATGAGTGGTCCACCGATAATCTTCATTCCCTTGGATTGGCACCATCGCACCGTTGCCCATGTATTCTCGTAATCAAATCGTCCAGCATCCGTCTCGATTTCCGGCCAACTCATTCGGATCGCAGCGGTATTGAACGTTGATGCGAATAAGTCGCTATGCGAAGTTGATTTGGTTGGTGCTGGCGGTGTAATCGAAGCGCCAAACAGTGTGGTGATCTGGGGCTGGCGCTGCTTGCGAAACGAGATGGATTGGACTGCGTACGATTCGCCTAACTCCGACAGAGCACGTTCGAGAATCTCGATTGCCGCGATCGCGGCGGCACAACTGGCCTCCGCGTCATCCCGTTTTTGCGCCGCATCGAGAAAACGATTCGTGCCTTCATTGAGCAGCTCTTCAAACTTCTCGTTGAGCAACAAACCTTGTCGCTGCCAGGCGTCGGACTGGATCCGTGCGCGATAGCAACTTCCGCGAGCGAGTTCCAGCGTCAGCAAATGCGGTTGATCAAGCGGACGAAGGCTGCACGTACTCAGCGTGCGATAGCCAGAGCCTTCGACCGGGCACGTAAGAAACAGCTTCCCAGACGACTCGATGCCGCGGACGACGGTGAGTCGCTCGCCATCAAAGACGCTTTTGGATTGCCAGGGTACACCCTCGATGCCACAGATATAGGCGTCTTTCCAGAGGGACCGTTCGATGAATGGCCGAGCTGCTGCGGGGACATCGAAATTGAACTGCCCCATAGCGATCGACTCACCCATTTTGTGCGGAAAAAGGTCCCAGCATTCCTGGCCAGGAAACCAACGATGTACAAACGCGACGCTCTCGCCGTCCGTCAAAGGCACTTATGGTAGTCCGTCGAGCCGGTCGGGGCGAGATGACAGACGCTTGCTCGGCGGGTCAGCTTTTGGCACAGTACCGATTCGCGATTTCGATAACCCCCGAGACGGTCCCGCAACGAGACATCATGTACCAATTTGACGACGCTGGTGCCCTCTTGAACACCCACTTGCCGCTGCCACGTCGAAGCGGCAAAGTCCGAGATGTCTATGACCTCGGGGATTCCCTGTTGATCGTCAGTACGGATCGGATAAGCGCTTTTGACTACATTTTGCCCTCTGGAATCCCTGAAAAGGGCAAGTTGCTCACGGCAATGAGCCAATTTTGGTTTGGATTGCTGCCGATGCGAAATCATCTTCGCAGCTCGGAGGTTCCTGCCAGTCTCAGCGAAGAGTTTGACACATCGCCGCTCGTGGGCCGTGTGATGGTCGTCGATAAGGCGGAAGTCGTACCGTTTGAATGCGTCGTTCGTGGTTATCTCGAGGGCAGCGGACTGAAGGAATACCAGCACAACCAAATGATTTGTGGCATCACACTTCCCGCGGGTCTGGTGCAGTGTGATCGATTGCCCGAGCCGATTTTCACGCCGGCAACGAAGGCTGAAACGGGGCACGACGAGAACGTGAGTTTCGAGCGGATGCAACATGACTTGGGGATCGAGCTTGCCCAATCGTTGCGTCGCGAAAGCCTCGCGATCTATACACAAGCAGCCAAACATGCCCAGCAACGCGGCATCTTGATTGCCGATACGAAATTCGAATTCGGCTTTGTCGATGGTGAGCTGACGCTGGTCGACGAAGTCCTCACGCCAGATAGCTCGCGGTTTTGGCCCGCCGCCGAATATGAAGCTGGGCGTGCCCAGTCCTCCTATGACAAACAATTCGTCCGCGAGTGGTTGTCACAATGCGGCTGGGACAAGAACAGTCCCCCGCCACCCCTTCCTGAGGAAATTCGCTTGCGAACGGCCGCCAAGTATCGTGAAGCTTTTGAACGCCTCACGACTTAGAGCCACGCAACTCATGACTTCGAACGAAGCCTGGCGATGAAGAAAATCGAGGAGCGAGGTTCCTATGCAAGCTGGCACTGGGTGAGGATTCCCATCGCATCCGACTTGTATCCGACATAGAACGGACCGAACTCAGCGTACTTGGCGCTCGCTTGGTCAAATCGCATTTTGTAGACGATTTCTTTAAGGTACTCTGGATTGCGTGCCCAGAGCGTCACCATCCACTCCCAATCGTCGAGCCCCACGCCAACCGAGATCAATTGGCTCACGCGACCTGCGAACGCAATACCGCTCTGTGCGTGCTCGGCCATCATCGAGTTCCGACGACTGAATGGCTCCATGAACCAGTTCGCTCCCGGAACGCGACACTTGTTCATCGGATAGAAACACGCTGCTGGCCAATCGGGGAATTCCGGACGCAGCCGTTGCTCGTTCATCAGGGGCAATCGTCGCTCATACGCCGCAACCTTGGCGACTAATTCAGGCGAATCCGAGGGCGTTCCATCAGCAATGAGCCGCTCGCGATAACGCTCGATCGTGGGAACGTATTCGCTAACTTCGCTCATGGAAACAAAGGACCACGCGGGCTCGATGTACTTACCCAAGCCAGGCCCAAGAATTTTCTGGTTGACGGCCTCCACCTTTGCCGGATTGGGATCCATGACCATCACGCCAAAGTCAGCTCGATGTCCGCTCGTCCAATACGACGCGAGCCGTTCGGGGTGCCCCTCACCAGCAAGTGAAAGTGCGTCGGCGAATTGACGTTGGAGAGCAGGGCTCAGCTTGGCGTCGATCACTTCACGCCGAAATCGATAGAAAAAATGTGAACAATGCCAGCCGTTTTCGGGAATCGTGGTCGGCTCGGGTTGCGGCGCGGAAGCCGGACGACCGGTCGGAGGAACATTCATCGAGGGCACAGCTTAAATGAAATTGGGCGTGGAAGATCGAAATCGAACCCCCTTATCCTAAAACGTTGGTGGGGAAACGACGAGGCGTCTGGTTGCGAGCCAGCTTTTCACTGGAGAAAGATTACTGACTTGTGATCTAGCCCCGTTGAGATCTCGACAATCTAGCTACAATACGAAGAACGTCGGCCTCATGGGTGTCGGCACTGTTTTATTGTCTCTCTAGGATCCCCGATGAGTCTTGCGTCCCACTACGCAGAAAAGCGTTTGACGATCTCTTTCGAGCTTTTTCCGCCCAAAACCGAAGCCGGTGTTGAATCCCTGCTCGAAAACGTCGAGCGATTGCAGCAGTTCGACCCGAGCTACTTCACATGCACGTACGGCGCGGGGGGTTCGTCCCAAGCGGCGACTCTCGACGTGATCGAAAAAGTTCGCCAACTCACAGGCCTTCCCGTTGCCTCGCACCTCACCTGCGTTGGGTCGACCGTTGACCAACTTTGCAGCTACCTTGACGAAGCGCAACGTCGCGGCACGGACTACATCGTCGCACTCCGTGGGGACCCGCCCAAGGGGACGGAGACGTTCCAAGCCGTTGACGGTGGCCTTCGGTATGCCAACGAGCTTGTCTCGCTCATTCGCGAGCGGTACGACCATTTTGGGATCGCAGTTGCTGGGTATCCCGAAGTCCACCAAGAAGCCATGGATGCCAAATCGGACCTTGAGAATCTCAAGCGAAAGGTGGACGCTGGCGCGGACATCGTTGTGACGCAATTGTTTTACGACAACGACGACTTTCTGCGGTTCCGCGACGACTGCGTCCGCGTTGGGATCAACATTCCGATCATCCCAGGCATCTTGCCGGTAACGAATTACAAGCAAGCACAACGGATCGCATCGATGTGTAAAGCGAGAATTCCCTCAACGTTGGCCGATGCAATGAACGACAGCGAAGATGAAGATCGTCAATTCGATGTCGGCGTCGAGCACGCTCGCCAGCAAACAATGCACCTCATCAAGAACGGTGTCGCTGGTATTCACTATTATGTACTCAACAAAAGCGACTCCGCCGAAAAGTTACTCGGCGGACTTGAGATGGTCGGCTAGTTGGACTGTAAGTCCCAAGCATCGAGCCACGTGGTCGTCGTCGCTTTCATAGAAAACTCTTGCTCAAGCCGCTCTGCCATGTCTGGCAAGTGGCCGGCACCGTAAAACACGGCAATGTTTTCTTTGCCCGCAGCAAGCTCTTCGTTTAGAATCTTGAATGCCTTGGCATTGCGGCCCTTGATGAGCGTGTTCTCGCCATTCTCGTCGTCCATGCCGGCGGTCACGATCTCGATATCGACTAGTTGTCGAGCCATCGCTTGCTTCATCTTCTTCGGGCGGTCATTGCTGAATAGAGCAAGCAGTACTCCCGCGTCGCCTCCCGTCGATGCTTGCGAGGCTAGCCCCGCTCCCATCATCCTCGCAATCATTTTCACAACGCTGTCGCCACGCCGCTCCAAGTCCTCAACGAATTCATCGGGGCTCATATCCGCGTGACGAAAATTCTTGGACATGTAATCAATCTTCTCGAGCTGGTACTCGAGATTGAGCATATCCTTCATACCCGTCTGCATCGACGCCAAGACACTTCGACGCTGTTGCAAATCCTCGGGTCGAATTCGCGTGCCGTCTGGCGCGACCAACTCGTAAAGCACCACGTCGTACTTTGCGAGCCGATCACTCAATTCACGGTAGTATTCTTCCTCGCCGATATGGACGACACCGACAAGGTCAACCACCCGACCTTCATTGGGGCCGCCTTTGACGCCCTCATATCGCACGATCGCCGTTTGCATCGCTCGCGGCTTGCCAGCGTCTGTGTCGTCGATACGAGCGTAAAGCGGTATGTCGGACTTTTCCTCATTGCTGTTCGCAACGACGGACTCCGCCTCCACAACCGCCTGGGCTATCACGTCACTCGACCAGAGACCAGCGGCAACAAAAAAAACGAAAAAGTAAGTCAGACGCATCGAATTGGCCTTGGGCAAAACGGAAGAATCGAGAACCGCCTTCCTTCAGGATAGGGTTTTATCCCTGCAAGTTCAAACCTGAGGCCATGGTTTGATTCATTCCCGAAACATCAGCAAGTATCGCGGCGGGTTGTTCGTTCGCACAGACCGCTCGCCAAGTCTCGGCATCAATCCGGAGAATTTCCTGGATCGAGTCGACTTTTCCAGCATCGCTGGTCACTTCAGCACGGACCAACTCTTGACACATGAACACATACAAGTCGGCGACTTGGGTGCACAACGTGTTGCCGTGATTAGCAACACCGCCAAGCAATTCACCAAGCAGGTCGAGTAAATGAATTGAATGTTCATTGGACCCTTGAACGCCCTCACGATACTTGCGAGATAGCGATCCGGAAACTTCGATCGCACGGTCAATCAACATCAACCGAACTCGAGCAGGACTCGCCGAGCGAACCGCATTCTCGAGGTACTCGTCTCGTGCGTTACGGTGGCTGGACCCTGCCATATTCGGTCGACGCGGTGGGTAAGCCATTGAATCTTGTTGCACTTTAAGAACATCCTTGAGGAAGAGCCATCGTCCTTGATGATTTCATAACACGAGCATGTCAGGCTTTCAATAAAAGCCTCGACGTGACGGCGTAAACGCTAATTTGAATTGCCGGTGATCGACGAGTACGATTGAATGCTATCCAACGCCGACTGGTTGGCTTGCAGCCTAGCGATCGCTACTTCACTAGCATTGTAGTTCCGAAGCAGCCGAGTTCGTTCGTTATCAAGCCGCTTATTCATTGATGCAACACGTTCGTTGCCTCGCTGGATTGCCAACCCGAGACTTTCGGTACGATTGATTAGCAAACTTGAATTTGCACCTGCGATTCGGTTCGAGAGTTTCTCCAATTGCGCGATCGCGCCGGTATCTTCTTTCGTGAAAAACTCCGTCACAGCGTTGGGATCTTTCTCAATTGCTGCGACAAGCTTATTCGCATCAAGAGTCAGTTTGCCTTGGTCGTTGAGCCGAATACCAACCGCGCTAAACGACTTGATGCTGCCAGCACCTCGAACTTGACCCGAAAGAAGCTGGCCGTAGTTCAAGTTAATCCGCAATGCTTCGCTGGTGCCGAACAGCAATCCGACTTCCTGGGTCTCCGCATTGAAAAAGGTCAGTGACGTGAGCTTGTCCACGAGCTTGTTGTACTGATCAACAATCGTTTGAGCGGCCTTGGTCACCGTATCGGGGTTTCTCTCAACCGTGATGTTGATTGAATCCTCAGAAAGCTGTTTGAGCGTTAATGATAACCCAGAGGTATCGTCTGTGATCACGCCGTCGACTGACGACAAAAAACGCTCGGGTCCGTTGTCCGTCGAAATGGAAACCAGTGCATTCTGGCCTCGAGATGTCGTGCCGATCGTGAATTCTGGTGCAGTCGAATCGACACTCAAACGGCCTGCGTCGCCGGCTCGCTTGCTCAGCAATTGCAACCGTGCAAGTCCGGTATCGTCCGTGATGATCGATGCCGTCGCAAAACGACTTGTTTCATTGATTCGCGAGACGATGGAATCAAGCGTGTCGGTTGCCGTGAATTCAAACGAATCCAGTTCCCCACCAACGATTGCACTGACCGATTCGCCGTCGATTGTCTGTGTTTTCGCCTCGCCCAGAATTCCGAGAGCCTTGGCAACGCCGGCGGCACCAAAGTCAACGACCTTCAATTTGCCACTGCCGCTCGCTTTATCAACAAGCTGGATACCGTCGCCGCGTTCATTGATTTTCGCTTCGACATCAATCGCCAACGCATTGATACCGTCAATCAATTCGCCGACCGTCGCGAACTGGGACACACCAAGGTTCACAGCACCGTTTTTGCCCAAGGAATCTGTGATCGTGAACGATCCAACTCCCGGGCCGCGGCCTTGATTCAGCGCCGTGATGCTCGTCGAACGATCAATGAACTGCCGATTCAAGCTGCGCCCGTCGACAATCGTATCCTCGGAGTCCGAAGCGATCCCCAAGGTCGACGCGGTCGCGTCGCTGGAGTCGACTTTAAAGTTCGCCGTTGTACCGCCTGATAGGTCACGAAGGCGGAGTCCCGTGCCACTATCATCGAGCCTGGCACTCAACTGCAAACCGCTCGCGTTGATCGCATCAGTAACTTGTTGAATCGTTTTTGCGTTCGAAAGATCGACCGAAGCCGTTGCTCCATCACGTGTTTGGAGATCAAGTGTTGTAAGTGGCCCCAACCCGCTGCCACCGCCCAAGTCTTCGAGCGCGGTACCACGCAGCGGTTTGACGAAACTTCGAGACGCGATCTCTCCCGAGGAAGCGTCTCCATCCACACGCAGCGAACTCGCGACCGCCGCACCAGTACCATCCGAAAGCGAAAACGTACCAGCACCCGTCGTCAGGTCCTGGAAGACAATTCGATCTTTCTCGGCGGAAAGAGCTGCGGTGAATTTGCCATCGGCTTTGGCGTTGATTGCGTCAATCAACTCGCCGACGGTAGTCGGCGCCGTCGTACCAGTCGGGTTGAGATCGAGACTCAGCGAGGAGCCGTCCTTCAGAGAAACCTTCAGATCAGAACTGGTTCCGAGCTTGACGCCAATACTCGCCAGCGAAGTTAATCTCGCCGTGGACGAGTTCGGCGGATTCAGGTCGGCGCCACTGGCAACATCTGCGGCAACATTGATCCCGTAAAGCCCAAGATCAGCCGCCGTTTCACTCTGGCCAATGTCCTCCACGCGTAAATTGGACGTTGCCGCGGCTCCCAGTTCATTCAGGTCCTCGAGTGAAATGCGGTCGGCATCTGCTGTCGCGCGAATTCGGATCCCCGAAGTCGAATTGATCGTATCGATGACGTCATCAATCGTACGAGCCTTGGAAAGATTAACATCCGCTGTGTTTCCTGCGCGATCGGTGATCCGAATGCTGCCGCGTTCGACGCCGCGTCCTTGGTTAAGCTCGCTCAGAGAGGTCGTTTGCTCTAAGAACCCACCAGCGGCTATTTCAATTTTGCCTGAAACACCCAGAGGCGTCTTGGACGAGGCGAAACCTCGCTGTGATTGCGCCGTGTGCGTGGCCGCAAGTTGGACGGTACGAACCTCGTAACTTCCTGTCGCAGCACTGCTGGCGGCTTTGACTGAAAGAGCGTCGACGTTTGACGAAGTCGCCTTTCGAGCTTGAAACACATCCGCGTTGGAAAGCTGTTTCCCAGCGATTTGGACGCCAATCACCGAGGCCGTCAATTCAGCGAGCGCGTTCTGCTGCCGGCCGTACTGCGCAATCTTCGCCTGCAGACGATCACGCGGTTGGCCGCTAAACGCGATCAACTGATCAACTGTGCTTTGAATGTTTGTGCCGGTAACGAGCCCGACAGATGTTTGTAATCGCCCCATGAGACGTTTCGGTGGTTCGAGCAAAAATGGATTGGGAGGTGTCAAGATTATCGGAATTCGGATGCATCAAAATTGAGCCGAAGCGTGGAACCTCCGCGCTCAAGCTGACGAAAAAACAATTCAATCGGTGGATAGCATCGCGAACCAGTCGCGCCGCCAATCTCAAAAACGCAATTCGTCGATTTAGGCTAATGTTTTATCGAGCCCGTACTGTTGCATGGCGAGGTCGACTAAATCAGCCAAATCTTGAAGTATCAAAGCGGACTCGTCGTCGTGCTCCGAAGCGATTTCACTGAAAATCCGATCTGTGATGGATTGATACCGTGCGAAGGCATCTGCTTTGACATCGTCAACCACGATCTCACCATCGAATTCTGTCTGATGTTCAATCTCGTTTTCATTTCTCTCGCCATCGAGATTGCTGCTGTATGAAACGCTGATTGTTGTCACGCTCCACGAACCGTTGGACATAAGCAAGCTGCTCGAAATAACGGAGGAAGTAACCACTGGTGCGGTCGAACCCGTTGGATCGACGACCACAAACTGTGTACAGTTGGCGATGAGCTGATCCCATGTCATCGGTTCGGGATGCGTGTTGCCCCAGGCGTTGAACAGTGTGAACCTCCCCGTACTGGCATCGTAGTGGGTCACTGTGTACGCGTGACTGTTGACGAGTAATGGTGCGTTGTCTTTGCTGCCGAGTGTAACCGCTCGATTCGCGTTGAGCGCATCAATCATCGACTGTTGCGTCGGCGTCGAGAACGAATAAGTCGTGGAGTTGTAGCCCAATATTTGCGCGTTCACGTTCGCCATCCAACCACCTTCGATCGCGGTATAGCGATTGGTACCGTCGCGTCCGGAGTTGCCAGTTTCATTCCATTGGGCATACGCTTTTTCCGCGAGTGCCATCCAAATTGTCGTTGAGGCACTCGTCGCGCTCAGCCCGAGTCCCGCATAGGCCAGTGCCCCATTCGCAAACGTTGCCAAACGACGATTCACGGTGACGTAGTCCGCCACACCAGAACCGGAGATAAAGCCGGAACTGATTAACCCCGAATTGTTGTAGAATGCGCCCAGTGTGCCGGCATAGAATCGAACGGTGTAAGTACCGTCGCCATTGTCGATGAACATGTTGCGCACTGCATTTGGATTCTCATTGGCGATCGAACCGAGCGATGTGATGAAATAGCAGTCTCCGATGATTCCTTGTCGGGAGTCGGCGAGTGCTGGCGTTGACGTAAAGAGTGTCCCCGTGGAAGCGTGATAATTGACCCCCGACCCCGTCAACGCAGGTTCATCGGCTCCGAGGAACCACTTGTCGATTAGATTGTTGAGCAGCATGGATGAGCTTCCCGCTCTCAAGTTCCCAGCCGTTTGACCGTTGAACGTCAAGTTCGCTGGATTGGAGTTAACAACATCCTTTGCAAGTTCCTTCGCATACTCAGGAATGTGGTACGTCGAACTGCTGGAAACAAGGGATCGCAAATCAGCTAATTCGGTGGCATCCACCTGTCCATCGGTCCCAGCAATGCGAAGGATTTGAATCATCTCATTTCGACTGAGCACGCTATCGCTATAGAGAGATGTCACAAGTTGGCTGATTGCCGAATTCTGCAATCCCGACTGCGGGGCTTGCGTCGTGACGAGGACGTCCAAGGTCCCGGAAATGTTTCCAATCTTCGCGGTCACGCGGACAGTCCCCGTGTTACTCGTCGCGGTGAGCAAGCCCTTACTTGAGATGCTTCCTTTGGTCACTGACCATTTGATCGAAGTGCTCGATGGGATCGAAACTGGCTGATCAAATTGATCCAAACCCTTGATACCCAATTGCCGTTGTCGTCCCGCTTCAACTGTGTCGTTGCCACTGAGCGTCAATCGATTCAGCTTTTGCTCGACGGCATAGATGACATCAACATATTGATTGTTAGCAGTCGCCCGAAGCTTGTAAGTTCCGGCGAGATCGAACGTCACAGTATTCGGCGTCAAGATCGCGGAGCCACCTGCGGGCGATGACACTGGAGACCAAACGATTCTGGGTTGTGTTGTTAACGGTTGGCCAAATTGGTCAAGTGCTCTCGCTGTGGTTTTATCGCTCGTCCCGGTCACAGTCACTGTTTTTCCAGACTCGATCTCCTTGCTTTTTGAGTCCAATGCGACAACACGATCAAACTCTTGGCCAAAGCTTAACGAGATCGTTAGTGTCTTGTTTCCGAATTTGGCCTGCATCACGTACGTGCCAGCCCTATTCACAGAGACTGTCGCAACTCCGTTTTGAAATGAGACCTTCGCAGTGGCACCCGATGGCTTGCTCTGTGCCGACCACGTGATGCCAGAGACATTCGGCATCGCATCACCGAATTGATCGGCACCCGACACTCGCACATTTTGGCTTGTACCGGTCGCTGCGATCGCGACATTGGTTTGGACCGGAACTCCGTTGGGAACAGCAAAACTCAGACTTGCAAGACTTTGTTCGACGCTTATGGGAATCGTAACGCTCTTGGATCCCGTTGTCGCGGTCAATGAATACGCGCCGGCCTTACTGAATGCTGTGGTTACTGCGTTGGAGGATTGGCTAAGCGTTGCCGAACCGCCGGGGGCCACCTTCTGTGTTTGCCATGCAATCGATGGCTGCTGTGTCAAAGCGTCACCAAACTGATCCATCGCAATGCCCGTCACGTCAAAACTTAGTCCGTTGGTGATGGATGTGTTTTTAGGATCGATCGTCTTCTTCTTCGCATCAACGGCTGAAACACTTGTCAGCACTTGGTGAACGCTAAAGGATACACTCGCAGTCACTTTGCCCGAGGTTGCTTTGAGCGTGTAATCGCCGGCTCGAGTGAAATTGATCGTTGCCTTGTCAGCAGTAATTGATGCCTTTGCAGTTCCACCCGAGGTTCTTGTTGAAGTGGACCAACTTAGTTTTGGCGGTGACTTGATGGGGTTACCAAATTGATCCAGTCCCAAGATCCTGACTTGCTGACTTGTGCCGTTGACCGTAATAGGCGTTGAAACGTCGACGGCAGTACCAGCTAGAGTTCTTAACGTCACTGCGGACAACGTTTGCTTGACGTCAAATAGCACCCTGCTCGTTTTGCCTTGCGCGGCAATCTGCACCGAGTAATTGCCGGCAAGCGTGAAGGTTGTTTCAGCTTGAGCGCTCGTGGACACAATCGAAGTGCTTCCACCGGCTGGGGCAGACAATTGGGACCAAGCAAACGTTGGCTGAACGGCCATCGTTTGTTCGAATTGGTCCAAAGCAACAGCAGCTACTTTGCTCGAAACGTCCGCTATCGAAATCGCTGTGCCAGTTTTAATTGCCTTGTTGCCCCATGAAGCGACTATACTCGTGAACGCTTGTGAGAAATTAATCGTGAACGTCTGGATCTCGCTTCCGAATTTGGCTCGGATGACGTATTGACCGGCGCGTGACGCAGCGACAGTGACGACGCCTTGATTGAACGAGATCTTTGCACTTCCACCCGTGGGACTGGATTGTGTCGACCAAGTCACGCCAGTTACCACCGATAAGGAGGTCCCGAATTGATCGGTCCCGTAGACCCGGATCTGTTGTTCTGTGTTACTGGACTCGATTGCGACTTCCGACTCGACCACGGCACCATCGGGCGTCTTGAAACTCAACGCGGAAAGTTTTTGGCCAACACTCAGCGGAATCGTGACACTTTTTGAACCGGTGACCGCCTTGAGCGAATACGCACCCGCCTTGCTGAACTCTGCGTCGACTAAATTGCCAGATTGGGCGAGCGTTACTGAACCTCCCGCAGGCGTTTTTAGTGATTGCCAAACGATCGCTGGCTGCTGCTGCAGATCAACACCGAACTGGTCCAAGGCGACTGCCGTCAGTGTATGGCTCAGGCCAATCGTCGTTTGTGGCTTGCTCGCATCGATCGCTTTCTTCTTGGAGTCAATTGCCGACACATCCGCCAGAACTTGATTCACGCGAAATGGAACATTCGCAGTCACATTGCCGACAGCAGCTTGGAGTGTGTAGTCACCCGCACGAGTGAACGTAATCGTTGCATTGTCACCACTGTTGACGCCACTAGCATTTCCGCCGGACGGCTTGGTTGTCGCCGCCCAACTAATTCGAGGCGTTTGCGTCATCACGTCGTTGAATTGGTCGAGACCTTGAACGCGGATTCGTTCACTTGTCTGGTTCACCGAAATCGTTGAGTCTGAATCGATTAGGGTTCCAGCCGACGTGAGCAAATTCAACGTTGAAAGCGATTGCGTGACGTTCAGATGGAATTTCGTCGCTACGTTTCCAGATCTCGCTTGGAGAGTGTAAGCCCCCGCTTGATTGACCGTGGCGGTTACCGTTCCCCCGTTTGTATTGAGATGAATCAAGCTACCAGCGGGCTTACTCAACGCTTCCCATTGGACACTAGGCTGGTCCGACATTGCTTTGCCGAACTGATCCAGCCCCACCACGGTAAATTGCTGACTTGGTGCAGGGTCCTTTGCCGCGAAGCCGGCAGCAACTTTCGTCCCCTTGGCCGTTTGGATCGCGAGCTCCTTCAGCGTGGCGACGACGCTCAATTGGAGATTGCTGGTAACGCTCAATCCGCTGCTGTCCTGGACCGTCGCCTGAATCTCGTAGTCACCTGGAGCCTTGAACGAAAGCTGAGTGTTCTTTGCCGAGTTATTTCCATTCTTCGAAAACGTGATGCTGCCACCAGCAGGAGTTGAGACCGTCGTCCATCGGTAACTCAGGCTAGATTCACCGCTGTTGTCCGCGCCGAAAACATAGGCGTTGGCGTTTTGGCCGGTGATTATGCTCCCACCAACGAGTTGTACGGGCAAGACAATCGTTGGTGCAGAGTTCTGCGATAAAACTGCTGGCGACGGAGCCTGTTCCCCAGCCGACGCTAGTGTTGGGAAAGGAACTTCACAAGGCTCCAGCGGGAACGCGTCGATTGCGAACATCGCTCGCGCTTCAAGGTGTTCAAGTCGCAAAGTTTTATTTTTGCGAGTTGTACGAAAATTGATTGCGCTAGTGTCCTTACGAAATGCCATGTGCGGAGCCCAATTGCAGAGAGAATTCGTGGAGGGGTTGGGGCGAAACGCGAATCAATCTGTTTGCGCGACGACCAACAAAAGCGGGAAAGGATTGCGGAAGCGACATCGACTTGATTTTTGTGTCGCAAAAAAATCTTAGGTCGCTAGAGAACCGACGGCACAGAAGACCAGACATGTGCCTCGGACACCCAAAGAGTTTTCATGAGAGTGTTGGAGTTGTAGCGATTAGCTTTGAATTTCCAAGCAAATACCCCACGACCAACGAGCACGTTGTCCAAGCCTCGGGAAACGTGTACTCGGGTTTCGAGTCGCAAGAGCCGAGTCACCTAAAAACGACACCAGCCGATGAGAAGATTCTCATCGGCTGGCGTGTTTCTATGTAGTGGACGCTTCTTGATGGAAGCGGCTTTGGTTTATCGCAACAGCGACAGAACCGATTGTGGGTTTTGGTTCGCTTGTTGCAGTACCGTCGTACCCGACTGGACCAGAATCTGAGCACGAGTCAAACGAGCGGCTTCTTTAGCGAAGTCAGCATCGCGGATCGAGCTTTCAGCTTCTTGCAAGTTCGCAACCGTATCGCTCAAGCTAACTTGGTTGCTTTCCAAAGTCGTTGCTTGGAACGCACCAAGACGACCACGAAGGCTGGTCACTTGATTGATCGATTCAGTGACGATCCTGGCTGCTTTGTTTGCATCAGTCGTCAACGACGCTGATTCACCGCTGCCCAGTTCGAACAACTTACCTGCAATGCCGCCGAGTCGTGCAGCACTCACGCTTTGCAGACCGATACGTGCTTGTTGGTTACTTACCACGTCGGCACCGAGTTGGAACAGTGCACCACCGCCAGTGATGGAGAACGACGACGAGTCAGTCTGTTCAGCAGCCAAGCTGATCTTGAGGTCAAGCGTTGCTGTATTGAGCGAGACTTCGTTACCCTTGCTATTCGCACGACGACCGTTGATGGTCGCTTCAATGTCGGTACCGACAGCTCGCGATCCGTTACCGAAGTTTCCTCCGGCACCTTCACTGATGACTCGTAAGTCGATCAATGAATCACGACCATAATCGCTGCTGCGAAGCTCAAGCGTCGTGCCGTTGACTTCTGCGCTGATACCGGTTGCGTCGGAAACCAAATTGATTTGATCAACCAATTGAGCCAAAGTCGTTCCAGCGGATACGTTGAACACTTCTGAACCACTCTTGCCGGCAAGTTCGAAAACTGCGTCAGCCTGAACGCCACCCGCTTCGAGTGCAACTCCGCTGGCCAGTAGTCCTCCTGCAGGTGGAGTTCCGGCAACCGAGGAGCTGTTCGCAGCCGCGCCGGTCGCCGAATAGCCATCCAGCGTATTGATCGCGTCTTGAATGCTTTGAGCCGTTACTGCATTCGCAAAGTTTGCGGTAACTTCGAGAGCACCAGTCGTCGCATTGATTGCTGCAGTGGTGCTTGTCGCAGTGGCACTGTTGATGTAGTTGATCGCAACGTTGTCGTCACCACCCGCTACCGGCGAGGTTACTGTGATTGTGCTTGCCGTGTTTGCTGTGATGCCACCGGTTAGGGTTGTACCAGTAGCAAGCGAGGCGGCCACTGTCGTTCCGGTACCGGTGTTGACTGCGGAGTAATCAGCCAAGAGGTCGATGGCGGCAGCAATATCGGCACCGCTCGTTGCAACCGACTGGTCGTAAGAGACAGTGATCGCACCTGTTTGCGCGTCGACGGCGGCAGTTACGCCGGACTGGTTCGCTACGTTAGCAAACGTGATAGCCACATTGCCGTCAGCACCATTACCGGTAGTTGAGGTGACTGCGATGCTTGATGTAAAGACTTCGTCGGCACCACCAGTGAGTGTGGCTCCAGTTAGCAGAGTCGCAGGAGTCGAAAGCTCACCGGCACCACCAGCAAGCGTCGTACCTGCCTGGGCGCCAGTTGTCGTTTGGGTACCGCCACCGGTTACGGTGAAGCCAGAATCGCCCGTTAGCAAATTGATTGCGTCTTGAATCTGCTGGGAGGTTACCGAGCCGGTCTGGTCGTATCGAACTTCGATCGCTCCGGACGTGCCGTTGATGGAAGCCACCGGAGTAGCGCCCGTTGGAACGTCATCAATGAAGTTGACGGCAACGTCTCCAGCAGCACCTGGACGGTTTGCGGTAATCGTGAGTGTATCTGTACCAACTGCGACCGTTCCAGTGGATTCAACGTCAGCAGTTGCACCAGATGCGGTTACCCCGGTTGTGCCAGTCAGCGTATTGATCGCCGTTTGGACTTCTTCAGCCGAGATGGCTCTGGCTTGGTCATAAGTAAGTTCGATCGCGCCAGTCGTACCATTCACAGCAGCCGTGACACCCGTTGCGCCGGTGCTGTTGATATAGTTTACGGCAACGTTTCCAGCTTCACCAGAGTTCGCTTGAGTTAGCGTGATCGTGTCGCCGCCGACCGAGAGCGATCCAGGTGCTGCTGTTTGTGCCGCAACGCCAGTGGATTGAATATTGATTGTGCCTGTGGCAGCAACGGCAGTAACCGGAGCACCAACGGTGAGCGAAGCAGTGGCTGAAACACCAGCCACAGGCGCAGTAAATCCTTCGACGTCGACAGCTGCCTTGGTCGCAGCGGCTTGGATGTCGATTTGCACATCCACTCGGCCCGTCGCGCCCAAGTTAGCTTGGTCGATTTGAAGCGATCGAATGTTGCTGAAGTTCGTTCCGCTTTGGCTGACGAAGTCGAGGCTGCCGTCGAGCAACTTACGACCTTGGAAGGTAGTCGTTTGAGCGATACGGTTGATGGCTTCGAGTGAGCTGTCGATCTGCAACTGATTAGCTGCGATTTCGTCGTCGCTCAATGCTCCGGAGTTAGCCGCTTCAACGACAAGACCACGAACGTCGTTAAGCAGCGAGCTGACTTGGCCAAGAGCACTGTCAGCCGTGGTGATGATTTGGTTGGCGCGATTCGTATTGCTAATCGCTTTGGTGATGCTGGTGATTTCGCTGCGAAGTGATTCGCTAGCGATCAAACCGGCCGGATCGTCTTTACCGCTATTGATGCGAAGACCTGTGCTCAATCGAGTCAGAGTCTCTTGCAAATCCGCGTTGCTGCGGTTCAAACGGTTTTGGGCGACGAACGATGGAACGTTAGTGTTAATTCTTGTCATGGGTGGGTACTGCCTTTAGTGCTGCGGCGAATCGCAAACGTGTAGGATTGGGATCCGGCCGCGGATGGACCGGCGATTTGGCGTTGCCCCGAAAAACTGTCGATCGACCGTCGATCGGATTGGTGCTGGTAGGCATAGCCGTCTGGGAAAACATCGGCCAGGAATCGCGAAATAGTCGAGCTGCACATGTGAATTCGTTAATGATTCTGGTGCCCATGACGCTAGCTTCGCGAGAACCGGCACAATCCGAACCAATTGCCTGATTTGCCGAACCCAATCCGCGAGAGACCACTTTCCACGACCCAAAAATTAGGGTCCGAAGTGGCGGCAAGAAATTGGGTTTGGATTCCCCCATCCAAGCCGAAAGCCGCATCGCAACCATAGTGACGGGGTATTCCGTTGCCAGGGTCACAACGCGGCTAAATGTGTCGCCGACTTGGTGATACTGAAAGAAGAGTTAATCTTCTTTGCGTGGACGAATATCTTTGGTAGCACCAGCACCCGTCTGGGTAGCACGACGATTCTCGCGTTGAATCGCTTCGTAGACTTCTTGACGGTGAACTGGAATTGATTGGGGAGCTTCAATACCTAATCGGACTTTATCACCACGAATATCAACGATCGTCACCACAACGTCGTCGCCAATCATGATGCTTTCGTCGCGGTGTCGGGAAAGGACGAGCATGATGCCCTCGTGGTGATTCAGTGGGACGAAGAATACAGGCGGAATCCTTAAGCGATCCCAATTGGGATCACAGACTCCACGGCCGGGCGACAATCGAGAATTCGACAACCACTGCCGCCCGCTCGCCAAGAGTACAGATCGACCACGATAGGAGCTGAGTTGACATTCCGCTGTGACAATCCGGCCATAGCGGTCGTACCGTCTAGAACCCGCAGCGACTTTCAAATTGTGACGCGGTAACGAATTACGCCGCGCGTCGTGTTGGCACGTCGATGTTGATCGAATGCCCATTGTGCAATGGCAAGTCTTGGCGAATCGGCTGGTCGTCTTCAGTGATGACCTGGCATCCCAAACGTCGATCGAGATTGAGCAGGATGGGAGCGCGCAGGTTCGTCGTTAACTTGCCGACGTGACCACTCACTGTGGTGAGAATAAAGACGTCCGCACCAGGTTGCATGCTCAATGATGCTAGATCGCGACGGGTGACGTGAACGCGATAGTCTTTAAAGAACACCCGCGGACTGATCAAGGCAATCGCCCGGTCGCCACGCGAAGCACTTTGCAACCATGCCACCGAAGGATTCTCGGGATCCGAAATCAGCGCCCATTGACGCATCGTTTCCATTCCAATGAGCCCATTGGCAAACAAAAACAACGGGTCGGCGTTGAAGCGTAAGGTTCCGAAACGCTGGGTGTCGATTCGCATTTCATCCAATCCCAATTGAGGACGCGTGAAACCATCACGGGTCGTGGCGAGCTTTTCCCTGCGTCAAGCTCCGAACGGGGGCAAGTCGCAGTCTGTTGACCAAGGTGATCTCGATCTACCGTTATCCATCCTATTGATCGGCCGCTCGCGCGTGAGAATCGACAAAATCGTTACAGGAAGTTCAAAACGGTTAATTGACTAATTTGACCAATGAGCCGCATGGAGGCTTCGATCGTGGTTTGTCGCTGGGTCAACTGGCTAATGACGGTTGCTAAATCCGCATCGATTTCTTCCGACTTTTGGCTCGTGAGAACCACAATGTTGTCTTCGACCGCTGTTCTTAACGTGGCCGCACTTTGGGCCATCACACCGACGCGCCCGCGAGTCCGCGAGGCTCGGTCCAAGTCCTCGTCTAACCTTTTTTGCAAGCGTGTGATTTCAGGGATGTCGTTTTCTCGCACTGCTGCTTCCAATCGCAACAACGTATCAAACGTGCCACCAGCCTCTCGTGGCCGATAGTCCCGACCTACAAGCGTTGCAACGGAACCGTCAATCTGACCCGACGCTTCGTTTTCACCTTCGGGAATAAACCCCAGCACAACGCCTGCATTACTTGAGCTGGGCTGTGAAACTCGCAATTGCCCAACGCCAGGAGGCGACTTCAATTGCAAGCCGTTGCCAAAATCATTGAGTCCCACGAGCACACGACTTGAATCTTGGTTAAGCGGGTGGTTCACAATGAGAGCAATCACGTCGCCAATCGTTTCGGCGTTACCGAGTTCAATTCCCAACTCAACTCCATCGGGACGAGTGATAACAAAGTCGTCACCATCCGTATTCTTTTCGATACCGCGACCAAAATTCAGATCGTCGAGTAACGTCGCACCACTGGAACTTCGAATGCCGAGCTGCTGGGCGGTGCTGCCGCCGTTCTCACCAATCGAATAGTCAACGCCGCTGAGAAGTGACCGTATATCAATACGTCCTGCGTTCTCATTTAACTCAGCACGAACGTCCGCTCCGCTGCGGTTGATCGCAATCAAGACTTCACCAATCGTTCGAGCTTCGGACAAGTCCACCGTAAAGACTCGTTCGCCTTGACGGATTTGGATACCCGCCGATAAGTCGACGCCGGCACCAAAAGCGAGTTCCGAAATATCCGTGTTCACAGTGACGCGAGGCGCCAAACGATCACCAATGATGGGCGGCGCGTTCAAGCCAAGTGGATTCTCGATCCCTAGATCCGTCGCAAGTGTGGAGCCCGTGGAATTGTCAATGGCGAGAGTCCCTGGCAATCCGTCGGTGTACTCGATTTGGATCGCGTCGCTACTTATCGAGACAGTAAGCGTTCGACCGTTGAACTCGAGTTGTTCAATGACGTCTTTGATGTCACCGACCGACGAAGCGTTGGACAAGTTAATGTCCTGCCAATTGCTGCCATCGGATATCCGTATCACCCCCGGTTTCACGCCGTCGCCACTCTTCATGTCCACAAGTCGCGTGTTTCGATCCAGAGCGGCGTCTAGCGGCTCGCCTTGAATCACCGTCGTAAATGCGCCGAGCGCATCGTTTCCAGTGATGTTAATGGCGGTCGCTTTTCCGGCACCAAGGTCCGCTCGCCCCACCGCTTGGTTGCCGCCAAACAGCACGCCATCCATGCTTGTTTCATACGCTTGACCGGTATCCAGGATACCCCCAAGCATTTGATGGTTGCTAAACATCGAGTTTCCCGCACTCAAAACGGTCTCCAACGTTTGGCGAATCGATGACGCCAGCGCAACTCGCTCGTCCTCGGAGAGAATATTCTGAGCGGCTTCGACGGTCACTCCACGGGCTGCGGTTAGCGAGGTGGTAATTCGATCAAGCGCCGAATCCGCAGATTGATAGAATGCAGACGTCGAATTGGCGTTTCGAACCAATTGATTGCTGCGGTCGATCCCCTGCTGCAGATTGATTGCTCGACCAGCAGCCGTCGGATCGTCCGACAGACGGAGTACTCGTCGTCCGGAACTGAGTTGGTCAAAATCCCGTTGCAGCGCAATTTGGTCCGCGTTGAGCTGAAACAGCGCCCGCTGTGCAGCCAATGGCGTGCTCGTGCGAACCGTGCTGACCGGCAGTAAAGGCATTTTCAAACCAGTGACAACGGACTATTCAACGAGAATCCACATCCTCTCTATCGACAGCTTTGAATCCGATGATCCAATCCTTCGGCACATCGAGAAAACTCAGCTCAAACCTCCTGGTTTACTGTTAGGACATAATGAACCGAAACGCACTTCATGACTCACATCCAATAGGCACGGCAAACCGACCATGATTCTGATTGGCACGATGAACCTCACACGGACTCGCGACCGTGGCAACTTTTATTGTCCGACATGCGGCAGCACCAGCTCTTATCGCTTGCGGTCGCGCCGTCCATTCCTGACGATCTATTTCATTCCCACCGTTCCCGTTGGGGCGAGTGAACCATTCATCGAATGCGACCAGTGCCGATCCAAATGGGATCTATCGGTGCTGGAAATGGATCGCGAAGCACACGAAAAGGCCCAGCAAGAGCAGTTTCTTGATGAGGCAATGCGTTCGGCTGTACTGGTGACTCTCGTTGATGAGAAAATCAGCGAGGACGAAATCGCAGCGCTTTTGCGAATTGGAAACAACCTTCTCGAGAGGGAGCTCGATCGAGAGGAACTCGGACGGCTTTGCTCCATCGCTCAACAGAACAAGATCAAGGCGGAGAATTACGTCCTTACCGTGTCGCGACGTTGGAGCCAGCCGCAAAGAGTGCAGGCGCTTCAAGCCATGTTCCTCGCGGCCACGGCGGAGGGTGATCTATCCGAGAGCAAGCTGAAGACGCTGATGAGCCTCCGCACAACGCTCGACTTGACCGACGCAGAGTACGAAACGGCGATCGAACATGCTTTACGTTTACATCACCTCTAAGTCACAAGTGTCGCCGTCTTGGCTAGCCGCTCGCCATAACTAAAATCAATCGCTTGAAACGACGCCATAACCACCTTTCACAACCGTTGCACCCCACAATGCCTGACTATCACGACCTCGACATCAAACGCGTCGCCATCTTGTTCGCCGGCGGACCAGCTCCGGCCGCGAACGCCGTGATCTCCACAGCCGCCTTCTCGTTTCTTGAAGAAGGCGCACAAGTCTTTGGAATCAAGCATGGTTACAGCCGCTTAGCCGAATACACCGCCGCCGAACCCATGCAAGAAGGTACGGACTATATCCGCTTCACGCATGAGTTGCTTACGAACGCCCGAACCAGTCGCGGGATCATGATCGGCACCGCGCGAACGAACCCTGGTAAGCATGTCAGCGCGCCTGAACACCTCAAAGACACTGAACTTGTCGCGCCACTGCGCCGTGTCTACGAAGGGTTGTGTTCGCTCGAAGTCGACGCACTCATCTCGATCGGCGGCGACGATACGCTCAAGACCGCCAACAAACTGAAAATGTTCCAAGACAACTTGCCAGCCGGTGCGAGACGCTTCCCAGTGATTCACCTCCCCAAAACGATTGATAACGATTACTGCGGGATTGATTTCACCTTCGGATTTTTCACGGCGGTAGAAACACTCGCAGAAGAAATTCGCAATCTCAATTTCGATGCTGCCGCTGGACGAGCCTATTTCCTTTGCGAAGCGATGGGACGTAGCGCCGGATGGCTTGCTTATGGTGCTGCGATCGCTGGTGAAGCCAGTATGGTATTGAGTGTCGAAGACATCATTGGTCCGCTGGCCGCAGAGGAGGTCCACCCAGAAACCGGCAAGCCTCGCAAAGTGATGGATCTCGATAAAGTCATTGACCGCATGGTCGACATGATGGTTGCCCGTGAACGCGAAGGTCGCCAATACGGAACGATCGTAATCGCCGAAGGCATGGCAGAATTTCTCCCCGCAAAGTATCTCGAAGGCGTCAGTCGCGATGATCACGGCCACATCAATATCTCGTCGATCAACCTGGGAACGCTCGTCTCAGGCTTGCTGGCCAAGGCATACAACAAGCGAACCGGACGCACACGCAAGGTCAACGGTTTACAACTCGGTTACGAAGCCCGCTGTGCCGCTCCACATGCCTATGACGTGATCCTCGGTTCGCAACTCGGCGTCGGTGCCTATCGCGCACTCGTCGAAGAAAAGTTGAATGGTGTCATGGTGAGCGTTTCGGGCCAGTTCGACTTGCACTTTGTGCCGTTCGAACAATTGGTGGATCCCAAGACTCTTGTGACCAAAGTTCGATTCATCGAACAGAAGAGCGACTTCCATCGACTCGCACGATTCCTCGAAACGTGCATCGACAGCTAGTCGTTGAAAACTCCACCTCGAGTTCACGTGTAAATTACCAAAGCCTATCGGCCGAATAGCACCGTCAGCTCGGCCATGCGGGCGGCAACTTGAGGTGTGAGTTCACCAGGCTGCAATCGCCACGACCAGTTGCCGCCGATCGTGGATGGGGTATTCATTCTCGCACTGCTGTCCAACGACAATAAATCCTGCATGGGGATGATAGCGAACTTGGCAACGCTACCTAGCGCAAGGCGAATCATTTGCCATGCAATATCGTCACTGCCGCAATTAAGATATTTCATCACGGCAGCCTGCGTGACTTCGTTTTGTGACTCAAACCAACCACGTGTCGTATCGTTGTCATGCGTCCCGGTGTAGGCAACCGTTTCTGGTTCGTAATGATGTGGCAAGAACTGATTCGTGTCTGGCTCGAACGGATCAAACGCGAACTGCAGCACTCGCATTCCTGGAAACTCGAACTCCTTTCTCAACGCATCAACCTCGGGCGTGATCAGCCCCAAGTCCTCTGCTAAAATCGGATAGCCAGTAAAGCGTCGCTGAAATTCTTGAAACAGCTCACTCCCAGGTGCTTTCACCCATTCGCCTTGAATCGCTGTCTCGCACGCGGCTGGAATATTCCAGCAGGCTTGGAAACCACGGAAGTGATCGATACGAACAATGTCCACGAGACGGCGCATGCTTTCGAAACGTCGCATCCACCATGTGAAACCGTCTCGCTTCATTGCATCCCAATCATAGAGCGGGTTTCCCCATCGCTGGCCTGTTTCGCTGAAATAGTCAGGTGGAACGCCAGCGACCACAATTGGTTGAAGTTCATCATCAAGCAAGAACAACTCCGGTGAGCTCCATACGTCGGCGCTATCAAAGGCGACGAAGATAGGAATGTCACCGATGATTTGGACGCCTCGATTGTGAGCGTGCTGTTTGAGCAGCGTCCATTGGCGATCAAAATAAAACTGAAGCACTTTCTGGATTGTGATTTCGGCAGCGCATGTGTGTGACCAATGCCGCATCGCATGTTCTTGACGCTTCGCGATCGCTGGATCCCAGAATGAATTCCACATTGAATTCAAGACGTTCTGTTTCTCGGCAACGGCGTCATAGTGCTGTTTGATGGCCATGAACAACGCATAGTCGTCGAGCCAATCCGTGTGCCTTTGGCAGAACGCTTGGAACTCCTCGCGACGTTCTGGACTTGCATGCGAGCTAAATCGCCGAGCACATTCCTGTAACCAAGGCAGCTTGTTTCCGATCACGGCATCGTAATCAACCTTGGCTAAATCATCGCCACAGGCGAGGTTGATCGGCAACGTATCCAAGCCGACATCTGCGGCCATCGCGTCGAGGTCGATCAGCAGCGGGTTGCCCGCAAAACTTGAACTCGCTGCATAGGGTGAGTGACCGAAACCCGTTGGCCCGAGCGGCAAAAGTTGCCAGTAGCATTGCTTGGATTCGAATAAAAAGTCAACGAATTCAAACGACGCACGCCCAATATCACCGATGCCATAGGGAGCGGCCAAAGATGACGGGTGCAAGAGGATACCCGATCCCCGACGTGTCGAAGCTGTTTCCATTCAATCGTAAATCCGTTGGTTTGCTGCTTCGAATTCAATTATCGTTTGCCAACTGGCAAGTACGGACGTTCCGTCGCGCCGGTGTAGACTTGTCGGGGACGGTTGATCTTCTTGCCCGGGCTCTTGTGCATTTCACTCCAGTGAGCGATCCAACCCGGCAGACGTCCAATCGCAAACAAGACGGTAAACATTTGCACGGGAATTCCCAATGCTCGGTAAATTACACCTGAATAGAAGTCAACGTTGGGGTACAGTTTTCGTTCGATGAAGTACTCATCTTGCAACGCGACTTCCTCGAGCTTTTGGGCAACTTCGAACAAGGGATCGTTGAGGCTCAGTTTGGCGAGCAGTTTATCGCAACTGGTCTTAATGATCGTCGCCCGCGGATCGAAGTTTTTGTAGACTCGGTGACCAAAGCCCATGAGTCGAACTTGGCTGTTCTTATCCTTGGCCATGTCAACGTACTTCTTCACGTTGCCACCGTCAGCAACGATTCCTTCAAGCATTTTCACGCAAGCTTCGTTCGCTCCACCGTGAAGCGGTCCCCACAAGGCACCGATACCGGCTGAGATACTTGCGAAAAGATTCGCGTTGCTGCTGCCAACCATGCGGACCGTCGACGTGCTGCAGTTCTGTTCGTGATCAGCATGAACAATCAGCAACAAGTTAAGTGCTTCGACGAAATCGGGGTCGACCACAAAATCTTCGGCCGGTGTCGAAAACATCATGTGAAGGAAGTTTTCGCAGTAGCTCAGATTATTGTGGGGGTACATGAACGGTTGCCCCATCGATTTCTTGTAACTGTATGCCGCAATGGTTGGCAATTTGGCAAGCAACCGGAAGATCGAAATCTCGACTTGGTCGGGATCGCTGGGGTCCATCGAATCCTGGTAGAACGTCGATAGCGCACCCACCACGCTGCTCAAAATCGCCATCGGGTGCGCGTCACGCGGAAATCCATTATAGAACGACCGCATGTCCTCATGGATCATGGTGTGTTCGCGAATGCCGGTTCGAAACACGGCGGCTTGATCGGGGTTCGGCAATTCGCCGTAAATCAACAGGAACGCGGTCTCGAGAAAATCGCAGTTCGCCGCGAGGTCTTCGATCCCGTAGCCTCGATAGCGGAGAATACCTTTTTCGCCATCCAGAAACGTGATCGCGCTACTCGTACTGCCCGTATTCACGAACCCTTCGTCGAGCGTGATCATCCCTGTTTCTGCTCGAAGTTTACTGATATCGATCGCCCGTTCGTGCTCCGTTCCTTCGACAAGCGGAAGTACGACTTCCTTGTCTCCGTAGACGAGACGCACGGTGTCAATTTTCTTGGCTTCCAGACCGACGGTCGTGCTCATGAGCAAATCCCGAACTCTTAACAGGCTAAAACACAGATGTAAACGGATCTAGATCACTGGGCTACCGCCGAGCCAAGGATCGCAACTATGTTCAGTGTAGCTGTGCAGACAGCAAGCGACAATCAGCGGAGCTAGCCAACTAATTGATCCTGCTGGTCCATTCGATGAACGCGAATTGACTCAATCTTTCGATTGCTCGCCTTCAAAATTTCGAACTGGACGTCGCCAATATTCAGCCTCTGGCCTTCGTCAGGAATCAGGCCCGTATGGTAAAGCACAAATCCGGCAACTGTTTCATAATCGTCGCTCTCGGGCAAGTCCCAATCCAAAGCCTCGTTTAGGTCGTCAATCATGACACGACCGTCGACTTCTGCGGTTGACTCATCGATGATCGCGATGCCAAATTCCTCGTGTTCGTCGGATTCGTCAACAATTTCGCCGACGATTTCTTCCAACGCATCTTCGATCGTGACCACACCAGCCATTTGCTGGAATTCGTCAAAAACAATCGCCATGTGGCTGCGGCTGTGAAGGAACTCGCGAAGCAGTAATTCAACGCTGCGGTCTTTTGGAACCGTCCATGGCCGACGAGCAATTTTTTCGAGCGATTCTTCGGGCAATCGATTTGTCACCAGGTACGGCAACAGATCTTTCACATACAGCACACCGACGACATCATCGAGAGTCTTGTTGAACACGGGCAAGCGAGTCCGCCCACTTTCCGCGACCATGGCAAGGACTTCGTCCCAGGGCGTTGTAACGTCAATGGCCTCCACGTCGCCGCGCGGCGTCATGATATGCCCGACCGTGTCTTCGTGGAGCGTCATCACGCCTTGGATCATCTCGCGCACGCCTGGCCCAAAAAATCCTTCACGTGTTCCCGCAGTAACAATCGTACGAATTTCGTCTTCGAGCTGTTCCTCGTCTTCGTCTTCGCTCTCCTCGGTTCCCGTCAAACGCCGAGTCATGACGTCGACCAACTCGCCTGGAGCCGCAAGCGGCCGCATTAGAATGGAGAGGCTCCGCCAAAATGGCCACGAGTAGTAAAGGACTGGGGTGGATGCGAAACGCGTGACCGCAGCGGGAACCCACACGTTCGTCAGCATCAGCAAACCACCAGCGGCAACGCCCCAGATGATCAACCGCGACGAAGTCACATGCTCGTCCGAGTGATACAAAGCCGCCGTTCCGGCAATCAAGAACATTACCGTTCCGATCATCCGCAAGTAATCGCTACCGGCAATCGCCGTGTCCTGGTGGTCCAGCAGTGCCCCGAATCGCTCGCGGTTCTTCTTCAGTCGACAGAAAGCCTCCAGCGGTCGCCCAGCGAATCGATCGAGCAACTCCACGCCCAAACCGCCAATACTGCCCAAGGCAAAGCCAATTGTTGATGCTATCCACCAAATCGACAAGTCGTTCACTTAATTGATCTCCCAAGGCGCGTCCTTGACTTCATTCTCGCACGTTTCGGCTTCGTCAGCGCCAAACTTGGAGATGTCAGCTATTCCTAGGCGAGTCAAGACAGCTCGCTCAGCCGCTCGCATGTCCGCTCGACTTACCTCATCGGTGTCATCCATCGAGCATATATGAAGCACCCCGTGGACCACGTACAAAATCAATTCATTTTGGGTCGACCATCCTGGCAAGCGAGAGGCAGTTCTCTCGGCTGTTTCCACGCTCACGACAAGTTCACCTTCCACCAATGGAGGCTCGTCGGTGTACCCAAAGCTGATCACATCGGTGGCATAGTCGTGCTCAAGATGCCTGTGATTGATACCGCGAATGGTTGCATCGTCGCAAATACGAATACCAATTTGACCGCTGCAATAACCTCGCAGATCCGCCGCCACGACTACTGCTTGAATGAGTGATTCAACACAAGCGTCAGGATGGGGAGGTTCGTCGATGGTGATTTCGACTGTGATTGTAGAAGGAGTCACTTGAATCAAAAATCGTTAGGCGGACTGTTGTCCAGGATACTTTACCCGAGCGTGATAGATCGCGGTGAGTGACTTCACGAGACTTTGCCGAATCCGGTCGAGCTGCCTAAACGTCAAACCACATTCATCAAACTGACCATCGGCCATTTTCTTTTGTGATATCGCAGTCACCAAGCCACTGATTCGAGCAGGCGTCGGATCCACAAGCGTACGGCTGGCGCTTTCAACGGTATCGGCAAGCATCAACACAGCGGCTTCAAGCGATTGGGGCTTGGGCCCCGGATAGCGGAAATCTTTGTCGCTCACTGATTCGCCGTTGGGATCTTCTTCGCTGCGTTTCGCCGCTTCGCGGTAGAAGTATTCAACCAACGTCGTGCCGTGGTGTTGGAGAATGAAATCGATAATCGGACCTGGCAAATGGTGGCTGCGAGCCAAGTCGGCTCCGTCTTTGACGTGAGCGATGATCACCAGCGTACTCATGGCTGGCTGCAACGAATCGTGCTGGTTAATGCCGTGGCTTTGGTTCTCGATAAAATACTCGGGCTTGAACATCTTTCCGATATCGTGGAAGTATGCCCCCACGCGAACCAGCAATCCGTTGGCACCAATTGAATCTGCTGCGGCTTCGGCAATCGATGCAACGTTGATGGAATGGTTGTAAGTCCCTGGCGCGCGTTGAGCCAATCGACGCAACAACGGGTGACTCGCATCGCCCAGCTCCAAAAGGCTCAAGTCGGTCTGGATGCCAAAGCCTTTCTCAACCAACGGCAGCAATCCCGTCATCGCCGTCGCGGAAACCACGATACACATTCCTGCCCACGCAGCCTCACGCAACAAGCCGCCGACAGTCACGTAGAAACCGAGTACTGGAATATTTGCATTGATCTCCGACACCGGCTCGCCTGCGGCAAGTGTTTGCCCCGTCACAATCCCCACGCCCAGAACGGTTGCCATGGTGATTGCGGCTGAGATACAGCCAACATAAAGCAAGTGCGTCCGGCTTCGAATGCGTCCAAGCAACAGTGTACAACTCGTGCATGCGGCGGCCATCATCACAAGTTCCGAAATGTCGGCACCTAGTAATAATGTCACACTCAAACAGGCTGCGGCCATAAATAACAGAGCGGGCTCTCGTCCATAAACCACGGCGCAAACGATCGACGACAGCACCAGAGGGATCAACTCTCCGCGCCACTCATCCCGCGACGCATAGTAGCTGAGCACGACGGTCGCAGATAAAAGAATCAACAATTTCGCAAGCTTCGAACGCTCGAGAATTAAGGCGCGGTCATCGACGAAGAAAATGTAGGTGCCGCAGAGTAAATAGAACGCACCGATCATCCCCAGGTAGGCTGACATTCGGGCAAAACTGTCTCGCCACCGTATTTTCGCGGTGAGCTCTTCCCACTCCCGCTTGAGCAGCAGAATCTGTTTCGGGCCAAGCGACTTGCCGGCGTCGGCGAGCTTGGTGTCGCCACGGTAATGCGTCGTCATCACCGGTTCGACATCCGCAGCGACTTTTTGCCGTTCTTTTTCAGTCAGCTCGTCATCGTACTGCAACGTGTCAGGCAATCGCTGGCCGATCCATTCGCTGATCATCCGAGCGACCGTTTGCGCTGGGTCGCCCGGGAATTGCAATCGAAACTGCTCCGCCAAACGTTTTTGCAAATCAGGACGAACCTGAGCGATTCGCACTTTGCTGAGCTCAAACGGTTCGGCGTCCGCAGGGCGACCGGCCGGGTAAACGCGAATCATCCGCTGGCTTCCTTGGTCGATCGCATGCTGCATTGCCGTAAGCAAGCCATGCTCATCAATTGGCTGGAGCATATTGCGCACAGCGTCATCAACCTTTTGAAGCTCGGGATCATCTGCTAGCACACTCTTGAACAACGCAAACCGAGCGGCCGGTGTATCGCCTGGCTCAGCCGTTTCATCGCCAGCGTAAAACTGGGCAAATGCCTTGCGATCTTCCTCGTTCATTTGGTCGAACGACGTCGCGCCGAGAATCAGAAACAATTGATCCTTGAGCGCACCACGAAGCTGGATGATGGGCTGGGTGCGATTGCTATAGAGAGCAAGCACATCACGACGCTTCTGGGTCCGAGTCACCTCCGTGGCCGCTTCGTCAGGAACCTGAAACGTGACTCGCGTGATTAAATCACGCGAAGGCACTGCACCGGTGCGATAGGCAAACGGTGGTCGCCATGTTCGACAACAAACGAGAATTGCGAGTGCAGCAACGGCCGCCATCGCAACGCGGAACGCCCAGTCGACTTTATTGCTGCGTTCCCACCATTGCATGAACCGAGGCTTGGGAATCCCCAAGGACTCAATACGCTCCTGACGGCCTCGCTGTTTACTTGCGGCACTCATAACGTTGACTTGTTCAGCAAACATGCGCTCGGGAGGGTTCATCCCGCCGACGCATACTTAACTTAAGTCTTTGGATTCCTCCAAGCCCTGTTCTGACTTCGCCTGTTCTGAGTTCGCCTGTTCTGAGGTGGGTAAATGATGCCCGCTGGAACTCAGTTTGTGTGCGTTCGAATCGGATTCATGGCGATGATTGGAATGACCTGATTGAGAGTCACTGCCATCTTCATAGGCCTCCACGATTCGCTGCACCAATCGGTGTCGAACGATATCCGTGCCGTCCAGACGCACCACGCCAACGTCTTTGATGCCTGACAACCGGCGAACAGCGTCATGCAATCCACTTGTGACCCCGCGAGGCAAATCGAGCTGGGACGTGTCACCACTGACAACCATCTTGCTGTGTTCACCCAACCGAGTCAGAAACATTTTCATTTGCGCCACTGTCGTATTCTGTGCTTCATCCAAAATGACGAATGCATCATTAAGCGTTCGGCCTCGCATGTACGCTAACGGAATCACTTCGATGACGTCTTGTTCCATCAAGGTTCGCGATTGATCGAAATCGATCATTTCCCCCAGTGCGTCCATGAGAGGCCGCAAGTACGGGTTTAGTTTGGCTCGCAGGTCGCCTGGGAGGAAGCCCAGACTCTCACCCGCCTCGACGGCCGGGCGAACCAGAACAATCTTGCGAACTTGGCGACTCTTGAGAGCTTCCACAGCCGTAGCCACGGCGAGATACGTCTTTCCACAACCCGCAGGGCCGGTCGCGAAAGTCAAATCGTGCTGGTGGATTGCATCAACGTATCGAGCTTGTCCGGGCGTCCGCGGCTTCACTTTTCGGCCCGCGTGCTGGATATCGATGTCTTCACTGGAGATCGGAATGACGGCTCCCTCGATCACTGCACCTTCCTCGGTGGCGGCCAGTTCGATGTCTCCGATGCTGAGTGAGCCCTTCTTGCGCGACGTATGCCGCAGTTTTTCTAGCGTTCGCGTTGCCCGGTGGACATTATCACCTTCGCCTGAAACCAGAATTCGGCCATCACGGTGAGTGATACTGACGTCGAAAAGTCGCCGCAGCTTCCGGAGGTGTTGATCACGAGCGCCGAAGAGAACGAGTACTTCAGCCGGGTTAGCGATCGACAGCGTGGCTTCGGTCATGCACAGGGCCTATGTGTGGGTGGAGTGAAGGCGTTCAGGATTTTATACGATCGCCGAGCGGGAAAAGCACAAAACTTGCTCAAATACTGACGTTGCTGAGACAGAATTTTTCCGAGCCTCTGGGCACTAAAGTAGGGCAACAAAACACAAAAAACCTGGCATTGCGGCCGCTAGGAGCGAATCGGTGACGTCCCAAACGCCACCCAGCCCTGGCAACCAGTTTCCACTGTCCTTCGCCCCACAATCACGTTTAACGAGCGACTCAGCAAGGTCTCCGGCCATCCCAGCAATCGCCAACACGGGTCCAAGTATCAATGCGGCGTACAAAGATGGATGCTGTAATCCCCCTGTGAGGTTCGGGAAAAGCCACTTCAAACAGATAAATGCGACGATTGTGCTGGTTACGATGCCACCAATCGCCCCCTCAACAGTCTTTCCAGGGCTCAGCCGCGGAATCAGTTTGCGCCGCCCCAAGGTCCTCCCCGTGAAATATGCTCCCGCATCACAGGACTTGGTCACCATGATGATGGTGAGAAGTGCAGCCAATCCCCAATTCCCCGTCCCTAGCGAACGCGTCGCGACTAATAACGAAAATGGCAACCCAGCATAAAGCGATACAAACACCGATGCCGTGATGCGTTCGATGGCGCCCTGAGGTCCCGTGCCGAACCGAATCATCTCGCCGCCAAGAATCCCAAACAGACTGGCGACAGCACCAATCACAATCCAGCCAAGATTGCCCAGTGGACAATTTTCCGGATACGGCGAGCCAAACAACGGCCAAAGCATGGGCACGCAACTCGCAAGTATCACGATAAACGTCGCTAGCACACTGTCGCGCCGCAAACAGACTCGACCACTATTGTGCAGCATCGTTGCGGCGTCCCAGGCAGTTCCCAACCCGAAGAAGAACAGCAACGGCAATAACCAAAGCCCCATCACACCATCGCTCGCCGAACGTGCATCCAGCACCAATAACACTGAAACGATCAGGATCAAGACGGCCGACGTTCGTAAACGATCTTTGAGCATTTATTGATTCACACGCATTGTCTGTTCACACGTTACTCGCTCACACGTTACTCATTCACGGGTTACTCGTTCACACTCAGCCCACCGAAGCGGCGTTGTCGCGAAGCAAACTGTTCAATCGCATCCAGAAAATCTTCGCGTGCGAACTCCGGCCAGTTCTTTTGCGTGATCCAGAGTTCAGCATAAGAAAGTTGCCACAACAAGAAATTGCTCAATCGCATTTCGCCGCCTGTGCGAATCATCAAGTCGATCTCTGGCAACCCACGCGTATCAAGCCTTGCCGATATCGTGTCTTCGTTAATCGATTCGATTTCAAATGCCCCGCTGGCGACTTCCTTGGCAATCGTTCGAACCGCTCGCGTGATCTCGTCTCGCCCGCCATAATCAATCGCCAGCACTAGCTTGGTTCCCGTATTCGTTGCCGACATTTCGATCGTGCGATTCATTTCACGAAGCACGGATTGTGGCAACCGATCGCGTCGACCAATGACCTGCAAACACATTTGCTGGTCCATGATGAGCCTGCGTTCTTCGACGAGATATTGCTCGAGCAAGTGCATCAAAAAGTCGAGCTCTGCCTGAGGTCGCTTCCAATTCTCACTCGACAAACAATAAAGCGTCACAGCACAAACGCCGAGTTCGGAGGCCAGCTCACTGACCATTCGCACCGTCGTAACTCCGCGACGGTGGCCTTCGATTCGCGGCAAGTCGCGGCTTTGCGCCCAACGACCGTTGCCGTCCATGATGACGGCGATGTGCTTTGGCCGCTTCTCGCGTGCTCTATCATCGGGTGCCATGTCACGATTTCCAGTCCGTGAATCACCAGTCCGTGAATCATGAGTCGTTGAGTCTCCCGCCACCGAACCGTTCGCCTCCATCAACGACCTAGACCACTGCCACAGGTAGCAACTCGGCTGCCGCGTCGGTAAAGATCGTCTGAGCCCGATCCGGGCCAACAGACAAAATCCCGACTGGAACACCCACGAGTTCTTCGATGCGTTTGACATAGGCCAGCGCCCCGGCGGGGAACCCCGCCACGGTTCTCACGTCGTCGACCGGTTCGAGCCAACCAGGGATTGTCTCATAAATCGGTATACAACGAGCGACTTCGTCGGCATGACTCGGCACACGCTGGATGCGTTTTCCATCCAACTCATAAGCGACACAGACATTGATCTCGTCGAGATGGGCGAGCACGTCCATCATCATCAGCGCCAGTCGCGTTACGCCACTGAGCCGAGCGGTGTAACGAACCGCAACCGCATCAAACCAACCGCAACGGCGTGGCCGCCCAGTCGTGGTGCCGTATTCGTGACCGAGTTCGCGAATCTTGTCGCCAGTCGCGTTTGCCAGCTCCGTTGGAAACGGACCGCCACCTACTCGCGTGCTATACGCTTTGCAAACACCAATCACGTGGTTGATCCAACGCGGTGGTACACCAGCCCCAGCACACACGCCAACACCACTCGAGTTGCTGCTCGTCACAAACGGATACGTCCCGTGGTCGATATCCAGCAACGAGCCTTGGGCGCCTTCGAACAGAATCCGCTTGTCCGCTTCGGCCGCGTCAAGCAACAGATCTGTCGTATCGCCAATCATGCCTCGAAGACGGTTCGCCCATCCGGTGGCCAACGCGATCAGTGCTTCAGGGGCGATCGTTGCAAGGTCTTCCTCGGAAGCACCCATGCTTCGCAAAATTTCAGTCTTTTGCTCGGCAACCGCTCGAATCCGCTCATCCCGTTGTGGCTGAATGAGATCTGCCATCCGGATCGCGTGCGTGCGTCCGACTTTATCCCGATAACAGGGGCCGATGCCTCGATTGGTTGTACCGATCGACTCACCCTTGAACTTAGTCGCATTGATCACGCGATCTTCGATCATGTGCCAAGGCATCACGAGGTGAGCGCGTTCGCTGATGAGGAGATTCGCTGTGACATCGATCCCGCGCGCCTTCAGCCCGTCGATCTCGTCGAGCATCGTCGTGGGGTTGATGACCACGCCGGGCGTGATCAGGTTTTGCACTTCACGGTGCAAGATACCGCTGGGGATGTGGTGCAGTTTGTAGGTCTCGTCGCCCGCAACCACGGTGTGGCCAGCATTGGCACCGCCTTGGTAACGCACAACAATTTCAAACCGTGGTGCGAGAAGGTCAACAAGCTTGCCCTTCGCTTCGTCACCCCATTGCAATCCGATAACACAGGTTCCCGACACCCAACCAGCTCCGAAAATTTCGATTCGTTAAGCCAACGCGAGAAAAAAAGCGGTGGCGCAAACGGCAAAGCCTATGCCGGATACCTGCCAGTGACAAGAACGAGAGCACCAAGAATGCTTGTTTTACGACGGCATCGGCCCCCTTTACTTCGCCACAGCCCAGATTGCCTTGTCGGCTGCTTCAATCAGCGGATCGAACATCGGGATCTCCGCAGCATTACGGCCTTGTTCGTGCTTGCGAAACAAAAACAGGTACGTTTCGTTCTGAGGCCGGTGACGATGGAAAAACAGCTGGTTTTTCTCAATGATCTCAGTCGTTAACTTTGGGTCCATCTGCTCACACACGTTGCCTCCCACCAGAGCATCGGCGTAACCGCGAGCCAACTCGGCGTATCCAGCAGGGTTGGGCAGCAACTGATGGGGCTCGAGCAAGTTCTCCGCTCCCGTCCACGGAGCATCGATCGCCGGTAACCCGCCCTCCGACGCAATTTTGTCGACAATTTCCCGACAAGCCGTAATCGTCTTGGCGTACCCCGGCGTGCGATAACCTGGCATCGCAAGCGGCTTGACCAGCACGATTCGTATCGGTTGCTGGAACGATTTGGCCACCAAAGTCCCAATCAGCTGGCGATATCCGCTTTCAAACAAGCCGTTTTCCACTTCGTCGCGAGACGCTTCCGAGAATCCGTAGGCCAAAATGAGCACGGTCGGATTGGCTGACTCCAGATCCCTTAAAAGCCGCTTGATCCCGTTTTCCGGACCGTCGAACCCTTTTCTCGCTATGCAAAACACATTGTCGCCAGACCAACCCAGATTCCGCACCGCAAGATGCAACTCAGGCCGACGGCACTGGAGTTCGGCCTCGAACGCCCCACAGTGCTGTAATCGCTCAACGAATGTGCCGCCAACGAGAGCAACGCGATCGCCAGCTCGCAACAATGGCTCAGCAGCCTTCAAAGCCTCACCAGCGACAACTGTGCAAGCGACGCCGACGAACAACCAGAAATTCTTCATGCGATTTAACACCTTCAACACCAGGGCCAGGACCTGTCCTGGCAACATTGCGATCGCCCAAAACAGGTCATTGGCCTCCGGAGGTCTGTTTTCCGAGGACTGATTACAGTTCCGATTCGATCGCTTTGACGAGTTCAGCGTCATCCGGAGCCGTTCGTGGACTAAAACGGTTCACGAGTTGGCCATCGCGGTCGATCAAGAATTTTTCGAAATTCCAACTCACCTTGCCGCTTCCTGCTGGCTCGACGTCCTTACTGGTCAGGTACTTGTAGAGAGGGGATGCTTCTTCGCCGTTAACATTCAGTTTACTAAACATCGGGAACGTCACATTGAACTTCGATGTGCAAAACTGCTTGATTTCTGACTCAGTGCCTGGTTCTTGGCTACCAAATTGGTTGCACGGGAACCCGAGCACGACAAAGCCTTTTTCCTCGTATTTCTTGTATAAACTTTGCAATCCGTTGTACTGGGGCGTCAGTCCACATTGGCTCGCGACGTTCACCACGAGAACCACCTTGCCTTCGTAGTCTTCGAGATTCACGTCTTTACCCTCGATCGTCTTCACATCGAAATTGAGGGCACACTCGTGCTTCGACGCTTCTTCGGCGTTGGATTCAACATTGGACATAGCGGCGAAACTTCCAAAAAACAGGGCAGCGGTTAGCAACGTACGCATGGAGGGTCTCAGGAGAGAGAAATGGGAGACGGGAACACGACAGTCGTGCGACCCGCTATTGTATCAGCCAACTGTAGCGAGTTTGCTAGTGGCAACAGCTGTCGCCGGGGATTAGCCTTGCCTTATTCAAGCAATAGCGGCAGATAACTTGACGAAAACCCGTCAGGTTGCCAGCATTTCGACTTGATTCTGGCTGCCTTCGCGAAAAGTAAGAATATTCACCCTCGCTCCACGTGTCCTCGATAAGAAATTAGCCCACCATGGAAAATCGCAAAACTCTTCTCGCCGCAGGGATTCTCGCCCTGATTGCTGCCGGAATCGGCTTCGCCGTCCGCGGCGGTTTGCTTGATGTTTGGTCAAGCAAGTATGGCTTCACAATGACCGAACTTGGCCAGATCACTGGTGGTGGTTTGGTTGGATTCGGCTTGGTGATTTTGCTCGCGGGCTTGCTCGTCGACTGGGTTGGATACAAGCCGCTCATGATGATCGCGTTGGCTTGCCACGTCATTTCCGCTGTGATGTTGTTTTCGGCGACTCCTGTTTTCAACGCAGCAGGTAAAGACGCGGTGTACATGATCCTGTTTTGGTCAGCATTCATTTTCGCCGTCGGCAACGGAATCTGCGAAGCAGTCATTAACCCGCTGACCGCAACACTCTTTCCTGAGCAAAAAACTCACTACCTCAACATCTTGCACGCCGGATGGCCCGCAGGCTTGGTCCTCGGCGGTTTGATTGTGTTCCTCAAGGGCTCTATCGGCTGGGAGATTCTTTTAGCGACGTTCCTAATACCGACTGCAATGTATGGCTTCATTGTTTTCAAAGAAAAATTTCCGCAAACGGACGCGCAATCGGGATCGATTTCTTACGGCGGGATGTTTCTTCGATTAATTGGTCCGTTTTTCTTGATTTTGCTTGTCGCTCATGCGTGCGTCGGCTACGTCGAACTGGGGACCGATAGCTGGATCAACAAGATTACTGGTGGGATTCTAAAGAGTGCAGCTTTAGGCACGATGCTCTTCATTTACACCTCGCTCTTGATGACGGGATTGCGATTTTTTGCGGGACCAATCGTGCATCGCATTTCGTCGCTCGGGCTTTTGCTTGTCAGCGCCCTTCTTGGTGCGACAGGCCTCTATTTGATTAGCATTGGCGATAGTGTTCCCTTTATGTTTTTTGCCGCAACCATTTATGCTTTTGGCAAGACGTTCCTGTGGCCCACAATGCTCGGTGTGGTTGGCGAGCGATTCCCTCAAAGTGCAACGATCGCTATGGCATTGATGGGTTTTGCCGGAATGACCTCTGCTGGTCTCTTGGGTACGACCGGCATCGGCTACAAACAGGACTACTTTGCGTCTAAGTACATCCAAGAGAATTCGCCAGAAACTTTTGCTCGCGTAAAAGCACCGAACGAAAACTCATTCCTGTTTTTCCCAGCAATCACAGGGATCGATGGCTCCAAGGCCGGCATGATCAGCGATAATGGTGCTGCCGTCACGAACGATGTCCAAATAGCCGGTGACGGGATTAGCAGCGAAGCATTCAAGGGCCTTCGCGAACAGAACGATTGGTGGCAAGCCAATAAAGAGTTCGCGGCTCAAGACTCTGGACCAGTGGGCGAAGCAACCCTTCACGGTAGCCGTATGGCGATCCGCGTTACGGCCTTAGTTCCTGCAACAATGGCAGTTCTTTATTTGATTTTGATCTTTGGTTTTAAATCGCCAAAGCATAACGCAGACGAAACGATCGAGGCCGGCCTAGCCTCGCCAGCTTCAGAGATGTAGCCCGATCTGATCGAAAAAACCTCGACCTTGAGCCGTTATCCCCTCGGATACCGGCTTTTTTGGTGCGCAGCGAGCTAATCTACCCCCTCAGCAAATCGAGCCGCACGGCATAGAATCCTGGCTGAGGTATAGACTCCTCAATAGTTCAACCACATTCAACTACTCCGAATCGATAGAAGTCGTGCTCCGTACCCACACCTGCGGCCAACTCCGCAAAGCTGATATCCAAACCGAAGTTACCTTGTGCGGCTGGGTCGATAGTCGACGCGACCACGGTGGCGCCGTCTTCATCGACCTTCGTGATCGTTACGGTATGACTCAAGTGGTGATCGGTCCGCCCGAAGCGAATACGAAACTGATCAAAGACGCCGGACACGTTCCAAACGAAAGCGTCATTCTAGTTCGTGGCACGGTTGCTCTGCGGCTCGAAGGCAAATCGAACGAAAAGCTCGAGACAGGCGAAATCGAAGTTCGCTGTCACGACTTTGAAATTCTGAACTCTTGCGTGACACCGCCATTCACGCCGGGCCAGTCCGTTCTTCCTAACGAAGAGATGCGGCTGAAGTACCGCTTCCTCGATCTACGCCGCAAAGAAATGCAGCAGGCGCTCATCACGCGATCGAAAATCATCAAGACCATGCGTGACTACTTTGCCGAGCATGACTTCATCGATGTCGAAACGCCGATCCTCGGTCGCAGCACGCCTGAGGGAGCTCGTGACTATCTCGTGCCTAGTCGCGTCCACGGGGGCAAGTTCTACGCGTTGCCACAATCGCCGCAACTCTACAAGCAAATCTTGATGGTCGCCGGCTTCGACCGTTACGTCCAAGTCGCGAAGTGTTTCCGTGACGAAGACTTGCGAGCCGACCGTCAACCCGAGTTCACTCAACTCGACTTGGAAATGTCGTTCGTGGATTCCGAAGACATTATCGGACTGATCGACGGGCTAGTTGTGAAAACCGCCAAAGAGATCCTCGGTAAAGACATTCAATTACCGCTGCCTCGCATGACCTATGATGAGGCGATGCGTCGCTTCGGACACGACGCGCCGGACTTGCGTTTCGGTATGGAAATCACAGACATCACGTCCGTCGCTGCCAAGACTGAATTCCGCGTGTTCCGCGGCGCAGCCGATGCCGGCAACTTCGTTCGCGGTATCAACGTCAAAGGCTCAGCCGCCACTTACTCACGTCGCCAAATCGACGAGATGACCGAACAAGTCAAGCAAGACTTCGGCGCCAAGGGACTCGCATGGTTCCGCGTTGAAGACGACGGTACATTGTGGAGCCCAACGAGCAAGAATCTCGAGGCCGAACACTTGGCTGAGATCGCTCAGCTCATGGACGGCAAACCTGGCGACTTGCTACTCGTTCTCGCTGACACTTGGGAAGTGACTTGCAAAGGCCTTTACGGACTTCGCAAGCGCATCGCTGCTGAACAAAAGATGTACGATCCGAACGATCTGAACTGCAGCTGGATTACTGAATTCCCAATGTTCGACCACGATGCCGAATCCGGTCGCTGGGTCGCGATGCACCATCCGTTCACCGCACCGCTCAAGAAGGATCTGCCGAATCTTGAAAGCGATCCGAAAGCCATCCGTGCCCAAGCGTATGATCTTGTCATCAACGGCAGTGAAGCTGGTGGCGGCACCATCCGAATCCACGACTCGGAAACGCAACAGAAAGTCTTCGGTCTGCTCGGCATCGATGAGCAAACCGCCGAAGACCGATTCGGCTTTTTGCTCAACGCACTTCGCTTCGGCGCACCTCCCCACGGCGGAATCGCGCTCGGCGTCGATCGCTGGGTCATGCTCTTCGCTGGACTGGACAACATCCGCGAAGTCATCGCATTCCCCAAGACCCAAAAAGCCTCCGACATGATGACCGAAGCACCTGGCTCGGTCGACGAAGCCCAATTGAAAGAACTTCAATTGCGAATCGTCAACGTCAAGACTTAAGTCGCGAGCTGGACGAGTTGTGTTGCATCCTTGCGATCGTTTGCTTCGATCGCTTTGCGTTCCAGTGCTGGATCAACAAGCTTGTAAAACACGTCTCGTTGACGGGCTTCGAAACCAAGCTCTTGGATAGCTTCGCGAATCTGGCGAAGTGTGAGGAAGTGGACCGTTCCCGCCTCGGCGACCACGTTCTCTTCGATCATCAAACTGCCCATGTCGTTGGCACCAAAGGTCAACGCTAATTGCCCAATCTTCAAGCCCTGCGTCACCCAGCTGCTTTGAATGCTGGCGAAGTTGTCGAGGTAAATTCGCGAGATCGCTTGGGTCTTGAGATACTCAAATGATCCTACGGGCTTGATGTGAGACAGTTCGGTGTTGTCTGGTTGGAACGTCCAACAAATGTAAGCCGTGAAGCCGCCCGTTTCATCTTGCAGATCTCGCAAACGATCCAGGTGCTCGACACGCTCCGCCAACGTTTCAACATGACCGAACATCATCGTCGCCGTACTGATGCCGCCAAGTTTGTGCCAAACCCGCATGACGTTGAGCCAATCATCGGTCATCACTTTGCCACGAGTCAACTCGCTGCGAACTCGATCGACAAGAATCTCGGCACCACCGCCGGGAATGCTACCCAACCCTGCATCACGCAGCCTTGTCAGCACTTCTTCGAGCGACAGTTTGTTGACTTTGGTGAAATGGTGCAATTCCGGAGGGCTGAATCCATGAACGTTAATCATCGGATACTCGCGCCGAATATCACGAAGCATTTCTTCGTACCAATCGAGAGTGAATTTCGGGTGCAGCCCGCCTTGAAGTAGAATTTGGTTCCCGCCAAGCTCCACCGTCTCGCGTACTTTTTCTAGCAGTACGTCTCGCGGCAACACATAGCCTTCGTCGCTCTTGGGCGAACGATAGAACGCACAGAAATTGCAAACCGCCGTACAAATATTCGTGTAGTTGATATTCCGATCGACGTTGTACGTCCGAAAGTTCTCTGGGTGTTTACGCGAGCAAAGCGTGTCCGCCACACTTCCGATGGCTGCTAGATCATGACTCTGGAATAGGGCGAGTCCATCGGCTGGATGGAGACGCTCTCCCGCGAGCGCCTTGTCGAGAATGTCGCGAACTTGCGAAGTGGCAGTTTTGAGCATCTTATATCGTTCAGTCAAACGTCAAATGAATTTCTAGTGAACACGTGTCGTCGAGTTGCCGACTAGCCCCAAAGCTTCGGCTTGGCGGCGGAATTCTTCCAGCCCCTCAATCTCTTTCGCGCCGAGTGTGAAATGTAAGTTATCCGTGAAGTACCGGTAAACGTCGCCGGTGCTGAGTCCGTGCGTCGGGGCTTCGCGCTCAGCAATTTCAGCAAGTCGCGACATACCCAAGTCGCGGCTTTGGCTGAGCCAAGTTGCTAACTGTGTCGTGTTGGTTTCTTCGCGAGCGACCCACATCGCGAAAACAAACGGCCGCCCCGTGCTGCGACACCACTGGTCGCCGAGATCCCAGATCTCCGTGTAAACGCCGCGAGCTGGATGCATGGCCCGATCACCGATCAGCAGCACGGCATCCGCATCCACTGCCTCAGGGGTCTGCTCAATCGCGAGTTCAACGGTTTCTGGTCGCAATCCAAAACGCTTCATTAACAAGACCTGAACCATCGCCGCACTTGTTCGACTCCCAACGTCGAGCGCCAGTCGTCGAATATTGCGGACTGGCACGCGGCTAAGCAGTCGTACGCTCCAAACCGGGCCGCGACACGCGATGACTGCATCCGAAACGATCTTCAAACCTGGCTGGCGAAAGTATTCCACCGAAGGGATCAGCGCAACATCTAACCGCGATGCCGCCAACTCGTCGGCCAAGCGGCTCGGCAGATTGAGCGACAACTTCCCTTCATCCCCCATCATCTCACGAAGCCCCTCGATCAAGGGCCTTGAGTTCAGATAGGTAACGGCGCCGACGCGGAGCATGAATTTTGTCCAGTTAAAAAATCGCTAGATTGCTGCTCTTGATAACCGATGGCTACCGAATCGAACAACAGATCCCGTGCATTTCCGCATCAAGTGGGGCACAAACCGTCACCAAACGCCCCGTTTTCGGCTCATGAAACGAAATGGTCTCGGCATGCAAGGCAATTCGAAGCGGATGAAACGATGTCGTCAAACTTGGCTGCCAGCCATACGTCTCGTCACCGAGGATCGGGAAACCTCGGCTCGCTGCCTGCACTCGCAATTGATGCATTCGCCCGGTTCGAGGGCTCAGCCGAAGCACGGTACAATCTTGTTGAACATGGTACCCGATCACCTCAACAGCTGTCTCGCACGACTTGGCACCCACCGTCGCCGCGTGCACAAGGTCGACTTTCGCCTCGTCGGCCTGCTTGAGAATTGCGTCGTTCCACTCAAGCTCAATATCGGTGGCGTCGCCAGCGACGATCGCGATGTAGGTTTTCGATACCTTTCGCGATTCGAACTGTGCACCGAGCAAATTTGCGGCGCGTTTCGTTGTGGCAACTAAAATAACGCCGCTCACAGGGCGATCGAGACGATGCGGAAACGCGAGATATTCGGCTTGGGGCCCCAGTTGGTTACGCAGTCGCATTTCCAAGCTGTCAATGCCGCTGGGTGATTGTGTCGCAATCCCCGCAGGCTTATTGAGCGCAAGCAGATTGGTGCTCGACCACAACACGTTCAACGCGTTCTCGTTACGACTCGTTGCCGATGATTCAGTCACCGTATTTTCTTCGATTCGTCACGTGCAAGGTTGTGAATGCGTTGCAACAAAACGCGAATGGACAACAATTATCGTACAACTTAATTCAGCACGACGTGGAAGCGACCAAGACATCAGCTAAGTATCACCGCATAAAAAAACGAGAGATCCCGGCCACGTTGAAATTCAAACTTGCATTTGGACTTCAAACAACGGATCTCTCGTCGTTGCAAGTTGTACGGAGTCCCAGCCGAGAGTCAAGGGCGAACCAGTCGCTCGCGAAAAAAATTGCTTGATCACATTGCATCCGCACCACACAACCTGATTGAACATCAAGCGATGCCATCGACTTTAAAACCTAATTCATCGGACCACTATCACTTTGTCACCGGCAAGTTGGCTGAGCCGATGCTGCGCGAAGTGATCGAGGGTCTAGCATCGAAATTCAGCTTTCATTTTTCAATCGATGTCATGCCGATCACAGTCGCCGCGTTGATGAATGCGACTTGGCTGATCAAGCATTTGCGAGTTCCGCGAGAAGCCACGCATGTGATTGTGCCGGGCTATCTCGAAACAGGCGTTGCGGAACTCTCGAGTGCGTTGAACGTCCCCGTCATCATTGGCCCAAAAGATTGCCGATCCATACCCGAACTTTTCGGAGATTCTATTTCCGCTCAACAGTTAACGGAGTACTCCATCGCGATCATCGGTGAGATCAACCATGTACCGCGACTGTCGATTGAGGCAGTTGTTCAAACAGCGAATCAGCTTCGCGCCGACGGCGCCGACATGATCGATGTCGGTTGTGATCCCGCAGGACGCTGTGAGTCGATCAGCGATTATGTGACCGCACTTGTCGAACAGGGACACCGCGTCTCGATTGACTCGTTTGACCACTGGGAAGTCGAGCAAGCAACGTGTGCCGGCGCTTCGCTGGTTTTGAGCGTCAACTCCACGAATCGCCATCTCGCCCTGGACTGGGGCGTCGAAGTGGTTGCGATCCCAGACTCGCCCAAAGACGAAACAAGTCTGTGGGAAACAGCGTCGTTTTTGAGCCAGCACGACATCCCGTTTCGACTCGATCCGATTCTGGAACCCATCGGTACTGGCTTTGCCAAAAGCTTGGTGCGTTACGCATCCACGCGAGAACAATTCCCGGACTCGGCGATGATGATGGGGATTGGCAATTTGACAGAACTGACTGACGTCGATTCCGCCGGTGTGAATATGATGCTGATCGCGATTTGCGAAGAACTGCGAATCGAAAGCGTCCTCACCACCCAAGTCATCAACTGGGCGCGCTCGAGCGTTAAAGAATGCGATGCCGCGAGACGAATCAGCCACTATGCCATCACTCACCAGACGCCGCCCAAACGCTTATCGAGTGATCTCGTGATGCTTCGCGATCCGAAGCTCATGCATTACTCTCACGAAACACTCGAACGACTCGCCGCAACGCTTAAAGACAACAACTATCGACTGTTCGCCGACGCGACAGAACTTCATGTGCTCTCTCGGTCGCTGCATCTTTCCGATCGAGACCCATTCTCTCTGTTCGAGAAACTGCTCAAGCAACCGATCGCTGAGAATGTCGACGCATCGCATGCGTTTTATCTTGGATTCGAAATGGCGAAAGCCTCCATCGCGAGGACACTTGGGAAGCAGTACACACAGGACGAAGCATTGCGTTGGGGAATTCTCGGCGAGATCGAACAACACCATCGACTCAAGCGAGCAAGCAAAAAAAATCGCCTATCCTGATCAAGCGAGCTTAATCTGGTTGACGTCGCAATTGGTTCACAAACAATACGGCACAGTAGCCTGCGATCAACAACATCATCACGATGCCCACTCGTCGCACACCGTCACGAAGCACCGCCACAAAACTTAAGTCCGGAAAAATCTGGTGAACACCGACTGCGTAAGCGAATACAGCGACGACTAACGAACACAGAATAGCGAATACCACATAGTCATTGATCGCCGGCCGATTCTTTGCCGCATCGACGACGGGCTGTCGATAAACCCACCACACCCCTGAGGCGATGAGCGGTGGCAGGAAAAGAACAGAGCTTCCGTGTTGCAGGACATCACACCATCTCATTGAACGATCACCCCACCGGATCGCCTCGAGACGAAGCATCGGAAACGATCGGACTCCCCAGCCCGAATAATGCGTGAACCCGTCCCAAATAACGTGAGTGGATGCCCCAACGGCCACACAGGCAATGACGATCGCAATCTGCGGTATTGAAAAGTCAACGTCCCGATCAATCCAAGGAGCTAACCGAATCGCCATCGAACGTGGCAGCAAGGTCGCCATGGGGCGTTTCAGGATCACCTGAAACAGAAAATAAAAAGTAACTCCCACCGGCAAACAGTGAGTCATGATGCCGACGAACGAGTGCATCGTGTCGTAATCAAGTAACCACGGAAAAAAGACCGGCACATCACAGATCATGCTCCCAATCGCCAACGCTGAGAACGGAATCCGCCCACGCAGGAACCAAGCAGCAGGCGCGACAGCGGCGATATGGGTAATTGTGAACGGCATGGAGTCGTGATTACAAAGACAACGAGCTAGCGAGAACCGTTAGCGACTGGGCTTCCCGATTCACGGGGACGCCGTCGGACAATCGTAGTAGTTTGGTCAAAACGGCCTCAAATTTCGAGACCCTCTCGCCAGTAACGCGGAGGCTGGTAGCCTTTCCTTATGTCGACCTTCGCTGAATCGTTACCGCTTGTTCACCCGCTACCACCCGAGTTTTCGCTTTCGCACGCATTTACAGCACTGAGTTCCCTTCCTGGCGTGCTGTGGCTTGATTCCGCTGCACAGATCGCGGATGACACCGAATCCGTAAAACTTGGACGCTTCTCGTTCTTGACTGCTGACCCCATTCGGCAACTGATTGCATCCGTCGGTGATAACGACCCTTGGCCAGTCCTGGATGAATGGTGCCGTGAGTTACCTGCAACGTGTCGCGCGGACCTGCCTCCGTTCCAAGGTGGAATCGCTGGCGTGATCGGATACGAAGCGGCATGCTGGCTCGAGAATGTTCCTGTTCCTACAGCGAACGATTTATCGACTCCAGCTTTGAGCGTGGGATTGTATGACTGGACGATTGCCTTGGATCACGTTGAGAATCGTGCGTGGATTGTCTGTCAAGGACTCGGCCCGCAATCGAACCAGGATCGGCTTGCTAATGCTCGTGATCGTCGAGACCAGGTGTTGCAGTGGCTCGCCGACGGTTGCTGCGATGCCCACCAGCCTTCTTTGTCGACAGCCACAATTGCTCCCGCCAAACCCATTGAAGGTTTCCCCACCCAACACGCGGGCGTCACCAGCAACTTTCCTGCGGGAGCATTTAGTGACAACGTCGGTGAAATCGTACGCCGCATCCGAGCTGGTGATAGCTTTCAAGTGAACCTCGCTCAGCGATTGGTTGCTGAAGCCGACGGTCACCCCGCTGAGATCTACAGCCGGCTGCGTCAAGCTAACCCAGCGCCCTTTGGCGGCTACTTTGCTGGCGAAACGTTCTCTGTACTCAGTTCTTCACCCGAAGGATTTCTGACGGTACGAGATCGCAAAGTCCAAACGCGGCCGATCAAAGGCACGGTTGCGCGCACTGGCGACATCGACATTGATCGCGATCTCGCCGAGCAACTCGCAGCCAGCGAAAAGGATCGCGCAGAGAACATCATGATTGTTGACTTGATGCGCAACGACTTGTCACGCGTCTGTATCGATGAAAGCGTGGTCGTGACACAACTCTGCCAGATCGAGCGATACCAATACGTCCAACATTTGGTGTCCGTCATCGAAGGCGAACTGGCTCCAAACGCAACGATTTGCGACTTGATTCGAGCTTGTTTCCCGGGCGGCTCAGTCACAGGTGCACCCAAGATCGAAGCCATGCAAACGATTGCCGAACTCGAGCCGAATCCAAGAGGCCCGTATTGTGGATCGCTAGGTTATATCAGCTGTGGAGGCGCAGCTGACTTCAACATTTTGATTCGTACGATCGTTGCAACAGCTGGCCATTTGTATTTTCCCGTCGGAGGCGGGATCACTGCTCGAAGTAACGCGTTGGCCGAGGAAGCTGAAACCTGGACAAAAGCTCGCGGGATGCTCCAAGCGCTACGTCTGCCCAAAGTCCCGTCAACGCTCCCGTGATTTTTTCACATCCGTCACGAAAGAACGGTCGTTTTCGGTCCAGCAAGGCGGTAAAAGCGGACTCGTAGAAACCTACGTTGCGGACCGACACAAACTTGCTAGAATCTCGCATCTTGCACGGAAGTCTGCCATCAGGCGTCAACCAAGCAAACGCCCCTATAGCTCAGTCGGTAGAGCAAATGACTCTTAATCATTGGGTCCTAGGTTCGAGTCCTAGTGGGGGCATCTTTATGTACACGTAACACGGGAAATGCCGTGTTTTCTGCGGTCAGCCGATCGGCCTGACCCTCCTGGACCCGCCCAGATACGGCCTGATTGGTCCACTTTTGGGTCCACTTTTCTAAGCTGCTTGAACGTAGCATTTTGCCGACCCACAGAATCGTCAAACGGACTTTGACTCTCAAGAAGTTTAGTCAGCCAAACCGCCCTGAATCGCTCCAGGGAAAGATGCCACTGTCACCCAGGCTGATTTTTTTACCATTGCCCACGAGAGCGTTTGTTGCCTCAAACTCTAACCGCGATTTCTCGCTGCCCTCGCCATATCTAGTTCGTCGCGGGTTTTCTTTTCGCGCCGAGCAAGCGTAGCATCGATCTTTTCTTGATTGACCGAGAGAATTGTGCAGGCAATGCATGGCTGCTCTGCAGCAGCTTTCACTTCAATTTTATTTTCAACACCTTCATCGTTGAGCCAACTCGAAAGTCGGGATGCGGTTGCACGGAGCGTGTTATCGTCCAGCGCTTCATCGCCCCAAACTCTCACTACAATTCTTTGTAAATCTGCAGACCATTGCCAGGACCTTTGCCTGTTTTCCTCCCAAAGAGCAACTGCCAAGTGCCGTTGCACGTGCTCAGTCCGAAGCAAGTGAACCAAGTCACTCCAAGGACAGTTCTCGTAGACGAGTTCTTCACAAACGTGCCTTATTTCTTCAGCTGCTCGCTCATGGTGCCCATTACCTTTTGGATCGTCAAACTCCATTGCGGCAACATCGTCAGCAATTTTCTGCAACTCGCGGCTTACTTTTTCATAGTCTCCACGGTGCAAAATCTTCACGCACTTAGCTAGGTGCTTGGCTTGAGCGGCGATCGCATCAGGAGACACTTCACGATAAACATGAAGCCGATGGCGGTTTAAGAACCAGTCTATTGCTTCTTGGGCTTCGCGTCTTTCGCTGCTCTCGACAAAACTCATAGTACTCAGTTCTTATGATTAGAAATGATCTGTTACAACTCGCGGGTGAGGACAGTTTATCCACATCTACCGACACGGGACGCTGGACTCGCTTAAAAACGAAATCCAGCATCGTGAACTGCCGCGTTTCGCTGAAGCTGAAGCGTCCGAAAGCAAGCGGTTTCGCGTGCGATGCCCGTTGCTTGCGTCTCGCCACCAGCGGTAAACTAATTAAGCTAATTAGCTGATGTCGACTTGCCCCAACAATACTACGACAAGCGGAGGGATGTGGGGCCAAAGTACGGCGCGGATTGCTGGGACGCAATCACGTAGCGGTCGTGCTGCTGCAAATGCATCACTTTCGCTAGTGCCAGCTTCCCTGGCGTAGCTGTAGTCTTCTGAGTTCCAGAAGACCGCTGCAGCCCCGAAGTTTGTTGTCAACGCGGCTTGGACAAGTTCCCCAGAATCACCCGGGCCGTCAACGCCATACGCCCGGCTTACGATGACAGGACCGAGGACGATCGAACGGTGGAAGATACCTAGTTTCCTGAGCTGGGCAAAGTAGCCATCGACAGTCCGCATGGGAGCGTCCGCAAGTTGACTACCGAGTTGCAGCGTGTGACAAAGTTGAGCGAGCACCATTTCGGTGTCGGCGTTGGGAATCAAGTTCATTGGATTGCTTTCTTGGACGAGTTGATAGGTTTGAGGAGTGGTTGGTGCCGATTTCACGGGGCGACATCGAGATCGGTTGGTTTGCATGAAGGTTCTTTCTTGGGGTGAGAGTTTGATTCATCGAGGTGCTTCGCGTGTTGAACTCTTAGCCAGTGCTTGGCGGCGAGTCTTGCGATTAGGGTGAGCACCTCTTCTGGATCGAAGGGCTGGTCTTTGTTTGTCATACCGGAGCTGCCTTGAATTCAGTCTGTAAGAACATTTCGTTTTGATGGTCATACCTAAGCGTTCCGAATGTAAAGTCAGCTGTAGCGTTGTCCACAGCGACGATCGCTCCAGCGATGAACCCAATCCCGGTGCTTTCGAAGTGACCCGCGAGTGATCAAGATCAATGAAGCGATCGGACTTGGGTCTCTCATTTGGGTTTTACCTCGACTACCGAAAGAGTTGGATAAGGTGGTCGGTCTTTTACGTGCTTTAAGCAGCGTCCGACCGATGATGTGGGATCTCATTGTGTTTGAATCTTCTAATTTGAGACTGTGTCGCGTTCAGAGTTTGTGCACGCGATCAAAAATCGTGATCGCCAGCCAGTAACGACCGGCTCTTGGTGGCGTCGCGGTCGCGACGACGAGTAAACGCTGAGAAGCCCGGTGACAACATGAACTATCACCGGGCGTTGATGCCGCACGAAGACGCGCGGCATTAAACGCACTGGAGAGAGCTACACTGCGTACGACGCTTCACTGGGCGTCGGCTCCGGATCGCCGGGCGATCGCAAGGTTAAGCTGATGAACTCGTACCACGAGTCCGCGAGCTGTCGACGCAACTGCGAAATACGACCCGCCGAGATTTTGAACTCGCTGGCAACGTCACTCGTGGAATAGCCAAGCGACAGACGCTCTGCGATGCGACGATCGCGGGGCGATAGCTCGTTCAACCAACGCGGATAGTCAATCCGGAAGGCAACTTGATTGGGGACCGAGGTAACTCGATTGTCCACCAGACACTCCATCCACTCTCCGACCTGATCGCCGGGCGCTCCGAGCGAACACAATTCATAACCTGCGGTCTGTTTCGCTTTTGAAGAACACACGTCTCGTGAGCACTGCGACGTCCCGCATCGGCGTCCACTCCAGTAACTCTTGATCGCAAACTTTGCCAACGCAGTCGCGAAGGCCCGATGCAATTCGTAACGATCGTGCAGTCGTCTGTACAAGCATGTGGCGTTGGCAATGACCTCCGTCACAGCATCTTCCCTTGCCTCGGCGTCAAGATTGCGGAAAGCATTTCGAGCTTGTCGTTCAATGGTGGGCAACATTCTTAGAAACTCTTCTTGCCAGTTCGTGGACTGGGTTTGCTTTGGTCTTGCAGTGACAGCGACCATGGGACACTCCGTAAATACGGACCGCCCCTGCTCAGGGCGGTCCTCGGTGAGAGAGACCGCCCCGGCGCATGGCCAAAGGCGTGAAATGAAAAAGCCCCAATCAAGTCGCTCTAGCGAGCTTCGATCAGGGCTGTAGGGGAACGGGAGAATCTCGTGAGAGAATCCCGCTTAGTGCTGTATTCGTATCGCACGTGCAACCCACCGGTTGCCAATGCCTCGGCCGCTATCGCCAGCCTGAG
>JBGSNA010000189.1:0-1614 GCA_041739875.1 Pirellulaceae bacterium
GAGCCAGCTCCACTCGACGAGTCTTGCTCATCTTGTCGCTGGTTACAATTCCTTGGACTACTCGTTTTGGCATTTCAATCTAGCTCTTGTCTGGCAGCAGTCCCTCGGACCACTGTGTTGTCTTCAATTCAAGACGACCTATTTCGTCGTCGCTACTTTCTGGCGTTCGGTCTGGATCGTCATCACGCGAGCGATCAACCGACGGTTTTTTCGCAATTCGCTAGGAACGTCCAACCGCTCCGCCTGCGACTGGAAGCGAAGGCGAAACAGCTTCTCGGCAGCTTCCTTGGCGGTAAGCCCGAGCTGCTCGTCGCTCATCTCACGCAGTTCACTCGCTTTGGTCATCTGAAATCAGTCACACGTCTAAAAGGAACATCATTAAAGCGACCATTGGCCGCTCGTTTTAATCAATCATCGTTGGCAATCATTTGTGTTGCCTCAGCGAGGGGCGTCAATTTACCGACTCCTTTTCAGAAGTCGACGGCAAATTGACATTTCGCCGCAATCAAACTGCGCGACGTGTCACGAAACGCACTGCAATCGGCATCTTCGCTGCCAATCGTGCGAAACAGACCTTCGCTTGTTGTTCAGTCACACCACCGAGTTCATAAAGGATCGTGCCTGGCTTGACGACCGCAGCCCAGAAGTCAGGTTCACCCTTTCCCTTACCCATTCGAGTTTCCAGCGGTGTACTGCTGACGCTCTTATCTGGGAAGATTCGGATGTAAAGTTTACCTTCGCCACGGACGTATTGCTGGCCCGCGATTCGACCGGCCTCGATCGTCGTCGCCTTGATCCAACCCGCTTCTAGGGATTGAAGACCAAAGTCGCCGAAAACGACCGTATTGCCGCGAGTCGCGCTACCTTTTATACGACCTCTTTGGCTTTTTCGATGCTTGACCCGCTTGGGCATCAGCGCCATCGGTGTCGTCTCCGTAAGTACCTTGGTTGATCCACACCTGAATCCCGATGTGCCCCTGTGGCGTCATCGCTTCAGTGAACCCGTAATCAATTTTTGCTTGGAACGTGCTCAGTGGAACTGAACCCGAACTAGCCTTCTCGCGGCGAGCCATTTCAGCTCCACCGAGACGTCCCGCCATTTGGATCTTGATCCCCTTCGCACCTGCATCCATGGTTTGCTCCAAAGAGCGCTTCATGGTACGGCGGAAGCTTGATCGCTTCGCCAATTGTTGGGCAATATCTTCTGCTACAAGTTGTGCTTGCAGCTCTGGTCGTCCAACTTCCTCAACCTTCAAGTTGACTCGTCGTCCGATCAGGTTTTGTAACTCAGCTTGAAGGATTTCGATTTCTTGGCCTTTTTTGCCAATAATCAAGCCCGGCCGAGCAACGTACAGCATGACGCGTACTTCGTCACGGGTTCGCTCGATTTCAATTCGATCGATTCCCGCATTTTTGTACTGCGTTTTAGTTGGGTGGTTAGTGATGAACTTGCGGACCTTGCGGTCTTCAACGAGCAAGTCCGCGAAATCCTGCTTTGACGCATACCAACGGCTGATCCACCCGCGGGTGACGCCGAGTCGAAATGCGATTGGGTTGACTTTTTGGCCCATCTGGGAGGACTCGTTACTGGGTTGTTTTTGTGAACGTTGGTTC
>JBGSNA010000229.1:0-2519 GCA_041739875.1 Pirellulaceae bacterium
GTTGGATAGCGACCATCGCTGAAATCACCATTGCTTTGGGATTATTGGCGGGCTGGCAGTTAAGATGGTTCTCTCTGGCAGCGGCAATTCTTCTCACGTTGTTTGCTTTAGCCATGTCCTTCGCGCTCGGACCGAAGCCACCGTTGGATTACTCCGTTTTTTCAGCGGCTAGCGCGGCATTTCTTTTATTTGCTTTAACCGATTCGGATCACCTTCGCAGTCATCAGGTTGCGAATGTCGAACACGATACGTGAGCGTGGGTATAGAAAGCACTTAGACTCTTAGACTAGGTTAACGGGCGCGGCGATGGTAATCGGCGAGTGCTCGTTCGACCAATTCGCCCAGTTGGCAGCGCGACTCCCAAGACCATTCGCGGTATTCCGCCATGAGTTCGGTGTCGATTCGTAGTGTTGCCTTTTCCTTTGAAGTCGCCGGTTGGCTAGACCGCCCTGGCGGGCGACCGAGGCGTGCTCGTGGACGCTCCGAGCGCTTCGGCTTGGCTGGTTGTTTTTGCTTAGCGGTAGGTTCACTGGGCACGGGCGGCGGCGAAGTAGTAACGTAACTGCCTAAAATGCCTTGGATTCCTTCGAGTGGCTTGCTCATGCTGCCATCCACTTGATAATTCCATCGGCGACCTGCTCGTAGTCGTCCATCGCGGTTGACGTTTGTAACCGATGGATTCGGCCAGCGGTGGTGGCGTACACGATGCGCGCGTCGGATCGAATGGTGCCCAAGACGTTGTATTGCTTGGCAAGTTCGTCCGCGACTTGAGATGTGATTGACCGTCGCCGATGACTGTTGGTCACGATAGCTCCAACCGTTTGCAGGGTCGGATTGACGTACTGCCGAAGCAGGTCTGCTGTCTGGCCCAAGTGAACCAGTGTTTGCAATTCAAACCCGCCGGGTTGGACCACGACGCATAGCCCGTCGGCGGCAACCAGCGAAGCGACGGAAAGCACGCCGAGCGATGGCGGACAGTCAATCAGCACAATCGTACCGTCGGCCAGATTGGTTTTCGCAAGTGCAGCGCGAAGCACGAATTCCCGCGACGGTCGAGAAAGAAACTCGGTTTCGGCGCGAAGCAGTTGAAGATTGCTTGGCGAAATCGTCAATGAATCCGCGACATTAACGACTTCGAGTTCCGCTTCAGAATCGAGACGATTGAAAAGCTGGCTTGATGTCCCGTCAATTCCGAACGCAGCCGTCAAATCGGCTTGCGGGTCCATGTCAATTGAATGCACTGGGATGCCACGACGGCTGAGCAGGACTCCAAGTGCAGCCGTCGATGTCGTTTTGGCGGTACCGCCTTTTTGATTTGTGATTGCTATCGTTTTCATGGTCCAGCCGTACCATGTACGCAATCACTCAGTCACGGACTTTCTGGCATTCGGCTATTGCGGTCAATCCGTAACGCCAGCGATTCCAGAATGGTTGTAAAGCTGGCATTCTGGCATTACATCCCTCGGTAATCACGCACAAAAATGCTCGCGCAACTAGTTTGCGAGTGGTACGTTCGACCGACAACAATGCCGGAGGGTTATGCCGCAGACCAAGAAATACGACGCTGCCGACAGCACAACGTTGCGTGCCGCGATTGGGCAGTTAACGCTGATTGAACACTGCCTCTGCCCGCTGGATGCCCGAGTGTCCTTGCAAGAAAACTTCGTTCACGAATCTTCGTTCGCTTATTCGAAGGACAAGCAACGAAAGAAGGCGTCGGTGCGGGTGTCTTGTCCGGGCGGGCTTTCCAGCGAAGACGAGTTCTATTTGTGGGGTTTAGTTTCGCTAACGCTATCGCAACCTAAGCCCTCAGCCAATCTTTACGCGACGAGACATTACTGCCTTCGCCAACTCGGCAAGATTGACACGCAGCGTCGTGGCGGGCGGCAATACCAGCAGTTAGCCGAATCACTTGAGCGGCTGTCGTTGGTTTCCTATCGCAACGATGCGTTTTACGATCCAAATCGTGGCGAACACCGCCGAGTCAGTTTCGGTTTCCTGAGCTACAGCCTGCCGTTGGATGAGGAATCGTTGCGGACCTGGCACATCGCCTGGGACCCCATCTTCTTCGAGTACTGCTTGGCGGCGCGGAGCGTGCTTGCGTTTGACTTCGATGTCTACGCCGAACTCGATGCGGCGAGTCGGCGATTGTTTCTACTCCTGCACAAGTTGTTCTGGCGGTATCGTGAAACGCCCGCGATGGACATTCGAGAATTGGGCACCAACGTCCTCGGGTTTTCTGAATCGCTGAAGCCTGCCGAATTGAAAGCCCGCATTAGCCGATCCGTCGAACGACTGCGCGAACGGGGCGTCGTCGCGGAGCCGGTCGATTTCCAGAAACTGAAGAAGGGCGTCTACACAGTTCGTTTTATCAAAGGGAACTACTTCAACAGGAAGGTGCAACGTCCGATGTCGAACCGCATTGAATCAACGCTCGCCGAACCACTTCGCTCGATCGGATTCGCGGACCACGAGATTCAACGAATCCTGCACAAGTTTGATGAGCATTTGGTTCAGCA
>JBGSNA010000234.1:0-7570 GCA_041739875.1 Pirellulaceae bacterium
CCCCCCCGACGGGGCGTGATCACCGAAATTCCGGGGATTTGCATCCCTGGCTGATGCATGATCGTGCCTTTTGGCACTAAAGTCCCATTTCACGCAGCGTACCTTTTTCGCGATTCGTGCCTCACCTTGGACGCTGCCCGCGCGAGGTGATTCTGCCAATAGGTCACCACACGTTTTCAAAGCAGAAACGGCGGACGGACAAGAAATGGTTCGTGTGCCTGTCGGACTTTGGTGTTGGTTGAACACCAGTCTGGTGAAGCCGGAGTTCTGACGACGGATGCGGCAACAAGAGACGACCCTTCCCCCCTTTGGGGAATTTAGGCACATCTGTCGTGGGGCCGATTACACTCATGCTGCAATTATCCGTCCCTGATCAATTCAAATAGCTCTTTAACGACTCAACCTTCCTCGAAATGTCATCCATGATTCCTTCCCTTCGTAAGCTCAAAAATGACATGCACCTCGCCAGCGAACGCCGCGATGAGCGTTTGCGTCGGCAGCGGTCAAAATCAAAACGCCGGTCGTTGCTGGAGAAACTAGAAGATCGCCGGTTACTGGCCGAGCTTTCGGTGACCAATGGAAACGACTCCGGCGAAGGCTCGCTGCGGGCAGCGATCGAGATCGCTAACAAGAACAATCAAGCCGATACCATCCGGTTGAATGGGAACTCAATCAATCTCACAGGCGACTCTCCGCTCAGACTTAATGAAACTGGAGAGAAAAACAAGACTACGATCCAGGGTCCAGGGACGATCACTCTCGGCAACTCGTGGCTCCTCATCGACACAGGCACTTTCGCCAGCATTTCGGAAATCGAACTCACAGGGGCCAAGCAAAGTCAACGGCCTGCTATCGCTACTTTCGGTTCTACAGAGATTTTTGGCAGCACAATTCATGGCAACCTCCAAGGAGGGATTTCGGTAGATTCAGGCAGTCTGACTGTGGTCAATAGCACCCTATCAAACAACTCTGCGGCGATCGGGGCCGGAATTTTCGCAAAACGTGCGGAAAATGTTCTCATTGTCAACAGTACACTGACAAATAATAGAGCGGTGCTCGAGGGCGGAGGAATCTTTACTGCAGGTTCGGATACTGTCAAGAAAATCACACTTCACAATACGATTATTGCGGGCAATATAGCAGGCCGGGAGAGCGATCTTAGAGGCTTGGTGACGGGCAGCAACAATCTGGTGGGTGACGCGAGTGGTGCAGCTGGCCTGAAAAATGGCGTAAACGGGAATATCGTTGGAGTCAACGGAGTGGGTGTCCGCGATATCAATACAGTGATCGACACGACGCTGCAGCCCAACGGCGGACATACTCAGACTCATAATCTGAAAGAAGGCAGCCCTGCCATCGACGCCGGCGAAAACACACTCTTTATTTCGAATAAAACGCTTGACCAACGAGGCATTGCAAGAGTCCACGGGGCAAAAGTGGATATCGGCGCGGTTGAAGTACATCAGGTCAGTCTCCCAAACAACTTCGTAGATGTGGATCAATTGCGGTTCGTTTCCACTCATGCATTTACGATTTTGACCGAAGCCAACGGCACCGTCCGCAGAACAACGACGGGAAGCGTGGATATTGGTTTGAAACCTTTTGGCGCTACTCTCACGCCGTTACTGAACCTAACAGGAGGGGTCGAAATCATAACGGCCCCTACCGGCAAATCAACGCTCAGTACTGATGGCGTCATCGCAACCAAATCTCAAAGCAGTTTGATTAATCTGATGACGGGGGTCCTCGAAAACTCCCAAAAGCTCTTAATACCTTTAAGCGACCTCACCAATCCAAATGGGTATGTGATCAATCAAGACTACGCACTTGAATCAAGACTCGGCGTGTCGAGAACGTCTAGTGGAAATAGGTCTTTCAAGCCGGCAAGTTTGATTCTCAGCAAAGCGGTCAGCGTAGACGGTGTCGTTGTTCCCGAACATCTCAAGATGACTGGCTTCCTGGACTTCGATGCCCTCGACGGAGCCGGAATTCAACTCGAAGGTGTGAATCACTTCAGGATCACCGCCAACAATGCGACCGCCGTCATCAATTCAGGACAAGTACCGCTCAGGGCAGCTAACAACAAACTACCAACCGCGGATAACCCGATTAATCTGACATTGGCTGGCGCAGCTATTCAGTTCGGTTCGGCGACGATGGACTACGACAAGCCCACACAAGAATTCAAGTTGAAAGGAATTGCGAAAGTCACATTTGAAGGTGGTAATGCAGAGATTGCCTTCGGCGGTCGTGGTGACCAAGTGGATCCCAATTCTTTTATTGTCATTCACGATGGCAAGATCCAAGAGGGCAGAACAACGTCGGCACCAGTTAATCAATTCACGATTTCGAACGTTAGGTTCCAGCGTACCAGCGCTAATGCTTCCTTAACTGCCAGTCTGAATCTTGCTGAAGGGAAGCTTACTTTCACCGGGAGGGTCCGTGGTCGCGCTTCCGAGGTGGTCGCCACTCCTGATTTGATTAAGCCAAGTAATTCAACAGACGCCGCAAAGGCCGCCGCCGAAAAGGCCGCCCTTGCGGAGGTGCTTGGTCCTGAAGTCGATCTCATCACGGAAACGTCGGTTAGTTGGCAATTGATCCACGGGCGTGTGCAAGCATTTTCGTTTCCAATCGAAGACTTCGCTATTGGGCGGCTGAATATTCGAAACAACGAATCTGCTACGACGGAACAAAGGATGAAGCTCACTTACGACCCAGGAAAGCTTGAGTTCGCGATACGCGGAGGCAAGCAGACAATCACTCAACAGTTCGGTGCAGGTCGAGATGGTCGAGCTTTAGCGCAAACGGTGCTCAATGTCGGTCTAGACAAGCTAAACGCTAAAAACGCGAGTGGGAATGATGTGGTCGTGCTTGGAACAGGGGTGCAAATCAAAAATGGTCGATTTGACCGCTTCACGATCCCGATCGAAGTCATGAAGGTTTTTAACAGCGCGACCTCCTTTTGGAGCGACGCGGGTACGGGTAAGACCCCCTTGAGTTTTGATGCGGATTACAACCCTTCTACCAATGAGATCAGAGTTGTCGGCAAGGCGCAGCTGGGGGAACTGGGAGAGCTTTTACCTAGCGCGCCCAAGGTCAATTTTGGAACAATTGAAAAATCAGGTTACCAAACAGAAACGGTACTCCAAGCCGAATACGACATCTTCAGCATCACTAAAGCCGAAGACGTGCTCAAGGTCGCGTATAAGATAGAGAGCATTAGGAAAGAAAGGTTCCGATTTTCTGGTCTCGGAGGTCACCGTGCAGAACTCTCGTTTCCAATCCCAACCAATTTTAAGCTGCTAGGAGCGACTAAAGCTACACATACAGGTGGTGGAATCTGGTCCCACATTTTCCCTGGTTCCGATTCCTATCACAAACTTTCAGTCAAAGCAGTCGGTGAGGGATTTACTCCCCACTTTGTTGCCGACGGTTTTTTTGAGGTCAAAGATACAAAGCTTACCGTTACAGGAATGGAGTTGATACCTGAAGACGAAAGTTGGCTGTTGCAGGCTTCGAATAACAACACCACCACAATTCATGTTCAAATTGATGGACGACAGGTGCCGGTTGATCCTAGTAAAATTAGTAAGATCTCTGCAGGTAGCACGATTGAATTTCAACCGCAGAGCGAGATAACGCAGCTTTCCCTAGGAGAAGGTCTCTTCGTAGCGGGTATGCAGATTGTGGGTAGAGGGAACGTATCTTTTCCAAAAGAAATTTCTGGGGCATTTCCAAGACAAGGGTTTAAATATACCTCCAGCGGCCCTGTGGATATAAAAATCGGTGACACAAGTCTGCGAGCAAACGTCAACCTCGACCTCCAGCAAAATCGAGACGGAAGTCTAGGTTTCGTAGGCGGCACGCTGGAGTTTGTCAGACCAGTAGGTGGGTCCAACGTTGGTACAATACAAAACATCTCATTCAGTAAACTGTCTGCGACGTTCGTTAATTCAGCCAAGAAATTTGAACTGTCCGGTGAAGGCACGTATGTGCCTAATAATCTACCGGTGAGCATCGGCGGTCTTCCAGGCACAGCAAGCGGCCAACTGTCATTCCAGAACGGAGTTACGGAATTGACAAACTTTGTTCCGCCGCAGGATAGCTACGACGTTGGCGGTGTTGTGCTACCTACGAAAGGCTTGACTTCAACAGGCAGTTTTTTCGAAGGCAATTTCACAGTCACGTTTAAGGGCGGGATCGTATTGGAAGTCGCAGGTGCCAAGATTGCTTTGACCCTCGGCGGTGGCGGTACAAGTGGACTGGTGATTCAAAAAGTAGGCAACCAGTTTAACGTCGTGAATGTGGGTGGCACCTTATCCGCGGATTTTACCATCGCGGGAGTCAATATCAAAGCCAGAGGCCGGTTGGATTACGATCTGGTGAAGAAAGAACTCAAAATTGGGGGCGACGCGGATATTGCGTTCGCGGTGGCGGGCGAGAGGATATCTGTCGGAGTCACGCTTGATGCTGTAATAACGAAGGGAAAGTTTCAGAGCCTCAGTGCGAAGGTAACGACAGATAAGGTATTTAGATTTTTCGGCGGCGTGGAGTTGAAACTCATAACGGCTGGATTTACTTATGATCGTGTAAAAGATGAATTTGGGATCCATGGAGAAGTTTTAATCTCAACTGCTCGTCAGAGTGGTGTCCAGATTCTTAAAGATCTGAGTATCCAAGTCGGCACTCCGGAGAGCCCAGGCTTCGTGATTAAAGAGGGAAAGCTTGAGACGATCGACATTCTGATCAACGCTAAAGGAATAAATCTTTTTGGCGCTACGGTGACCCCGAAAAATTTGCGTCTCAAGTACTCTCGCAGTGACAGTACACTCGCATTGACAGGCGGATTGGACTTATCTTTCGCATTTGGAAAGATAGGTCAAGTGACCGCAAGCGCGGCGTTCCCTGGACGGGGTCTGGAAATCAACACGGTCACGGGTCAAGTCAAGATCCGTGGGCTCGAACTATCAGTGGCTGCGGACAAGCTTCCAAAAATCGGGCCCGTTGGAGTCAAACAACTTTCCTTCAAGTACGAAGAGGACGACGAGGGAAACATTACGATCGGAGGCAGCGGAGAAGTAGAACTGCCAGGTAGCTTGACCGTCGCCGCCGAATTCGAGGTTCTAAACGGTCGTCTAAACAAAATCAGAGTTAAAGTTTCAAAAGAGAATCCCGGAATTGCCATCGGTCAATCGGGAGTATTCCTGACGAGCGTGGAAGGCGGGATTGAGGGATTAGCGGATCCGGAAAATTTGAAAGTCGATTTGACGGTCACCGGTAGTTTTGGACCTACGATCAGCATCTTCGGCGAGAGGGCGAGCCTGGTCCGGGTTTCAGGCAGTCTCACGTTCATAAAAAACACCGAGGAGACTAGCTTAACGCTTAATGGAACAGTCACGATCGCCGAGGGTTGGGTCGGAGAGGCCGAGGGCACCGTCAAGATCTACTTTAATTCCAAGACCAATGAGTTTATCACGATCGATGCAACGATGCGGCTTTTCCCCGGAGGCATCCTTCGCGGTGATCTGGATTTTAAAGTGCACAAAAACTTTGACGTCGATGCCAAGGCATCCCTGCAAGTCGTCATCCCCGACAATGTGCCGATAGTTGGAGGAAGAAGTCTAGGAAGTGTCGTTGCCGAATTTTACATCCGACCGAAGGGTAATCGCAGAGATAGCTACGGCGCTTTCACCGCATCAATCGATCTTACGGTTTTGCGTGGGGACGCTAGTGTCACCGCTAACTTTGCTGGAGATTTGTATGGCAATGCAAAGGGCAGGATCGGCCTAGGCTTTTTTAGCGTCGGTGTATCTAAGTCATTCTCGCTGCGCATTCCGGGAGCTGGCCGCGATCTGGAATTTGAGATCCCGGACATCTTCGGCGACGTTACGGGATTCGATGTCCCAGCACCAGAATTGACACTGGGTGACGTCACGATGGATGCAAATGGCCCCGGCAGCACCATCAGTTTTACAGGTACCTCGCACCTCCCGGACGAAACGACAATCGATCTTTATGTCGACCGCGATGGAGACGGATACGACGGCCAACTGCTTGCGAGTGGTCTTGCGTTTAGGGAAGGTCAGCAGACGTACCATTGGTCGGATTTGGCCGCTTTCGCATCTTTGCCATACGATCCAAATGAGAAGCTTTATGTTTATGGACTGATTCATGATCGAACCAATCTAGCCGGGCGCAGCAACTATTCCGCTGCGATCACACCGCCAGACTTCAATCCTTCGATCTCGGTGCCGGGCGAACACAGCTTTGGAACCAACCAAACGCTAGTGTTTTCCAGCAGCCAGCAGAATGCGATCTCATTCAATGATCCCTTGGCCGTTCATGACCCCAGTGCCAAATTGGTGGTGACGCTTGATGTTTTCGGTGGCACACTGAGGCTGGATCCTCAGCAGCGGACCCCATGGACGAACGTATTTACCCCAACCGACGTGGACGGTATCAATGGCACCAAGGTCGATGATGCGTTGCAACTGATTTCGATGCTCAATAACCCTGCTATTCAGGCCACCGGCGGCCAGTTGCCGGCCCAGCGATCAACGTTCGGTGGCACGCCGATGTACGACGTCAACGGTGACGGCAAAATCACGATTGCTGACACTGCCGCACTGACAGGCCCACTGCTGAACCCGGAGACAGACGCGACATCTGATTTCGTAGCACCCGAACTGATCATCGAAGGGAACGGAACCGGTCGTCTGTTATTGATTGGGACAGCTGCCGAAATTAACAGGTCGCTAGATGGGCTGACGTATCGGCATCACGAAAACGCATTCTTTAATGATCGTCTTGAGGCGACGGTCAACCGATTTTCAGGAAATTCGCCCGAAGTCCACACCGCGTCGATTCCGTTGAGCCCCCGAGCCCTGACCGTCGGAGCAACCGATGGAATTGGGTTCCTGCCGGTCAGCTATGAGCAGGGTTCGGAGGCGGCCAACCTGTTGCAGGATCTTGAGATTGAAAGTGCTGCGTCCGGTCACATTGGCTCGGCCACGATATCGATCGAGGGATTTGACGCCGAAAAGGATGTGCTGCATCTGTCATCGTTTGAGCAGGCAGAGCTTGGCATTGACGCCCGATTCGATTCCGCAACCGGGACGCTGTATTTGACGGGTTCACGGCTGATCCAAGACTACCAGCGAGCCATCGCGCTGACCACCTTCAGTTCACATGGAACCGGTGAGCGTGTTCTGCGAGTGCGTCTGGGCGATAGAGCTTCCAACGTTGCGGACACCGGCGTTGCCGTTCACATCATCGCCATGAATCAGGCTCCGGTTGTGATAACGGGTCTGGGATCCATCTACGTCTCCGGCAGTTCCACGGCAGTTTCGCTGCTGCCATCGATCATCGTTCAAGATGCCGACAGTGCCACGTTGCGGCAGGCTATGATCACTCTGGATGCCGACTCGTACCGTCAAGGTGAAGATGTACTGACCTATAAAACGGCTGACAACATCACTGGGCAATTTAACGCTCTCACTGGTGAACTGGAGCTCTCGGGTGAAGCCAGCGCGGCGGCTTGGTCGTCAGCTCTCTCGCGCGTGAAGTATCG
>JBGSNA010000315.1:0-62048 GCA_041739875.1 Pirellulaceae bacterium
AATGGCCTGCTGTTTCTCGGAAACAATGACCTTGGCTGCCTTCCCTGGCATTGCAATACTTTGGTTGAGGATGGGCGAAAACAGCAGTCTCCGCTCAATGGCCCTTTCAAGCAAGCTCAACTCATTCTCGCGGCACTAGGAAATAATTCATAAAAAGCTTGACGCCAGATCAGGAACTGCTAGATTTACTGCACATGCAGTTTTTCCAGCACTTGCGAGGCCGCTATGGCGAAGCCACCCCTAAATCTCAGTCGCCGTGAACGGCAGCTAATTGAATCGCTTTATCGGCTTGAAGAAGCCAGCGTGTCCGAGGTGCGGGCCGCGATCGAAGATCCGCCCAGCTATTCCTCCGTTCGGGCAATGCTTACGGAATTAGTTCGCAAGAATCAGGTTACGTATCGGCAGGATGGAAAGCGGTATCTGTACCGTCCGAAAGCCGCACGCGAAAAAGTTGCAATGGGGATGCTTAACAACCTTGTCGCGAACTTCTTTCGCGGTCGACCAAGCGAAGCGATCTGCGCGCTTCTGGAAGCTGGTGGGGCTCGGCTGTCCGCAGAAGATATCGATCGTATCAAACAGCAAATCGAGCAGGCCGAAACGGAGTTGAATAATGAACAATGAACTGTCCGCGTGGTTGGAACTGTTTTTACAGTTGGCAATTGGTTCAACCGTAGTTTTAGCTTCGGGCCTTCTTACTATTCTCGTTTGCCGAAGGCAATCATCGGCGACCAAGCACCTCGTTGCGAGCCTCGCTTGCGTGGCACTTCTGCTGCTACCTATCGCTGTCGCAGTGTTACCAAGCTGGCGATTCGGACTGCTTGAAGTCCCATCCGCGCAGCGGACGCCATCTAAATCATTCGTCTCCAGCACGTCTGAGTTATCGGTGGAAGCCGAAGCAATGTCGCCCGATTTGTCCGACTCATTGGACGCAGCTGAAATCCCAACCAACTCACTCAGGAAAGACGCGTGGTCGCCTGAACCACAGAGAACCTTTCCATTTGCCTCCTATTTACTTGGAATCTATCTGTTTGGGGTGACCTACGGTTTGTTACGTCTAATAGGTGATCACATATCGGCAAGGCGACTGACCGCGAATTCGCAAATCTTCGTTAACACCGCAATCAAGGGTGTCATTTCCGGAGTTCGAGATACGCGACTTTGCCACAGAGTCCAAGTTCGCACTACCGAGCAAGTCTCAGTGCCGATGGTTACAGGTATCTTGTGGCCAACAATCTTGCTGCCTGATTCGGCGACCGATTGGCCAGCCGATCAGGTTCGCTCGGCGTTAGCTCACGAATTGGCACACGTTGAACGTCACGACATAGCTGTTCAACTGATAGCGAAACTCGCCGCGATTATCTATTGGCCCCAACCACTAATACATTTACTGGTCACGATCATGCGTACGGACCGCGAGATCGCCTGCGATGACAAGGCGCTGGCTAATTGCCTTCAACGCACTCAATATGCCCGACATTTACTCGAGTTCGCAGTTGAGCTCCGCAATTGCAATCGTGATCGAGCAGGAACGCTAGCGATGGCTCGCGACTCAAACGTTGAGCGGAGGATTACGGCGATCCTTTCAAGTACTCGCCGCCGATCGCCACCCACAAAACGTGCGGTGGCACTGATGTTGATTTCGATGCTCGCCTGTCTATTTGGGTCCGCGTTTGTTAGTCCTTTCTCGGATATCGGCGTCTCGAACGTCGCCGCACAGGAGAATCAAACAACTGCCGAGACGCTGTTTGACGAGAACCAGACAAACGCTCAGTCGATTAACCACACGTTTATCGGACGAGTGTTACAGCCGAACGGCCAGCCAGCCCACGGTGTGACAGTGGAATATCCGGGAATGGGCAATCATTTCCCGTCTATTCAAGTCGTAACAGATGAGGAAGGCAAGTTCGCGTTAACGGCTAAGCCTCGAGCCTATCACCCACCAATCATTGCCAAGGCAACCGGTAATAATTTGCTCGGCGTTGCCCAGACTTCTGGGGATGAGGACGCAAGCAATCGCTCTTTCGTACGCGATGTGGGCGACGTCACTCTAAAGCCTGCCAAGCGAATCAATGTTCAGGTGCTCGACGATGATCGAATACCAGTCGAGCATGCTGCAGTCATTGTTCAGGCAAGCTTTGGCACGATCGATCGATTTATAACCAACTCCCAAGGCCAAGCATTGATTGTGTATCCCGACGGATTGAATCTGCAGATAATTGGAGCCGTCAAATCGCAATTAGGGTGTGACTACCGAGGCTTCAAAACCACGTATAAATCGCATCCTAATAACCTCCTACAAGGATTCGAGGGCGATCTTGAGTTCATTCTGAACGGTGTTCGAGAAGCTTCCGTGCAAGTCATTGGTCCGGACGGTAGACCGCTGGCTGGTATCAGACTTGACCCCTGGTACATCGAGAAACCTGGCCGTGGGGAAGACTGGAATCAGCCAAGCCTAGATGAGTTCTCTCGCATCACAGACGACAAGGGCGTCGCTGTGTTTGACATGCTGCCGTCAGATCTCGTCAAGGGAATCCAGATCTTCCCACGACTCAACCGGGACGACTGGTTCGTCATTGGCACGAGCTTTCACGGGATCACAAACGGATCTGCGTACGTGAACTGGGATCAAGGGAATTCCGCTACCGTTCATGTGGCAGAGAAAGTGCTGGTCGGTGGTCGTGTTCTGCTACCCGATGGTCAACCGGTAGAGAATGTGCAGATCGCAGCGGCTGGCGACTTCTTTTACAGTTCTGCGTTCCATGAAGTCGCGCAAAGCGACAGTGAAGGACTCTGGGAGATGCTCGTCCAGCCGAATGGCTACTATTTGTTTGTCGTGCAGGATGACGATTATTGCGCTCCCGCCCACGAAGGAATTTTGGTGCACGACAGTGAGACACCCACCAACATTAATTTCCAACTTGAAGCTGCCCGCCGCGTATTTGGGAAGGTCTCGGGGCCGATTGATAAGACGACAAGTGTCATGCTTCAACAGACTATAAAGAGATACAGTCATGACAATTTCCCTCCCGATCAACGCTTGCCAAATCCCGAGTTCAACAATAATCCATCGGCGTTCACACAGATTAGCCACAGAGTTGCCGCAGACGGAACCTTCGAGTTCAAAGTTGGACCGGGCGAGTTCGTGATTTGGAGCCCCGATCGCAAAACGCAAAAGTTCACGATCACCAGCGAGCTTGAGAAGGAGTTCAACTTTGAGCTCCAACGCCCACTTCGAGGGCCAGTGAAAATTCGCGTTCTGGTGGCAGGTGAACCGAGCGAGCCTGTCGCGAATGCAAAAGTTTTTGGCTACGGCACTGAGTTTCCGTTTCGGGGCCGCATCGACGCAGTGACGGGTCCTGACGGTTGCGTTGATGTGCTGCACGATCTGGTTGAGACATCCATTGTCGTCGAATCACCGGACAGACGTTTTGCCGCACAGTCGCGACTAGGAGCTGACGACAATGAACTTATCGTTACAGTTGTCCCCTCGGCCACAGTGACGGGTCGGCTACTGGGCTCAAACAACGAACCGATGGCGAATGTGAGACTGGAGTACGGGCTCGAATTGAAGAGTGACGGCGGTCGGTACACCAAACTCAATAGGTCGAAGAGTTCGACAAATGCCGACGGTCAATTTGAGCTGAGAGGACTATGTGTGGGTGTGTCGTACTGGATTGAAATCGTTCCAGGCATCGACAGTAATGGAAATGAAGAGTCTGTGCGGACGATTAGGACGATAACGCCAAAAGAAACCGTACTTGACCTAGGCGACATCAAATCGTCCGCCAGCGTTAACTTCTAACTGGACAGCACCAATGATGAATTGTCGCTATTGCGCAAGTTGGCTGTCTGATTTGGATTGTCGCGCGGTCGAGCTCGCCGGTGAAGACGAACTCAGCCAAATCTTTTGGTTGGAACTGGGCGTTTACTCCCACTAACGCGGTCTCTTCGTGCAGCAGTTACACTGTCAGATTCCCCAAATCGTTTGTTTGAACCATGAATCCATCACAGCCCAACAATCCGCTGCACGGCATTACGCTTAAAGCGATTCTTGAGTACTTGGTCGCCGAGTACGGTTGGGAGCGTTTGGGCGAACGCATCCAAATTGACTCTTTTCGAAATGAGCCGAGCATCAATAGTAGTCTGAAGTTTCTACGGAAGACGGACTGGGCTCGAGCAAAAGTCGAGCGGTTGTATTTGCATTCGATCATCTACGACGAGCGACATGGCAAGAACAACGCAGATGCCAATGAGAGGGAGATTGAGAGCGGCAGCGTTTGGGACCGAGCGAGGCGGAATTAGAGAGCTGGCACCTGCTGGTTGAAGGCAAGCGAAAGCTTCTCGGAGGCATTATTGCATCTCGTCAAGACTGCAAAGCTGACTGACAAGGATGTGGAAGAGATTCGGGCCATGCTCGACAAAAACCTTAACAGGAGCGAAGGATAACAAGAATGATGAAAGAATGGATGGATCGGTTTATAGCGTTTTGAAGATCGTGGTGTTGGTTGGTACTTCTCTCCGCATGGAAAACCCTGCCGATTCTGATCCTCGTGACAGGAATTCGACTAGCCCTTCGATGAAAGTTGACCCCTGCGCTGCATGCAGTGCTACAGACGATCATTGTTGTCAGGATGCCACTATCAATTTCGGTTGGGAGTCCGCTGAGCCTTCATCAACCGATCGACAATTGGTTTTCGAGCGACTTGTGAGAATCGATTGTCGTGGCTATCCCTCGAGTATTCAGTAATGAGACTGGCGCAGACTCGGAGACCACGACGATCGTCGCTTTGACGCCACGGATCGCGAGAGCAAGGTTTATGGTTGTAATGCGTACAAACCGCATAAACAGACGTGCAGGCCTCGTGGATTTGATGCAACCGCCTTCTTCCGCGTCTGATTCCCAAATTTCTGGAGGCTGCCCTTAAATTGAATTCTAGATTTCCCTTGGTAGCTTAACTTTGGGAATTCTGCATGCTCATCCTGACAATCGTTGTGGGCTTTTTCGCTCTGATCGCCTTGGCTATACCGGATTTAGTGTTGCTCAGTCTGTTGCTGATTGTGCCAGGCATCATTTTGATGATAGCGCCGACGGCTTTCGTTTACCTCGCATCGGCAACTGCGATTCGCTCTGTCCTTCCGAATCGCACGGGAGCGACGGCGACGCTGCTCGCGTTCATTGCTGCGGGCATGCTCGGCTACTTGGTCGCCTGGCCCTTTCAATTGATGGGAGATCGTGAGTATCAAGCGTCGCTAAAAGAGGATGTGGTCGGCGCGGCACCGTTCAAGCTCGCTGGCAATATTCGTTTGGAACGTCGTGACATCACACACTTAAACCGTGGTGAAGAAAATGAATGTGATGAACTATGCGCGGCGCTTTTGCTCACACCAGGAGTCGATCGTGTTACGCTTGTGAAAGGCAAGGACTTGCAGCATGTGACCACTTGGCAGCTTGTACCGCGAGGCAGCGTCCCCGATGCGGGGTTGTCTCCGACGAAGCCAGAAGACATCTTTCTTCATTATCCTGCAAAGGAGAATCCGCGAAATGCAAGCGGAATGGCGTTTCATGAGTTTCATCAAGCGAGACGCCAGCGACTGGCGGCCGAATGGAATCTTCGTCTTGCGACCCGCGAGACGTTGCTGGCAAGCAACACGTCACCCGTGCCGGATATGACCATCGTCATCACGCACTCGCGAGGTGCGTCGAGTCCCAATGTTCAGCGTGTCGAAGTGTTAGATCAATCAGGTACCACACGGTTTCGCCGCTCACTCGTCAAGCACACGATCGTCAATGCGCCGTTCTACATTGCCTTTCACGCTAGCATGAGCGGCTCTCGTTTTGCCATCGGTCGCACGCTGCGTTCGACGGCGAAACGATACGAGACATTCAATCCAATTACCGAATTGATCGAGCACGTATCGGGGCTTTGCCAAACTCCGTCCGATGAAGCGATCAAGCAGGTGAAGCAGCAACTGCAAGCCTCGATAGGTACACCACAGGCCAGCGCAAGTGATCTCGAATTGGCTGTCCCATGGATTGCTGGACTAGACACCCGAGCATTATCCGATGAGGACACCGAGCTCGTTCATCGAATCGTCGCGGATCTTCGTATCCACAGCGTGGGCGAAGCATTGCGTCACGTGTATCCGAATAGAGTTCCGGTGCAATTCCGATCGAGTCTCGTACAGCGAATCATCGCGTCGGAAACCAGCGTGACTGATCGAAGTTACTTTTCCGCTCTATTATCGAAAATGCCACTAAGCACCTTTGCCGACATGACGGAGCAAGAGTGGAGGATCCTCAAAGATCCAGCACTTCGGAACGAAGCCGTAGCCTTCATCGAGCGGCTTGCTGATTTGGGAAAGCCCGGTGTCGAGCCCTTGCGGGATATCTTGGAACACGCCGTCACAACGATGCCGGAGTGGCACAAACGAAAGCCAACGATCCACGCCGTGTGTCGCGGATTCGCACGCCTCGGCACCGATGCCAACGAAGCGTTACCCCAAATTCAATCGGCGTTCGAGCAGCAGCGTTCCCCCATCACCAACAGTGCCAACGATGCGTTCGCATGGCGACTCGCCATGGCGCGTATGGGGCTTCCAATCGACGAGCTCCCCTATCCTACAAGCTGGAATCAACAGGCTATCACCAACATGCGAGACAAGGTGAATCGACGTCTCGCCGATTTCGATCCCGATGCCGAGTTGAGGTAGCGCCGAGAGATCCAACCTGCAAGGGAGAAAACGAAACGCCTGCAAAAGAGAAATTCCGAGCAAGCGTTTTCTTCGTCATCATCTTCTCTTCTCTTGCTCATCTGCGACAATCGTCGAAAACTCCGAACTTCACTTGGCGTCCGAACCATGAGCAATTTACCAAACTGCCCCCAATGCGAAGGCGAATTCGCCTACGAAGATGGACCGTTACTCGTGTGTCCAAGTTGCTCCCACGAGTGGTCGCCGAATGAGGAAGCGGCGTCCGTGGACGACGATGCGACACGCGACGCCAATGGCAACGTCCTCCAGAACGGCGACTCAGTCATTGTGATCAAAGACTTAAAGTTCAATGGCGGCGTTGTCAAAGGCGGCACGAAAGTCAAGAACATCCGCATCGTCGACGGCGATCACGATATCGACTGCAAGATCGACGGCATCGGAGCAATGTCGCTGAAATCCGAGTTCGTCAAGAAAGCCTGACCTGCGGGGAACTAGTCGACATTCACGAGTTCGACGATGAAGTGAAGGTTCGAGTGAGCGGGAATCGAGCCTGGAGAACCGCGTTCGCCATAGCCGAGCTTGGAAGGCACCCACAATTCGATCATTCCGCCCTCACCCACGAGTTGCATTCCTTCGGTCCAGCCAGCGATGACATTTTGCAAGGGAAAGGTCGTCGGTTCACCTCGTTCGTAAGAACTGTCGAAAACTTTCCCGCTATTGAGCCAGCCGCGATAGTTCACCGTCACTGTGCTAGCGGACGTCGGCATCTTACCGTCGGACTTTCGCAAAATGCGATACTTCAGTCCAGAATCGGTCGCGGAGAACTCGGGTGTTGGCTCCGCATCCATGGGCCCCGTTCCGGTTCGAAGTTCTGGTCTGTCGACAAACGTGATTGGCTGCCATTTCGCAATCGCAGCATCTGAGTTTGCCAACTCGGACGAAATGTCTGGGTTGGGTTTCGCAGTGGAGCGACACCCCGAAACCGTGAAAATGACGCTCAACAGGCACCACGGCATCCAGATCCAGCTCTTGATTGCCGTTTCAACCTTCCAATCTCGCATGCCGCACCAATCCAATACGCGTTTCGGAAGCGAACCTTGCCTCCAGTCTTGGTTGGGGAGGTTAGCGAATCCCGGAATTTCCTGAAAGTCCTTAATTCGTTGAGCGTTGCTATCACATCGAAACTCACATGGCCAGCGACGCGATCGAGCGACCAAGATTGCGGCATCGGGTCGCGTTCCTTCGATTGCGATCGTGACGATGCAAACCGCAGCCGATTCTCGGTCTAAGTCGCTTGGTTTGGCGGCTCGACTTGTAATAAGCCCTTTGTCCATTGGTTTCTAAACACACCGTGCTTGTCTACTCGATCACACACATTTTGGAAATCTTGAAGGGCGGGATACGCGGTTCGCAGCCGACTTGTTGGCAACGGGCACAATTTGCCCCAATGGGGACGAGCATCAAAGAGGCACATCATGGACGCTGCGAGAAAAGCCGCGAGTGCTTCAAATCGCTTGCGGCGTTGGCCCCGGTCGTAATTGGTCAGGGTGATCGAGTACCACGCTTCGTTGTGCAGCAGTCCGATTTTGGTTTCGGTATCGTTTGCATTTTTGATACGGGCTCCGGCGTTACTTGCCATCGAAATGAAGGTGTCATCCGGAAGTATTTTTCGAATGCAAATTGGATAGTGATGGCAATAGCGACCCCGTAGCTTTTCAAACTCGTTGCTGCTTTTTGCTTCCGAGAGTTGATTGCGAAATCCATTGCCGAAATCACCGTGCAAGCATGCAGACTCCTCGAGCGAGTTCTTCAGGAACAAGAGCGCACTGGGCAATCGATGGCGTTGGACGAAGAGCTCGATTTCGACATGCCGGAATAACTGGTGTGCCATGACCAGTTGGGAAGTCGACGGACCAACAACTCGCCAATTTCGGATAACAAACGTTGGCGCAATCCAACGAAACACAGTCTTCACCGCAGCTTGAAAACGGAGTACACGAACGACGAGAAGGATGAGCAAATGCATGGCGATGTCGATCACGAAAAAGCGATACACATGGTAAAGCCAATTCGTCTTAGAAGTTCCCGTCTCGCATTCGCGACGATGTTGTGCCATGTAAGACCATCGCCATGGAACGAGATAAAATTGTTGAAGCGGATACTGTTTCTCCTCCGCGAGCACGTCGTCCAGTTGTTTGTACTCGCGAAAGTGCTCCTCCACAAAGTACTTTTGTCGGCATTGCATCGTGACGCTCAGTATCACGCCGAGGCAACCCAGCGAGCAACGTGCTGCACGGAGTTCGTCGCCGTCGGTGATGTCGACGATGATTGCCTCGCCGGTTTGGCTATCGTATCGAGCGACGCGGACGCCGATCACGTAGTGCGACAGCGAATGCCGACCCGATCCATGCGTGCCAGTGGATACGGCCCCGGCGATTGTCTGTTCGGCGATGAACCCGACGGAGGGCAAAGTCCACGGTGTCGTCGATTCCAATTCCGCAAGCAGGCGTTTTATTTGACATCCGGCTCCGACGACAACCGACGGGATCGGGTGCTCATTGGATTGAACCGCGTTGAGATTTCTTAAGTCGAGCAGAACGTCGGGGCTGTCGAGCACCTGGCTCCACGAATGAAGGCGACCAATGCAGCGAATGGTGCGTCCTTTGTGCTGATTCAGGATCTCAAGCACCTCGATTTCGTTTTGGGGCGTGAAATAGGAATTCGATTCAATTTGCACGTTCAGTCCAAAGTTCATCTTTTTCATTGTCGCGGTCCACAGGTATGCGATTGGATATGCTGGTTTCAAACCTACAAGCGAGAATTCGGGTTCGCATGTGCGCACGAAATCAAAAAAAGATAAGATCGGTGCATGGTAGCGCCCGCAATCTGGGACGCTCGCAGTCTTGCTGGCTAGGTGCGGAACGACGGATGAAGCGAACTCAACAGCAGACAGCGGACGACCTGGAGCGCCGCCGGCCGATCCTGATTTCGTTAGCTGAAGCGTTACTTTCACCTGCGTTTCGCGGGCACGTCGACGCTTCGGATCTCGTTCAGCAGACACTGATGGAAGCGCATTGCAACATCGACGAATTGAGCGAGTTGGCCGACGCGCCGCTCTTGGCCTGGTTGCACTCCGCTTTGAAACACAATGTGCTTGATGCGATCAGGCATCTACGAACGGCGAAGAAAAACGTTGCCAGAAACGTTCGCGTCGGAGATCTCCAGAATTCGTTTGTTCGTTTGGAGCAGTTATTGGTTGCACATGACACGTCGCCTAGTCAGGTGCTGCAACGCAATGAGGACATCTCTCGCATGTTGGCGGCGTTACAAACCTTGCCTTCGAATCAAAGAATGGCTGTCATTCTGAAGCACCTCCGTGGTCATACGCTGAAAGAAGTGTCGGAGATGCTTGAGGTCTCGGAATCGGCGGTTGCCGGGTTGCTTCACCGAGGCAGGCAACAGTTGCAGGTTTGCATGCTAGAGGAGCGAGGTGAATAGCATGCTGGCGAGTGACGACGAATTTCTCAGCGACGATGAGCTTGCCGTTCTTGAGCGGGCGATGGAGTCGGGTGACCAAGACTGCGTCGATTTCGAATCTCGTCAAGGGTCGCAATACCGATCGGCGTTTCAATTGATTGATGAGCTTGCGGCGCCGATTCGGACTGCGATCGCATCACTGGACAGTCCACCCCACATAGACGGATACGACGAACTGGTTGAGATTGCCCGCGGAGGCATGGGAGTCGTCTATCGCGGTCTGCACAACAAGACACAACGCTATGATGCAGTCAAAGTCATGCGTCCGGATCGGATTGCGGGTTCAGCAACAGAAACGGCTAGCCTGATGCGTTTGCAGTTTCTGCGTGAGTCTCAACTCGCCGCGCGGGTCGCCCATGAGCACATTGTGCCCGTTTATCAGCTGGGAGAAGCCGGTGATTGTCCTTGGTACTCAATGCAATGGGTCGACGGAAACAGTCTGCATGAATTGACGAGAGATTCGAAGATGTCGCCTGAGCGTATTGTTCGTTATATCGAACAGATCGCGAGGGCGGTTGACGTCGTTCACCGACATGGAATTCTGCATGGCGACATCAAGCCTCAGAACATTCTCATCGAGATGGCAACAGACAGGCCAATGATCAGTGACTTTGGTCTTGCCGATCTGGATGCCGCCTCGACAATCGAGCGGAACGCGGGAATCGCGGGAACCCCAGCCTACATGGCACCCGAGTTGGCAAAGGCTGCTATCAGTGGACGGACAACAGATGACGTCACTGCTTCGCGAACAGTTTCTTCGGATGTTTACTCGCTTGGAGTAACGCTCTGGGCAGCGTTGTCAGGGTGTTCGCCGTGTTATGAGAATCGGACGCCACAGGAACAGCTTGCCGATGTCGTCGTGGGAAAGTTGAAGTTTAACGAAGAGGTCAACCGCGATATCTCTCCGGAACTGACGCGAATTATCCGGCGGTGTGTATCGACGGAGCCAGAAACGCGGTTCTCGACGGCAGGTGAACTCGCAGAAGCATTGGCCCAATGGCTTGACCGACCTCGCTGGAATCGGCACTTTCCAAAGCTTCGAAAACTACTCTGTGTCGTTGTCGCTCCGGTTCTATTGATTAGCGGTTTGTCGGTGCAGTTGATGCTGGCGACAGAGGTCCCCGAGTCTTGGATTTGGCTTGTCGTGTTCGCTGGGTACGCGCCGCTGTTTGCAACGTTTCTTGCCAGTCAACGGATGGGACACGGAGCTCGGCAAGCGCATCGGGAGTTGTGGTCCATCTGGTTCGGGCATCTTTGTGCCTCTGTTTCTGGAATGATGGCGCTACACATTCTGTTTCAACCTGATGTGGGTCGTTTGTTTGAGCTCTTTTATCCGTTTTGGGCCGCGATATCGTCACTGGCATTTTTCGCGAAGAGTGGAAATTTCTGGTCCGGTTACCGATGGGTCGGCGTTGCATGGTCGGTGATCGCCGTTTGCATGGCGTTGACCGCTTGGGCACCGGTTCTATTCGGCGTTGCGGCCGCAATAACCTGTATCGTGATCGCAAGGATGGACCAATCGTTCCTGGATGACTGAACTCGGCATGCATGAAAAGGAGAGGTGAGGCGATGGAGGCTTTGTGTTGGCAAGCCGAGGCCAGCCGCCTTGATTCAGTGTCTAGATTTTGCTCCCGCGAACAAGTTAGAATTGAGGCATGTCAAACTCAAATAACGTAAGCCGCCGATTTGTCCTCCAGAGCGTAGCTGGATCACTTGCCCTGCCAGGGCTTCCATCGTTGATGTCGAGGTCGGCCGGAAGCGAGTCGGCGATTCGCGAGACGAGTGTCGCGGGTGCTGGAGCTCGACGATTCGTTGCCGTGGGCAATCTGCTTGGCTTCCAGCAAAAGCAGTTCTTTCCGGAGACCGCTGGATGCGAGTATGAGGAAACGACGCTGCTCAAACCGCTCGCTGCAAATCGCGACCAGATCACGATCTATCGCGGACTTGATCACGGATTGCGCGGTGGCCACTTCGCCGTACATACGTTCCTCTCCGGCGTGCTCCACCACGAATCGAAGCACCGTCGCGATGGCAATGTCACCATTGACCAGTTCATTGCGGATGAGGTTGGCCGGCAAACGCGGTTTCCGTCGTTGACCGTCGGCTCCGAGGGCGGCATTCACGGAGGGTGCCAAATGTCTTGGACCAAGTCGGGCGTCCGCGTGCCTCCGATCACTGGACCAGCGGAGCTTTTCGATAAACTTTTTGTGACAGTCTCGAAGGAACAGCGAGCCCAGCAGGTCAAAGAGAACACATTGCAGGCGTCGATTCTGGATTCGATCCGTGAAGAAGCCGGCTCACTTTCCAAACGCGTCAATCGTGAAGACAAGAACAAACTGGAAGAGTACTTCAGTTCGATCCGCGACGTGGAGAAACGTCTCCAAGGCCGTCGCCAGTGGTCTGATCAGCCCAAGCCGAAAGCGCCTTTCGAAAAACCCACCGACACCAACACGGTTGACGATCTTCCGATGCTGTATGAGTTGATCGCATTGGCGTTGCAAACAGACTCGACACGCGTCGCTACACTGGAAATCGGCGGCAGCTTTTTGCCCCAGAACCTTGGAATTGACAAGTCGTATCACAGCCTTTCGCACCACGGCAACGATGAGGATGCGATCGCGAATTTGATCACGCTCGAGACTTACCAACTCGAGCAATTTGGAAAGTTTCTGACGCGTCTTGCTGGAATCCAAGACGGCGAACAAAACCTACTCGACTCCACCGCAGTGCTTTTTGGCAGCGGGATGGGCAACGGCAGTTCCCATACCAATAGCGATTTACCCGTCATGCTCGCTGGCGGCGGTTACGGCAACGGGCAATACAAAAAGGTTGCTTCCGACGGCGTCGGCAAGGTCCCGCTATGCAATCTGTTCGTTGACATCGCCCAGCGAATGGGCGTCGAAACGGAGTCTTTCGGTACCAGCACTGGCACCTTCTCTTGAACATGATCGACCGTCAATCATTCAAGTCCATACATTGGCACGCGTTGATTGCGGTGTGGACGTTCACGACATGCCTTCTGGCAAGCTTTATTGCGATCGCAGCTGAAGCAGACTCCGAACCGGGAGACGAACAGGACACGGAAATCAATTCTGTGGTAAAGGACTTCGTCGGGAAGTACTGCATCCAATGCCATGACGCCGATTCAGCCGAGGGCGAGCGGGAGTTCAGTTCGTTTGTGCTGCCGATTGAATCATTGCAACAGTTGATTACGGCTGATGAGATTATCGATCAGGTGACGTTGAAAGTGATGCCGCCGGAGGACGCGGACCAGCCGACCGACGATGAGCGTTTGGCTGTTGTGACCGAGTTGCGATCCAGTATCGCTCAGGCTCGTGATAAATTTAGGAGCACCGGCGGACGCACCGTGATGCGTCGTCTTTCCAACCGCGAGTATGAAATGACCCTGGCGACACTCTTGGACCGTCGCGTCGACACGTTGGGGTTAACAGCGGATTTCCCAAAGGACAACACCAGTCATCATGTGGACACGATCGGTGAGTCACTGGTGACGTCCGGGTTTCTATTGGACCAATACTTTCAGGCTGCATCGCGACTTGTAGAAACTCGTTTGGGCAAGCCCGCGACGACGCCACAGTCGTGGCACTTCACCGACAATTTCCAGCAGTACGAAGAATTGACAGGCTCTCACAAGAGCGTGTTCAAGTTCAGTTTTCTGTGCCTCTATGAGCAACCCAATACCGACACGCGGCAGGGCGGTTACGGGCACATTGAGGATTTCCTCGGTGGCGTACCCGTATCGGGCTTTTACGAGATCGACGTTCATGCCCAGGCGATGCACCGCGATACCCATTACGATCCGAAGATCTTTCGCATTGATTTTACGGAGCCGTTTCAATTGGCTGTCGTACCCGGCGACGTGACCAAGGGGCACATCCATTATCCACAAGCCATCGAACCGATCTTGGGAACTGTTGTCGTGCCAGACGACCAGCCGGAGTGGTTGAGCTTTCGTGTTTGGCTTGAGGCCGGACAAACCCCGCGATTCATTTTCCCCAATGGCCCGTATGAATCACGGGCATCGGTGATCGAGGCCAACAAGCGGTACAAGGATGAATTCAAGAATCCAATGGACGGTGTCAGCCGTACAACGCTTCTTCGCGAGGGAGCGTTGCCCCACATCAAGATCGGAGAAATCAAGGTCCACGGTCCATTGGAAGAAGCCGGCGGCGGGAATGAAGAACGGGCCGTGTTTGGCGATGAGGGGTTTCAACCCGAACGTGCTCTGGATCAGCTTTTAGCGTTTGGCCAGAAAGCGTTTCGGCGTCCGCTCGACGAATCGGATCGCATGCGGATTGAGGCCATCTACGAGAAACGATTGTCGGAAAATGCCACACCGCGGCAAGCAGCTTTGGATACGTTGAAGATGATTCTTTGCTCGCCGTCGTTTCTTTACCTAAGTGAAATTACGCCGGAAGATCAAAGCGAGCTGGGTCCGTTTGATCTTGCTTCGCGACTTTCGTACGCCCTCTGGTCGGCGCCGCCGGATGAGACGCTCTTCGCCGCAGCACAATCGGGTCGCTTGACCGAGCCAACCGTGTTGAAGACGCAAATCGACCGTCTGCTTGACGATGACCGCTCAGGAGAATTCGTCAATGGATTTCTCGATAGCTGGCTGAACCTGCGGGACATTGGGAACTTACCTCCCCCGCGAAACGCCGCGTCGGAGTACTACGCCGAGAATCTGGCGGAATCGATGAAACAGGAAGCACGTCTGTTCTTTCGGAATCTTCTTGAGCAAAACGGTTGCGTGACGGACTTCATGAACGCTGACTACACGTTTGTCGACAAGAAACTGGCAAAGCTCTATCAGTTGCCTGAGCGAGACACTCTACGCCTTGAAGATGGCTTTCAACGTGTGAGCCTGAGTGAGAATGCACAACGTGGCGGGTTGTTGGGAATGGCGAGCGTGTTGACCGTCAGTGCCAATGGTGTGGACACGTCACCCGTCACGCGCGGTGCGTGGGTTCTCGAAAACATTCTTGGCGTTACACCTCCACCGCCACCTGACGAAGTACCCGCACTGGACGCCGATGTAAGCGGAGCGACGACCATCCGAGAAAAGCTGGCCAGACATAGCGAGGACAAAGCGTGTGCGGTATGCCACCGAAGTATCGATCCGCTCGGTTTTGCGCTCGAAACGTTTGACCCGATCGGACGTTGGCGAACGAAATACCCCAAGCCCAAGGGTAAGTCGCAAGGACCCAAGATCGATCCTTCGGGAGAATTTCTTTCTGGGGAACGCTATGATAATTTTGCGAGTTTCAAAAAGGTGCTGGTTGAAAATCGTCGTGATTCCTTCGCTCGAAATTTGATCGAGAAGCTTCTTGCCTACACGACGGGCCGACACATGGAGCGGGGCGATCAATTCGAAATCGACGATATCCTGGGTCGCGTCCAATCCGATCACTTCGGGCTAAGAACCATGGTGACCGAAGTCTTAACGAGCGAGATCTTTCGATCTCGCTGAGTCCGAACCGCCCGTCGTCCTACCGAGCACGGTTAATCATGATGTATGGATCTAAGTGATCTGGAGTAGTGAGCGGGTCGGAAGACACAGGCGGAGCGAGTCGACAGGAGCCCTTCCAAGTGACGACACGTCAAGATACGATTTTGTAAACATGTCTCGCTTTCTGTCCCGACTTTTGGTCGGTTTTTTTGTATCTTGATTGATTTTTCGAACGGTTCGCTTCCTGTACCGCCATTCCGCCGCTCAACGCGATTCGATTGCAATGGAAGATCTTGATGTTGCCCAATTGGCTGCCTATTTGCACCTGACACCGGAACAGGTCAACAAAATGGTGATGCGTGGTCGCTTGCCTGGACGACGCGTTGGCGGGCTTTGGAGATTCAGTGAAGCCGAAATTCATCACTGGCTTGAAGAACGCATTGGCTTGAGCGATATCGAGGAACTCGACAAAGTACAACAGGTACTGGATCGCGCAACAGACTCGCCCGATCAGCGTTTACTTACCGAATTATGTGCTGTTGAGCGGATATCTGTGCCACTGCAGGCTCGAACTCGCGGGTCGGTCATCCGTTCCATGTGCGAATTGGCGACTCAGGGCGGCATGATGTGGGACGCGACGATGATGGCGGAAGCCGTTCAGGCGCGCGAACAACTTCACCCCACAGCGATCGATATTGGCGTCGCACTTCTTCACCCACGGCGACCACAGACGTCGATTCTTGCGGATAGCATTCTTGCATTGGGTGTTTGCACGTCGGCGATCCCGTTCTCAGATCGGGGCCAAATGACTGATATTTTCTTCTTGATCTGCTCTTTCGACGATGCAATCCATCTTCGTATTCTCGCCCGATTGAGCCGATTGGTGACAGACACGGAATTTCTGAGCGGACTGCGAGCGAGCCAATCGCCCGTCGAAGCCTGGGAATGCCTGCAAGCCGCCGAAATGCGGCTCGACGAATCCAAGTTAGGCTGAGGGTCGGATCGGCGAGCGATCGCCACAGTGCATCTCGCAACGCATTTAGGACGCGAACGTCATGAAGACTTTCTCGATCAGCTCGAACCAAGACGCTTTGGGAGCAGAGTTCCCTAGTGGTACTTTCCTTTGGGTCGGCGAACGCGAGGCGCCTGATTTCCGTGACGCGTATCGTTACTGTGAAGCAAGCTGTTCGCAAATCGCTTTTCGCTCCACGCTCGAAGAGGCGCACGACCGACCGGCCTCGGATGTCCAAAGAATTATCGTCGCGCGTGTCGATCGCAGCCAACCCTCGTTCGAGGAGATTGAACGCGTCGCCCGTCGCCATGCCAACGCTTCTTGGCTTGCACTAGAAGGCCCACTTTGCGGCGGCGCGACACGGCGAAGCCCCATTCAATCATTGAACGAACATTGCTGTCTGCATCAGTGGCACCAGCACTTGCCAGCATGGTTCGCATGCGATGTTGATTTGTCGAATGCGAGAATACATAACCTCAATCAAAACTTGTCCCTAGCCATCATCGCTTCCAATCCTGAAGTCGCTAGTGCTTTGATCGACCTGGCGGAGACATGCGGGTGCCCCTCGGTTTGGTTTCGCACGCCACACTCCGCTCGCATGAGAAACTTTGACGTCGTGTGGTGGGACGACTCTGTCGCGACAGAAGCGACGAGCGAATTATGGCAACAGCGTTTGCAACCGCAACGATCCCACATGTTTCGAAACGACAGTGTCCATGTGTGGCTCACAAACTCGACATGTTGGTCAACCATTGAGCATGCCTATGCCGGAGGCGTTACGCGTGTACTGACCAAGCCATTTCGAATCGACCCGCTCGTGGAAACGCTGTCACTCGATCGACCGCAAACCCACGCCAGTTCACTTAAGGTTGCGCACCGACAACGAGTTGCCGCCTAATGACGCACGACTAGATTGAGCTAAAAGCCTAAACCGGGTCCGTCAAGCATCCCAGTTGGGACGCTCCCGCCACGTATTTCGAAAAACGCCTTGAACCGCCCAGTGATATATTCACGGTTTCCGACCGGGCAATATTGGCGTCCGTTACTTTCGATCGCAGCGACGCCTTGGAAATGCGATGCAAGCGAGGCCGAGTGAAGTAAGTTTCCGCCCACGCACGTTAAGTCTTGAACGCAGAGATAAAGATTCTCGTGCACGGCCACGGCGCCCATGAGCAAGGCTTCAGCGTGTCCCTTGCATGCCTTGAGTGCCGCACCGCTATATCCTTGGCTAACGGCGGTGCGCAGGCTTTTCAGTCCAATCAAGGCTTCATCGATGACGACCGGCAAGATTTCTGTGACGCGGTGCATTGTGTTATTTGGAAAGCGGTCCAAATCACGGTGAGTCGGCTGTTCGATGTACCCAATGCGGTCAATCGTCTCAGGCTTTTCGCTGCGAAGCTTCTCCAGCAATTCGAGCACATAGCCTTCGCTCTGGCAACGTTCGTTGAAGTCCAGTGAAAATGACCAGGTCTGGTCAGCCGAAGCGGCATTTTCATTCGCGACACGATTCACGGTAAGAACGCGACTGAGGTCCCAGTTCAGATCGTCACCAGCGAGCTTGATCTTCAAATGCGTGAGCCCGTCACGGCGAATCCATTGGCCTAGCGTTTCGGGTAACCCATCGCCGACCGGCACCAGAACATCATCGTCATTCAGAGGATCCAAGGCACCGACAAGATGGTAAAGCGGAAGCGATGCAACGGGTTTCGCCAAAACAAATTGATCGAGGTAAAGCCCTGTGTAGGTCTCATCGAGATAGTGCGACAAGTCTTGCGGCAAATGCTCTCGTCCCAGCAATGCGTATGAAGACTGCTTCGCAGCTTTGCCATGCGCATCAAACAAGGCAGCCTCGATCGGCGAACCTGTCATCAACACTGCGAGATCAGGAATCGGGCACGCGAGTTCGTATTCGGCGGCCAACGATCGAGCGATGCTATCGCGAATTGGCGCAAAACGGTGACAGAGGTCGAGAGGATGTCCTGACTGGGTTTCTTTTTGGATCGCCCCAGCGAGACGATTGGCCAATTCCAGAACGATTGCCAACTTGCGAGCATCGTCAATAGAAGGGTCTGGCCAAGCCCAAGCCACACCCATCGTCATGGAACCCAGCCCGATGGCGCGACCGGCACCCGATTCAGCATCACACTGTACCGACAACACCGTGGCGTCCGTCACGACACGGCCGCCGAATTTCATCGGCGTACGATAAGCAAACGATTCGTTCTTGAGCTGGAGTTCAAATCGCGCGAGATCCGTCGTCGCCATATGATCGCCTTGATCGTTCTACCGTTGAACCCAACTTGGCCTAAACCAAGTTCTTACGAACCGCCCATACCGCAGCCTGTGTACGATCGCTGACACCGATCTTACGAAGGATGTGCTGCACGTGCTCCTTGACCGTTTCGTAGCTGATTCCGAGCATCTTCGCGATTTCTTTGTTTGTCAGCCCCAGTGCCATCTGACGAAGCACTTCGCTCTCACGCTGGGTCAACGGAACTTCGATATCCTGGCTCAAACGTGGTGTCGCCAGAGCACCTGTAACGCGTCGCAACTCTTCACGCGTCCATGCCGATTCGCCAGCAAGCGCTGTATTGAGTGCCTCGATCAAACGCTCGGTTGATGCAGTCTTCAGTACGTAACCGGATGCACCCAATGCAACGGCACGCGCAATATACGTCGGATTGTCGTACGCAGAGAAAAGAACGATTGGCAAATCGGCGTGATCAAGCTTCATCCGTCCCAGCGAGTTCAATCCATCCCCGCCTTCCATTCGAATGTCCATCAATACCACGTCAGGCGATTGCTTCGTAACCGCCTCCAAGGCTTCGGCAGCAGTCGATGCTTCAGCAACAACGTCAAATCCAGCTTTCTCGAGGATCGATCGCAACCCGGTGCGGATAATTTCGTGATCGTCAACTACAAGGACTTTCTTACTCATAACACTAATTCCACTTTCCAGGGCTCGAAACTGAGACGCCCCTCTAACAGGCTCGAGGGATTTAAGGCCAAAATCGATATACGTGTATCCAACTGTTCCGTCGCGGAGAGTTGGCAAAATTTTTGTTCAGTCAGTGGCGAATGTTCGCCAAGTCAAACACCCAATTGAAGGGTTTCCAGCTGGGGGTGTCAATCAGTACGCGCGAAGTATTTCGAATCCGCGCCCTATCCGCCGACAAGTTAGTGTCCATCCTTTTCAAAATAACTGCACCCCGTCGAGCTTTTTGCTCGGGCGGAACACAGCGAATAGCACAGAAATATCGCGCAAAACAGAAAAGCAGTGATCAGAAAATCACTGAAATAAATTTCTGTCAATTTGGAATTCTGTTGGGTACAAAAATACGTCTGGCCTGACAAGCTCGATTTTACCCCCATTCTAAACGGGATCCAGCCCCTGAGGATTCAGAATATGCTTGCTTTGCGGGTCATCGCACTGGGAATTGCTTGGCTTGGCGGGGTTAGAACGAAGAAAACGATTGTTCAACCATCGCATTATGGTGGGTCGGCAAGCCCCGCTGTGATTGCGAGTGACGATTTTGAAGTAAGGCGAGCGGAAGATATGGATTTACCGTGCGACTGCGTTCCCAGGCCGTCAACAGAATGATCCGATCGGCCTTGAAAGGCCTTCCCGCAAGAATGCGGCGGGTATTTTTTCAACTGCCGCTCGCCTAATCGGCGAGTTTCAATCCCAGGCGATACGAGGCAGCCCAGTTTTTGGACGCTACTCCAGCGACAGGCGTCTATCGACAGGACAAGGTTGCCAAATTATGCGGCCACACTTGATTGGGACATGCGTTTCGCTGTGACGAGATCACGGAATTGGTCTCGCATATTCTTCAGCCAGAAGAACAGGTAAAAGTTGCCTACGATTGAGCATAGCAACATCACGTTGAACAGCTTCTGTGCAGCGACGGTTGGCTTACCAGCAAGACTTGTCGGATTCGTTGACGAACCTGTGGAGGCGTTGCTGGAATTCAGTGCGAGGTCGCTACTTGAAGCGTATGTGTCCTGGTCACGTCTGTAGTTTCGATTCGCATCAAGGGACTGGTTCAGATTGCTTTGGAGAGTGCTTGCCGTATTAGCAGCGAGTCGCTGGTCTGCGGCTAACCGTTCGCGAGCGATTCGTTCGGCTGCCGCATAGATGTCACTCTCGGATGGCTGCGATGGGGAATATGTCGTCGCTGGATAGGGCGATTGGCCTTGGTAGGTAGTTGCGGGGTTGGGTGCCTGAGTCGAAGCAAAAGGGCTGCCGGTTAACGATCCTGCTGATGTCGGCTGGCCGATTGCCGAAGTGGCTGAGCCGTTCCAATTCTGGGCTGTGCTACCGGCAAGGTAATTGGTTGGACTCTGGTAGGTTGTTGAACCCGAATACTGCGATCCAAAGCTGCTTGGCGATTGTGCGTTGGGATCGTAGGCGGCGGGCGATCTCGGTTGGCTAGCGGCGTAGGCCGAAGTCTCAATCGGGTTCCAATTCCGATCTACCGGAATCCCCTTTTCGTTGAACGAATAGGCCCCTGGAGGAAGCGAGGCCTTTTGAGCTGGTGTTAGGCGGTAGTCCACTTCCGCCGCCAAAGCATTTGCGGTGGCTGAGGTTGGAGCGGGACTCGCGAACGGGTTGTCAGAAGGAGCATTTGCAGTTCCAGTGAAACTAGGATTTGCGGTACTTCGAAGACTCTCAGGCTCGCGGGCAAAGGTGCCAGTGGCACCAAGTCCGCCCGTCGCCGCAGTCGGCGTCGCCCCAGCTTCACGAGCGGCGTCGATTGGTGACCACTGCGCACTGCGACTCGCCGCTGGATCCGTGGACGGTCCGTTCATGCGAGCACGCGCCATGGCACCTGTGGGATCCGCTGCACTTGTAAACGGAGGTGGTTGCACGCGATTCGCGCCCGGGCTGACAGGATCCGTTGAAGGTCCTTGCGTTGCAAACGTACTTCGAGCGGATTGGCTAAGCTGGTCAACCGCACTGCTGTTGGTCGCACTGCTGTTGGTCGCACTGCTGTTCGGCGCACTTTGCTGACGAAGCTGATTGGCGGCCGAGTCAAATTGGTTGGGAGCGGTTTGGTTGGGAGCACCCGCACCCATATTTTGTTGGAGTTGTTCGATAGCGCCACGCGAGTTTTCTACGAATCCATTCGCCACATTTTGCAGTGACTCTGGTAGCGAGAAACCTCCACTCTGGGGACTCGCTGGATCAGGCTTCATCATCGAAGCGCTGCTTGGGGCGGCGTAGTTAGCCGCCAAACCAGATCCGGATGGGCCAGATCCGGATGGGATCGGACCAGCACGACGGATGTCGGCCATCTCCGGGATAGGCACTGGCACCAAGTCAACAGCAGCAACCGTGTTGTTCGAGTTTGTGCGTGAGTCCGTCGGCGTGCCAGGCTCGAACTGGTTGTACGAAGATGTTTGCGTGTTTCTAGGAAGTGGGGGTGTAATTCGTTGCAAACGTTCGTTGCCCACACGAATGATCACGCGCGAAACACGTCCCTGGACCTCCGGATCAATCGTGCTGGAGATCTCCCCCAGTCGTTTGACGTTGTCCCATTGGTCCGGTTGGACCTGAATCACGTATTCGACGCCGCCGCCTCCATCAGGTTGCCAACCGTAGTCGACTCCAAGGGCTGCGACTATGAGTAGCATCGGGACTCCGCCCATTGCTCAATCCTTCGACTATCGATCGGTGTCAGCTGGGTTATGAAACCGGGCAAGCCTCATTGAGACGCACACATCCATTTCCCAATCCATTAATCCGCCGCGGAAACGCTCCATCGCCGGTCTTCCACCCCCGATCGTAGCGACCAACTACCGATTCGGTAAAGAGTGATTTGAGTGGGCAAAGGGCGACGTGGAACGCGACGGTGGTGATTTAGTCAACGCAGCCAGTCTGGGTGGCTCCATCAACGGGCAATCAACTGACATTGCTAGCATTTCATGGATCGGATTCCACTACCGCTGAACGACCCTCGCGTGAGCGGTCACAAGAATCTCTGCTGCTTGGTCGATCTCGTCGGCAGTATTGAATCGGCCCACACCAAAACGAACGCTTCGTCGAGCCTCGGACTCCGTCATTCCAAGTGCTAGCAATACGTGACTAGGTGCCGGGTCGATACTACTGCAAGCTGAGCCACTACTAAACGCAACATCCGACGCAGCCGACATCCACGTTTCACCTTCGACTTCGGCGAGCGTGACGCTGAGGTTCCCAGCAAGACGATGTTCACTTGAAAGTGGCGGTCCGTTGATCGCCAACCCCTCGATCTTCGCAAGCAATCGATCGGCAAGTTGATTCCGCATTTCAGCGACTCGAACGCTCTCACTTGCCAAATCCTCAACAGCAAGTTCAAGCGATTTCGTGATCGCAACGATTCCGGCCGGCTGGAGCGTGCCGCTTCGCAAGTTGGACTGTTGGCCGCCACCGACGATTTCAGGCTTCAATCGCACGCGTCGATTCCCATTTCCGACCGCGAGAAACCCGACTCCTTTTGGACCATAAAATTTGTGAGCCGATGCACTCAATAGGTCAACGTCGGCTGCGAGCATCGACAGCGGAATCCGCCCTACGGCCTGAGTCGCATCGCTGTGCAGAATCGCACCATGGCGATGACAAATTTCCGAAATCGAAGCCATCATCGCAATGGCACCGATTTCGTTATTGGCCCACATCACACTCACCAATGCTGTGTCGTCATCGACGGCCGCCGCAATCGCTTCCAAATCCGGCACGCCCGCCAATTCTTGATTGTGTTGCAGCACAGGCACCCGAACGATGTCAAACCCATGTCGAGCCAATTCCTCGCACACATCAAGCACGGCCGCGTGCTCCGTCGCAAGCGTAACAATCTTCCGTCGTTTTTGGCGAGGATGCAGGCAAACGCCTTTGATCGCGAGGTTATTGCTCTCGGTTGCTCCACTGGTAAAGACGAGCTGAGTCGCTGGGGCGCCAATGAGCGGACCGATTTTCTCCGTACATGCCAGCACTCTGTCGGCGGCTTCGCGCCCGAGCGAGTGCGAGGTGCTGTGGGGGTTGCCGTAGTGTTCGCTTAGCCACGGCAGCATCGCTTTCACCACGCGTGGGTCACAGCGAGTCGTTGCATGGTTGTCGAGATAGATCATGGATTGAAATGAACCGCAAAGATTGGCATTAACCGTACAGCGCATTGATCGCGAGTTGGCTCCAAGTTTCCAATCCGTCTGGCTCCGCGATCAAATCCCGCACATTGACAAACGCACCTTCAGCTAAATCGGCTTCGTTGCTTTCCACGAGCGGCGCATCCAACACGAACCGATGCACGACACCGAGATGGACTTTCCCCACTTCGTTGGAAGGATCATAAATCAGGCCTTCACGCGACTCGGTGTACTTTGCCTTGATGATGACTTCTTCGGACAGTTCGCGTTGCATTCCGACGGTATAAAAGTCACCCTCACCAGCGGCATCCTCTTGGCTGATATGTCCGCCGATTCCCACGCTGCGTTTGGCGTGAAGTCGCTTTTCGCCTGACCCGCCACCGCGTGTGTACGTGAACAGTTGAGTCACACCTTCGGCCGTCGTGAACTCAAGTAGCACGTACGGAATCAATTGTTTAAAGCTCGGGTCGACTTCCATCGCACCGCGTGGCTGGAACGACAATTGGTGACTTGCCAAGATCGGTTTCAAAAAGCGATCGACATCCTTTTCAAAACCATGGATCGTACCGATCGAATTGATGAAGGATTCGGGGACAACAAGTATTTGTTCTTCGTGGGACATAAAATATGAGAAGGTCTAGTTGGGAAACGAGTTAGCATGAACTAAGTAATGAGCATCGCGTCGCCGTAACTGTAAAAGCGGTACTCTTCATCGATAGCAACTTGGTAAGCGTGCATGATGAGATCGCGTGACGCAAAGGCACTGACCATCACAAGCAGAGAACTTTGCGGAAGGTGAAAGTTGGTCATCATTGCATCGACGGCCTTGAACTCATAAGGCGGTCGAATGAACAGATTTGTGCTGCCCACCCAAGGTTTCAGCTCACCAGCGTTGGCCGCAGCAGCACTTTCGAGCACGCGAACGCTCGTGGTGCCAACGGCGATACATCGTCCTCCGGCAAGCTTTCTGCGGCGGATGACTTCGCACGTGTCGGTGTCGACGCGGCCCCATTCGCTGTGCATCTCGTGTTGGTCGAGCGTCTCTGTTTGGATGGGCCGAAATGTTCCGATGCCGACATGCAACGTCACTTCGCACAGGGCAACGCCTCGCGCATCCAATTGATCCATGAGAGGTCGAGTGAAGTGCAACCCAGCTGTCGGAGCGGCGACACTACCTCGAGGCTCCGCGTACACCGTCTGGTAGTTCTTCAAGTCAGCGTCGACCATTTGGCCATCGCGAATGTAGGGCGGAATAGGCACGCGTCCATACGCGTCGAGCCAATCCGCTGGCTCACGAAAACTCGCATCTCTTTCTGGATGGATCGATTTGGGTTGAACAAGCAAGTGGCCTTCATCGGTGCGGGCGACCACGATGAGCGACATGCCATGGCGTGCATCACGATCCTCGATGGCAATTTCTTCGCCGGCAACAAGCGTTCCGCGAGTCTTGGTGAGGACTTCCCAGACACCGGACTCTTTGTCCGCTCGCAAGAACAGGCCCTGCCATCGACCTCGTGTGCTGGCTCGATAGCCAACCAAACGCGCTGGAACGACGCGGCTGTTGTTCACAACGAGCGCATCATCGGCACCGATCAGACTCGGCAGATCGCGAACATGGTAGTGGTCGATGTTGCCCGAGGACCGCTGGACAACCATCAGCCTGGCGTCACTGCGCGTGGCAAGGGGTTCCTGGGCGATGCGTTCGCGAGGAAGTTCGTAGTCAAATTGGTCGATCTCGTTCATCGCCAAAGTGTAGCGACTAAGCCGATTCACCGGTGTAGGGCACACCGAGATGCGAGTACGCTTTTGGCGTGGCGATTCGGCCTCGACGCGTGCGCACAATGAGTTCGCTACGCAACAAAAAAGGCTCGACTTCGTCTTCGAGCGTGTCGCCGCTGACGTTCATCGTGTGGGCGATGGCTTCTAACCCTGCTGGGCCGCCGACGAATACTCGCATGAGCGTGTCCAGGTAACCGCGGTCTTGACGATCCAGTCCAATCGCATCGATTCCGATCATATCGAGGGCTCGCTTGGCAACACTCGCGTCGACTTTCCCAGCAGTCTTGCTTTGAGCGTAGTCGCGAACCCAATGTAAACGGTTGTTCGCCAAGCGAGGCGTGCTGCGGCTGCGGCGAGCAATCTCCATCGCGGACTCGTCATCGACGTTGACTCGCATCTTCACAGCGTTTCGGATCACAATTTCGCAAAGTTCACTGGTGGTGTACCAACCCAGGTGCTCGCGAATTTGGAAGCGATCACGCAGCGGGGCACTGAGCATCCCAGCTCGTGTCGTCGCACCGATGAGAGTGAACGGACGCAGTTGGTAATTCAGCGTCCGGGCGCTGACCCCCTCGCCCAAGATGATGTCGATGCGAAAGTCCTCCATTGCTGTGTACAAGTACTCTTCGACCGGTTTGGGAATTCGGTGAATTTCGTCGATGAACAGCACGTCGCCTTCCGCAATTTGCGATAGGTACGGCAATAAATCTTTTGGAGCTTTGATACCGGCACCGTTGGCCATGTGGACGCTCGCGCCCATTTCCGATGGGATCACGGTTGCAAACGTGGTTTTCCCCAGACCAGGCGGGCCGTCAAAAAGTATGTGCCCGAGCGGTTCGCCGCGGCTTTGGGCCGCCTCGATGGCGATTTTCAGCCGTTCGATCACATCTCGCTGGCCGACCATCTCGTCCATCCGTCGAGGACGAAGCGTCGCGTCGTGGGGATCGGGAGCCGGTGCGGCGCCCGAAGCGATGACCTTGTCGCCGCCACTTCCACCGCCATTCGCGTGCGAATCAGCGGATTCCTTGCCAGACTCGCCTCCGGACCGTCGAGAATTCCCCTCGGAGTCGGATTGTTGGTAAATTGCTTCGCGGGCCATATTTTGTTCTTTCTCGCTCCCAGTGTCAGTGGTTTTACCTTAACGTGTTTCGCAACCCTAGCGAATGTCAAAACCAGTCTCAGCAACATTCTGGGACGGAAACGAGGAACCCAGCCTTTTGGCTCGGCTTTACCCAAATGGCCGAAGTTGGGTCGCTCATCATCGAAAGCGCCGACGGTTGCTGGCTCAACACGTCGGATGGCCGGCGGCTGTTTGACGGTGTTTCGAGCATGTGGTGCAACATCCACGGCCACCGACATCCCCGACTTGACTCCGCGATCCGCAGTCAACTCGACCGAGTGGCTCATGTAACCTCGCTCGGAATGAGTTGTGAGACAACCGATCGATTTGCACAAGCACTCGTCGCGATATGCCCTGGAGAGCTGAATCACGTTTTCCTTAGCAGCGACGGGGCCTCGGCAGTCGAAGCAGCCATCAAAATGGCGCTCCAATACTGGCGTCAATGCGACCAGCCTCGCCCAGAAAAGACGAACTACCTCGCACTGGGCCGAGCTTATCATGGTGACACGACCGGCGGTGTCTCCCTCGGCGGGATCGAGTTATTCCACAAGATTTTTTCTCCGTTGCTGTTTCAACCACTGCGAGGCCCGCTTCCGTGCAGCTACCGTCTGCCCACCGGCGTTGACCGTGCTGACGCAGCCGCTTTTTACGCAGGACAAATGGAATCGATCCTTCGAGAGCACCATCAATCGTTAGCGGCCGTCGTGATCGAACCACTGATCCAAGGAGCTGCGGGGATGATCACGCATCCCGTCGGATTCCTGGCGCGAGTGAGCGAACTGTGCAAGCGATACGACGTGCTGCTTATTTGTGACGAAGTCGCCACAGGGTTCGGGCGCACCGGCGCGATGTTCGCATGCGAGCATGAAGCGGTAACGCCAGACATTTTGTGCCTGGGAAAAGGCATCACGGGAGGCTACTTGCCAATGGCTGCGACTGTCGCAACAACGCAAGTGTTCGACGCGTTTCTCGGTCGTAGCGAGCAGCGACGCCAGTTCTTCCATGGCCACACCTACAGCGGCAATCCACTGGCTGCGGCCGTCGCTCTGGCGTCGCTGGAATTGTTCGACGAACAGCAACTTGTCAACAGGGCTCAATCGCATGGCGAGCGAATGCGTGATCGCTTGGCTAGACTGTTGGATCATCCGAATGTCGGTGACATTCGTGGTCGCGGTATGATGATCGGAATCGAATTGGTCCAAAATCAAGAAACACGAAAACCGCTCGACCCAGAAAGCGAGCTGGTGGAAAACGTTTGCCAGCTTTCGCTGCAACGCGGTCTTTGGGTCCGACCACTGGGCGACGTGCTCGTTCTGATGCCGCCGATCGCTGCGTCGCCCGAGGACTTGGACTGGATGGTCGACGTAGTGGCTGAGTCGATCCAGGAATCTGCACCGAAATCGGCATCACGATCGAAAAAGAAACCCCATGAATAGCGACTTCGAGAGCCAACCCATCGGTGAAGTGACAACGGACTGTGTTGTTCGCTATGAACCGTACTTGCGCATGCTCGCCCGTACGCAAATGCGACAAGCCTATCAAGCGAAGCTCAGTGTTTCGGACATTGTCCAGCAAACGATGACCCAAGCTGTCACAGCAATCGATACGTTTCGTGGTGAGACCGAAGCTGAGTTTCGCGGATGGCTACGTCAAATTCTATCGCGTCACTTAACTCACTTAGACCGCGACTTGCACCGCGACAAACGAGACATCCGCCGAGAGTGTTCGATCGAACAAAAACTCGCCACGTCGTCGCTGCGACTCGAAGGGCTATTGGCCGGCAACGTGGGCACGCCAAGCCAACATGCCGTGGCGCATGAACACGTGGTGGCACTCGCCATTGCAATCGAGTCGCTACCCGAAGCCCAGCGAGATGCCATCCGACTGCACTATCTCGAAGGTCTGAAACTCAGTGAAGTCGCCGCACGGCTCGACAAAAGCACCGGCGCCATCGCCGGGCTGTTGCACCGCGGAATGAAAGCCCTGCGGGAATCAATGGCGACGTAAATCACCAAATCAACAGCGCAGCAAATCAACAGCCCAGCAAATCCTAGGCTGTGGAAAACCAGCTATTCGCTCGCCCAAGACCGAACAAGTTCGCGTCGATCACTGACGGGACCGTAGAGCAATTCCATCGCATCATCGCCGGCAACAAGATCGAAAGCGAGAGCGACATCTTCCGGCGGCAATAACCCGGCCGCTTCAAACATACGAATCTCGGCCAAAGCCTGCAGTCGTTCTCTTGGTGGTGACGTCACGATCATGCCCACGCGAACCTTAGCCGCTGCCGGAGTCAACTGAGGCAACGCAGTCGCACTTAAATCCCTATCGATGTAGGCCCAAATATTGAGCATCTGTTCGGTGACGTAATCTGTGTTCGTACTGCGGCCAGCGCGAACAAGTTGCGTTGCTTCCAACGAATCAATGCCCTTGCTGGTTGAAATCAGCGTCTTACCGGTGCTGACTTGGAACACCTTACAGCGTGAGATGTTTTGGGTTTCGGTGCCGCGAGCCTTTGCAATCACGTCAAAGTGCACCAGCAATTCAATACCCGCCTCTTTGGCGGACTGAAGGGTCACAGTCGACTGACCTTCGCCCACAAAGACGATGCCAGGTATCCACATGGGAAGTGCGTCCGCCCCGGGCGTGACTGGCGGTGGCGCGAGCGACAGCAAAGGATCCGCCGGTTTGCCAGCACCACCTGGACCCATACCGTCTGGACCTCGGCCTGCTTCACCCATGCCCTCCATCGATGGATCGTAGCTCGACATATCATCGTAACCTGAGTCGCTATTCCCTGCGGCCAAAGCATTTGCGGGGACCTCAACCGGAGGCGGTGCCATTGACGGCAATGCTGAGCCGAATGCGCCGTTTTGAAAGCGAGAGGAAAACTGCTCCGCAAACATCGTCGCAACCAAGCCCATGTTGTTTTCAAGAATCTCACCTGCATTCACTTCTGCAACCACTGGCAGTGCGTTTTGGGCAGACGAACGCATGCCAGGAAAGCCTTCACGGCCAGATTCCATTCCGCCGCCTTCCATTCCACCGCCTTCCGATCCACCGCCTTCAAATCCACCACTATCCAAGCCCCCGCTATCGAACCCGTTATTAGCAGGACGGCTATCAGCAGTCAGTGGCTTCGCCTCCGACACGCCATCTAATTTTGTTGAAATTGAAACACCCCAGCGAACTTGCCAAACCGGCCGACGCAAGGCCTTGGCGTATTTGACAGCCTTGAATGCGGGTCCAGCATCTTCAAACTCAGCCACCATGTGACCGAAATACAAATCCATAGCGAGTTTCTGATGCCCTCGCGAGAACGCCTCGCTCGCTTGCCCGAGTAAAATTGGCCCCTTTGGCAATTGGGCTCCTTGCGTGGGTGCCAACAGCGAGATGAAATCGAATTGTGAAAGCGACTTGCTCAAGCCTCCATCAATCGCACCGCTGATGTCGGCTCGCAGGTTACCGCCGTTGGCACCGTACGGATCCATGCCGTCCCCCTCCATGCCATAGTCTCCCCCAGAACCATAATCCTCTGCGCTCATCCCATCGGATGACTCGACGTCTCCGCTTTGCGAACCACCGATTCCTGGCGGTTGAGCCAAAACGGCTTCACTGGAGTACAGCGACGTGAGCACCAGCAGGCCAGCCAGACTGACGCGATTGCCCATCACAGAGAACTGACGGAGTACACGTTGAAGATTTGCCATCATTGAAGAACACACGTCGTTGGAGGAGAACGCTCTAGGCAGCAATTTAGAATCTGGCCCAGTCCAGTGCATCATAAATCCGTTGGTGCTCCAATTCCCAGTCACTTTAGGCGGAAACCCGTCACTTTAAGTGGAAAGTTGCCAATTAGAAATCTTTTGTGGTACTTCGCCCCCGTTTGCCGCGTTCTGTAGACAGATGTCGATAACGACGCGACAACGACAACAACGCGACAGCGTCGAACCTGACGAAAACTCGGGCTAGGTCGGGCAAAAAATCCCAAATGGAGGAACTTTCCCAACCAGGAAGCTTCAAACAGCGGTCGCACTCCAGTAGTCTGAATGTCGTTTTTCTGTGGTGGATTACGCTTTTTCGTCGAAAATGAACGGCTCAGGCAACAAGATGCTTCGCAAGACGAACCCGAAACAACGAGAAGATTCCGCACCGCGTATGACCGTACGTCGCCGTCTTTTGATCGAAAAACTGGCTGATCGTCGAGTTTTGGCGACGCTGACCGGAATCGTTTTTGACGATGCCAACGAATCTTTCCAGCAAGACCCGGCCATTCGCCAGAACCCGGCCGAGTCGGGACTGGAATCTCGACTTGTCTACTTGGACCATAACGACAACGCGACACTCGACGCCGGCGAACCCTACCAGCTAACAGACGCCGAAGGTGGCTTTGCGTTCACTGACATCGCCGATTCGCTTGCTATCGTCCGCGTCTTCGACGGCAGCAGCAGCCAACGACAAACGTTCCCGGTCCAGCCGACGTTGTCATCGCCGCAAGTCGATGTTGCCGATGCACAATCGGTTCTGGTCGACTCGTTCGGCTCGGTTGTATTAACGGGCGATTCCATCTTCAAGACGAATCTTGAGACGAGCCAAATTAGCGGTATCGACGCACTTGGAACGCTGACTTCGGCTCAACGTCTCTCGGACGGGCGGGTGATTGTCATCGGTGCCAACGATCTTGGCGATACAGCTTGGCTGGTTGACCTTGACCAACTTACAGCGACCCCGATTGATTTGTCTGGAACAGAAAGCGGCACAGCTTGGTCTAGCCTGACGCTCGGGAGCAACGCAACGGGTGTATTGCTGGATGACTCGGCAGCGGGTTCCATCGTGCGGTCAATCGATGCGAGCGACCCCAACAATATTTTAACGACGGAAACCGAGATCGTTGTTGCACCCGGCTCGAGCGTCGTGAGCAGCGGCACTGGTAACCGCAGTGTTATCGCCTCTCCCGATGTTGATGGGTTGGCAGTGATGCTTTGGAGCAACACGACAGGGACTCCGATTACTCAAAACACGATTGTCGTCTCGGGACTCAGTGAGCTACTCGCGTTTGACGACGCCACCGGCCTGTTGGCGGCGAGAACACTCAGCGGTGGTGTCAGCGTCCTTGATGTGGAGGCGAGTTTCGCTGAATTGAATTTATTGTCGGATGCGACGGGGCCGGTCGCGATTGACGCTGAGCGAGAGCTACTGTTTTCACTCTCACCGAACGACTCGCTCTTGGTAACCGATTTGCTGAACGGCGAACCCATCGCGGAGTTCCCCATCAGCGTTCCCACGTTAGGCACCGTAACCGCGATTGAGCTTGGACCAAGCCGCGACTCGGTTGTGCTTGTTGGTACACTCGGCGTACAAAAGGTCTTGCTACGCCAGCCGATTGCTCATCGAGTGAACATCGTCAATGGAGTCGATCCGGAGCCGATTCGGTTCGGATTTGTGTCGTTTGGGGATAATGACGCACCATCATACAGTGCTCTTCCAACATTTAACGCGGTGGAAGACCAAACGTTGACTGCTCCGGCGCCGGCGGCGCGGCTTGGCATTGTTGACCCGCAAGGTGATACGTTCGTTTTGCTACAACAAAGTACTGCATCGAATGGGCAAGTCGTCGTCGGGATGGATGGCTCGGTTGTTTACATACCGAATGATGATTTCTTTGGAACAGATTCAGTAACAGTGATCCTGCATGATGGCGCGGACGTCTCTGCCCCGATCGTGATTGAGATCAACGTTGCGCCCGTGCCTGATCCGCCGACATCAGTTGACATCACGATTGACCTCATCCCAGAAAACTTGCCGTTGGGACAGCCCATCGGCACCATTTTCGTCAATGACGCCGACCTCATCGACAACCATATTATTGTGATTGATGATCCGCGACTTCAGATCATCAATGGGCAAATCATCCTTGTCGATGGCGGTTTCGACTTTGAGACTGAGCCGAACGTTCCTATCAAACTCACCTTAACTGACCCAGAAACCGGCACGGAGATCATCAACAATGCCACGTTGACGATCCAAGATGCGAACGATCCGATCACGGGCATAGGGCCCGTGAACGTGAGCGTTTTTGAAAATGTTGCGGGTGAGTTAATCAGCGAATTAATCGTGTTCGATGTGGATGCCGATCAATCGCATACGCTCGAAGTGCTTGATGACGAACGGTTCGTGATCGACGGGTTCGACCTGCGGCTTGCTGATGGCGTTTCGCTCGATTACGAAGCCACGCAATCGATCGTCATTAACGTCAAGGCAACCGAACTTGGCACAGGTGGAACCTTTACCCAGGCGATCACGATTAGCGTGAGAGATTTCCCCGAACAACCCCAAACGTTGAGTCTTTCCAACACAACGGTGTTTGAAGACACCCCAGGCGACACCGTGGGAGACGTATTACTTGATGGGTTAATCCCAGACAATCGATACGCATTCTCGGTTGATGACGCTCGATTCGAGGTTGCCGGTCATGTCCTTAAACTCGTTGATGGCGTCTCAGTTGACATTGCAACGCAAAGCGAAATTCAACTCGAGATTACTGCAACGGATTCGCAAGGCCAGTTCAGCGCAATTTCCAAGTCGTTCGTCATCACAGTGATCAAGGGTGATATCCCGTTTCACAATGATGAGCTTCCCGAAGACGTCGATGGTAGCGGTTCGGTGACGGCTGCTGATGCCTTGGAGATCGTTCACTACCTAAATGTTTTTGGCCCTGGCCCCGTAGGACAAGGGGATCCTGGCTTCGGTTATGATGTGAATGCCGATGGCTCCGTCACGGCGCTGGATGCTTTGATCGTGATCAACTTTCTCAATCAACAAGAGTTTGGACCCGGTGGCGGAACAGTTGGCGGTGAACCCGAACACCGAGTGGAGCCGGGCGACCGGTTTGCCGCATCACCACTGATCCCTGCACCAACCATCCCTGCAACAACATCGTCACATCCATCGGATTCCAACAAATCACCAGACCGTTCTGCGTCGGGCCAACCTCAACTCATACACGACCGTGTCATCACTCAATTCGGTAGTGGTCCACACGGATCACAGAAGTGGACTGGCTTTACAAGTTCCAGCACCACGGGGACAGATGATGGTGGCGATGATGGCGATGATGCAACTGCCGCAATCGACAAGTTCGTGAGTCTTCTTGGCAAATCCTAGTGAGTTGTGCATCACTCAACGTGTCCGAAATCAGCTATCATGAGCAGACGGTTTATCTCTCTCCCCATGATCGCTGGATTCGTTTGCCATGAATCGACTGTTTCGCATATTGATTGTCCTCTTTGGCGGCTTTGCTTTGGCCAGTGGAAACACCAGCGCCGCTGAACCTGGGCGGCAACTCTATGAAGTTCGTACGTACTTGCTAGGTGAAAACGGCGACGAAGCAGCAATCGACGCCTATCTCTCCGAAGCACTTTTGCCTGCACTCAAGCGTCAAGGTATCGGCCCCGTTGGCGTGCTTTCAGGGGCTGCTCAAGACGAGTCGGGCGTCCGTCAAATCGTGGTGGTGATTCCCTACGCTAACGCGGATCAGATGCTGGCATCGGCGAGCAAGCTTGCGAGCGATGAAACGTACCGTGCCGCTGCGAAAGACTATTTAGCGCGCGGACCGAAACAAGCAGCCTACGCTCGCGTGCGAAGTGAGTTACTCGTCGCCATGGATTGCTGGACGGAAGCCAAGGTTCCTGCGGGTACACTCGAAAATCAAGAGCGAGTCTATGAGCTTCGACTCTACGAAAGCCCCAATGAGCGACTTGGTGCAACCAAAGTCGACATGTTCAACGCGGGCGAAGTGCCGATTTTCCTGGACTGTAACATCCAGCCGATTTTCATTGGTCAAGCTGTCATTGGCCCTCAAACGCCCTCGCTCACGTACTTGACCGTGTATCCAAGCGACGAAGCACGTCTCGAAGCCTGGAAGGCCTTTCGTGCACACCCCGATTGGAAAATTCTTAGTGCCGAAGCAAAGTACGAAGGAACCGTGTCGCACATTGACAAGTTCGTGATGGTCGCGAAGACGTACTCGGAGATGTAAAAGTCTTGCGAATGTAACGTTTAGTGGGAGGGGCGAGGAATCCTCGCACGTAAACCGAGCCGTTCCCCGCTCCCCGCCTGCTTTTGGGGCCGCTAGGATTGCCGTCATGACACCAATGATGAAGCAATATCACGAGGCAAAAACTGCCTGTGGCGATGCACTTTTGTTCTTCCGAATGGGCGACTTTTACGAGCTCTTTTTGGACGACGCGAAGGTTGCCGCGCGGATCCTCGGACTGACTCTCACGAGTCGCGACAAAGACAGTGAGAACCCGACCGCCATGGCTGGGTTCCCTTACCATCAACTCGACGCGTACCTGCACAAGCTCATTCATGCGGGCTACCGAGCGGCTGTTTGCGAACAAGTCGAAGACCCCAAGACGGCCAAAGGATTGGTACGTCGCGAGATCACGCGGCTCGTCAGCCCAGGGACACTCACCGACGATGGCTTGCTCGATCCGCGCGAAGCTAACTTTCTGGCAGCCGTTTTTTTGCCTCCAGTGAAAGGTGCTGCGGGTAAATCAAAACTTGGTCCAGACGCAAAGATCGGCGTCGCGTGGGCCGAGCTCTCGAGCGGCCGTTTCGAAACGGGTACTTTCCCTTACTCGCGAATCGAAGACGAGCTAGCGAGAATCGGTCCTGCGGAAGTGATCTACCGCGAAGACGATGCTCGCTTCGCACCCGATACCACTGCACCTTGGTCATGGACGCGACGTCCGGCTTGGTCGTTCGCGGAAGAACCGAGTCGGCAATCTCTATGTCGCCAATTTTCCGTTCACAATCTGGAAGGCTTCGGGTTTGGTGAGGACGATTCGCCAGCGATCTGTGCCGCCGGAGCCGTGCTGACGTATTTACAAGAGACACAACCGTCCGGTCTCGACCACTTTCGATCGCTCACCTCGCACCAGCGAACCCCTGTACTCCAAATCGACGCATCCACGCGCCGCAGTCTCGAAATCACACGCACGATCCGAACAAATTCGCGTGAAGGATCTCTGCTCGATGTCATTGACCGCACCTCGACACCGATGGGATCCAGACTCTTGGCGGACTGGATCGCGGCACCGCTCATCAACATCAACGAGATCAACGGAAGATTGGATGCCGTCAAAGAAATTGTCAGCGACACGAAACTGCGGAGCGACGTCCAGACGACACTGAAGGAAACCTACGACTTAACTCGCCTGCTCGCGAGAATTGCGACGTCGCGCACCGGCCCGCGCGACCTTCAGCAAGTCGCATGCACGCTTGCCGGGCTGCCCAAGCTCAAAGCTCGTTTGACAGATCGTGCCGCGGCGATCCTTTGCGACATCGAAGCCGAATTGCATTTGTGCCCCGAGCTGCGTTCGAAACTCGAATCGGCCCTCAATGACGAGTGTCCTCTCAACGCAGCCGACGGCAACTTCATCCGCAGTGGCTATGACTCGCAACTTGACGCGCTGCGCGAACTCGCCAAAGGCGGCAAGCAATGGATCGCCAATTACCAACGCAGCCAGATCGATAGCACTGGTATTGCCAACATGAAAGTTGGCTACACCAAAGTTTTTGGCTACTACCTCGAAGTCACCAACGCCCACAAAGACAAAATACCGACGCATTTCATTCGCAAGCAAACCCTCAAGAATTGCGAACGCTACATCACTCCGGAACTGAAAGAGTACGAAGAAAAAGTACTCTCCGCTGATGACCAAGCGTCTTCGCGTGAGCAAGAATTGTTCAACGAGTTGCGAGTTGCGACGCATACCCACCTAGCGATTTTGCAACGCGTCGCAGCAGCGATGGCGGAACTCGATGCACTAACCGGCCTTGCCGAGATCGCGGCCCAACGCCGCTGGATTCGCCCGCAACTTACCGACGACTCTGTCCTGCGCATCGAAGCCGGACGCCATCCCGTGCTCGACATCACGATGTCACAAGGTGAGTTCGTCCCCAACGATTGCGTCCACTCGCCCGAATCGGGGATGATCTTGCTTATCACGGGTCCCAATATGGCTGGTAAGAGTACGTACATTCGCCAAGTCGCACTGATCACGCTACTCGCCCAAGCCGGCTCATTCGTGCCAGCGGAGCGTGCAGAAATCGGAATTGCGGATCGAATCTTTGCTCGCGTCGGTGCTAGCGATGAATTGAGCCGAGGGCAAAGTACGTTCATGGTCGAGATGGTCGAAACCGCTCGAATTCTCAACACAGCGACATCACGAAGCCTTGTCGTCTTGGATGAAATCGGAAGAGGCACCAGCACCTACGACGGCCTTTCGCTCGCATGGGCAATCACCGAACACTTGCATGAACAAATCGGTTGCCGCACGCTGTTCGCAACTCACTACCATGAGCTGACTCAATTGCAAGAAACGTTACCTCGCGTTGCAAACTTGAACGTCGCGGTTCGCGAGTGGAACGATGAAGTCGTCTTCTTGCATCGCATCGTTCGCGGTGGGGCGGACAAGAGCTATGGCATCCACGTCGCCCGTTTGGCCGGCATCCCGCGTAGCGTCAATGAGCGAGCGAAGGACGTGTTAGCTCAACTCGAAGCCAATGGCCGCGACGCGTTCGATCGCCCCACCATTGCTCCGCCGTCGGGTTCTGGAAACACATCTGGGAAAGGCAACTATCAATTGACTCTGTTTGGATTTGCGGATCACCCCCTCTTGGATGAAGTGCAAAAGCTCGACATCGACGCCATGACGCCGATCCAGGCGATGCAGTTCCTCCAAACAGCCAAGCATCGACTCAACCATCCCACCTCAAGCAATTGACCCAAGATCAATTTTGGAAAATTCAAGGCGATGTGACCAGACGTGTCATCGACACGGACGATACTTGGGTCATGAACACAACAATGACTCCAACCGAAGCTGCGTCACGAACCCAATCCGCCACAGAAATCGCTCGACTTTTGCGGCGAGCGATGGGAAATCCCGACGAACTTGTCGTCGAAATGCGATACGCCGATAGCAAGGGAAACGTCACCCAGCGAACCATCAGCCCGATTCGTTTGATCGGTTCGGACCGCGTTTTAGCACTGTGTTTATGCCGCGAAGAACCGCGACAGTTCTACCTCAACCGATGCCAGTCCGTGCGTCTTTTGCGTGCCGAAGACGTGCTGATGCCGATTGCGATGGCCTAGCGAGTTGGCCTTGGACGCGGCTTTTATCGAGTTGACGCGGTGACTATCCTACTGCATACCGCCACGTCGCTCGTTGTCCGCCCTCAGGCAGCCCCCCCCACTGTGAACACCTCTGACCCAGTCGCTTCGGAAATTCGATGCGAATCGGTGAGGCTGGAGTTTCCTGATGGAACTTGCGCGGTGGACGATGTGAGCTTACGAATCGCCGCCGGGACAATCGCTTCGTTGGTAGGTCCGAGCGGTTGTGGCAAGACGTCTCTCTTGCGTTTACTTGCTGGACTCGAACGACCGTCCAGCGGTTTGGTCGTTCTCGATCCAGTGGTTTCCGCCGCAGCTGGCGAAATTGCATTTGTTTTCCAACAGCCCTCGCTCTTGCCATGGCGGACGGCGATCGAAAACGTGATGCTGCCGCTTGAACTGACAGGTCGTGTTGCGTCGAACCAGCGTCGCGAGGTCGCATCCGAGTTGCTCGCGGACGTCGGCCTTTCAGATGCAATGAACAAACGACCGAGCGAACTGTCCGGCGGAATGCGGATGCGAGTGTCGATCGCACGAGCGTTGGTGACTTCGCCACGCGTGCTCTTGCTCGATGAACCGTTTGCGGCGCTAGATGACTTGCTTCGTGGACAACTCGGTGAATTGCTACTGGAGCTCTGGACGCGGCGACGATTTACTGCGGTGATCGTAACGCACAATATCAGCGAAGCGATTTTGCTTTCGGATCAAGTCGTTGTGATGCGATCGGGCAGAACTCAAGCTCCTCGAGAAAATCCTTTGCTGCAACCTCGCAACGACGCGCTTCGACGCACTCCGGAGTTTGGTGAGTTTTATGGTGTCATCTCTGACTCCATGCGAGGAGCATCATGAAACACGAACGACGTGGAAGCGACTCTGGCGGCGCGCTCTTGCAAGTCGTTTCCGTGGTCTCAGTAGCCTTGGGTGGATTAGCGATTTGGATATTGGTGCTCGAAGTGTTCGACCTTCCGCCCATCTTGCTGCCATCGCCACAACGTGTCTTCCAAGCCGCAATTCAAAAGCGAAACGAACTGGCTCTGGGAATGCTAAGCACGGGGATTGCCGCCACGGTCGGCCTTGTCGCTGCGATTGTCATTGGATGTTTGGCTTCAGTCCTGTTCAGCCAATCACGAACGATGCGCCGCGCATTTTTTCCCTATGTCATCTTTCTTCAAACCGTTCCTATCGTCGCGATCGCACCTTTATTGATTACGTGGAGCGGTTACAAATTTCGCACAGTCGTGATCGTGACCGTGATCATCTGTTTGTTTCCGATCATCAACAACGTCACCGCAGGATTGATGACGATCGAGCGAGAATTGGCTGACCTGTTTCGACTCTATGGTGCGAATCGCTTAAAGCGACTAGGAAAGTTACAGATTCCATCAGCGGTACCGTACTTGGTGCTCGGAGCAAAAATCAGCAGCGGTCTGGCCGTGATTGGTGCGATTGTGGCTGAATTCTTCGTCGGCAATGGCACAAGCTTTTCTGGTTTGGGGAGTCTAATGACCGACTGGCAAGGAATGCAAAAAACCGATGCGTTGATTGCCGCCTTGTTTCTTTCGACACTTCTCGGTTTGCTATTATTTGGCAGCGTTCACGTGATCTCGCACTATCTACTGAGACGCTGGACACGCCCCGAAACTTCATCTTGGCAAAAGTCATGAACCGAAACAGCCGTCTCAATTACCGCAAGCGATTTCGAGAAGTCGCGTTCTCCATCCTCAGTTTCGCGCTGGTGATGGGTTGCGGAAGAAGCTCGGAAACGACAATCCAAAAAATCTTAACGGACGATGGAAAAACGCTCACCAAGGTGAGTGCCCAACTCAACTGGCATCCTGAGGTGGAACATGGCGGTTTGTACCAAGCGGTCGCGGACAAGACCTTTGAAGAAGCCGGCTTCGAAGTCGAGATCATACCTGGCGGCGTCGGCACCCCGATCGCGTCCGAATTAGTGCTTGGCCGCAGCCAGTTTGCGATCACGAACGCCGACGACGTGGTCCTGTTTCGCGAACAGGGTGCTGATATCGTTGCCGTTCTCGCCACGATGCAGAATCATCCACGTTGCATCATCTCTCGCGCCGACAGTGGCGTGAAAACTTTTGAAGACTTGGCTGGCAAAACGTTCCAGTGCGGTGGTGGTCGCCCTTACCTGACGTTCCTGAAAAATCGCGGATTGCTCGACAATGTCCAACAAGTGCCTTACCACAACAGCATCGCGACGCTCGTGAGTGATCCCAACGTCGTGATTCAAGGCTACTCGTTCGCGGAACCGTTACTTGCTCGCCAGCAAGGTGTTGAAGTGAACTTACTCATGGTGAGCGATCTTGGTTGGAACCCCTATTCGAGTGTGCTCGTCACGACTGGCGATCTGATTCGCAAGAACCCAGAACTGGTCCGTCAATATGTTGCCGCAACGCGAACAGGATGGCAACACTATGTGACGGACCCAACGCTTGGTAATCAAATGATCCTCGCCGCCAACTCCCAGGGCATGACGGCGGAAGCACTCGAGTTTGGAAGCCAGGAGCTTCGTCCGCTTGCGATGCCGGACGGTGCCGCACTCGAAAGCATCGGCATCATGACGAGCGAACGATGGGATACGCTGGTCCGCCAAATGGTCGAAATGAAATTGGTCGAAGCGTCCAACGTCAAAGGGTCAGACTGCTTCACAAGCGAATTCCTCGAGCCAATTCCTGGAAGCTAATTCCGCTAGTGAGTCCTTACAGTCTAGCCCGTGACTAAGCCGCGCGTCGAATGGGTCGAATCGACTGGGTCAGACCGATATGATGGCCTAGAGTTTCGATCTCGAGCTTCAAAAGTTGTCGGCTGACCCATTCCGCAGTCGGTCGCTGCTTGGGTTGTTCGCTCACCATGTGCTCGACAAGTTCAACCACTGGCGAAAGCATGCGATCTGTAGCCGCTTCAACTTGGGCCACCCAAGACCAAAGCACTCGACCCAGTGCGAAGATATCGCGGCTGGTATGAGCCGGGCCGTCCGCCGCAAGTGCTTCGGGTGACGCATACATGCGTGAGCCCCGGAACGTCTTATCCGACGGTGCGCCAATTCTTGCTGCGAACCCAAGATCGACGACTGTAACGTGACCGCTTGGAGCCACCATCAAGTTTTCTGGCTTGACGTCCTGGTGCACCCAACCAGCGGAATGTAGTGCCGAAAGGCCTTGCGCCGCTTGCCGCGTCCACCACAAAGCGACGGGCAATGTCACGGGCGCACTTCCCTGCAAGTGCTCACTCATCATTACACCGTCCAATCGAGGCATCACAATGTAAGGAACCGTACCACTTGTTGATGCGTCAAGGACTGCAATCAAGTTCGGATGCGCAGCTGCATTCGCAGCGAGAACGAAGCGTTCGATTTGCTGGCGGGACTCTGTGCTTTGATGAACATGACCCTGATGAACATGGAGCCCACGTTTGAGAACGTAGTCCCATCGCGGGCTGGCCATCGCATCGGCGGGTTGCGCCAGGTGCAATTCAGACCACTGTGTGGCATGCAAGCTTTGGCCCAAACGCCAGATTCCAAGGAGGCTCGGACAGTTTGCGGAAGGCGAGTCGGCGGTTGACGAAGCGTGATGCACCGAAAGAAATCCTGTGGTGAAACGCGGCGTTGTGAAACGCGGGAATCAAAGAGAGACCAACATGGCTAGAGTCTGCATCGACGTTCTGATGCTGTCGTGTCGAATCGAAGCTCGGGCAATCGTCAAAGTCGCCGCGTATCACCCAACCAAAACAAAAACTTCTTCACCCCCTTGGCTGAGCAAACCGCTGCTGAATCGACTAAACTAATCTTCATGAAATATAAAAATCTCGGGCTGATTGCCCTACTGGTTGTCGTGTGGACGCTGAACCTCGGCGAAGCGACTTCGATTGCCATTGCTGAATCCGCACATCCGAACTTTGTCCTGATCAATATCGACGATTTGGGGTACGGCGACATTGAACCGTTTGGATGTGACCACCAAAAAACGCCGAACCTAGTAAAATTGGCGGCTGCTGGACGGAAGCTGAATTGCTTCTATGCGGCGCCCGTTTGTTCACCATCACGCGCTTCGTTGATGACTGGGTGCTATCCAAAACGGGTGCTGCCCATTGGCCATGTCTTGTTCCCAGCGGACAAGAATGGCTTAGCAAACGACGAACTCACGGTCGCTGAGCTTCTCAAGCAACAAGGGTATGCCACCGGCATCGTTGGCAAGTGGCATCTGGGTGATCAACCTCAATGGTTGCCGACCCAGCAGGGTTTTGACTCTTATTATGGACTGCCGTACTCCAACGACATGGGTCCCGCCGCCGACGGCGTTAAGAGCAACTTCGGTGTTCCGCTTGCACAAAAGAAAAACGTCAAGCGAGGCGGCGCACAAGGCCAACCACCACTACCACTGATGCGAAACGCCCAAGTGCTCCAGCGAGTTCTAGCCGAGGACCAACAGCAACTCGTCAAGCACTACACCAATGAAGCCATCGAGTTCATTCGCCAAAACAAAAGCGGCCCCTTTTTCCTCTATCTGCCGCACTCAGCCGTTCACTTCCCGCTTTACCCAAGTGAAGCGTTTCGCGGCACGAGTGAGAACGGACTGTATGGCGACTGGGTCCAGGAGGTGGATTGGAGCGTTGGCGAAATTTTGAACACGCTTGGCGAATTAAAACTCACGGAGAATACGCTCGTCATCTTCACGAGCGATAACGGCGGTGCTCAACAACACGGCGCCGACAACGGGCCTTTGAGAGGCTTTAAAGGTTCAACATTTGAAGGCGGCATGCGCGTACCTACGATCGCATCGTGGCCTGGGACGATTCCGGCAGGGACAGAGACTGATGCGATGCTTTCCACCATGGACGTGCTACCCACATTCGTCAAGCTTGCCGGTGGAGCGCCTCCTACCGACCGAATCCTTGACGGTGTCGATATGATGCCGTGGCTAATAGGAGGGAACAGCGAATCGATAGCGCCGCGCGAGGCGTTCTTGTATTACCGGGGCTTGAAATTGCAAGCGTTACGCATCGGCGACCTCAAGTATCACTTGCAGTCCGGCGAATTGTATGACTTGGCCACCGACATTGGCGAGTCCAAGAATGTCGCTGCCGATCATCCCGAAGTGATCGAAAAAATGAAACTAAAGTGTGCGGAAGTCGACAGCGACCTGGGTCTCGATGGTGTGGGTCCTGGCTGTCGCACCTTAGGTACAATTGATCATCCCGTGCCCTTGATCGCTCATGACTGAAACGAAACCGTCTCCTCCACTTTTCCTTCGACTCTGGCAAGAAAACCCTCTCATGCGACTTCGACTCTTCGCTCTCGTGTTCCCACTTTGTGCAGTGACTCTCGTTGGATGTTCGTCACGGACGAGCGACTCCACCTCGGGATCGCCTTCGTCGACGAGCGGTAGTGGTAGTGTGTCGACGGAGACGAATGCTTCCAATGCCAGTGGATTTCCTCGCAAGGCTGGCCAATACACTGTGCTAGGAATTCTGACCGACAACCAAGACAACAACAAAGCCAAAGAGAACGCGGAAACGACGCTCATTCGCCACCCAAACGTGGGCTGCCTTGTTGGACTTTGGAGCCAGAACACGCCGATGATTTTGGCGGCACTTCGCAGTAGTGATGCTGTCGGAAAAGTGAAGGTCGTTGGATTCGATGAGCACCCTGAAACCTTGGCTGGGATTCGCGAAGGCATTGTTTACGGCACGATCGTGCAGCAACCCTATGCGTTCGGTTATCGCAGCGTTGAGTGGCTAACCACACTGGCTCTTGGCCAAGAAGTCGACGTGCCTGATTCGGGTCTACTTTACATCCCACACCGATCCATCACTGGCGAGAACGTCCAAGAATTTGCCGACGACATCCAAGCCATTCGAGCTGGCAAAGGCCCTTTGCTTTCGCCCGAATCGACAATTGATGGCAAAGGCAAAAAAGTGGCGTACATCACCAACAGCACCGACCCGTTTTGGACCTTAGCCGAGTTCGGATGTAACCGCGCGGCGGAGCAATTTGGTTGTGAAGTGGATGTACAGATGCCTTCGTCAGGTACAATCGAGGAGCAAAAACGCTACCTCGAATCCAATGTTGCACAAAAACTTGATGGAATTGCCATTAGCCCTATTGATCCAGAAAACCAGGTTGGAATGATCAATGAAGCAGCAAAAGCAGCGATTTTGATCTGCCACGACAGCGACGCCCCATCATCCAGTCGTCGGTTTTATTTAGGAACCAGTAACTACATGGCTGGCCGCGCGGCGGGAAAACTGATTAAAGAAACATTACCTGACGGTGGCGAAGTCATGCTATTCGTCGGTAAAATGGAAGTGCTCAATGCACAAGAGCGAAGCCAGGGGATCATTGACGAATTAGCTGGTGAACCAGTCCCCGAATACCTGAGTGAGTAGAAACTGATGACACACGAGACTGAGAATCGACGTTTTGGAAAGCAGGGCATCGCAGCCGCATTGACTCTTGTGGCTTTGGCTGCCGGGTTGGTGGTGCTGTATTCATCTGCTGTTGCCGACACACCAACGGAAACCAAACCAGCAACCACTGATACCATCACGACTCCCGCAATTGCACCCGAGAAAGCGACAACGATCGTGGCAAAAAAATACAACGACCTAAACCCCGAAGAAGCCTATGTGATTCTCGATAAAGGCACCGAGCGAGCGGGCGTGGGCGAGTACACCTCGAACAAGAAACCTGGAACCTACATTTGTCGTCGCTGTAATTTGCCGCTCTACAAGTCGACTGACAAATTTGAGAGCCACTGTGGATGGCCAAGCTTCGACGATGAAATCAAGAACGCAGTGGATCGCCACATTGATGCCGATGGCCGTCGCATCGAAATTGTCTGCAACAACTGTGGCGGCCACCTTGGCCACGTATTCGAAGGCGAGCGATTCACCGACAAAAACACACGCCACTGCGTGAACAGTATTTCGATGCGTTTCATTGTCGAAGGCGAAAAGCTTCCGCCCGTCATTCGACTTGAAGAAAACGATAGTGAAACGCCCCAGGCCACCAAGCCGGTGGTTTTAGAAGCAGCTCCCAAGCAAACCGAGCCAAAGTAACTCGATCACACCATCTGAAACGCAATTCGACCCGCTACGATCGTCTGAGTGACGCGTGCTCGGAGCTCGCGACCATCCAGGGGACTGCTTGAGCAATTGGAGCGGAATGCGGCCGCGTCGACGGTCCAGGTGGCTGAGGGGTCGATGATGACGATGTCCGCGGCGGCTCCTAGGACTAGCGTGCCGCCAGGAATACCAGCAATACGTGCTGGAGCAGTCGACATGCGATCGATTGCGCTAGACCAATTCAAGATGCCTGGTTCGATCATGAACGTGGCGACCGTGGATAAGGTTGTTTCGAGCGTGGCCGCTCCAAATGGCGACAGATCGAGGTCGTTCATCTTCTTTTCTTGACTTCGCGGCATATGCCCAGACTGGATCGCATCGATGACTCCGCTAGCGACTGCTTCACGCAGCGTTTCTACGTGCCGAATACTGCGAAGCGGCGGGTGCACCTTGAACTTCGCGTCGTAAGATCGAAGCTCAATATCCGTAAGTGCTAAATTGTGGGGACACACGGAGGCCGTGACAGCGATACCTCGCGACTTCACACGACCGATCAAGTCGACCGAACCCATCGTGCTCACTGGCCCGACATGTAATCTTCCCGTTGTCGCTTCGGCAAGCCGGACGTCGCGAGCGACGGCTAAGTCCTCTGCCTCGGTGGGCAAACCTCGCAAACCGAGCACGAGTGACACTTGCCCATCGTGCATCACGCCGCCGTCGGCAAGGCTTGGCACTTCCGGACGATCAAAGATTGGCAAGTTGAACATACGACAATACTCAAGAGCACGCTTCAGCAGCGCATCGTTGGGCATCGACCTGGGGGAATCACTAAAGGCCACTGCGCCCGCTTCAGCAAGCAGGCCGAGTTCCGCCATCTGTTCACCGAGTCGCCCCTTGCTCAGACAGCCGATCACGTGGACACGAACGCCGGCGGCCCGTGCCGCTTTCTGGCGAACAAATTCGACTGCACCGTAGGAGTCAATGACGGGGTCTGTGTTGGCACAGCACAAGATTGACGTGTACCCACCAGCGAGCGCGGCATCGCTCCCGGTCTGGATCGTCTCGTCTTCTTCACGCCCCGGCTCACGCAACTCCGTCCCGAGATCGACTAGCCCAGGCGCAACAATTCGACCACTCGCATCGATTCGCTGGCAATCCGGAGGAATGTCTCCGTCAATCGGATCGATTGCAAAAACAAACCCGTCCCGCACGAGCAACCGTGCCACTCGATCGAGCGATTGTGAGGGGTCAATCAGTCGTCCATTTTCAATCAGCAGCGATGGCATCGAGTCAGCTCACTGTCCCAAAAGATTCGTGTTCGCCACGCGATTTAGCATCGGCGGAAGCAAGCAACCACAACGCCGCCATACGAACTGCGATCCCGTTGGTAACTTGCTCCAAAATGACGGAATGAGGCCCGTCGGCAACTTCCGGCGTGATCTCAACGCCTCGGTTGATTGGTCCAGGAGCCATGATCAGAATGTCGCTCTTGCTGCGACGCATCCTCGCACCATTCATCGCGTAAAGTGCCGCGTATTCGTGAACACTGGGGAATGGGCGAGCCGCTTGACGCTCGAATTGCACGCGAAGCAAATTCAGCACGTCACAGCGAGGCAAAATCGCATCGAGATTATGCGCTACTTCAAAACCGAGCTCTTTCCAGCGTTCACCGACGAGTGTCGGCGGTCCACAGACAATGACGTGAGCGCCGAGTTTGTGCAGGCCCCAGATATTGCTGCGGGCGGTGCGGCTATGAGCGATGTCACCAACGAGTGCAACAGTCAGCCCCTTCACGCTGCCGCGGTGCTGGCGAATCGTCAGGATGTCCAACAAGCCCTGAGTTGGGTGCTCATGCGGTCCGTCGCCCGCATTGAGTACACAACAGCCCAATTCACGGGCAAGCAAATGGGGTGTGCCCGGTGTGCTGTGACGCGTCACGACCCAGTCGACACCCATCGCCTCGATTGTCTTCGCCGTGTCGACGAACGTTTCGCCTTTCGCAACGCTACTTCCGCTACTGGAAAATTCGACGGTGTCAGCACCGAGTCGTTTCGCTGCGAGAGAAAAGCTGTTTCGAGTTCGCGTGCTGTTTTCAAAAAACAGATTGGCACAAGTCTTGCCCGACAACAGACTGAGTTTGCGACGGCAACCGCCAGTCGCGTCTTTTAATTGCTGGGCCACGTCCAATACACAATTGATCTCGTCGGCAGAGAGGCTTTCGAGGTCAAGTAAGTGGCGACGGTGCCAAGATGCAGGCGGTATGAGTTCTGGAGCGTCGTTGGGCATCGGCGAGCGAGCAGGAATCCAGAGGGCATTCGAAGCGGGTTCGAGCCATACGTTAAGCGATCGTCGGGAGGATGACGAGGAGGGTTCAGCAAACTAACGGCGGTTTTTCCATCCAGCTGCGGCAATAAGCGACCACGCAATGATCCAACTGAATCCGCCCAATGGTGTGATTGCGCCCAGCCAAGTTCGCCCGCTCAGCACCAGCACGTACAAACTGCCGCTAAAAAGTACGATGCCGAGGCACACCAAAATCGCTGCGATTGACAACAAACGTGTGGCGGGCGCGTGTGTCACTCCGTTTTTCTGCAGCCCCGCCAACCCTAGCAGCACCGCCGCATGCAGCAAATGATAGCGAGCCCCCGTATCGAACTGGGCCATGCGTCTCGCAACGAGCTCAGTCGTCTCGTACTGCGTTTCCAAAACAGGAGCGAGGTAATGAGCCCCAAACGCACCGATTGCGACACCGCTTGCACCCGCAATCCCAGCTAAAAACAATGTGCGAGAAAATCCAGAATCTCGCACCACGGGATCACTCGATTCACTCATGATTCGGATTGACTCATGGCTTGAGCAGCTTATCCACAGCCAACAGCAACCGATCCATCGCGAACGGTTTACGAATGTAGTCCGCGACGCCAAGCAGTTCCGCGTACGCCTTGTGCCGGCTGCCCTCGTTACCTGTGATCATGATAACGGGGAGCGGCTCATCACGAACTCGCCGCAATTTTTCGAGCACAAGAAAGCCGCTGCGTTTGGGCATCATCATGTCCAAAATCATGAGGTCAGGGTTTTCACGTTCGGCGAGCGCGAGGCCTTGGTTTCCATCGCGGGCGATCACAACCTCGTGTCCAGCACCCTCGAGCGCATAGCGAATTGACTCGATAATCTCAAAGTCGTCGTCAACAATTAGAACCTTCTTGCCGCTGGTTGGTGCACCGCTCATTTTTACTCACTGTCGTTTTTACACTCGGTCTTGGGGAAAGACCGGCATCCTGAACTTCGAGACAGTGTAACCGACTTTCAAGACGGTTGCCTTGCCCCGATTCGAGAACTCCGATGAACGGAAGTCAAAATGGACAAGAAGCCTGCGGGGAAAGGATTTAGTTGGCGGAGAAGTTCGTGGGGGTCGAAGCCCACGCGTCAAGCTCACCTGAGCAATCCCCTGCAACGACCCGACGCATCACCCAATGGTTGAGGTCGGAGAGACAGACGCTTGACATTTCATCATCGTCGACATATTGACGCACCTCGACACTGGCGCGAATCAGCATGGCTGTACGCATGTCGCGATCCAAGTTTTCATTGCGATAATGATCACCTTCGGTCGCCCATTGCCAAAGCATCGGCATCCGACGATTCCGTAATTCCGCAAGGCTGCTGATCCAGGAACCGTTGTGCGGCATCGTTCCGCCGAGCGAAACCACTCCTGCAAATCGCGAAGGCTGGCGCATCGCAACACGCAGCGCCATAGCGCCGCCGCTGCGATAACCCGCGAGCACAATTCGATCGGGATGGATGGAGAAACGCTCGGTCGCCTCGTTTACCGCTGCAATCACGGCATCATGTGCCGTACCGACCGAGGCAGAACTTTCGGACCACTCGAAACGATGCCCGGAGGCGTCAATCGATCGACTCGCACGAACACCCACCGCGACATAGTTCCGCAAGCTGATGTGCGGGATCACCTGATTGATCTGGGACTCATTGTAACCGTCGCTGTGCATCCAAACGATCAGCGGGTACCGATAGCTCGGTTCGTAATGCAGAGGGAGGAAAAACGATTTCGGCGTTGTTACCCAAGAACCGATGGAGCTTTCAAACGACGATTTCGTTTTGGGCTCATCACGACCCTGTTGATCATCAATCGCCTGGAACTTGCTTGCGATCGGATGGGTTGAAGAACCAGATTCGTTCCACGTCATCGAGCGAGACAGACGATTCATGGAGCATCTCGTGTTCGGTGGGAAATATTTTATGACGACATCCACAAGTCGCTATGTGAGCAAGAAACCCTCTCGCACACGAACAACATCACTTGCAAATATCCCGGTGATTTAACCGCTCTTCCCGAGCACCCGAGAACGTAAACCCGCGATCACGTTCGTGTCAACGCTGAACCAAAAAGTTCAGCTTGGGACAGGTTAAATGCTGTACTGGAGGTAACCGATACAGCAAAATCAGTGCCTAATTCGTGACACCAATTGGACGACACGAATGCAGCAATCCATCGTTGAGGCGATACGTTAGCCAGCGAGCAACGCATCCATCGCTGAAACAAGCTGTTTCACAGCATCCACACTGTTTTGGAATGCTTGCGTTTCGCCTTCAGTTAATTTCAACTCGACGATTTTTTCTACACCGCCGCTGCCCATGATCACTGGGACGCCTACATAGTAACCACCAACGCTGTATTCCTTGTCGCAATAAGCAGCAACCGGAATCAACCGTTTCTTGTCCTTCACAACTGCTTCGACCATCTGGGTACAGGCCGCTGCGGGAGCGTAATAGGCGCTGCCGGTCTTGAGCAACGCAACGATTTCGGCGCCGCCTTTTCGCGTTCGGTCGACAATCTCTTCGAGACGTGCGGGATCAATGAGCTGGGTGACGGGGATGCCACCGATACTTGTGCAACTCGGGATCGGCACCATCGTGTCGCCGTGTCCGCCCATCAACAGTGCACTGACGTCTTCCACGCTCACTCCAAGCTCCATCGCCAGGAACGTGCGATACCGTGCGGTGTCGAGAACTCCCGCCTGGCCACAAACCTTGGCAGGATCAAAGCCGGTGACTTTCCAGACCTGCTGGACCATGGCGTCCAGTGGATTGCTGACAACGATCACCACCGCGTTCGGGCTCGTTTCGCGGATTTGTTCAGCAACATTCGTGACAATGCGTGCATTGGTACTGAGCAAATCATCGCGGCTCATGCCGGGCTTTCGCGGGATTCCAGCGGTGATCACGATCACGTCGCTATTCGCAGTATCGGAATAGCTCGTTGTGCCAATGATGTTGCTATCAAAACCAAAAATCGGCGAGGCCTGCATCAGGTCGAGTGCCTTGCCGCGGGGCATATCTTCGGCCTGAGGAATATCCAATAGCACGATGTCGCCGAGTTCCGCAGCCGCACACCAATGCGCACAGGTGGCTCCCACATTTCCGGCTCCGATGATTGTAATTTTTGCTCGACGCATGATTCGCTTTCGCTGTTGGTTAGAAATGTTGAATTGAACGGGTTGGGTGCGGTCTAGAAACTACCGATTTTTGACCGACCGGGCGGCCGATATCGTCTCGCGCGGTGAAAACCGGTCAAGAGGAGGACTGGAGCTATTCGATTTCACGGCTCAGTCTTTGCATCTTCGCCAGAAGCGTCGCCAGAAGTTTCGCTTTTGAGCCAAGTCATGTCTTCGGCCGCACGTTCACTGCGGGAAGCATGAACGGCGGCATCCGACAATCGGTTGTTTTGAGTCCACAACCACGCCAGCGCCAAACCGATGATCACTGCTCCAGCGGCAATGTAACCGATCTTGGAAACACCGATGGGATCGCTACCAGGAATTTCCAGACTAGCCATCCGAGAAGCGACTACGAGCGGCCCGATCTGTTCGCCTTGCCCTGCCTGGCTCATGCGGTCGTTTTCATAGCTCCACAGCCGAAAGAAAAAACCGTCGATTTTCACTCGCATCGAAACCATTTGGACTCCGATCGATTCGCCGCCACTGCCTTGCATCTTGCTCGCAAGGAAATCTGGCAACTTAACCATCACGATCGATACTGGAAAACGATTCTCGAATCGCACAGACGCTCCCTCGGGACGCTGTAGCTCAATCACAACATTCCCGAGGTCTCCAATCGCATCGATTTGGTAATACGCATCACCACCGAGCTGACGCTGGCGAATTGGCTCGGTCACCACAACCCGAGTGACCCGAACGGTGTCGACCTCCAACCGAATCCAATCTCCGATCCACTTGTCGGGATCCTGTAACAACATCGCCGGACGAATGCTCTCCGGTTGTGGCAAGTTCTTTGACGCCATGGAAGACGCGGCCGCCATCATCGAATAGAACGCATCGCTATCCGCACTTTGCAGCGATTGGCGATTGCGACGTGCCAGCGACAACACCTCCCCAATATCGACTCCTTCCTCGGCGAGCAATTGTTTTCCAACACTAGCCGCCTTGCCTGGCGTCCATCGCAAACGTGCAGCAACACCAACCAACCCACCAGACTTGTCGTTCTCCACGTCGAGCCCGATCACGACCGAAGCCACTGAGACCGTATCACCGGCTGCCAAGCCATCAGGAATCTGCTTCACGTAAATACTCCGGCTTGACTCAACCGCGTCTGGTTCGGAGCCCGCAACGGCGTCCATCTCAACGCGATAAAACTGTTTGAATTCGAGTAACTCAGCGAGCGATTCTGGCACACGGACTTGTTGGACGGTGCGAACAGTTCCTCTCAGCAGGATCACGTGCCCCAGCTGACTTGCATCCGATGCTGGAGACGGGGCTTCCGCAAGCGCCTCGATCGATGCGGTGTCAATCTTGTCGATACGAAAGATCAACTTCGCTAGCTCTGTAACGTTTGGTTGCGCCTGGTCACCGGCAAAGATCCCGTTGATTCTCGCTTCATCGAATCCGCTGAGCAGCGGAATCGCCGACTCCGCTCGCAAGGCCTCGGCCGGAAGTGCGATCCACGTGAAGGCGGAAATGGCCATACAAACCCACACAGGCAACACCAAACGCGAGCCCTCGTGTGAAGTAAAATCGCGGTTTTGCTCAGTCATCATTGGGATTCTCTTCAGCATCTTCTGCTGGATCGAGTAATTGTGGCAACGAAATCGTTTCCGACTGTTGCTGGCTGCGAAGTAACCGCATTCTTGCGTTTTCACGTTGAGTTCGAATCATCACAAACGCTGCGATTGCAAATCCCAAAACAACGGTGAGTACCAACATCAACAGGCTGGATCCGTCCATCGACTCGATTGGCTCAGCCGGTTCGGCGCTGGCCGGTGTACCTGCGCTGGCCGGTGCAACGGCATTAGGTGCTGTCAAGCCGCTCATCGCAGCAACGACCCCCACGACGACCGGAGCCAACTCGGCGCCTTCGCTGGATCGATACGCCAATCGCTTGAGATACAAGCCGTCGACTTGAACTGTCGTAGCCTTGGACAGCGGAATCAGCTCCGCGTCATTCTCTGGCGTCAACTTCACCGCGAGCTGCGCTGGCAATTCAGTAACCACAGCGACGATAGGACGTTCGCTGCCGTCGGACGGCCTCAGCCACAGTTGCCAATATTGGGCGACACCCATTGAATTGGAGGTCGCATCGAGTTGCTCACCACGCACGACTTTGCCGACCACCGTGACCCCTTTGCCGCGATAGACCTCCGGTTGCTGGAGCATCGGCAAGACACCCGTTCGAACATGCTCGATGCTGGCGATCAAATCACGTTGGACCATGGCACCATAGAATGCGTCTAGGTCGCTGCTTCGCCAAACGCTACCGTCAACCACGCGACGGAGAGCCGCGTCCAGGGCAGCGAAACGAATTGCCGCAAACAGTTGCCGGTTTTTGTTGCCCGATACATCGCTTGCAAAGTTCCCTGAACCGCTGCGGAGCTGCTTGGCAAAATCCAACCAGTCCGATGCTGACGCTTCGAGCGGATCCAGGCTTTCGACCAGTTTCTCGATGTGCTGTGCGAGCAACTCCGCGACGTCCACCCGCAGTCCGTTCGGAGAAGCAGCCAGAGTTGCCTGAGCTTCGTCCGCCGACATCAGCTCAACAAGACGAACGGCATCTCGAAATTGAGTGGAATTTTTTGAGTACAAATCATATCTAGATCGTTCATCGCTTGGGATCCAACTTGATGACGTCTGGGCGAACGACTCGGGAGCAACGATCGCCCCCCCCCCCGTCATGCCGGTGGGAACCATTTGCATGGGTTCAGCGAAGAAGGTTTGGTAGATCTCGGGTCTCGCGGCGTGCCGCATCAAAAACAGCACCAAGACGAGTCCGACGACTAAACGCAGCACACGCCGTGTGGCGCTGGTACGCTCTAGTCTGCTGGCGCGTCTAGAAATCGGGGACTGTCGTAAATTCTTTGAACCAAGATCACCGTCGTTTGGCTCGTTACGACGCCGATAAAGGTTCTCGCCGTTAAAGTCGGAAGGTATTCGCATCCTCTGATCCTAAGACTCCAAGCCAATAGCTTGAAGGACCAATGCAGCCGCTTTACTCTAAGAGCTAGGCGGAATTTACAATTCAATCAGTCAAACTCCGCACTTTTCTCGTTCTCTCAATCGAATATTTCCATGCCATTTGGTTGCCACCCGCCGTGCCGCACGACCCAAACCGGTGGAAAAAGCATGCCGGCGTTCATCGTCTCCTTAGGCCGTTGGGCAGCCATGCTGTGTCTGGCGGTGATTGTATCGGGCCTGCTGACTGGAAAAGCGAACGGCCAAGGCGAACCCGCCGAGGATTTTCTCAAGCGACTACGTGCGGCGGGATACTTTGATACCGCGATCCTTTATTTGGACCGCCTCGACCAATTTCCCGGAGTCGATCCAAAACTGCTCGAAGCCATCACGCTCGAAAAAGCCCAGACTTATATCGATGCGGCTGTTGTCGCGAGGAACGAAGCCGCAAGGGACGAGAATTTCGTTGATGCAGAAAAACAGCTTACCGAATTTCTTCAATTGTCATCGCACCCCCGGTTATCCGAGGCACGACTTCAACTGGGTCGTTTGCAATTGGTTCGCGCCGCTCAACTCATGAGCGGCAAAGTCGACGATACAAAACGCACGTCGGCTCGTGAATCGTATCTCGCTGCTGCGAAAACATTCGACGCAATCGTTGAATCGCTTCGAGAGAAATTGAAGGAGATGCAAGGCCAGAAAGTCGACCCGGCGAAGGACCCAGAAAAGGCAGCACTGCGTGATTCCTACCGCGGCGAGTACCTTCAAGCGCAACTGAACTCTGGTGAAAGTCGTCGGCTTGCTGCGAAAACGTTCGACGATCCAGCAAAGGACGCAAAGACTCTGCTCGAAGAAGCACTTAAAAGCTTCACCGACCTGAGTGAGAAATACGACACCTATGTCCAAGGTGCGATTTCGATGCTGTATCGCGGCCAAGTCCTGCAAGACCTTGGTAATCGCAAAGAAGCTCTCGACAGTTATCTTCGGATGCTCGAACAACCCGAGGCGGACCCGCTTCGTGATGCCAAGTTCCAATCTGTCTCGGGGCTAATCCAACTCTACTTGACCGAAAAGCCACCCAAGATCAATCAAGCGATCGAGCGAGGCCAACCGATGCTTGACTCGGCTCGCCCGAACGAAAAACGATCGCAACCCATCCAACAGCTTCGAGTCGAACTTGCCAAGGCTTACCTTGCTCGCGTGGCCGATAAAGACAACCAAAAAGCCGCAGACGTCAAACGCGCCGAAACGGAAAGCCGCCAACTTCTCATCGCCGCGTCCAAGGTCTCCGGACTTCATGTGGAAGAGGCGCAAAAGTTACTTTCCGAAATGGGTATTTCAAAAGACGATGACGTACAGTTGCCAACGGCCGACGACCCCAAGAATTTTGATGAATCGTTGAACTCGGGACGCGAACTCTACCAAGCATCGGAAACGATCCAAGCGTCGTTAACAGAACTCGAAAAACAGCCTAACGCTCCAGCGGCTGACGTCGACGACCTTTCAAAGCAATTAGCCGAAACTCGATCGACCGCTGCGACCCTACTGGGGCGTGGCCTATCGATGGTCAATTCTGAAAACGAAGTTGATTCGATCAACCAAGCGAGATTCATTCTTGCCTATGTGCTTTACCTGCAAAAACGATATCGCGATGCCGCCGTCGTGGGCTCGTTCCTGTCCAAGCAATCGCCTGGAAATGACATCGGATTGCGTGGCGGCTTGATCGCCCTCACGTCGCTGCAATTGTTGATCGCTGAAGTCGGTGATAGCGGTGACGATCTGGGGCTGGTTAATCAACTTCGCGACTTAGGCGACTACCTTTCAACCACTTGGCCGGACGATCCACAAGCCGCGGGCGCTCAAGGCATCATGATTACACTCGCCTTGAGTAAAGATCGCTGGGACGATGCCAAGGAACTCCTCGCCAAGATGCCTGCGGGGGGCAAGCGTGCGACGTTCGAGCGGCTGATGGGCCGAATTCTTTGGGACAAAGCGAACCAACTTCGGTACCAAGGCAAAACCGAAGAATCGCAGGAAGCTCTCGACGAATCCGACAAGGTACTCGATCAAGGTCGCGAGATGCTGGCGGCTGGCTTGGGCGGAATCGAAGGCAAGCTTGTCGAAGCTGAAGGGCTGCAAGCAGCGCTCGCGTTGGCAAAAATCTATGTTCGACAAGACAAATACAAGGAAGCAATCGACACGCTTGATCATTCAACGTATGGCCCCGTGATGTTGATCACAAAGCAAGATGCCCCAGACGAAAACTTCAAGAGCGATCTCTATTCAACGGAACTGAGAGCGGTTGTCGGACGCATGACCAGTGACGGTGGGGACCCACAGAAGCTGCTTGAGCGGGCAACCGGCGCGATGGACAACTTGCGCAATAGCGTGCCCAAAGAAGACAGCCAAAAACGGTTGACCCCTATTTATTTGGGGATGGCGAACGACATTCGCGATCAACTCGACAAGTCAACACCCGACAAGAAAACCAAATTGATTGATGCGTTTCGCGTGTTCCTAGCAAGGATCGCTGAAACGACCCAAGATCCTGATACCCTTCAGTGGGTCGGCCAAACATTGATTCAAATGGGTGAGTCCTCGATGAACCCCGGTGAAACGGCGGCGACCGGACAAGCGAAGGAACTCCTCCAAGCTGCTGTTGAAACGTTCGAGAATTTGAAGTCCAAATCCACGGACCTGCCCTTGAATGTGGACTTCCAACTTGGTCGAGGCTATCGATTGCTCGGCGACTATAGCAAATCGGTTTCTACACTTGAGCAAGTCTTGCTGAAAAAGCCGATGATGCTCGACGCCCAAGTCGAAGCTGCGACAGCCTATGAATTCTGGGCTGGCACAACCAAGCCGGAGTTCGCTGGCAAAGCCTACAAATCAGCATTACTTGGCGCTCGCCCCAATCCGAATGACCCTAAGAAAGCCAACGCGATTTGGGGCTGGGGCAAAATCAGTCAACTCACGAGCGGTAAGCCACAATTCACGGAGATCTTTTTCGATGCACGTTATCACGTCGCTCGATGCCGTTTCTTGATGGGTGTCGCTAACAAGAGTGACGCAGAAATGGAAAAGGCGATCGGCGATATCACGCAAGTCGTCGCTCTTTACCCGGACTTGGGTGGCCCAGAGCAGCGTCAAAAATTTGACACCTTGCTCAAAGAGATCCAAAAACGATTGAATCGCACACCCGACGGCTTGCCGCCAGCAAAATAACCACCGACCACCGCACTCCCTCGACGGTTTTGATATGTCCTCGTCTTTTAAACTTCACCACTCGGTACTTCGCCACGCCGCCTTATCGCTGATGGTGATCGTTGTCGCGACCAGCCCCGCAGCGGCCATTGATCGCGTCTACCCGATGAACAGTGCCACCGCCATCAGTGGTGAGCTCACCGCAACCGGACGAGCTGGCGTTTCGGTCAAAGGTGGCGGCTCAACGCAGGACATCCCCGCGGACCAAATTAAGAAGATCCTATTCGAAGGCGATCCAGCACCGCTGACCAACGGACGCGAATTCGCACTCGACGGTCAATACGACCAAGCGTTACCTCTGCTTCAATCAGTCGATCTCGGAACAATCAAGCGAGATATCGTCAAGGCAGACGTGTTGTATTTCCAAGTGCTTTGCATGAGTGAGTTAGCGCTCGCCGGCAAAGGAGACAAAGGCACCGCCGCGAAAGCCGCTTTAGATTTTGTTAGCAAAAATGCTGAATCTTGGCACTTCTACAGCGCCGCGAAACTGCTCGGCGACTTAGCCCTAGCGATGAAGAACTACGATGCCGCGATCAAGTACTATGGGTCTCTCCGAAGCGCCCCATCCGTCGAGTCGAAAATCCAAGCTGTTTACCTCACCGGTACAACCTATCTGGCGAAAGGCGACGTTGAATTGGCGATGGCTGAGTTTGATAAAGTCGCTGGCGTGAGCGTTCAATCCGTTGACGCTGCGAAACTCCAAAAACTTGCCAAGGCCGGTAAAGCCGTCGGTCTCGCCCGCACGGGTAAATCGAAAGAAGCCCTCGAATTAGTCAAGACACTCATTCAAGATCTCAACCCGACCGATGTCGAAGTGGCAGCTCGAATTTACAACGCTCAAGGAGCCAGCTTCGAGGCCGCCGAAGATGTCGAAGGAGCGATCCTCGCCTACCTTCACACGCACTTAATGTTTTCGTCGCAAGCATCCGCTCACGCTGAAGCCCTCACGAAATTGATCCAACTGTGGCCGAAAGTCGGAAAGCCCGATCGCGCCGCAGAAGCCAAACAAGAACTTCAACAACGCTATCCAGGCCTAGCCGGTTAAATTCGCTGCCGGCTAAATCAGCTGCCAGAGACAAGCCTGGCCGTTAGAGTACGTTTGTTAGAGTATGCTGTTCCCTTCACAAACCCAATCACCATCATCTCATCTACTGCGGAGAGCTCCGTTGATGTCCGACGCCCGTTGTTTCCCACTGCGTTCGATTCGCATCCCTGGCCGTCCCAGTCATCTGGTTCGTGCCGGTCGGCCTTTATTGACGCTGTTCGCCGTAGTAGCGATGGCTTGCATTTCGTTTGGTTCGGTTGCCGTCGCTCAAGACGATGCCGCAGAGTTTGGCGGAGCAGATCCTGTGGCTGAGGCACCTGCCCAGCCAGTCGCTGATGCACCTGCGAACGTTCCACAGGACAATGCCGGTGGCGGCGGAGGACCAGCCAAGCCAAAACAAAACTTGCTGAGCTGGACCATCGAATCACTCGGCTGGGACTACACGATCGTGTTCTTGCTGATGTCCGTAACGTTGGTCTCGTTGTTCGTCATGAACGTGCTGGCCGCTCGCCGCGACACGCTTTGTCCACAAGAACTGGTCGACAACTTCGAGGCAAAACTGAACGAGAAAGATTTCCAAGCCGCTTACGATCTTGCTCGAAGTGATGAGTCCGTTCTCGGCCAAGTATTGTCCGCTGGGCTTTCGAAACTGTCTCGCGGATACAGTAAAGCGATCGAAGGCATGCAAGAAGTTGGAGAAGAAGAAAGCATGAAGCTTGAACATCGCTTGGGCTACATGGCGCTGATCGGCAACTTGGCACCTATGGTCGGACTGTTAGGAACCGTTCAAGGAATGATTACGTCCTTCCAGGTCATCGCGACTGGTGGATCGACACCTAAACCGTCTGAGCTAGCTGGTGGTATTTCGACCGCATTGTTCACAACGCTTATTGGACTGATGGTTGCGATTCCGGCGATTGCGGCCTACAACATTCTTCGCAATCGAGTTGCCCGTTTGCTTCTTGAAGTCGGCGTAACCAGCGAAAACCTGATGAGCCGCTTTGAAGATGTTCAGCCGGGAGCAAAGAAGTAAATGCGAGTCAAACGACCTCAGGCCGACATGGCGAAGGGCGATATGACGCCCATGATCGATATGGTGTTCCAACTGATCGCATTCTTTATGGTGTTGATCAATTTCTCACAAACGGAAGCGAATGACCAAGTCGTCTTGCCGTCGAGTAAGCTCGTCAAGCCGCCGGAGGCACCTATCGAGTTTCCGATTGTACTGCATGTTGCACGAGACGGCGAAGTGTTCATGGGTGGCGATAGTTTTACTGCTGAGACTCTCAAAATAGGCTTACAGCGTGAGATCGCTGTGATCAAAGCAGAAAAGAAATCCGTCGGCGATGCCAACGTCATCATTCGAGCCCACAAAGATACGGCCGCTGGCGATGTCCAAGAAGTCATTCGAGTCGCCCAGGAACAGGAGCTCGTCAACTTTGCCCTTCGCGCCAAAGAAGATCGATCATGAAGATTCGAAACCGCAAAGACAGCGAGAAAATGGAGCTCGACCTAACATCAATGATCGATGTTGTGTTCCTGCTGTTAATTTTTTTCGTGATGTCCTTTAAAATTGTTGAAATGGAGGGCGACTTCAGCGTCAAAATGCCGCTGGCGAGTTCGTCTAGTGCGGTAGCCGACCCGACTGACCTTGCACTCAAGTTGCGTCTACGGGCGAACACCGAGGGCAAGCTTACCGACATGTCTCTCAACGACATTAACCTCGGCACAGATTTCTTGGCGCTCCAAAACAAAGTGATCGAGCTGATCGGATCCACAGCCCCCGTCGAAGGCGAGGATGGACCCGAACTTGAAATCGACACCGATTACAACCTTCGCTACGAATACGTGATCGCGTCGATCACCAGTGTCAGTGGCTACAAAGACGGCGACCAAGTGGTCAAGTTGATTGAAAAGATCAAATTTGCTAAACCACGTCGATGATTCTGTTGCTCGACAATTACGATTCCTTCGTTCACAACCTAGCTCGATATTTTCGCATCGCGGGCTGCGAAACCGTGATCGTGCGCAGTGACGAGATTAACGCTGCGGGGTGTGCCTCGATGCAGCCGGATGCGATCGTGATCTCTCCAGGCCCTAAACGCCCCGAAAACGCGGGCTGCTCGATCGAAGTCATTCGCAGCGTGCGTCCCACGACGCCGCTGCTCGGAGTCTGCCTTGGCCATCAAGCCATCGCGGTGGCATTCGGCGGCTTAGTCGTTCCATGTGAGCCGGTTCATGGCATGTCGAGCATGATTTCCCATGACGCAAACGAGCTTTTCGACGGCTGTCCGTCGCCGATGCAAGTTGGGCGTTACCATTCGCTCGCGATCGATGAGTCGACGCTATCGAAAGAGCTCATCGTAACAGCGCGCGATGAACAAGGGTTGATCATGGCGGTCCGGCATCGAGAACGTCCGATCTTTGGTGTCCAGTTCCATCCGGAGTCGGTGCTCACAGAGTTCGGCCAACACATCGCTCGCAATTTTGCTCACTTGGCGTTGAAAGTGGCGTCGTGCCAATAATTCTCGAATCGATCGTCACGACACTCGACCACGACGGACGTGTCAACATCGCGCCCATGGGCCCGGAGCTCCTACGCGGCGAAGAACCTCAATTCGTGATCCGCCCATTCGAAGGCTCGACAACTTATACGAACTTAATCGCAACGCGATGTGCGGTCATTCATGTGACGGATAACGCGTTGCTCTTGGCTCGCGCGGCCGTCGGACATGTCGCCCCAGACGGCCTTGGCCAGCCGCTTCGTGATCCACGGTTTTGGCGACTGGATGATTGTCATCGCTACTTTGCGGTCGAAGCGACGAGCGTCGAAACGGAATCGCCTCGAGCGAAGTTAGTGTGTCGCGTGGTTGACTCCGGCACCGTGCGTCCGTTTTTTGGATTCAATCGAGCCAAGCACGCAGTCATCGAAGCCGCCATACTCGCGACTCGCACGCATCTGATTTCAGCCACCGAAATCGCAGCTGAACTTGCTCGACTGAGACCGCTCATCGACAAAACAGGCGCCGACGACGAACATATCGCTTTCGAGCTTTTGCAAAAAACGATCGACGAGCGACTCCAAAGGTGACCGATTCTTCAAGCGACCTGGCACGCGAACCAAGGCCGAATACCGTGAACGTGACCACCGGGTCGCGTCTTCACTTCGGATTGCTGCGAACGTCACATCCGTTCGGCGGACTCGGAGTGATGATCGACGCACCGCAAACATCGGTTTCATTAATGTCTGCGGATCGCTTTTCTTGTGCAGACGAAACCGCGAGTAATGGAGATACGGCCGACAGGGTGACTCAGATCGCCCAGCGATTCGCAAACGTTTACGGCATGCGAGATCTACCCAACCTCGAGATCACGATTCGACATCGCCCACCGGCCCACTCGGGCTTAGGAAGTGGTACCCAGCTTGCGATGGCCGTTTCACAATCGCTGGCAAAGTTCTTTGGCAAGACGATCAGCGATGCGGAACTGGCAAAAGAGATTGCCGGTCGAGGCGAGCGATCTGCCGTCGGAATTCATGGCTTCTTTCAAGGCGGATTGCTGTTCGAGAACTCGACAGACGATTCTGCGGAGCAAAAGCCAGCCATCAATCCCATCGCATCTCGATACGACGTACCAACGAATTGGCGAGTCGCAATTTTCCGACCGAGAGATTGGATTGCAACAGTCAGCGGTGATTCTGAGAAGGAACGTTTTGTTCGCACCCAAACCAACTCCCAATCCTTGCTCTCTCGTTTAATCACAATCGCCGAACAAGATCTCTTGCCAGCGGTGGCTGCTGGAGACTTCAACGCATTTGCCGACGCAGTCCAACGATTCAACCGCGAAAGCGGATTGCTTTTCGAAGGCGTCCAGGGCGGTCCATACAACGGTCCTATCATCACGTCACTCGTCGAGACGCTGGCCTCCCTCGGCGCAGTCGGTATCGGCCAAAGCAGCTGGGGACCAAGTGTGTTTTGCTGGTTTGAGAACGAAACGGAAGCTCGCGCCTTACTCAATCGCGTGCCCAACGAACTGGCCGACGGCTTCATTACGACAGCGAGAAATACACCCCACCAAGTGAATTAGCTCTGTTGGAGAAGAAAAGCACTGTCATGGTCAAACTTGAAAATGCTCGCCGTGGCGAAGTGCGCGCGTAGTTCTAGCGGCACTACCGGATGGTAGCTTTTTTGAGTCTCAAAGTCCAATGGCTTGTCGTTGCTGCGAGCACTTCTCAGTC
>JBGSNA010000317.1:0-25929 GCA_041739875.1 Pirellulaceae bacterium
CACGCTCACGTGGTACCAGGGAACTCACAAACCGGAGATCTGGAAACGAGGCGAGATTCCGCAATTGGACAGTGGTGTGTTGTTTATCGGCACCCGAGGCATGTTGCTGGCCGACTACAGAATGCATCGCTTGTTGCCGGAAGATAAGTTTGTCGACTTCACGCCGCCGACACCATTCATTCCGGACTCGCCCGGTCATCAAGAGCAATGGGTGCGAGCTTGCTTGGGTGAAGGCGAAACCGGCAGCCCGTTCAGCTACGCGGGTCCGCTCACGGAAGCCAACCACCTGGGCAACGTTGCTTATCGAGTCGGCAAAAAAATCACTTGGGATGCAAAGAAGATGCAGTGCGTCGGATGTCCCGAAGCCGATCCGTTCATACGTCGCGAGCCGCGTGCCGGTTGGTCGCTCGGTTAGACAAACGATTCGATTCGAAATCGACCGTGTAATTGCAAGTCAGCGAGCGTCCGCTGCACGACCTCGCGGCTTTCTTCACCATCAACGAGCAACATTTCGATGTAGCTCTCGTTAAGTCCGAACGCTCCGCCGAGCGTTTCACCGCTGTCGTGCTTCTCGAGTGCTTCGGACAGAGCATCGTCGATCCTGCCGCGGACATCGGCCTGTTGTCCGTCTGGGAATACATCACCGTCGATCGCAACATAAACGAGTTCGGCCCCAGTACCAGCAAGGGGATTTTCATCAAGTTTGCCACCGTTCTCGATGTAGTCAAAAACGATCTCGCCGATGATGCTCGCCCCCACTGCCGTGTCCCCACGAGGTCCGTCGGTTTGCTCTGTCATTTGGTAAACCGAATACGAATCTAAAGGCGGAAGCTTTTCCCACTGGTGATAGTGATTCATTTGCGAAATGAAAGCGGGTAAGTCCGCGATCGTGCGTGTCTTGGAGTCTCGCTCGAACTTTTCAAGTTTGATGTGTCCAAGCCACATCTCGGTGCCAAATTCACCTAGCGCCTCGTCGAGAAGGACAAACAGAATCATCAAGTGATGTTCACTTGGGACCGAGTCGTATGCTGGATGCCAAGCAACAATATCGATTTGCTCGTTTTCTTCATCGACTTCCGTACGAACCAAGAACGTTCCCACGTCGACGGATGCACTCTCGGAAACTCGAATCGATGACGTCTTGAGCTTCTCGATCGGTGTTGCTTGACGAGAGGCGTAAAACGTCCATGTCGGAATTTCTGGGGCGGCCGCAAGCCAATAGCGAGTCAGCAACTGTTTCGCGACTTGGCCGTCTCCGGTCAAAGTAAACGAGTGTCCGCCGTTCTCGCCAGGACCAAACACCCAACCGAACCCTGGCAACTTGCTGTCCAGGAATTCGCCGACCTCATCCGCCAAGCTCTCGCAATCACCCGCATCGATTGTTTGGCGAAAACGATCGGCAACCCCCGCATACCAGGACCAAAATTCACTGACTCGTTGTTTGAACGTCGTTTGCATCGGCTGTGCCTTAAGAAGATCTATCGAGTCGAAGTCGCATCACGCGAATGGGATGCTCGGGATCGTCTGGCAATGCAATGCGGTGTTCTTCGTATTGCCAGCCACGCGTTTGAATCCAGTCGCGAAACTCGTTCGCGATCAATCGAAACGGATCACTGAGCAGAACTTCACCGTCGGGCGTGAGGTGCTGTTTAAGGCACTCATCGAGCTGTGGCCACAGGTTGCGTAAGTACGTTACGTCGCTGCCGAGGATCCAAGGAAAGGCGGGCTCTTCGAGTCGATCCAAACCGAATCGCAACCGTCGTACGTGTGCTCGCTCTCGGATCGGCCACACGCTCATCTCCACCAGCAACAGCGGGTCGCTGACTCCGTCGGTCAGCACGACATCGGCACCGCGAAGTCCAGCGGCTAGCCCGGCGAAACCTGTCCCACAACCGACTTCGAGAACACGCTTATCCTTCAAGTCCACTCGATCGAGATAGTGATCCAATCCAGACGCAGCGCGCCAAGTCGCCGCCCAAAACGGATCAATCACGCCCGTCTCGCCCGCGTCCTGACGACGGCACGCTTCGACGAGCATCGCTTCCGGATCCGACGCCACAGCCAACTCGGCCTGTTGACCAGCAATTTGAACTGACCGCCATTGCCAGGCAAATCGTCGACTCGCACGACGAGCCAGCTCTGCCAAACGAGGATCCGCCGCACGCAGCAAGTCCTGCTCGCGTCGATCGGTCGAATCGTCGTATTGGAGAAGCGTCTTCATGGTGAAATGGATTCCATCCGGGCTTGATCGAATGACGCATTCAATCGAATGAGCTTTACTCGGGTAGTTGAAAGACCTTGATCGATTGACCGGCCGACGCTGGGATGGTGGCCATCCATTTTGAGTCCGCCGATAATGCAAGTGTACGGACATAAAGAGGAGCCTCAAGATCGAATCGACAAATCGGTTGACCATTTGTCGTATCCCACTGGATCACTTTGCCGCGTCCGCCCGACATGAGGCGATCGCTGTTCGGCACGAACTTGAGGGACCATTGGATTTCATGTTGAGTATCGATTTTCCTTCGACAGGCGCCCGAGACCGTGTCCCAAATCTCAATTTCGTAGCCTTTGCTGACGGCGAGTTGCGTGCCGTCGTCGGAAAAGGCGGCCGCATTTGCGATGCCCTTATTCAGTTGTGTCGAACTCAACCGTTGAGCGGTCTTCAAATCGAATCGAATGAACGATTGCCCATCCGACGCCATTGCCTCCAGCCCGGCTTTTGGAAGGTAAGCACCAAGGACACCTCGCTTTAGATCCTGGAGCGTGCGCGAGTTGGATGTTGACCCTGCATACGATTGCCAAATCAACTCGCCTTTGCTTGAGCCTGTCATGATGAATGGGGCATTGGCGCTGACGACAAAACTTTCGACTTCCCGTTCATGCCGGACGAGTGGTTTGGGGTTAGTGAGCAAACCGTTTACATTGATCTGCCACGTGAGAATTGATCCGCTGTACCCAGTCGCAATCACCGACGTTCCGTCGGGCGAAAATTCAACTCCAGTCACCTGCCCAAGATCGTCAAGGTCATCCAGCTTGCAAAGGGTTGCGCCGGTGTCGAGATCGAGAATTAACAACATTCGATCCATTTTCCCTACGGCGAGCCAGCGTCGCTTTGGCGAAAACGCGAGCGACTTCACTTCCCAGCCCATTTCCGGGAACTCGCGAACGATTTCACTTGATGCGATGACATCATCCAGGGACGGTCGCTTTGGTAGCTCCTTCCGTGGTTTTGTGTCGGGGACGATCGTTGGCATCCTTGGCGAAGGACTTACCGTGCCAGGCATGATTCCTGGTGTGTCCGCCAAAGCCTCGATCGGCGGAATTGGCGGTAACGTGGGTGTGATCGGTGTTTGCGCTACCGACACTGAATCATCGTCACCACGTTGCTCAAGCGGTTTCACCTCCATTGAGGGCTCCACTGTCGCTTCGCTTGTTAACTGACTTGAATTCTCCGGCATAAAGAACACCAACAAATCATCTCGGTCATTGCCCATCGTGGGAACGGTCGAGCCGCCTTCCGCCACAACTTCTCCAATGAGCACTTCGCCGTAAAGCACCGTACCTCTTAGGGCAACAGCCAAACGATCGCCAGGGTTCAATTCGGAACGAACTGTGTTCTGAGCAACGATCCAGGCTGTTTGGGCGAGCGTTTCTTTCGCGTCGCCATCGAATTTGCGGTAAGCCGGAACATGAACGATGAAAGCACAATGTCCTTGACGCAGTTCGCAATGAGTCAGAAACTCGCCGTCGGTAAACGAAGGCATGGCACTTCTTCTATTGGTAAATAGCGTTTCACGTAGCTCCTTCATCTCAGTCGCGAATACACCCGCCAACTCTTTCGCCTTCAATGTATTTCCGTCGGCAGCGCCATCCGATCCAGAAGCAAAAATGTTTGTCTCCGCGAGTCTCATTCGCTCCGCCGCGATCGTCGTTGGATCTGTCGAGTCGATTTCCGTTTGATGCTGCGCCGCTTCTCGCATACCCTCTCGAAAAGCGGAAACGAAATAGGTAATGAAGAACAGGGAAGCAACCAGCATCAAGTAGCCTCCGATCAATCCGATTTTCGCGATACCGGTTCCATCGATACGACCCGCCGAGTGATTGATTTTTGCGAGTGATACATGTCCAGTCACAATCGCGATGATCGACGTAACGAGTGACAATCCGCAAGCGAAAAGGGTAAAAGGCGAGATCAACGCGAACACAAGACTGGCAATCGCCAAGCCAGACGTCGTTGGCCCCACGGGTGCTGGCGACTTACCCAGTGTTGGCGAATTACCTAGCGGGTGGGAATTGCCGAGCAGAGGCGAATGGTCCGCGAAAAGATTCCTCGCGGGTACGGACGGCATCGCATTTGGCTCCAGTTCGCCTTGTGCGAGGTAAGCTGGATCGTACCGCGACGAACAAGCGTGGCAAACGATTCCCTCGCTTGCGGAACCGAGTGGGAATATGGGTAGAAAATAAAGAGTAAACCAAGGTCGAGTCGCGTACTTTTGATACGCTTGTCGACATCGACATTGCGGACAATTAAATTCGCCAACTTCGATCGTTGTCGTGCGACTCCTGCTGCCGAAAATAATCATGAACCGCCCTTTCGTCCACTGTGGATATTCAAACCGATCTGTGCGGGTACATCATCATCGGTCCCATGTGATCGCGCAACATGGCGTAAAAGTGTAATGTGCTCACCCGCCATTTGCCATCAAGCGGGCTGGCACAAATCGCCCCGTTCGAATCGCCCCGTTCGAGTTCAATTTTGGTCTTGCGAAACATTATTGCTAAGCAAACGTAAACCATGACGGATGCTAGAATCACCGAGGAGACTACTCTCACTTGCCCCAAGCGAAAAACGTAACGACTCGATGTTGGATCCAGCTGTTGATCAAGCCAGGCTCACCGAACCAGCCAGTCATCTCAGGCTGTTTGCATATGCAGGGGGTGGGCTTTTGGTGGCGATGGCTGCATTGCTCGTCCCAGTTCCGTTTCATGGTCGTGCATCGGAGGCGATTGGTGATCTCGTGCATGCGCCCCTGTTTGGTGGACTGACTCTTGGTGTGCTGGCAATAGGCAATCGGCTCTGGCCGTTGCAAAACGCGACAATGCCGATGGCAAAACGTTGCCTCCTTGTCGCAGCTTTGGTGTTCGTCTTTGGCGTCCTCATCGAAGTCGCACAGACCACGTTTGGACGAATGGGCAACGTATCGGACGCGATCAACAATGGCCTCGGTATTTTTTCTGCGACGCTACTCTATTGGGGCTGGCAAGTAAAGCACAGTCGCTTGTCGTCTCGTAACGTCCCACGTGTATTTTACATTGCATCGGGAATGCTCATTGCGATCGCTTGGTGGAACTCTGTCACTCTCATTCTCGACGCGCGTTCGGTGTATTCGGACTTTCCGTCGCTGGCCACATTCGAGTCGAAGGTTCAACTTAAGAGGTTTTATTCTCGCGAGTGTGAGTTGAGTCTCAGTCGAATGAACGTCACTCAAGGCAAGCATTCAATGGAGGTGTCGTACCAAGCGACTTCTCATCCCGCGACGACGTTGATTGAGATGCAACACGACTGGTCCAACCTAAAAACACTCGAATTGGATACCACGCTCGATGTCAATCATGCGGGCGAGAGTGTCCAATTCATGATCAAAGTGATCGATGAGCCGCGTCAAAATAAGCATGCCGATACATACCGCGGTCAGTGGACGTTGGAGCCTGGGAAGACCCGACATATCCGAATTACGCGAGAAGAGATCCTTCAGGGGCCCGATGCGAGAGAAATCGATTTAACTCGGATCAAATTCGTCGACTTGATGCTCATCAATCCCTCCGCGCCGGCCAAAGTTCGCATCGACGATCTTCGGTTGACACTCGAATCACCTTAGCCAAAAAACACTTTCTCGGCTGTTCCGCGAAGTAACCATTGTTTGTCGGTATCGGACAGGTAATTCAATCGATCACGAACCAGCGAAATTGACGCCGCATAAGAGTGTTCGTCCTGGACTTGAAACGGGCAATCGCTGGCCCACATCAGTCGTTCAGGACCGAATGCGTCGAGCACACGACGAATCATCTCGGACAAGTCATCGTAGGGCGGTTGTTTGTTTCCGAGTGCATAGAACGCGGATGTCTTCACATGCACGTTCTTGAATCTCGCTAAGCGACACAAATTCGCGACGTCCACGGGCTCGATTTTGCCACTGATACCGACCCGAGCGAAGTGATCGATGACGACCGTTGTGTCAGGATGTTTGGCGCAAAGAGCGTCCACGGCGGGTAGATCACGAGGATTGATCAGTGGACATGCGGCCCATCCGTTCTGAGCGGCCACGCTCCAAAGCGTTGACATCCCTGGATCGTTCACCCACTCCTGGGCCCCGCCGCCTCCGGACGTCAGTCGAAAACCCCGCGAACCCTGATCGGCGAGCTCACGCATTCGGCTTGCTAGATTCTCGGCATGATGGTCGACAATCGCAACACCGGAAAAGACGCCTGGATGATTTGCGATGACTTCGTTCATGAAACGATGATCGTACTGATAGAAACTCATTTGTATCAACACCACTCGCTGAACACCTTCCGGACGACAGTGAGCAAACAACTCTTCGGCGGTAAAACTCGCGGGTTGCATGTCCGCTTTCTTGTAGTCTTGTTGGAGAGGATACGATTCCGTATCCGGACTCCACACATGCACGTGCGCGTCGATCCATCCGGCCTTGTTTGATTCCGCTTTATTTGGTTCAGCGTTATTGGATTCATCGGCGGCAAATGAAGTATTCGTCGCCAATCCCGCGATCCCGGTGGCCGCAAGTGTTGTGAAATTGCGTCGTGATAGTTGCATTTTGAAGTACCTTGTAGTGATGGAAAGCAAAACTTGCTTATTCGAATTCGATCATGAATCGACGATAAATCTCAGTGGCTAGGAGCACTTGATCACACGAGACGAACTCAATCGCCGCATGGGCTTGGTCGATGCTCCCAGGACCTAGAATCATACTTGGGATTCCGAGTGCACCGAACTTACTGGCGTCACTACAAAACGGGACACCCACTAGCGTCGGATCTAAGTCCAGGTCGCGGAGTACTCGTATCATCGTTTGTACCGCTGGCGTCGTGGGATCCGTTTCGAGTGGCACATCAGTCAACATCGGAGGGTGCATCTTCAAGCTCATGTCCGGATCCTCAGCGGCCAATCGTTCGCAGAGTGATTGGTAGTGACTCAGCACGGAATCGACGGTTTCGCCTGGGAGCATGCGACGATCAATCTCAATCTCGCAACGATCAGGCACAAAATTGATCTGAACTCCGCCACGCACGACACCGACGTTGCATGTCGCCGGTCCAAGCAACGAATGCGGCTGAGTCGCCAATTTCATCGTATCCGCTTGGAGAGCGGTGATCAGGCGTGCCATGTGCTCAATCGCGTTGACACCCAGGTGCGGTTTCGCCGAGTGAGCTGATTTACCGGTGGTTTCGATTTTCCAACGCACGAGTCCCTTACTTGCTATCACGGGTTGCAACAACGTCGGCTCGGCGATGATTGCTGCTTCGGCAAGCGGGTAAGGATCTGATTTCAACTCGTCACAGATCGCCACAACACCTCGATACGAATACTCTTCGTCAATCGTTGCTGCGAACCAAACATCGCATGCAGGTGTGATCGAGTCGGCAGCCAGGCTGGCGAGGGCATGCATCATCGCTGCCATCCCGGCTTTGGTATCACAAGCACCGCGACCATACATTTTTCCGTCTCGAACATCGGGACACCATGGCTGGATCGTCATGCCCGTGATGGACACGGTATCCAGGTGTGCTTCCAAGATGATTCGTCGCGATGAATCGCGTCCAGGGATCCGAGCGACGAGATTCGGTCGATCTGGAAAAACGCTATACCAAGTTGTTTCGATACCGCGACTTATGAAGAACTTTTCGACATAGCGTGCCAGCTCCGCTTCGGGCACTCCGCCTTCGTAATTCGGATTGACACTATTGATGCGAATCAAGTCCGCGAGCGTTTCCAAAACCGGATCGTTCATCACAGCACCTTGGAATTCCAGTCGATCAGTTTGATTGGCCCGACCCAAGCCAAGTAAGAAGCTGCGCCGAGCAGCATGACGACGGCGGCCGAATAGAACGCGGTTTGGTACGAACCAGTTTGTCCCACGATCCAACCAGTGACCAAGGGCGACACGACACCGCCCATGTTCCCGACACAGTTCTGGATGCCTGTCCAAGACCCAGCTGCTGGACCGGCGAGAGTTTGAGTCATCGCCCAAACATTCGCTGTGAACAGCCCCAAGGCACAGCAGGTCGCCACAAGCAGTGCTACGCACAGCATGGGTGAGGCAACAAGTGACGCTGAAACCATCAATCCGGCAGCAAGCACAAAGCCAGTCAGCGCCACGCCCTTTCTAACGAAGGTCGGTGAATGGCCACTCGCAATCAATCGATCTGAAGTCCATCCAGCAAGGACGGTAGCGACCGCCATCGCTAAGAATGGCAGCGCCGCCATCAACGCCGTTTGCTTTAAATTGAAATGATGCACATCCATCAAATAGGACGGCAACCACGTCAACAGGAAGTACCAGACATAACCCAAGGAAAACATCCCGAGCGACGTACCCCACACACTTGGGCAAGCGAGCACTCGCATGAATGTTGGGCTTTCTAGATGTTCCATTTCATCGATATTCGAATTGGACTTTGGACTGCAACTGGGGATCCAGATGATCCACGGTACGAGCCAAACCAGACCGCCAACGCCAAGCACAATGAACAGCGGTCGCCAACCGTACTGGTCCACCAAGAGTCCACCGACAAGGATGCTCAGTGCGGGACCGATCTTGGTTCCCGCGTCAATCAATGAGTTCACCGTACCACGTTGGTGTTCAGGAAAATTCTCCACGACCAATCGCGAGATGGCTGGATACGCCGCGCTTTCTCCGATTCCGAGTAACAGTCGCGCTGCGATCAAAAGCATGAATCCGGTAACGAATCCGGTTAACGCTGTCGCGATGGTCCACACAAGGTAGCCAGCCGCGTAGACCCATTTGACATCCCATCGATCAACGAGCCAGCCCGCCGGGATTTGCATCAAGGCATACGTCCAGAAGAACGCCGATAGCAGCATTCCCTTGTGGTATGGCGTCAAGGAAAACTCCGACTCCATGTCCGCAACCGCAACCGACAACGCACCACGATCGATATAGTTGACGAGAATCGACACAACCAAGAGAAATAGCAGCAGCCATCGAGTCGAGTGTGGCATGTTCAACAAATCGGCGTTCTGGCGGGGAGGCATTCTGGCGGGGAGATTCGACTGGGAGATTTACCAGCTTAACCGATTCAACGACCATGCACTGGGTTTGCCCATGGTTTAGAATAAGTAACATGATTCGATTCATTCTCACCGCCGCCACCTTCTTTGTTGGGTTGGTTTTCCAGCCGGCGATGTCATCGCATGCCATGGCAGCGGAAGTTGACGCAGTGACCGGAGCGGAGATCGAGTTCTTTGAAAAGCAAATTCGACCGATTCTTGTCGAGCATTGTTACGAGTGCCACGCAGGCGACGAAATCAACGGTGGCTTGCAACTCGACTCACGCGATCGTATCCGCCGTGGTGGAGACACTGGTCCCGCAATTGTGGCCGGCGATCTTGAAAAAAGTTTGCTGATCGAAGCTGTGCGATACGAAAACCGCGAACTGCAAATGCCGCCCCAGAATCGATTGACGCCAGCCCAAGTCTTGGCACTCGAAAAATGGGTCTCAAACGGAGCGTCGGATCCACGCGATTCCGCCCCACAAGCAGCCGAATCAATCGGTATTCAACCGACAGGGATGTCGATTGAGGACGGGCGTCGATTCTGGTCCTTTGAGCCCGTGATTGAACCCACCGTACCAAAAGTTCTCGATGCGACCTGGGTTCGAACTCCAATCGATACGTTCGTTCTCGAGACGCTTGAAGACAAAGGGCTCACGCCAGCACCACCAGCTGATCGGCGAACTCTCATTCGACGTGTCACTTTGGACTTGATCGGAGTGCCGCCCACTTCTGAACAAATCGAAGAGTTCGTGGAGGACGAGTCGGTGGAGGCTTATGACGAACTCGTTGAACGCTTGTTGGCCTCGCCGCAGTACGGCGTCCGCTGGGGACGACATTGGTTGGATGTCGCTCGCTATGCCGACAGCAACGGATTGGATGAGAATCTTGCGTTCGGCAATGCATGGCGATATCGAGACTATGTCATGGACGCCTTCAATGCGGATAAGCCCTTCGACCAATTCGTCATCGAACAGATCGCTGGAGATCTAATTCCGGATGCGAATGAGGCAACGAAGACGGCGACCGGGTTCTTAGTGCTCGGTGCGAAAGTGTTGGCGGAACCTGATCGTGAAAAGCTCGAGATGGACACCATCGATGAACAACTCGATTCGACCGGAAAAGCGTTTCTCGGGATGACGTTCGGTTGCGTGCGTTGCCACGACCACAAGTTCGATCCGATCAAGCAAACAGATTACTATGCGCTCGCTGCGATTTTCAAGAGCACTCGCACGTTTGCCGACAGCAACACGGGCGCGATCAAGCATTGGAACGAACACGTCTTTGCCAGCGAGGATGAACTCGCCGCAATGAAAGATGTCGATGAAAAGATTGCGAAATTGAACAGTGAGGCGAGTACCTTCAAGAGCCAAGCGATCGCGAAACTACGCGAACAAGCACGCTCACTAGCGACCGAGTACTTGATCGCGGCGACGCGAGTCGAACTGGATATGCCACTGAGCCAGATCGCTGAGGTTGCCGCGCCGCTGGGTCTCCATCCGCGAATTCTGCACCATTGCCGCCGTCATTTGCACTTCCATGCTGACGATCCGTTCTTCGAACCCTGGCATGCGTTTGCCCAGCAACACGATGGCGAGGCCGTTGACTCGCATTACCGACCGCTGTTCGAACGAGCTGCAACGAAGCCCGACCCAGCGAATGCGGATGAAGACGAACGAGTGAAGTTGGCTCGCTCAGCCATGAACGATCTTTCTGGCTTCTTGACAGTTCCCGCGAAGCCGGAGTTCGCCTTCGATCCAGAGACATTGGCCGAATATGATCGCTTGATGGAAGTCGCTCGATTGCATGAAAGTGCCGCGCCAGACGTCGTTTCGGCAATGGGAGTCGTCGACGGTGAAATCTCGACACAGCTGCCGATTCACATTCGCGGCAGCCATCTCAACTTGGGTGATCGCGTGTCTCGTGACGTTCCAAAAGTGATGCGAGTCCACGGCGAGACCTTGTTTGGCGATCACCAGAGCGGTCGCATGGAATTTGCACGTTGGATGGTTGATCCGAAGCACCCACTGACGGCCCGAGTCTATGTGAATCGTGTTTGGCGATGGCATTTCGGGCAAGGGATCGTCAAGTCCACGGAGAACTTCGGTGTTCTAGGTGATCGACCCTCGCATCCAGAACTACTCGATTGGCTGGCCAGTTATTTCGTGAAATCTGGCTGGTCAACGAAGTCGCTGCATCGGTTAATCCTTTCGTCCAGCAGTTACCAGATGATGTCGAGCCATCCGAATTCTGAACACAACATGAGGCTCGACCCAGAGAATCGTTGGTTGTGGAAGTTCCAGCTCCAGCGACTTGAAGCCGAACAGATTCGCGACTCCATTTTGGCGGTTTCCGATCGTTTGAATTTATCGCTTCGAGGCAAAACCGTACCTCTTCGCAATCGTCAATTCGTGTTCAATCACACGTCAGTGGATCATACGAAATACGACAGTTTGCGTCGCGCGGCCTACTTGCCAGTGATTCGAAACAATCTCTATTCCGTATTCGAACAATTCGATTTTCCGGATCCGACAATGCCGACGGGTCATCGCAATTCGACGGTCGTGGCGCCGCAAGCCTTGTTGATGATGAATGCGGATTGGATCATGGATTCGGCGGAACAGATCGCGAAACGGTTGCTCCGTGAATCGTTGAGCGACGATTCACGTGTCGAGTCAGCGTATCGACAAGTGTTGGGGCGACGTCCGACGCAATCGGAATCTAGCCGGGTGTTGGAGTTCATCGACGCCACCCCAGCGGATGATGCTCAACGTTGCGAGCAAGCATGGGCATTGTTTTGCCATAGTTTGTTGGCAAGCAACGAATTCATGTACGTGAGGTGACCATGATGAATCCGTACATAATGACACAGCCAGCAATGACACAGGAAGTGGCGACTCAGCTCGAATTGCGAACTCGCCGCCAGTTATTGCAAACGTCCGCGATTGGTTTTGGGCACTTAGCATTCACGTCTTTGGTTCAGCAAACGGCGACAGCGGGCGAGTCTTCACCATCGAATCCGCTCATGGCGAGGCCCGCACACTTGCTCGCGCGGGCCAAACGCATCGTGTTTTTGTTCATGAAGGGCGGACCGTCCCATGTAGATACATTCGACCCCAAGCCTATGTTGGATCGCGACGATGGAAAACCGTTGCCGTTTGACCTTCCGCGAGTCACGTTCGCCAAGCAAGGTAATTTGCTCAAATCGCCGTGGCGGTTTCGCCAGTACGGTGAGAGTGGGTTGCCAGTAAGCGATTTGTTCCCGCATGTCGCTCGGCACGTCGATGATTTGTGCATTTTGCGTTCGGTACATGGAACCAACCCAGCACATGGTGGGGCACTCTTAAAAATGCACACAGGAAGCGACCAGTTTGTACGTCCCAGTCTCGGTTCCTGGGTAACGTATGGTCTGGGGACTGAGAACGAGAATCTGCCGGCATTCGTTACGATCTGTCCCACGCTGGCGCACGGCGGCGTTAACAATTGGGGAGCCGCGTTCTTGCCAGCACATTGCCAGGGCACTCCGATTGGCAATGCGTCGCTTCACGCTCAAGCCGCTCGAGTAAAGCACATCCGTAATCCACGCATCGATTTGAGTTCTCAACGACAGCAATTGGATTTACTCTCGCACATGAATCGCGATCATCTCGCGGCTGTGGGTGGTGACGCGATGCTTGAGGGTCGCTTGGAGTCATTCGAGCTCGCCTATCGCATGCAATCGACGATGCCAGAGATCCAAGATCTGTCCAGCGAAACGGAATCCACATTTCGAAGCTACGGTGTTGACGACCCCGTGACCGAGGACTTCGGTCGCCAGTGCTTGATGGCGAGACGATTTCTAGAAAGTGGAGTACGATTTGTACAAGTCACGCACAGCGATAGTGAAGTCCAATGGGATCAACACAGTGATCTGTACCAGGGTCACACGAAGAATGCCGCGGAGGTCGACAAACCCATCGCAGGTTTCCTGGCTGACCTGAAATCACGTGGACTGCTTGAAGACACACTCGTGCTTTGGGGAGGTGAATTCGGACGCACACCGACGGCACAAGGCAATAATGGTCGCGACCACAATCCACACGGGTTCACGATGTGGATGGCTGGCGCGGGCGTCAAAGGTGGCTACGCCTATGGAAGCACCGATGAATACGGCTACTATGCCGAGGAGAATAAGATGCACGTGCATGATTTGCACGCAACGATTCTGCATCTACTCGGACTGGATCACGAGCGTTTGACCTACCGTTACGCCGGACGCGATTTCCGCCTCACCGACGTCGCGGGTCGAGTGGCAACGGATATCCTTGCTTAAATTTCTTGCCTAATTGTGAGTTGATTGAAGAATCTGTGCGGCTTCGGCGGCGAAGTAGGTGAGGATACCGTCGGCGCCGGCGCGTTGGATGGCGAGCAGGCTTTCTAGCATCGCTCGTTCACGATCGAGCCAACCTCGTTCGGCGGCAGCAGCGATCATGGCGTACTCGCCACTGACTTGGTACGCGAACGTCGGGACTGCGAATGTTGATTTCACGCGGTAGATAATATCCAGGTAAGCGAGCGCAGGTTTCACCATCACACTGTCGGCTCCCTCGGCGAGATCCAAGGCGACTTCTTGTAACGCTTCGTCGCTTTGGGACGACGATTGTTGGTAGGTGTGCTTACCCGCTTTGCCAAGGTTCGCGGCCGAGCCGACTGCGTCACGAAACGGACCGTAAAAGCTGCTCGCATACTTGGCGGCGTACGACATGATTTGAACGTGCGAGTAACCATTGGCATCGAGCGCCGCGCGGATCGCGCCGATGCGACCGTCCATCATGTCGCTCGGAGCGATGATGTCACAACCGGCAGCGGCCTGGACGAGCGACTGTCGACAAAGCACTTCAATCGTTTCATCATTTGCGACGTCACCGTGGATGACGAGCCCGTCGTGACCATGTTGGCTGTATGGATCGAGAGCGACGTCAGCGATCACACCAAGCGAGTCGCCCGCTTCCCGTTTTGCCGCAGCGATCGCGCGACATATCAAATTCGCTGGGTTCGTCGCTTCGCGTGCGTCCTCTGTTTTCAGCTTTGGATCGGTGACCGGAAACAGTGCTACCGCTGGGATTCCAAGTTCACAAGCTTGGGCGATCGCGCGAGCGAGAGCATCGTCGATACCGTGGCGAACGACACCCGGAAGACTTGAGATGGGTTCAGTACCACTGCCCTCGGTGACGAAGAGTGGCCAAATCAGGTCATCGACACTCAGCCGGTTCTCGGCCACCAATCGGCGCGACCAATCCGCACGTCGAACGCGGCGCATGCGAGTGGCTGGGTACGGTCCGCGAACAAAATCGGGCATTTATTTCTCCGCTGTGCTATCAAAACACGTCACAGTTTTCTGTCGCCGGGATTCATTCCACGTCGACACAGCTGCTACAATCGCAGCTAGCTCACGCCCACTCGAAGCTTTTTCTCCAGTAGCGATGGATACATGTTAAACATCCGCCAGACATTGGTCGCCTCCGCGTTCACTCTTTTTACGTTTACTTCGGCTATTGCTGCGGAGACCCAAGCCGCGGGGGAAGCCAAACCGCTGCGTGCCTTACTTGTTGACGGTCAACAAGCGGTTTACCACAAATGGGTTGAAACAAGTCCTGTGATCCGACAGACCCTTGAGGGTTGTGGTCGTTTCACGGTCGACGTCGCGACCAGTCCCGCCAAGGGCGAGGATATGTCGGGCTACCGACCCTCGTTCACTGACTATGACGTGGTGGTGTTGAATTATGACGGCGATACGTGGTCGGAACCGATGCGAGCAGACTTTGAGAAATACGTCGCCGGAGGCGGGGGCGTCGTTGTGATTCATGCGGCGGACAATGCATTCCCGGATTGGGATGCCTACAGTCGCATGATCGGGCTGGGTGGTTGGGGCGGACGAACGGAAAAAGACGGGCCGTACATCCGTTTTCGAGACGATAAGATCGTCCGTGATAACGAGCCCGGCAAAGCGGGTTCGCACGGTCAACGCGTTCCATTCTTGATCGTGGTGCGAGAACCGGAGCATCCGATCACTCGAGGGATACCGCGATCCTTCATGCAAGCGGGCGACGAACTGTACGGCAAACTCCGTGGTCCGGCCGAGAACATGCATGTGCTAGCGAGCGCTTATAGCGATCCAGCCACAGGCGGTACCGGTGAGCATGAACCGATCTTGATGACGATTCGCTACGGCAAAGGTCGCGTTTTCCATACACCGCTTGGCCATGATGTCGCGGGAATGAAGGGTGTGGCGTTCCAAGTCACGCTGCAGCGCGGCGCCGAGTGGGCTGCGACCGGCAACGTGACTTTGCCCAATGTTGACGAGACAACGTTGCCAAGCGACGTAGCAGCCACACGCGACCCAGCAACGATTTCCAATGTGTCGCTCGATGCGATTCCAGACATCCAGAGCGACGGTTGGGTGTCATTGTTCAATGGAACCGATATCACAGGTTGGACTCAAAAAAACGGTACCGCCACATATCGCGTCGAAGATGGAGTCATCATTGGTAAGACGTCCGAAGGCAGCCCCAACTCGTTCTTGTGCAGCGACAAAGACTTTGGCGATTTTGAGCTCACCTTCGAAGTCAACGATGAAGTGGGATTGAATAGTGGTGTGCAGATTCGATCCAGAAGCTTGAAAGACTTCAACAATGGCCGAGTTCATGGCCCACAAGTCGAGATCGAAACGAGTCCCGGAGAAGCTGGTTATATCTATAGCGAAGGAACCGGCCGTGGTTGGATCACAACCGAACATCCAATCACCGATGCGTACGTGAACGGTCAGTGGAATCGCTTTGTCGTCCGCGCCAAGGGCGACCGAATTCAAACTTGGATCAACGGCAAACAGATCGTGGACGTCTCGGATGCGGAGTCCTTCAAGAGCGGATTCATCGGGCTTCAAGTCCACGGGATAGGTAAAGACGAAGGCCCATTCCAAGTCCGTTGGCGTGATATCCGCGTGCGAGAGCTATAGTCAGTCTTGAAGCAGTCAGTCGTTGAGCGAACACGGTATTCAACCCGCTCGCTCACACGCATGACTTACCATTCAGCCCCGTCGGAGCCTTCCGCGTCCGACTCTTCCCCGCCGCGCGGATCGCTGCACCAAGCCGTGAGTGCTTTGAGTGCCACGTCGCGTTCGGTTCCATTGGTCCAAATCGAATCGTCCACGTCCAGACGCACTTCGTAGTAGCCTTCGCGCGTGCAATCGTCCTCGCCGCAAAAGTGCGGTGTGTCGCTAATCCACACGATGCGGTAAAGCGGAATGTGTTTGTCATCAATCTTGATGATCGGCGAGTCCATCGTGGCGGGAGCCCCCGTGGTCTTTTGGCATGCGTAGGAAACGGACATCAGCTTTCGGGGCGTTCGCTTGACGAGCAAACGATCAAGCTCGATCAAGCTCACGACTCCGATCGGCGGCAGCCGCGACCGCGTCAATGAACGCACCACGGATTCCATTTTGCTCCAGGACACGTAATGCGGCAATGGTCGTACCTCCAGGACTGGCAACGGCGTCCTTGAGTTCGCCAGGGTGTCGCCCGGTTTGTGCGACCATTGCGGCCGTCCCCAAGACCGTCTGAGTTGCCAACTTCTGTGCCAAAGCTCGCGGTAAACCGGCCAAAACACCTCCGTCAGCCAACGCTTCGATGACCAGACACACATAAGCTGGACCGGAACCGCTCAATCCCGTCACGGCATCCATTTGCGTTTCGTCGACTCGCACGGCCATCCCAACGGATTGAAGCACGGTTTGAATCCAGCCTTCGTCGTCGGCCGTAGCCTCCGCCGCACAACAGAATGCACTGGCCCCCTCACCAACCAAACTGGGGGTATTCGGCATCACTCGGATCAGTCGTTTGTGTCCAATCCAGCCCGCTAATTTGGTCAGATTGATGCCTGCAGCGATCGAAACCACGAGTTTTCCGGACCAAAAATCTGCTTTTTGCTGAGCAACCTGGGAAATCACTGCGGGCTTCACCGCCAACAAGACGGCATCTGCGGATTCGATGGCTTGGTCGAGCGAATTGACGACAGCCACGTCTTTTTGGTGCTCGGACCACCATGCTCGACCGTCGCTGCTCGGTTCGACAACACACAGTTCGCCTGCGGAAATCACGCCCTGGGCCAGCATCCCGCCGGTTAGGGCTCGGCCCATTTGGCCGCCACCGACAATTGTCAATCGCCGCCGCGTGCCGGCACCGTCTGTCGCTACGAGGGTCTTCATAAAGGCTTCACAAGAAAGAGTGATGGGACGAGTGGAGGGTTTTTATTCGGGTTTGGCGAGCATCTTGGGACACCTTCTCAATTGACCCCTTCCAAAGCCCCTTCTACATTGATCGGTTTTTCCGTTCTCGAAAAGCCTGGGAGAATCCGCCTTGGACGGGTCTGCTTGCAATCCTCCGATCACCCGCGTCGACGAAGCCATCGCAAAAGCTGACACGCTCATTGAAGCCATGGGCTGGATTCGTCGTTTTCGTGGCAAGACCACGGTTATCAAACTCGGCGGCAGCGTCTTGGATGACAGCGATGCGCTGCTGCACATTCTCCTTGACGTGATGTTCATGGAATCCGTCGGAATGCGGCCCGTGATTATTCACGGCGGGGGCAAGGCAATCAACCGCGCCCTTGCCGAATCGGGGATCGAGCCAAACTTCATTCGCGGTCGACGATACACCGACGAAGCCACACTCAAGATCGTCGAAAAGACGCTTGCTGGTGAACTCAATCGATTCATCACGAGCGAGCTCGAACGTCTTGGCGGCCGAGCTATGAATCTTTCTTTTGAGACCACCAACGTTTTGTTTGGTGGCAAGCTCGCAACCGAAGGCGATGAAGACCTTGGCTTTGTCGGTGACGTGACACGCGTGGATCGACAAGTGATCGAGGGTCTGTGTTATGCCGAACAAGTTCCCGTGATCCCATCGATGTGCGAAGGCGAAGACGGCCAACGATACAACGTGAATGCCGACACCGCAGCGATGGCAGTGGCACAGTCTTTGGGCGCAGAAAAGCTCGTGTTTCTTTCGGACGTCAATGGTGTCCGCCGCGACAAGGACGATCCCGAATCAATCATCTACACGATGTCGTCGACCGAAGCTCGCCAATTGATCACCGATGGTATCGTCGCTGGCGGGATGATCCCGAAAGTCGAAGCTTGTCTAGAAACGCTCGATCGTGGTGTCAACAAAGTGCACATCATCGATGGTCGACTGCGACACTCGTTGCTCTTGGAAGTCTTTACGACGCGCGGCGTCGGGACTGAGATCCACCGTTAAGCGGACCCCAGGCGTCTGCCTACGTTTCCAATGGAAGTCGGATCAATGACACCAAACCATCATCAACTCGTTGACGCGAATCCACACGAGACACCTCGTGGGTTGCGGTGCAAGGACTCTCGCGGTGAAACGTGGATCGATGCGATGGCCGGCCGACGTGGTCCGTTGGGCTACGGCCTTGAGCCCATTGAAAAGGCCTTGAGTCGTATCACGCCGGAGTTGTTGGTAACGCTTCCTGAGGTGAACTCGACGAACGAATCAATCGCTGTGTCGATGCTGCGAGAGCTTGTGCGCTTCGCAGGCGTTCGCAACTGCGAGAGCATCTTGTTAACCCATTCGAGCGATGCCGCTGTCGAAGTGGCCGTCTTGGGCGCTCGAAAGCTCGGTTCGCCGTCACGCTATCGCACGGTCGCTTTGGTGGGAAGCGATCACGGTCGCACGGCCCTCTGTCGAACCCTGAGCGGACGCCCCGAATTGCAACAAGACTTGGGCCCAATGATCGCTGGGTTCGCGCACATTGCCGTCGGTGATTTGGATACGCTCAAACGCGTTGTTGACGAGCAAACAGTTGCCGTCGTCGTCTCGCCTCTTGCGATCCATGAAGCCGCCAAGTTGCTCGACCCAGCGTTCTTGAAAAAAGTACGTGAGATCTGCGACGAGGCGGGTGCAATGCTGATCGCGGACGAATCAAAAATTGCCTTTGGCTCTTGTGGAGCGCCACTGATGATTCCCGCCATCGCCGGAATCGACGTGGATGCCGTCGTTCTATCTGCGGGACTCTTGGGTGGGCACTCCGGTGGCGTTTTAATTAGCTCGCGCGAACTTAGCGAGATTGGAGTGTCTCCCGATTCGAGTCCAATCGTGGTTGACGCATTGCTCGAAGCGAATCTTTCGCTGATTCCAGACGCCGATTGGCTCGCTCTCGCGATAGAAGAACACGGGAAATTCGCTGTCGAACTGGCTGAATTACTGAGTGAGTTTGAGTTTGTTCAAGACATTCACGCCAATGGGGCCACGATCGGTATCGAGTTGGATGTCCCAGCAAGTGAATTGATTGAGGCGGCGGCTCAAGAAAAATTGCGACTCGAGAGTGCGGGCGAGTTTGCGATATGGATGCAGTTGCCTCTTGTGATCGAGGCAGCAGACCGTGACGACTTGTTGTCGCGGTTCGTTAACGCATTGCAGACGACCAGTCGATTGGCGTCTGTTTCAAGCATTTAGATTTTGTGAGATTTACCAGCGTGCAACACTTACTGACGCTTTTCGACATCACCTCAGCGGACCTGCGCCGAATCCTCGCAACAGCCGCGACTCTCAAAGACAAATTAGCCGCTGGTGAACGTCCGCCAATCCTCGAGCGGTACGTGATGGCGATGCTATTTGAGAAGCCGAGCTTGCGTACGCGAGTGAGCTTTGAAGCCGGTATGGCTCAACTTGGCGGAGAGAGCCTGTTCCTCGGCGACGATGTTGGCTGGGGCAAACGCGAATCTATCTCCGACTTCACTCGCGTTCTCGGTGAATTCGTTGATATTGTTGTCTGTCGCGCCAAACAACACACTCGCGTTGTCGAACTCGCTTCGTTCAATGCTGTTCCAATCATCAATGGCTTGACGGACTTGAGCCATCCGTGCCAGGCGATGGCTGATTTAATGACGATGAAGCAGTCATTTCCCGATCTCTCCGGAAAGAACTTAGTGTTCGTCGGCGATGGCAACAATGTCGCCCGCAGCATCGCGCTGTGTTGCGCTATGCTCGACGTCAAATTCACGCTCTCGAGTCCGCCGGGCTACCAACTCAACGAAGATTGGCTCAAACGCGTTTACGCCAAATATCCCAAGGCACAAATCGAGCAAATCGCCAAGCCAAGCGAGGCCGTTCGAACCGCCGACGCTATCTATACGGATGTTTGGACAAGCATGGGACAAGAAGCCGAAGCAGCTGTTCGATGTAAGGTCTTTGCGGACTACCAAGTCAACGGCACCTTGATGAAGGCTGCGCCAAGTCACGCACGCATTTTGCATTGCCTGCCCGCCATGAGAGGCCAAGAGATCACCGACGATGTCATCGATTGCGACCGCAGCGACATCATCGAACAAGCGGGAAATCGCATGCATGCTCAAAAGGGCCTGCTCGTATGGCTACTCAACCGAGCCTGGATCGAGGCCAACGTCCCATCTTCCGACGATCTTTGATCATTGTCGCTGTCGATAGACCTCGGCATAATTCGCAAAGATGTCTTCCTTGTTTCCATAACTTCGAATGAATTCACAGTCGTACGGATACGGCAGCCCCTCAGCCAAATCGCGTCGACCGAACACATAGAAGTCCGTGGGAAACTCAGCACTGTCAAAGTACATGGGATGTCGACACGCAAGGATCACATTCCAACCTAGACCATACGCGTCCAACGCAAACTCAGGTCCCGCTGTCAGACTTGATCCGGTGGGAAGTTCATCAAGCACAGTACGCGTGAATCTTGAACCATTGTACGTCGGATCATCGAGGTGCAATGCGTAGACAACGATCGCTCGCGCACCCGAACCAGGAAACATTGCGATCATGACAAGACCGGTCGCTGCGTACTTCAAAAGCCGAGTATGCCCTGTGCTGCAATTCAATCGCTCAATCCCTTTTAGCAAAGCCAACGCGAAACAAACCCACCCAATCGCGGCGCTGTAACACCAAAACCCTTGGATCGGATGCGTGCCAAGGAATACGACGAGCAAATAGACGCTCGAGGTGGCGAGTAGCCACAACACCCGCGATCCTGGTTGGTGATTTCGCCACGCGATTATCCCCGACCCAATCAGTCCCATGCAGAGCATTGAAAACTGAATCGGATGTGCGCGATCAATTAATTGCGGGATCTGGTCAAGAATCGACTCATACGGAAGCAAAAACCGCGACGCCAATCCCGGCCCCGTGGGGCGGAGAATATTGCCGATAAACTGTGCCTCAAACAGATCGGCGCGAATAGCGATCAACGGTAACCAAAGTGAGAATGCGGCGGTCACCGCCAACGCGAAACAGACAAATCCCTTCATTCGTCTTCGCACATTCCCGCCACCCAGGATCCAGATCGACAATTGGACGGCAAATACGATTGCGAATGGATGGCACAGGGCGCCAAGCCCAACACTCGCTCCCGCGAAGACCACCCACCGAAACGACGTTCGTTGATCCCACAACGCGGTAAAGACAACAGCAAGTAGTCCGAACATACCGCAAAGCATATCCGGACGCGCTAGCACAGCCGGAAAAAAACACAGTCTTGATAACGAAAACAACATCGCTCCGAGCAACGCCACTCGACTATCATGAAGCAAAACCCTCCCCATCACGTACGTCGTCACGATGGAGACACAGGCACCCAACAGCGATGCCAACCGCGCCGTGGTGTACGTCGGTGACAGAACCAAGAAGAATGGCGATTGCAAGTAAAAAGACAATGGCGGCTGAGCATAAAGCAGTTGATCCGCGCCATAGAAAACGCTGTTCTCGTTGGTCGCACGCGCGTAAGGAACCCGCGGAACACCTTCTTGAGCAATCGTCAAACCCGGAATACCATACCACTCCTCGTCTTGTCCGCCCGGTGCGCAAATGACAACGGTAGCGCGCATCGCCACGAAGAGGATCACCATCGCTGCTAAAGCCCATCTGTGTGCCGAACTGCTGCTAGGCGTTGGCGTTGCAAGCGATTCGTTGTGTTGCATCAAATGTATGTCGCGTTGAATTCAATTTGGAATGGAATCGAATATTTTAATCGAGGTCGGCTCTGTGGCTGAACACGTTTGTCCGCTGTGCCAGAACAACTTGACGACAAAGTTTGACACGGTTATCGACGCCGACACACGACACGTCTTTTCTGTATTGCACTGTTCGGGCTGTGACTTGGGTGTCACGACACCGGTTCCCGACAATTTGGATGCATACTATTCGCCATCATACCACGGAGGTCGCCACGGTTTTACTACGCGAATTTGTGATTCTCGCCGAGTAGGAATCGTCAATGCTTTGTTCTCGAATTTACGATCCAAGAAACTACTCGACTTTGGTTGTGGTGAAGGTACGTTCTTGTTGGCGGCGAAAACAACAGGATGGAACATCTTTGGGGTTGAGAAATTTCCAAAGCGCGCTCGCGAAATCGTGCCGAATGTTTGCACGACATTGGATGAAGCTGAGTTTGATGGCCCGTACGATTGCATCACCCTTTGGCATTCGTTGGAGCACCTGGTTGACCTGACACCTTCGATCCGCAAGCTCAGTAGCCTGCTCAGTTGCGAGGGTGTTTGGGTTATCGCCGTTCCAAACGCGAGCGGTTATGCCGCTAGATGGTTTGGGCACCATTGGTTGCACCTAGACGTGCCGCGGCACCTCCATCATTTCTCCACTCGATCGTTAGAGCGTTTGCTTACTCCTTACGGTTTTCGTGTTCAGCGATTGCGTTGCTCGGAATTTGAATATGATTTGATGGGTTGGGCACAAAGCTGGCTCACTCGATGCGGTGACTCAAATAGATCGTTTTTTAAATTAATGAGTGGTCGGCCGAGTGGTTTTTCTAAGTACAAGAATGCATTGATTATCGCCGCGGGGATGATCGCTTGCCTTATCGTAGCCGTCCCTGTTTTTATCTGTGGACGACTCGGCTTGGGTGACACCATCATCATCGCAGCTCGTAAATCGCATGAAGAGACGACGGAGATCTCGGATGTATAAGGGAAAGAAGATTGTCGTCGTCATGCCAGCCTACAACGCCGAGAAGACGCTGGTGAGGACTTGCGAGGAGATTGATCGTTCGCTGGTCGACGAGATCGTGCTCGTCGATGATGCGAGTGTAGACGGAACGTTCGAACTGGCTACGCAACTTGGGCTTCGAGTGCTACGGCATCCTGCGAACCGTGGCTATGGCGGTAATCAAAAAACGTGTTACACGACCGCGATTGAACTCGATGCGGATATCGTTGTGATGGTGCATCCGGATTATCAATACACTCCACTTCTGCTTCCTTCCATGGTGGCTTTGATTGGAAGTGGACTTTACGACTGTGCAATCGGCAGCCGTATCCTGGGAGGTCAAGCCCGACAATCGGGTATGCCACTCTATAAGTATGTTGCGAATCGAGTTCTGACGCTGGTGCAAAACGTGATGATGCAATCAAAGTTGACGGAGTTTCACACGGGGTATCGGGCTTTCTCAAGAGAGCTTCTGCTGCGCCTGCCGCTGGAGGAAAACTCCGATGACTTTGTATTTGACAACCAAATGTTGTCGCAGGTGATCTTCTTCGGATTTTCCATTGGCGAAGTCTCTTGCCCAACGAAGTATTTTGCGGAGGCGTCTTCGATTAACTTCCAACGTTCATGTCGTTATGGACTTGGGTGCTTGGCAACCTCACTGCTTTTTCTGGCGGCAAAAATGGGCGTTTATCGCTCGCGATTGTTTTGTGCGGAAGGAAAGAAGTTGATCTCCACCAAGCAAGCCTGACTTGCTCAATGCGAGTCACCAAGGCTCGCTTGCTCGAGTGGAGCGAGTCCGTTAGTGTCTTGTTCGTTCGACCTCGCTCATTGCTCTTTCAGATGACCTTGCCTTATGAATCTTGCCCAGCGACCGACTGACCAACTTCGTGACGTTCAAATTACCCGTCACTATCTGGAGTCTCATCCGGCGAGCGTGTTGTACCGCAGCGGTAAAACCATCGTCTTGTGCACCGCGTCCATCGAACCGTCGGTACCTCCCTGGTTGGTCGGTAAAGGGAAAGGATGGGTCACGGCCGAATACAATATGCTTCCGGGCAGCACGCACCCTCGCAAGGGACGTGACCGTGGTGGAAAAATCGACGGTCGCACGACAGAGATTCAGCGGTTGATTGGTCGATCACTGCGCAGTGTCGTGGACTTGAAAAAGCTTGGCGAGCAAATGATCACAGTCGACTGTGACGTGCTTCAAGCCGATGGCGGCACTCGAACAGCATCGATCACGGGTGGATTCATTGCGCTTGCGGACGCGATCGCGACAATCTTGCCTCAAAGTAAAATCGGCGACGGACCACTCACCGACAGCGTCGCCGCCATCAGTGTCGGTGTCCTCGGCGATCTCGTGCAACTCGACCTCGATTACCAACTTGACTCCGCAGCCGACGTCGATATGAATGTTGTGATGACGGGTGGCGGTCGATTCATCGAGATTCAAGGCACCGGCGAAGAAGCGACTTTTGACGACCAACAACTCGCGAGCATGTTGAGTCTTGCCAAACGCGGGATTGCGTCTCTGACAAGACTACAGCTCGACGCACTCCAATCTGTTCGCTGAGTTCCGCCGTGGCGAAGCTTTACTTCTATTACTCGACGATGAACGCGGGCAAGTCAACCATCTTGCTGCAATCGAGTCATAATTATCGCGAACGCGGGATGCACACACTTATCCTGCTGCCGGAAATCGATACCCGCGTGGCGGCTGGCAAAGTCGTTTCTCGAATCGGCCTCACCGCCGATGCTCAAACGTTTTCAACGGCCGACAATTTGTTTGTGATGGTCGAACAAGAACAAAACAAGAAGAGCTTGAATTGCATCTTCGTCGACGAGGCTCAGTTCTTAACACGATTGCAAGTTCGACAATTGAGCGACGTCTGTGACTCACTCGGCATTCCGGTACTGGCGTACGGTCTTCGAACCGATTTCCAGGGCAACCTCTTCGAGGGTAGCGCGAGTTTACTCGCTTGGGCGGATTCACTCAGCGAGATCAAGACGATTTGTCATTGCGGCCGCAAGGCCACGATGGTGGTACGAATCGATCGCAAGGGCCAAGTCGTGAAAGAAGGCCAGCAAGTCGAAATTGGCGGCAATGATCGCTACGTCAGCGTATGCCGCCAACACTTCAAGCAAGGCATGGCAAGCCAAAACGACGACGAGTTACCACTGTTGGATCATCTCGATTAGTACTTTGTAACAGAATTGTTCTCTTAGTCGCGGACAGTTCTTGCACAGTTGTTGGACGGTTTCGCCCACGAGCGCTTGAGGGCTTGGGATTTTCTCACGCACAGGCTCCTGCATCCAATGATGGTATCCACCCAGCGACAACAATCGACCGAGACACCCATCGTCTGGTTGCGTCTTCCACAACCGTCGAGTTTTCTTAGGTGGCCGAAACGCCCATCGCGGTAGGGACGGCTGTTGCCAGCCGCCCCCCCCGCACAGATCCGTACTTGAAGAATTACCTCATACGGCTCTTGCCGTGAGTCGATCGCGAAAGCGTTGGTCTGGGTACGGGTGGATGATCCTCGGTGTCGGCAACACGCGGCGAACCAGCCGCTGCATCCGAGACCA
>JBGSNA010000321.1:0-21959 GCA_041739875.1 Pirellulaceae bacterium
GGAGCCGACATGAAACTGTTGTTCGTCTCGGTCATGATCGTTTGCCGATCTGCGACCAAGTCCGTTTCGCCACGAAGGATCGGCCACAGCGACTTGCCGTGACAGACTTCGGCGGGCGTTGCTCCAAATGTTTGCAGGAACGTAGGATTGAAATCCATCTGCGAGATCGGTGTGTTGATGACGCGACCAACTTTTACGTTCGGACCCTTGATGAAACATGGAACATGCGTTCCGGCTGGATACACGCTCGTCTTGCCACGCTGGACCGGAATTCCGTGGTCGCCCGTGAACACAACCACCGTGCGATCCGCATGGCCACTGGCTTCGAGTTTCTTCATCATCTCGCCGACGAACGCATCAATGTTCCGCACGTTCGAGTAGTACTGAGCCAAATCAATCCGCGCAGCCGGTGTGTCAGGCAACCACGGCAACATGGCAATCTTCGTAGGATCGACATCCTTGGGGGCCGAGTTGCGGTCTTTGGGGTTGGTCAGCTTCGATTGAATCGACTTCCAGAACGGTGCGTGCGTGTCGCCTGGGTTGCACCAAAAGAGCCACGGCTTGTCGCCGGCCGCTTTGATAACAGCGTCCAGGTCCGATTGATCCACGAACGAGTCGTAGGGAAAGTTGCGAGCGGGTTGCACGTGCAGTTTGCCTGACAGCGCACAGTAGACGTCACGCTGCTTCAACAGTTGGATTAGGTTCGGAAGATCCTCGTGCATGCCGGGCACAGCGAGATTGGTCGGATCATTTGCGGGTGTCAACGGATTCGGTAGCGGAATCCACTTCTCTGGTTCGCCAAACTTGACGCTACGATTATGGACGTTTCGCCAAATCCCATTCGCGTGCGGAAGCAGCCCACTGTAGATCGCGCCTTTACTCGGCGAACAAACGCTCTGTCCACAGAACGCACGAGTGAAGACAACGCTCTCTTTTGCCAGTGCATCAAGGTTCGGAGTATCGAGTCCCGCGATCATCGAGTTAGGCTCTCGCACGCCGCGTTCGCTGGTGTAATAACCGAGATCTTCGACGTAGATGAACAGAATGTTTGTCGGCTTGGCACTCGGTGGCTCAGTCGCTTGCAAAAAAGCACTGTGATGGAATGCAAGGAGAAGAAATAGCGGCAACAGTAAATGCGAATTCATGCGGAGTATTTCGGTTAGCTCTGAAGGTAGGAAGATTAGAGGCAGGAAAATGATGAGGAAATTGGGCAGCGTTGTTTTATGTTCCTACTTGGACTTAGGCAGTTGAATGCCTTGGGCACGCTCTTTGACCCTTGCCATGGACGCCTTTTCGTCGGGGATGCTTTCCCTTGCTCCTGGACCGATCTTGCCCTCGGTGTTGTAGATCGGGGCATACTCGGGCTGGCGTTCACCGCCTTTGAGCCGCAGTCGCACGTCGGGTCGCTCCGAGTAGGCTTTTTGCAATGCCAACATCTCTTGCAAACGCTTGGGATTCGAATCGGCCAAGTCGTGAGTTTCCGTCCGATCATTGGTCAGATCATAGAGTTGCCAAGGCTCGTCGTAGGCCGTAACCATCCGCCAACCACCGTCGACAATCGCCATGTTGTTGAACAACGAGAAGTACAGCGTCTTGGGTGGAAGTACCTCGCCGCTTGTGAGTACTTTGGCGAACGATCGGCCGGGGAGTGGTGGATGCTGTTTCCCGCCGAAGTTCTGTGGATAATCGGCACCGGTGAGTTCCATCAATGTTGGCAGAATGTCGGTGATGTGCAGCGGTTGATCGATGAACTTGTCGCTAGCGGTAATGCCGTTGGGCCAGTTGGCAATGAACGGAGTTGTGACGCCGCCACTGTGCTGGGTCCGCTTGTAATACTTCATTGGCGTGTTCGACGCTTGTGCCCAACCGAGACCGACGTTCCAAGTGGTGACGGGTTCGCCGAAATTGCCGCGACGAACGCGATCGTTGGGACTGGCGCCATTGTCGTTCATAAAGATCACTAGTGTATTGTCAGCAATACCGAGTTCCTTCAATGTTTGCGTCACCCGTCCAACACCTTGATCAACGCAGTCAACCATTGCGGCATACGTCGACATTCGCAGGTCTTCAAAGTCACGAGACTTTTCATCGAGTGAATCCCAAGCAGGAATGTTCTTGGGTCGCTCAGGAAAATTCCATCCCGTCTCGGCAAGTCCAATTGCTTGCTGCTTTGCAAAGCGTTCTTTGCGGATCGCATCCCAGCCTTTGAGGTACTTGCCCCGGTACTTGGCGACTTGGTCTGCGGGTGCCTGGATCGGCGAGTGCGGCGCATTGTAGGCCAAGTACATAAAGAACGGCTTATCGGGATGAGCGGCGTGTTCTTCGCGAATGAACTTCTCAGCGTGATCCGACAGCGCCGTCGTGACGTAGAAGTCGTCCTTCGGCACTGACCAAGGCTTCCCGTCGAGCGTGAACGAGTCATCGCCGAGAAAGAAGTTGGTTCCGCCGCCCATGAATCCGAAGTGACGATCGAATCCGCGCTCAAAGGGCACGCCGGCGCAGTGCCATTTACCGAGCATCATTGTTCGGTAGCCTGACGCCTGGATCACTTCGCCGAAATTGGGGCTGTCCTTTCGAATTGCAACGTTCTCGTCGTGCGTCCAGAACTGGTGACCGGTCGTCAATGCTGCGCGGCTCGGTTCGCATTTGCCACAGTTGTAGAATTGCGACATTTTGACGCCTGCACGAGCTAGCGAATCGATGTTCGGTGTCTCGATTTCGCCGCCGTAGCAGCCGAGATCGGAGAAGCCCATGTCATCCGTGATGATCAAGACGACGTTGGGACGCGGATCTTTGGCAAAACCCCGCTGAGTTAAACAGAGAACGGCAAGGCACACAGCTAAACGCAAATTCCAACTCATCGAAGAAACCTGTTTCCATCAACAGCGATACCCATGCTCCGCATTTGCACCGCACGTATTGAAATGTTAAACCACCGCGAAAGCGTCCATTGCTTTCGCTCGCCCTTGAATCGAACGATCAGAAACCAGTACCAATCGTCTCGCTACTGCCTCGCGTACCCAAAGCGCCCCAGAGCCCATAGGGACTCTGTGAACCTCCTGGAGGTCCAAAGCCAACATTCGGACTCTGTGAGTTACCCGCTTCGATCGATTCGGTAATGAAACGAACGGCCCCGTCACCCATCAAGACGTGGCAGCCGCCTTGGTGTCGACTGCTGGGAGGGCTCTGGGAATCGTTGTCGGTAGTTGTGACCAAGCAGATCTCTGAGTTCGGAGGCGTGACCGTGGTCACTCCGGAGTAGAACGGTCGGCCCAGAGCCCAGGCGAATCCGCGACCCTCCTCTTGATTCCCGATAAAGCCAAGACCACCGGTGAAACCGCTACCCAACCAGAACCGCGGACGCTGAGGATCAATAGCTGGTTTGCACAAATTGGGATTCGACCACGGTCGCCCTCCACCGGAGACTCGCCCCAAGCCCCTTGATCGAACATCATTGTCACCCAAGTCGGTGATGATCTCGCCAGCACAGATGGTATTGGACAAGCCGTCTAACACATCCGTAAAGCTCACCCTCGTTCTGGGTACAAACATACCACGAAGTCGCTCAAGGCGAATGATGGCGTTGGCTTGACTGATCGTGCCATTGTCGTTGGTACCGCCACGCCCGGTTTGATCGCTGCCATCGCCCAAGCAGCATCCGTAGTTAGTCCTTCCTTGTGCAGGCAGTCCCACGCCCGGGTCCGAGGGACAGCGAAGGGTCTTAATATTAGTCAGGTACGGCTCGTACCGAGCAGCACTGTGCATCGTAATACTTCGTCGCGGATTGGGGCCGAAGGCTGGAAAGCGAGCACTGGTGACCGGATCGATCAGCGGATTGCTCAGTTGCTCCCAAAGTGCCTGTTCCTCAAAAAACGGTAAGAGGCCGACGAGCCAACTTAGTTCGTTGGCATCGTTCGATATAGGCACGTCCGCTGCCGTAGCGCCGTTGGATTGTGCCACGGAATTAACACGAACTGTGCCCGAACCTTGCTTTGGCAACTGATTAAACGCAGCATGATAATTGTGGACTGCCAAACCAATTTGTTTAAAGTTGTTTGAGCAACTCATCCGACGGGCGGCCTCACGGGCCGCTTGAACAGCGGGCAGCAACAGCCCGACCAGAACACCAATGATGGCGATCACCACCAGCAGCTCGACCAGCGTGAAGCCGGTCTTGGAAAATTTCTTAGACATGGAGAAGCTTTCGACAAGAGAATAGGAGATAGGAAACAGCGATCTTAAGATCGACGCCCCAGGTCGATCTGAAACAAAAAAGTCAACGGGTAAAACCAGCCACAAGGACCCAACTCGTTTTTGGCATAGTTCCCATTCAGCGGGCATCGGGCTCCTCAGTGCCGACGCTCCTCGAATCATCCATATTCGGGTTTTTGGCGACGTATTTGGCTAGTTCGTCTTGCTCGAGACCCTCGGGTCCCGTTGTCGAGCCACCACAACCCAGACACAGCAGTAAGACGGAAGCCCACATGAAAAGTTTCATTCGACAATGTCCTTTGAACGAGATGAGAAGTACCGAAACAAGAGTTTTAGAAAGTTGAATCAAGAATCTGATTTGAATTCATCATCTGCGCGTCATCACCGGGTGCACTGATCGGCAGTTGGACAGACTCACCCGTTTGAACGATTCGCAGTGTTGTCCAATTGCTTTTGGCTGACGTTTGCTGCTGGAACGTGTGGCTTCCTCGAGAGGCGAGCTCCGCGTGCTCTGCGATTTGTTGAGGCGAGAGGGCGTAGTCGTAGATCGCCAGTTCATCAATGACACCGCCGAATGCTTCGCGTTTCCGCCAACCGCCGATCATCGCTGGCTTGGGACCACCACTTTGAATGCAATGCCCCACCATAAACTGATGCGAGAATCGAATCTTCCCGTCGATCGCAATCGACTTCATTCCAGAAAAACTATCGTAGGTCGCTGCGATGATGTGCGGCTTACCATCGGTGATCTGAGCTACCGTCGGGCGACCGTCCTTGCCATCCAGCGGAAGGTCAAGTTCGCTGTAGCCGAGTTCACGCAAAAAAATCCCAAATGATAGCACCGGTCCATTTGGAACTTTGGGAAAAGCAAAGTCGTTGACGGTATTTGCGTTATTCTGAAGACTCAGCAGAATTCGGTTGGGACCATCTTCTTTGCGAAAAATCACATCGTGGTTGTCGTCGGCACCGTCCCAGGAGGATGTAATGACTGCTTCGATGGTCATACCACCGCTCATGGAAAACAAACCGCCACCAACTTCCGCCTCGGTACCGCCGATGATCGTGGTACACGTTCCATGTCGGTCCACGAAGCGAAGAGCGCCTGGCCCAAGTAGCCCAGAAGTGCGAGATACATGATCGCCAAGCGTCAAAGCCAGCGAATCAGTTTCTTTCCCATCGTTATCAACGAGAGTGTCAAACGACCACGACAATCGCGGCGCCCGACCGCGCGACTGAATTTCGATTTGACCTACAAGGGTATCTATGACCGTGGAACCATCGTCGCTTCGAAGAACACGAAACTTAGCGTTTCGCCCGACGACCCGGATGTTTTCCATTTCGACCGCATACTCACGGTTTGAATCGAGAGAGGAAACCAGCACTTCACCGCGAAACAACAGGCCACTTGTCTCCGACGCGAACCCATAACGAGACTCGGACACAACGCTCACAGACGTACCCGCAGCGGTGTTCATTTCTGTCGAATTTGCGATCGATGCGCTCGATCCGGCGATCACGGGTACAGTGCGATCACGATCGGCGACAACGTATCCAACCGTGCGGATGGGAATCGGTCGAAGATCATAAGAGGACTCAGTCGATCGCACTGAGCGGCGGTTCTGCGGCGAAAACCAGATGATGATGACCAGTAGAGACGCCGCGACAGCCATCGCTGGCCAAACTCGCCATGGGATACTAACGGACCTCGCGGTTCCCGTTGCCACACTCTGAATTTTTGTTTCGAATTGACCTTCCTGACGCTCGGCCCCTCGTAGTTCTTCGGCGATCAAGCCCAACTGACCATGAAGGATAAGCTGAGCCACGAAATCACGTTTTGATGCTGGCTCGTTTTGGAGCAGGCTCTCCAATCGCGACAGCTCGGCCTCACTCAAAGTGCCATTGAGATATCCGTCCACCAATTCACGCAGTTCGTGGTTCATACGTTGCGCAGCCTCATCGTGATACAGTCCTGCAGCTGTTTACGGATTTCGCGAAGCGAGTTGTAGACCGCGTGTACATTGCGATCCCACTGTGTGGCGATCTCACTCGCCGAAACGCCATTCGCGTAGAAGTCTCGAACCAATTCGCGTTGACGAGCCGTTAAGTTGCTGACGCAATCCCGCAACGCCTGTAAACGCGGCAGGTCTTCGGAAAGCGTTTTGGCCGTTTCATTCGCAAGCTCGTCGAGCAAGGATTCACTGAACGTAAGACGATCACGTCGCTTCGTCCGGTAATACTTCAGCACTTGATGACGTGCGACTCCTAGCGCCCAGCCGGCGAACTCGCGATCGCGAGCGTATTGGGGGAAGCTACGCCACAACTCCAAGCTGGTCTCTTGTAGAACATCGCCTGCGTCAACCGGATCGACCACCAGAGCTCGTACAAACCCAGCAATTCTAAATTGCTCGCGTGTGTAGAGCCGTAGAAACTCTTCCGAGATGGAGCGATGATTTGGGGTATCGGGGTCCATGGAGCTCCGGCCAGCGGGCTGTCTATTTTGGAGTGGCGGCTGAGAAGAATCAGCGATCAGTAAGCAATGGCGCGCTTCAAAGCAGTTTTGTAGAGAATTCCCGAAATAATCTCGGAATTCGCTTTTGAAGCCGCACTTTCCGGCTCATCCGACTAAAGCGTACTTTTTCTGATGGAGCGAATGGATAGTGTTGCGATAGGAAATGTGGTGGGTAGTGACGTCGTCTTGCCATTAGGCTCACCCGTGGAACTAACCGCGGCTACGGCGCGTTAACGATCCCCAGCGGCAAAGCGAATTGCATTACGAGATAGGCGCTCGTGATGGGTGGTTAGTCTCAAGTTTGGAAGAATCCGATAAAATTTCAGACGTGACGCGACTGAATCGCTAGCGCTGTCGATGAGTTGCCCGAAACTTCTCTTTTTTCCAATCTTTGCACTAACCTCAACGCTTGTCGGTCTATAAATGCAGTAGTTCGAGACGGCACGATTGCACGGGGCTAGCACTGACAGGTAGAAACTGTTCGACAAACCGTGCTACCGCCGATTTAGCGGTTAACGCATCTCTGATTAGAAGTGTCAATTTAGACGAAGCCCATGTTTCCGAAAACTTTCGATCCTCACGAAACCATTCGACTCATCAGCTCGCATCAACCAGCTCTACTTGCCTACATCTTGATTCTTCATCCAAACCACAACGATGCGCAGGATATCCTGCAGGAAACGAACGTGGTGCTGTGGCAGAAAATGGACGACTTTCAGCCTGGGAGCAATTTCAAGGCTTGGTCGTTTCGCGTTGCCTACTTGCAAACGCTCGCTTTTTTTGGACGCAAGAAGCGAGGAAATATGCTGGGACTTTCACCGGAGCTTTTAGCAACGATTGCCAATCAAACGACACCGATGATGGATGATTTCGAGGAGCGACATCGAGCCTTGCGAAAGTGCCTTGATAAGTTACCTGAGGATGACCGTATGATTCTGTTGTCTCACTATCAGTCCGATAAACCGTTGGCTGAACTTAGTGAACAGGTGGGAAGAAGCGTTGGGGCGTTGAAGCAAGTTCTTTCTCGAATCCGACGAGCCCTGAGGCGTTGCGTTGAACTTCAATTGACATAGCCCGCCGATTCCGCCCTAGCCGTTGCCGAATACTTCTGTCTGACAAGAATGAAAAACGAATCAGAATCACCGAACGAAGAACTCGAATCGCTGCTGGAGTCACTCGCCAATCGCGACCTGACGGAAGTGAATCGATGTCGATTGCAGACACTTCTCGAAGAGAGTGATTCTGCGCGATCGCTCTACATCCGATCCGCGTCGTTCGATGCGATGTTAGCTTATGAGTTTCCAGCATTGCTGAACACCTGCGATAGGGTGCCAGTAGAAAAAGCTCACTGGAGTAACTTGCTGCCGTTAGGTTCGTTGGTCCTTGGCGTGAGTATCTTTTTGATTCTCGCTGGGTTTGGGGCATGGTTTTGGACGAACTACAACGATGGAGCCGACAAACGAAACATCGCTGGTCAACCGCGCGAAGCGAGTTCGGCACGCCAGATATCGAGCCTGGACTACGATTTGGTCGCTATTCCGATCCGAACCGTTGGTTATACCTTCACCAATGACCAGTTAAAAGATAAAGTTGGTGTCGAGGCGGGAACTCGCCTCCAGCTGGCAAAGCCACTGCGTTTTTGCACGGTATCGGGCAGTATTTTGTCACCTGGCCACGAGGCCGTTTTTGCTACCGAAAGCGACGATTCTGGTGTTTTGTTCAGCGGTCGCGTTGATGTCACATCCCGCGAAGATGCTAGGTATTCTGTGACCTATCGTAACCTGAGGGTTGTTGGGCTCAGCGCACAATACTGGGTTGAGATCGTTACCGGCGAGAGTATTCGTGTGCACGTTTTCAGCGGACAGGTTTCGATTCAAACAAAGTCAGAGGCCCCGAAAGTATTTTGGACGTTCGATGCTAAGCCGTCAGCGGCAGACCTGTTGCCGTTGCATTTGGTGGGTGCGTCGACACAGACCCGAGGGATCCTCGGTGACGGTGCATTAGAATGTCGTGAAGAGTTACGCACTTATGCAATCGTTGAAGGCGGATTATCGGATGTCGTCGGCGCCGGGCAGTTTTCGTTTTCCAGCGGTTTGACCATCGAGGCGGTGGTCCAATCAAGCTGGGACGCGAAGCTGAAAAATCAAGACACCATCTTTCGAAAAGAGGATGGCCCCAACCGCTTGTTGCTCGGACTGCAGAATAACAAACAGGAGTGGTCGATACCGCGAGTTCCGCTCGGTCCGTGCCTTTCGTTCGGCATATTCCTGGACGGGTTGGGCTACAGCGAACTTGACATGCCGCTGGACGGCAGAGAAGGTCGGCCGAGCTTATTAGAATTCGTCGACGGCAGGCCACACCACGTTGTGGCCACTTATGACAGCTTTTCAGGCAAGAAGTCCATTGCGATTGATGGGCAACGCTGCTTTCAGCACGTGTTTCCAGTCGGATACTGCATCCAAAGCGGTGGTCCTTGCCCGGTCAAAATCGGCGGATGGTTGCGGCGTGAAGCGTTTAGCGGAGTGATTGACGAAGTCGCGTTGTATGATCACGCGATGAGCGAACCAGAGATAGCTCGTCACTTTGAGATGCTAAAGACTAACCGGGCATGGCTTTCTGAATATAAAAATTCTCCTGACCAGTGGGTTGATATCGGAGTTTTAAAGAGCTCCGAGCGCGGCGTTGTCCATGTCGACCCAAAAATCGGGCTGCGCAAAGTAAAACGGCCGAACACGAACAGTTCTCCGCTGGACAATGGCGCTTAATTCGGGCTTGGTGGCCAGTTGCGAAGTGTCCGAAGTGAGTTACTCACGGAGCTAGAGACGTGGATCAAGGGGTAGGCAAGTCCATTCGATTTGAATTCGTCGGCATCGAGAACGATCCGGTTCATCGACTCGCGATCTATCTCACTTCGCTTGATTCAACCAACCATTGACCTGCATCCACTCGCCGACGCGGTCCATGAACCGATCGGCTCCACCGCCCTTATTGACGAAACCGTGTGCGCCCATTTGAAAGATATGCAGCTCCACGGGAATGTTGGCTTCTCTCCAAACGCCAAAGGTACGTATGGAACTCTCGTAGGCCGGATCGTCGGCGCTTACGGCTAAGAACAGAGGCGGAGCATTATCAGGAAGCGTGACAGTTGCATCGCGACCACCAGTCGCGTAAATCAAGGCTACGAAGTTGGGTCGCGATTCTTCGCCACTGTCCATGGCTCCACGAATCGGCCCGCCTCCCGCAGAGAATCCGATCATGCCAATGCGATCAGCGTCGACGTGAAATTCAGCCGCCCGCGATCGCAGCAACTTGACCGAGCGAAGTCCATCCCTACGAGCAAGCTCGCGCACGTTCTGTCCCGCCTGTGGACCAGACGTCGGCGGTTCCGCCTTGTCGGCACCTGGTCCGGTATGGTTCAACCGATACTTTAAGACGAACGCATCTACGCCCAGTCCGTTGAGCTTCTTAGCGATGTCGATTCCTTCGTAACTCATCATCAACGTGCGATTGCCCCCTCCCGGTGCCACGATCATTGCGGTCCCAACAGGTTTTTTTGCCGGAAAGTAGAGCAACGTTGGGTGTACGACGTTCTTGACTTGAGGCCCGGATTTACCTTCAATCGCGATCTCGTGATAATTCCACGTTTCTGATCCCGGCGCCACGCCTTCATAAAGTGGAATCACTAGCGTTTCGCCAAACGACCTAGGCGTCGAAGAGTCTGGCTGTGCCAATATCGGCTTGGTACACCAACAAGTTGCTGCCCACGCAAAGATCACAAAAGTCAATCGATTCATCGTCGTGTCTACCGTGTGGTTATTAGCGAAGCGCATCAGACGCTGCGTCACATTGTTTACGAAGTTCTTCAAGTCGTTTGGCATATAGCGCATCCGATGCCAAATTATTTCGCTCCAGTGGATCATGCGTCAAATCAAACAGCTGTTCGTACACCGGAACGGTATCAGGATAACGAACGAACTTCCAATCCTCAGTGCGTATCCCTTCAGTATTCGGAATCGGCGAGCGGGGAGGATTGGTTTGATAGGTATGCTGGTAATAGAATTGCGTACGCCAATCGACCGGTTCCTGCTTAACCAGCGGCATCATGTTCTTGCCTTGCATCGCTGGTGGAATTTCGACACCCGCTAAAGCCAACATGGTTGGTGCTAGATCGATGCTCAGAACCATATCATCGCGCCGCCCGTTAGCAACTTTCGGATCGATTCGTGGATCGTAAATGATCATGGGCACACGAATCGAGTTCTCGTACATCAGCCATTTTCCATTTAACCCATGGTCGCCTAGCAGACTGCCATGATCGGACGTGAAGATCACCACCGTATTGTCGTCGAGTTTGAGTCGCTCGAGCGCATCGAGGATTTCTCCGACCGCTTGATCAGCGCGTGTGATCGTACGATAGACAGTCCGCAAGTCTTTTTGAGCAGCGACTGGCTGTTCTAGTCGCTTTCGGCTGCCATCGGCGCCAAGCGATTTGCGAATGAACTCCGGTTGGGCTTCAAAGTCTTCGACGGTGAACGTCGGCGACGTTGGAAGCTCGGTGTTCTCGTAAGGGTTAGGTACATTCGGGTCGAAGTAATTGAATGGCCCGTGCGGTTCCTTGAAAGCAACGGTCAAGCAAAAAGGCTTGACGGTTGAAGACGTCTCAAGGAACTTAATCGCCTTTTCTGTCATCACTTCGGTCAGGAAGCGTGGTCTACCGTCGATCTCTTGGCGAAAGTTGATGCTTTGAGGGAACCCGTACCAGCAGTCAAACTTATCCACCGGCAGTGAAAGTTCGGGGCTTCCCTTCCCAGGGTTTCCAACGGCATATTTCCCCAGGTACCCGGTACGGTAGCCGGAGCGTCGCAAAAGCGCTGCATAAGTTTGCTCAAAGGCTTCGGCCGATAGTGGCTCGACAAAGTCTTGAATTCCGTGCCGCACCATGTGCTGGCCAGTGAGGATGCACGCACGATTACTGCAACAGATAGCCGTCGTGACAAACGCATTGTTGAAGATCGTTCCGCGCTGGGCGAGCCGATCCATATTCGGCGTTCGAATGTGCTTGTTCCCCATGATGCCCAAGCAGTTCAGCGATTGGTCATCTGTGAACATCAAGACAATATTGGGTCGCTGGTCTTGGGCCAGAAGCGAAGTGCAAACCAACAGACATGCGATCGCGGAAAATATTTTCATTTGTAATCGGAGAAAAGGATTCGATCCAAGCTGGATATAATAATGTTGCTACGGATCTTGGTTGCTCGTTGAGTCCCCACTCTTCACCAAAGTGTACCGTGATTTGTGCGCTCGTCCCAGATGGAGGCATCAACATAATGTTCCTAAATGCCGTGCTGCGAAACTCGCCTAGTATGACTTTCAGCTATCAAACTTTGTTGGCGTGCAGTTGGAGTAATCGTGCTACGAACCCCAGCAGAGCACGGTTGAGCTTTTCATCTCGATTAAGATGCCACCAGTCGCGAGCCGATGCATCTGGGTCGTCCGCCCGCCTCTCATCAATCCCCGGTAAGGTTTAGGACTCGTCATGAAAACCTCAGCTTGGCTCCTGTGTTTGATCTTTCTCGGCGTCGCAACCGCGAAGGCTCAACAGCAACCCAATATCGTCTTCTTTTTCACAGACGACCAAACCACCAGCACGCTCGGCTGCTACGGCAACGACGTGATCCAAACCCCGAATATCGATTCACTCGCGAAGCGCGGTGTGCGATTTGAAAATGCGTTCGTGAGCCATTCGATTTGCTGGATCAGCCGCACAACGATTTTGACGGGACTGACGGGACGCACTTTCGGCACACCGGGCAACCAGGACTTGGCGCGACCCGAGACCGTCAAAACCCTGTATTCGGACATTCTGCGCGACAACGGATATCGAACGGGCTATTTCGGCAAGTGGCACGCGACGATGCCAGATGACTTTCGCCGCGAAGATCACTTCGATGAGTTTGAAGCCATCGGACGCAATCCGTACTACAAGCCCCAACCGGACGGCAGCCTTCGTCACGAAACAGAACTGATCGTGGATCGGGGCATCGATTTCATCAAGTCACAGCCGAAGGACAAGCCGTTCGCGCTCAATCTGTGGTTCAACGCTTGCCATGCCGAAGACAGTGATCGACGTCCCGGAATCGGACACTTCCCTTGGCCCAGGACGGTCGATGGGATGTACGACGACGCCACGATCGCGCCACCGAAGCTGAACGATCCGGCGGTTTTCGACGCGTTGCCCGAGTTCCTGCAAACGACCATCAATCGCGAACGATTCTTTTGGCGTTGGAATACAGACCAAAAATATCAAATCAACGTTCGTGCCTATTATCGAATGGTCAGCGGCATCGACCATGAGATTGGGCGTTTCGTAAAGGCAATGGAAGATGCCGGCTTGGCAGACAACACAATCATTGTTTACAGCGCTGACAACGGTTACTACATGGGCAATCGAGGTCTGGCCGGAAAATGGTCGCACTTTGAAAACTCACTTCGCGTGCCTTTGATTGTTTGCGATCCTCGCGTCCCGCAGTCACAACGAGGCAAAGTGACTGAATCGATCGCTTTGAATCTCGATTTGCCGGCTACATTCGTCGACTGGGCGGGAGCCTCCATTCCGACTCGGTATCAAGGTAGCAGCCTGAAGCCGCTCGTTGACGGCGACACCCCAAACGATTGGCGAACCGAGTCGTTTCACGAACATTTTGCAGTTCGACATCGCATCCCGGCGTTCGAGGGCATTCGCAATGAAGATTACAAATACGTTCGCTACTTTGACCACGGAAATCGAGAGTTTCTGCACGACCTCAAGAACGATCCGGACGAGCTGATCAATCTCGCCGATGATCCGAATTACGTAACGATGCTGAACGAAATGCGAGACCGGACGACGAAGCGCGTCGCCGAATTGGGCGGTCCACTGGCGCCGCCCGATCGCCCGTTCGAAGCATCGACGGTTCCGAATCCAGAAGCTTCGGCTGCCGTGGGCTCGACGCCCGACGCGGATGGCTTTGTCGAGTTGTTCAACGGAAAAAACCTCGCGGGATGGAGTGGCAGTTCCGACTATTGGTCCGTCGAAAACGGCGCACTAACGGGAGTCACCGACGGGTCGCTGAAGACAAATCAGTTCATTACGTGGAAGAACTCGACAGTTCAAAATTTTGACTTGCAAGTCAAGGTGAAAGTTTCTCCAGGTGGAAATAGTGGCCTGCAGTACCGCGGCATGTCGCGCCCAGAAATAGGATTGGACGTCGTCAGCGGATATCAATGCGACATCGTTGCGGACAATCCGAATTACAACGCAATGCTCTACGAAGAACGCGGGCGGAGGATTCTTTCGCACACCGGTGAACACGTGATCGTCAATGCAGATGGGCAAGCGTGGGTCGTTGGGAAGATGCCTGTGAAAGAGTTCGCATCGAATCAATGGCACGACTACCGAGTGCTGGTCCAAGGTAATCATTACCAGCACTGGATCGATGGGCACATGACCGCTGACTTGATCGATCTGGACGAGAACGGTCGGTCACTTGAAGGCGTGCTCGCGATGCAGGTTCACGTCGGACCGGCGATGAAGATCCAATTCAAGGATATTCGAATCAAGCACTTACCCGATCGCATGCCGTTGTTGACCGCCGAAGGTCATCCGATACCGTCGCACGCATACGGAGTCCGACCACAAGGGAAGTTGCCACCCAATTGGAAAGCGCCCGTATTCGGTGACCAACGTTAAGAGCCAGAATATCGAGGGATAGAATCCTGGCCGTGGGAGATCCTACGATCGTGGACTGGATGAACAAATCGAAGCATAGGATCACACGGGTTCTACGAAAGGATACAATTGCAAGTATCGAAAGTCCCGAGAAAACGAGATTGATCTGTGTTACCGTCCGGAGAATATGCGTTGCGTCAGAACATCGCGGTGATCGCTGGGTGCCAAGCGGCGTTGTAAGAAACGTAGAAATCGAAGTGAAATAAGCAATGACTCTCAACGGCAACAGAACGGAACGACTAACACAATCGATCTTGGTGTTTTGCATCTTCGCGTCGGTCGGATTGCCAGTTTTTGCAGTTGAAAGCGAAGTCACTGAAGAAGCCGGTGCGGCGTACTTCGAGACCGAGATTCGGCCGCTATTTGCAAAGCATTGTTACCAGTGTCATTCCGAGCGAGCGAGTGAACAAGAAGGCGGGTTGCTGCTGGATCGACGAACCGGTTGGATGGAAGGCGGCGATAGCGGACCCAGTGTGACCCCGCACAATCCCGATGCGAGTTTGTTGATTCGCGCAGTGCGTTACGTGGAAGCTGATCTCGAAATGCCGCCGGTTGCAAGGCTTCCCGAGCCGGACGTCGTGAGACTGGAACAATGGGTACGGATGGGCGCTCCCGGTCCGCTGAACAATCAAGTGGTCGACGTCGACAATCCTTCGGACCCAGTCGCTGGCAAGAGTCATTGGGCATTTCAACCGATTGCTGGAATCACTCCTCCGCAAGTCAGTGACCCGACTTGGCCTCGCGGTGCGATCGATCGATTTGTTCTAGCGGGCTTGGATAACGCTGGACTGAAACCAGTCGAAGACGCCGATTCCCGCGTGCTGAAACGCAGGTTGTCGTTCGCGTTGCACGGATTGCCACCGATATCCGACTTCGCTGATTTGGCGACTGAATCGATGTCGCGTTATGTCGATCGCTTGCTTGCTGATCCCAGGTACGGCGAGCGCTGGGGCCGACACTGGCTGGATCTGGCTCGATATGCGGACTCGAACGGACTAGACGAAAATTTCCTATTTCGCGAAGCGTGGCGGTATCGCAACTGGGTCATCGACGCAACCAATGAAGATCTCGCTTTTGATCAATTCTTGACGATGCAAATCGCGGGCGACTTACTGCCCTACGATTCGATCGAGCAACGTGACGATCAACGGATCGCGTCTGGCTTTCTGGTAATCGGTCCCAAAGTTTTGTTGGGCATCGAGGCAGGGCAGCAGCGCATGGACGTCGCGGACGAACAGATCGACACGATCGGCCGAGCGGTGCTCGCACAAACGCTCGGATGCGCACGTTGTCACGATCACAAATTCGATCCTATCCCAACCGCTGATTACTACGCTTTAGCTGGCATATTCACGTCGACTCGTGTGATGGAAAAGCGTCACATGCTGAGCCAACAACGCGTCATGGAACAATTGGTTGGGCTCGGTGCTGATGGAAAGAAACTCGATGACGCCTACGAGAAGTTTTGGCGAGAACAGTCGGAATTGAAATCGAGGAAACAGCACGCTGAAAAAGCGTTGTCTTTGTTGCAAGACAGCGACGCCGAAGCATTGGCGAAGCACATCAAAGATCATCGCGATGCGGTCTCGCCCGTCGCGATCGATCCGGCGAACAATATCGAAATACGTATCGCTGATCAGGAAGCGTTCCTGGCAACGATCAAGGAGACGCTGGCCAATCCGCCCAAGATTCCGCCGCGCGCGATGTCGCCCGTGGATGTCGATGAACCAACCAACGAGGCCGTGCGGCTAATGGGCCAGTTCAATGACCTTGGTGACGTCGTTCCCCGTGGATTTTTGACAGTGCTCGACGATGGATTCGGTTCGTCGATCAGAAGCGACCGCAGTGGTCGGCTCGAGTTGGCTGAGTGGTTGACGGCCCGCGACAGTCCCGCGGCTCATCTAACGGCGCGGGTGATGGCGAATCGAATTTGGCAACGATTGATGGGACGAGGACTGGTCCGAACCGTCGACAACTTTGGACGAACCGGTGAAACGCCGACGCATCCCGAGTTGCTCGATTACTTAGCGTCGGAGTTGATCCAATCCGGATGGTCGGTGAAATCGCTGGTGCGCCAGATCGTCACCAGCCACACGTTCGCCTTGAGTAGCCACTTCGACGAACACAATGCCGCCAGCGATCCCGAGAATGAGTATCTGTGGCGAGCCAATCGTCGGCGTTTGGAACCAGAAATGATTCGTGACGCGATGCATGTTGCCGCCGGTCGACTGGATAACTCAAGGTACCTTTCGACCGTTGACTACCTGGGCGATCAAGCGACTGCGGTGGGCGCCAACAAGGTCCGTCGTCGTACCGACTTCCCATGTCGAAGTGTCTATCTTCCGGTGATTCGGAATGATTTGCCTGAGATCTTTGAGGCCTTTGATTTTGCTAATCCGCATACGACGATGGGCGATCGACCCAAGACGATCGTGCCGTCGCAGGGCTTGTTCATGATGAACGACGAAATGGTCATGGACTTGGCCCAAGCGACCGCGCAACAGATTTCGAATGCTTGCCCGACGTCTGATACGATTGCTCAAATGGACTTAATGTTCACGAAGATCGTTGGGGACGAACCGAGCGAGTCCGAGCGAGCCTCCGTAACGGCGTTCTTATTATCGATCGATGCCGAGGACGCAGCGGATCAATCGCACGACGCGAATCAAAGGGCATTGGCTCTCGCCTGCCAAGCGTTGTTCGCGTCCAGTCGCTTTCAAATCATCGAGTAAGGAGCTCCGACATGAACTGCAATCAATTTACATCACGATCGACGCGTCGTGCGATGTTGCGCAATAGCGCCTGCGGATTCGGGCAAGTCGCCTTGTCGGCCATGCTCGCCTCGCGTGGCTTGGCTGCGACCGCGTCAAACGATTCGGCACTACTCAAGCAGCCTCATTTCCCGCCGCGATTCAAACGCATCATCTTTTTATTCATGTGGGGCGGCCCGAGCCACGTGGATCTGTTCGATCCGAAGCCAATGTTGAACAAGCGTGACGGCGAAACGTTGACCGGTTCATCGGTGGGCAGCGAGAAAGACGAGCTCGGCAAACTGATGGGTTCGCCGTTTCGATTTGCTCAGCATGGCGAAGGTGGCGTGTGGATCAGCGAACTTTTTCCCCATTTGGCCAAGCAGGCGGATCGGCTTTGCGTGATTCGATCGATGCACACCGAGGGAAGCGCGCATGGCGAGGCGCTGTTGCGGTTGCACACTGGGCAAGCCAACTTGGTCCGCCCCAGCGTCGGTGCTTGGGCAAGTTATGGACTGGGCAGCGAGAACGAAAATCTGCCTGCGTTCATTACCATTTCGCCGCCGCGTGGACACGGTGGTGTCCAAAATTACGGCAGCGCCTTTTTGCCTGCGATCCACCAGGGGACGGCGATCGGATCCGCCGAAACACCGATCGCGAAAGCCAAGATTTCGCATGTCGGCAACCCGCGTCTCGAACTCGCGCGGCAGCGCCAGCAACTCGACTTGGTCCAATCGCTCAATCAAGAACACCTCAATCGGTTGGTCCACGACCAGAGTGTCGAAGGACTGATTGCCAATTACGAACTCGCGTTCAGAATGCAATCGACCATCCCTCAAATCATGAACTTGGAGGACGAAAGTCAAGAAACGCTTGATCTGTACGGCATCGGATCCGAGCCCACTGATAATTTGGGGCGCCAATGTTTGTTGGCTCGCAAGTTTGCCGAAGCAGGTGTTCGCTACATCCAAGTCTCCACTGATTACACTTGGGACCATCACAAGGAAGTCAAAGAGGGCTTGATTAAGGAGTCGGGGAAGTCAGACCTGCCGACCGCCGGGTTGCTCGTCGACTTGGCCCGTCGTGGTTTGCTCGATGATACCTTGGTGCTCTGGGGCGCGGAGTTCGGTCGAACACCCACCGTGCAAGGAGGCGATGGACGCAATCACCATCCACAAGCCTTCACAATGTGGATGGCCGGTGGCGGCGTCCAAGGCGGCCTGACTCACGGATCAACCGACGAGTTCGGATATCACCCAGTAGAAAAACCGGTCCACATGCACGATCTGCACGCGACGCTGCTCTACGGACTCGGGCTTGATCACGAGCGGTTGACGTATCGTTACGCTGGACGAGATTTCCGTCTGACGGACGTTCACGGCAACGTCGTAAAGGAGCTGTGGGCATAAGTGTTGCGGCATGATGTTCTTTGCCGCGTACCGATGTTCTTGCACAACGCTCAATTGACAAACCCGGCCAGTCCGATCCATCGTAGTGAGTCAAACAATGATCGACCCTCGTTGTTCATTTCATTTCGATCTCTGCACTACACGAGATCGGCTTCGCTAAGATCCAACGATCGCCACGTCGATCCGCTTGCACCGATTGGCCGTCGACATCACCCCGGTGGAGCCCATCGGCTGCTTGACGTTCGATCGTCGCTTTCACGTCGGTTGGGAGTGCAATTGAGAGCTTAAATTTCGACTCGCTGTTCCAGTCCACTAAGATCGGCCCACCAAGCGTCGGGATCAATCCACTCTCGCTACTGAGGTTGCCGGGGCACGGGCGTATCATCTCCTCAGACCAACCAGGCGTTTGCGGCGTCACGCCGAGCACGAATCGAGGAAACAGATTTTCAGGTGCTGCACCCCGGGCATGATTCCAGTCTTGGTTGGGTTTGTATTTCTGGTCCCAGGCTTCCCAAGTGATCGTTGTCGCGCTGTTGAGCATATGACGCCAACTTGCGGTCCCCCGGGGCCGTGATCAGACCCAGAGCTTTATCGTCAGGTCCGTTTGGAACAACGACGTCAGGAGGTACTGAGCAGCGTAGACGGACTGCGACGCGACCAAAGTTGATTCGAACGACGGAGTCTGTTGGATGTGTAATCTCGACCGGGACTTGAATGTCTAATTCAACCGGCACGACCGCGTTAACCAAGTCAGAACTCAGGCACAAGAGCGTTATCGTCAGGCCGAAGCTGATCCGACGGATCAAGGTCATGTGGACAGCAGATTTCATTTTGCGTTTCTGTAGACGATTGGAAATTGTCGTGAGGCAACGCAGTGACGTGTTTAAGCACGTATCTGGAAACAAGTATTTGCGGAGAGCCTGGTTTTCGACACACCTTGTGCTCCTCGAAGCAATGGAGTGCGCGATGACCAACGATAGCCGCTAGCGATACCCGATCGATTCGACTGACTAGCAATGGGAGATTATAAGCGAGCTCGCTCCCAAACAACGCAAAAGTCCCAAAGGTGTACGCCCACGATCGATCTACATAAGTGAAGTTCTTAACATCATCTTCTATCAATGCCGTAGCGGATGTAAGTGGGACATGCTTCCCCACGACCCCCTGCCCAAAAGTACGGTCTACGGCTATTTCGCTCGATGGCGAGAGAACGGCACGTTGCAACAGATCAATGATCGTCTTGTGGGAACGATTCGCCAGCTCGAAGTACCGAGAGAGGAGCTCGACGCCAGCGCCGCAAGTATCAACAGTCAGATGGTCAAAACGAGGGAGCGTTGCGGCAGTCGCGGATACGATGGCGTTAGGAGAATCACGGGCCGCAAGCAAAATATCGCCGTCGAAACGCTTGGACTATTGCTGGCCGTCACGGTGACGATCGCTTCGAGCGACGATGCTTGCGCAACACGTCCGGTCATAAAACAACTTTCGCAGTCGAGGCAACCAAGCTTGCAAGTCATGTAGGCTGACGCGAAGGATCACAATCGTCAATTTTGCGAGTGGATCAGTCGTCAAAAGCGACGCAGATTCGCACCTGTAACAAGGCAAATAAAAAGCGACAGTTGCGGTTTAGTTTGGATCGCTCGCCTGTCGTCGGTGTAGCAAAGTGTAGCTAATTCTCCTCCATCGATCTCAATTTGGGTCACTTGGCTGCAATTTGAAATTGCTAAAAATCGCCTGGAAAATGCTCGTTTTGTGGAAGATTCCTAATGTGGTTGTCGCGAAGCATCCCTGGTCATCCACCAGGATCACAACCACGTTCGGCTTCTCTGCGGCAAACGTCGCCCCAGTCGTTAGAACGAGCAGTGTGGTGAATTGCAAAAATCGTGCGACAGAACTTTGTAAAGCGTACATAGCGTGAAGGTTCGAGTGAGGGTGACACTAGTGAGGTTGTCTTGCGAGGTTACTAACTCACGATCTCGCTGATATCGATGAGATATAGCTGGCGTCCGCCGTCGTGAGCCGAGTCGATGACGACGGATTTGCCATCGTTACTGTTTCTGGGATGTGTGTCACATCGCCATTCGCCGGTGTACTGCGGCGGCGAATGGAAATGGCCTAACCACACCCGCCGCCCTGAAGGTACGTGATACAGATACGGACTCTGGTTGCGATCCTCTTTGCTCGGATACGTATCATTGAGAATCCACTCATTGTCCGTGTTCGGGACATACGTGTTGTGCCCGTTCACCGTCATGACGCCTTCGCCAACCACTTCGACTTCGTTGGTTTGGTCGCGGAACAAGTGAAATGCGTCCGGTTTGCCTTCCGGCTTCGTCCAAGCACAAACGTGGTGGTTGTCGCGCCAAATAAAGTGAGACGTATTGCCTGATGGATCAAGGATGTATCGATCCGTGCCGTCCATGCCGACAGTAAACAGACGCGTTGTGAAGCGACCGGTGGGCTCAGCATCCTCGCCGACACCCGTGCTCTCGCGCCAGCGATGCAAGACGATAAAACGTGAACTGTCCGGACTGACGAGCAAGTGATTGAAGTAATTCCACTTGTCATCGAGTGGTTTGCCATAGTGATCGATGCGAGCAGCGTCCGCCAACGAGAAAACTAGCGTCGATTCGCCCGTGTCCATGTTCATTTTCCAGACACCTGAATCCTCCGGCGCAAGCTCTTTCGAACATGGATCACTCAATCCAACATAACCGTAACCCGGTCGCATCCGTTGGATCCTTGAGAAGTCGGCCGTGATCGCCCATTGGCCGTCACCGCTCAACGCATAAATGGGTCGCGGCAACGTTCGCATCTCTCGCGTGTGAACATCCAACACGCGACAAACGTGCTGGTCACCCTGGCGATCGTTCCAAACGACTTCTGACGCCGAGTTCGGACGCCACTGCAGCATGCACCCCTGCTGCCATCCCCAAGCTCGACTGTCACCCAACCGAATCCACTTGTCGTTGTCATGCGTGTCCACCATACCGACACGAATCACGTCATCCGCTGTCGGCGTGCGATGTTCAAACGCAACTTCGTTGGACAGCACATACCGATTCGCAGGATCAAACTCGAGTTTATCGTAGTACCCGAACCAATGATTCAGCGGCCCGCGAGTGATCGCCCGCACCGGCGGCAAGGCATCTTGAGTTTGCGCAAACGTAGACGGTGCCACACAAGAAAGCGAAGCCGCCGCCCCCATCGATTGAATTGCCTGGCGACGCGTTAGTTTCATATTCATTCAAAAACTCGTGATGCTAAGGTCCAGGCCAACAAATGAGCGGCTTTGGCGCTAGCCACCGGCC
>JBGSNA010000323.1:0-3306 GCA_041739875.1 Pirellulaceae bacterium
GAAATCGGTCGATGCGGGATGAATCCGCATCACTTCATAACCCGTACGTTCGAAGAGGACCTTTCGGATGACGTGTAAGCCATTGATCGGATTGAATGCCGATTATCGTTCAGCAGTTCGCAGCATGCCCGCGTATAGCTACATCGCGGCTGGATACTTTAACTCGGTCATTGCCGCCGGAGCGATTCCGGTTGTCATGCCACCGATGAGTGATGTCGAGTCGATCCGAGGTCTCCTCGATCAATTGCATGGGTTCATTTTGATCGGCGGAGCCGACTTGGACCCAAGGAATGATGGTTTCATGCTTCACCCAAGCGTCCGTCCGATGGACCCAGTGCGTGAGACTAGCGATCGTCTCTTGATGGCCGAAATTGCTGAACGTCGTATGCCCGTCCTGGGAATTGGGACCGGGATGCAGCTCATCAACGTCCAACAAGGTGGCAACCTTTTTCTCGACTTGAAGGAAGACTTGCCCAACTCAGTGCCCCACTTTGATTCTCAAGACCCGAATCATCGCCACACCCTCGATGTCGTCAGTGACTCGCTCGTCGGTCGTGTTTACGGCGATGGCGAAATTCGTGTCAGCAGCCGCCACCACATGGGCATTGACGAAGTCGCTCCCGGCTTCCGCGTTACTGCCCGTTGTCCCGATGGCGTCATCGAAGCCATCGAAAGTGAAATGATGGACTGGTTCGCCGTCGGCACCCAATTCCATCCCGAATGCGGAGCCGCCTCAGCACTGGACATCCGCATTTTCCAAGAATTCGTCGAAGGCGTCGTCGAACGCATCGAACAAGACTTGCGACTCGTGGCATAACCGAGGCTCGTCAACATCTTCTTCATGGAGGAGTGGCGAGCCGTTTTGAAGACCTAGACATTCAGCGAGTTTGTTTCACCGAAGACGCACGGATTCGCGTCGTCACCACAGCAAGATGCCATGGCGTTCGGTAAGGCAACTCAATGAATGACGCTTGTCATGATGACGAGCGTTGAACCGCACGGAAGCGAATTCGTTTCACTGTTCGACAAAACACAAGTCACAAACGAGTCAGGACGGCTACTAGGCCGGGCGTGCATCGAGTCGAGGCACGCCCGGCCTTTTTTCGTGATGCCACTAATGCCCGCTGAGCATTAACTTCCCGATCGCCATCCATAGCGGGATCAACACGATTCCGGCAAGCGATGTGGAAAGCACAACTCGTAGTGCCGTACCTGTATCTCGCTCATAAAGTCGAACCATCACGATGGGAAACACCGCCGCTGGCATCGCCGCTTGCAGTAGCATCACATGCTGCAAATCCACGTCGCTGATCCAAAACATGGTCGCAACCAACATGAGCGTTGGAAACAAACCTTGCCGAAGTACAATCGATGCTGCCACCGTGCGAAACGCACCTTGCCATTGAGCTTCGTGGAAGTAGTCGACGATGATCGCGCCGCTAAGAAGCAATCCCAAGGGAATGCTGCAGTCACCCATGGCCGCGATCGCTTGCATCACGGGTTCGGGAATGTATCGATCCACCGCAAAATGCTTGAGCGACACAGCCACAGCGACAGCCACGACAGGTGGACTTCGCAGGGCACGCAACCAACCGCCGCCCGCCGCGCCGCTTATGACCACCAAACCAACACTCCACAACGCAAGATCAACTCCGACGTTGTGCAAGATCAAGTCGACTACCGCCTCTGGATAGAAGTGCTGTGCCAACGGCAGTGGAATGTAGCCGTAATTGCAAACACCAGCACAAATCGCGAACGACCGCTGCTTACTATCGGTCTCCAAGCCAATCCATTTTCCAGTGACTCGCGCAAACCACCACGCCGCTAGAAAGCCGATGGCTGTCGAGACAAAACCCAACACCGGTGGCATCCAAGCAACACCGAGTGAGTCGAGTTGGTCTCCAGCCAAAATGCGGTCAACGAATAGAGCCGGAAGCAACACATTAGCGGTCAAATTCGCTAGTGAGCGATCAGCCTCCCGCGTCAACCACATCCGTTTGCGGCAAACCGCCCCAATCGCCATGACCAAAAACACGCCCAAAACGCGAGACACGATCGGCCATAAATCAGCAAACATTCACGCTTCGCGAGTAACGAGTAAACGGTGGCACCAACAACCCGGCACATTGCGCCAGAACATCCGCATCCTAAGCCATCGCCTGCCGCACCCCCAGCCGTCCAGATGGGTCAAGTGAAACTGCTAAATCGCAACGGAAAAACGATTCCGTTCGATGCAATTCCAGTTCAAGGACAGGGAAGGCCTCTTTTTTGGGGGGGTGGGGGCAGTCGTTTTCATGCTGCATCACACTTTCTCGAGCGGTTCCTCAAAAGAGACCGGCGAACAACGGATTTCTGACCCGGAAATTGGCAATCCAACGAGAATCCTAGCCTGCGATCACCCTTCGGAGCCCAATTAGGCTTTGACTCAGCCCAAACGTGCAATAAAATAGATACCGTGGCGAACCCTTCGTCACACACCCACTGCCCGTCACATCGGTTCTGGAGGTGATTGTGCGTTCGGCGTTCTTTCGAGAACTGCAATGAGGCCAATCGACCTACCCGCTTTCGCCGGAAGTGCGTCAGGGTGCTCCCACTAAGAGCCTCTTTTGCGAGAGCGTAAGCATGACTGTTTTGAATTCTCTGTACTTAGCGATCGGCTTCCCTGGAATGCCCGAGATGCTGGTGGTGTTGTTTCTAGCTTTGTTACTATTCGGCGGTCAAAAGCTCCCGAGCCTGATGCGGAACCTTGGCAAAAGTGCCAACGAGTTCAAACGCGGGATGGCTGAGACCGACGATGACGAAAACAAGAGCGAGAAGAGCTAACATGTTTGGAATGGGCCCTCCCGAGCTTCTCGTGATCGGGGTGTTAGCGGTTGTGCTCTTCGGCGGTAAGTTGCCAGAAGTTGCTCGTTCGTTAGGAAGCAGCTATCGAGAGTTCCGACGTGGACTCAACGATGTGCAGCAGCAATTTCGAATGGCAGAATACGAAGCAACACGCGTCTTAACGGCGGAAGAAAAAAAGAAGTCAACTTCCAACGCACAAGACGACGACGAACCATCTGAGCCATCGGCACCCAAGTTCACTCCACCGGCATAGACATCTAGCCGCAAATCCACCACCGGCGCCTCTCCGGCGCCGGCACACGGCTCAAACGCCAGATCACTGACGAATCCATCTTCCAGATGCACGTTTCATTCGCATCAAACCACCACTGACTTGTACCGACGAAGCGAGCAAGTTACCCTACGCAACCCGGTCCTCCGGGCGATTAGCTCAGTTGGTTAGAGCGTTGCTTTCACACGGCA
>JBGSNA010000325.1:0-2131 GCA_041739875.1 Pirellulaceae bacterium
CACGGGTGTAGCCATCCTTGGCAATTCAATCTTCTCCAACACGGGACTTGGAATCGACCTCGGTACGAATGGTGTTACCGCCAACGACGTCGGCGATGGCGACAGCGGACCGAACAACCTGCAGAACTTCCCGGTCCTGACTAGTGCGACATCGGTCCAGACCGGGACAACAGTGGTCGGTTCGTTCAACTCAACCGCAAATACAACGTTCCGAATTGAATTCTTCGGGAATCGTTTAGGAATTGAAGACGCCACCGGCTATGGAGAAGGCGAACGCTTTTTGGGTGCCACCTCAGTAACCACGAACGGTTCAGGCAACGCGAGCTTTAACACCACCTTACTCAACGCGTGGGTGAACTCGAGCGACCGAGTCACGGCGACCGCGACAGTTGATTTGGGCAGCGGAAACTATGGCGACACCTCTGAGTTTGCGCAGAACGTAATCGCTTCTTCGACAGGGATCATCGTCGTCGACACCATTTCGGACACGTCGGATGGTACGACGCCTTCGATAGCGAATCTTGGTAATGCAAGGGGCGCGGATGGACGCATCAGCCTGCGTGAAGCCATTACTGCAGCAAATGCAACGGTCAACACCGGCGGCAATCCCGATAAAATTGTCTTTGCGATCCCTGGGCCAGTGGGTACTAGCACCAGTTACGTCATCAATGTCGGTTCGGCGCTGCCATCGATCTCCGACTCCATCATTATCGATGGGACCACACAATCTGGCTGGGTCTCTGGAAGTTTCTTGCCCATCATCATCGACGGGAATAATCTCAATAACAATGGATTGGACATTGGCTCCAGTGCCGACAACAGCATCATTCGCGGACTGGTGATTCGCGACTTCGGTGTGAACGCGATTGATTTAAACTCGGGCGCGGATGGAATTACGATCGCAGGCAACTTTCTAGGCGCTTTCGACTCGAGCGGACTTTATGTCGCTGGCGAAGAGATTGGATCTTTCATAGTAGATACCAACGGAAACACCGGCGTCACCATTGGCGGCGCGACGGTTGCGGACCGAAACGTGATCGCAGGTGGCACCAGCGGAATTCGCTTGAGGGATTCATCGACGACCGGCAACACAATAATCGGCAACTACATTGGAACCAACGCGTCAGGCAACGTGGCGTTGGCGAACAGTAACCATGGAATCCTCATCACCGGCGGAGCCAGTGGCAACATCATTGGTGGCACAACTGCGGGCGCTCGTAACGTGATCGCGGGGAACACGGAAGACGGTATCCAAATTGAGTTGAATTCCAACAACACGCAGATTCTGGGGAACTACATCGGCTTGAACGCGGCGGGAACCACCGCACTGGCGAACGGTCGATTTGGCATTCAAGTGAAAGACAGTGTCGGCACAATGATTGGCGGAACAAGCACGGGTGCACGTAACGTTGTTTCCGGAAACGTTAGCCAAGGCATTTTCATGGACAATGCGGACAACAGTATTGTCTATGGAAACTACATCGGCACCAATGCGGCCGGAACTGGCGACATCAACGGCACGCTAGTGGACTTTGCACGATCGGGGATTGTATTGTTGAACGGTTCCACCGGGAACCAAATTGGCAACACGACGGCGGGTGCCGGGAACCTAATCTCAGGGAACAATCACTATGGAGCTGAAATCCAGGGAGCTACTTCTCAAAACAACACGTTTGCCGGCAACTACATCGGTACGACCTCTACCGGCTTAGCTGCGCTAGGTAATGCAAGCGGCGGATTCTCGTTCTGGGGCGCAGGGACGGGGAACAAACTGGTTGGCAATATCGTTTCAGGAAACTTGGGAAGCGGCGTCCTTGTGGGCAATTCCTCGTCTGGAGCACAAATTCAGGGGAACTATATCGGATTGGGGATGGACGGTAGCACGATTGTCGGAAATGCATACCAAGGAATTTACGTCGAGGGCTCATCGATCAACACACTGATCGGTACCAACGCCGATGGCAGCAACGACGTGGCTGAAGCCAATACGATTTCCGGAAACAGTGATGGAATCATTATCATCGGTACTGGCACAAACGGCACCATGATCTACGGCAACCGCATCGGCACTGACGTAACTGGCCTGCTCGCTCGCGGTAACACATTCGACGGAGTTCGAATCGAGAACGGT
>JBGSNA010000335.1:0-11140 GCA_041739875.1 Pirellulaceae bacterium
CAGCAAGAGTTTCTGCAGAAGGCTTTGATATACTATTCCGAGACGACCAACGAGAAGGAAACGGAACCGCAAGCGATCCTCGAGTCATTGCGAGCACAGCAACGAGTCGCGGCGCTCCAGTCCCGACTGGGGCAGCACGCCGATGCAGAGGCCTCCTATCGGCAGTCAATCGACGAATGCGACAAATTACTGAGCCGTTCCCCAGAGAACCACCAAGTGCGACTGCTGCTCGTCGCCGCCAAGGCTGGACTTGCCAGTATGCTTCGGCCATTGGGACGCGAAGCAGAATCTATCGAGATCGCATTAAGTGCCTACGCGGACATTGGCAGGTTTAAAGTCGCGCAGCTTGAGAAGCTAGAAGAACAAAAGTTGTTAGCATCTTCTTTGCTCGATCTCAGCGGGGAGCTGATCGAGTCCGGAAATGTTTCGGTGGCCGACGATGCGGCAGAACGATGTTTGGCGGCATGGGAGATACTCTTGAACACGAAGCCAGATTCGTGGGATTTCCGCGTGGGGGTTGCCAAAGCGTACGGAGTTCTTGGTCATAATCGATATCTGAGGCGTGGCAGATATGTCGAGGCGGAAAAGGCTTACCTGGAGGCAGAACGATGCTTCTCCGCGCTCTTAATTGAGCGACCAAGCGATCGCCAATGCCGCCAATCGCTGGTTGCCATTCTTGGGAATCACGGAAATGTCTGTCACGAACAGAAGCGGTTTGTGGAAAGGGTTGAATTTCAGCGCCGCGGACTCGCCATCGCTGAGGCTTTGTCTCGCGAATTCCCGCAGGATCACAAGATGCTCGAACACCACCTCATAGCTGTAGCCAATATGGCAGGCGCTCTTAGAGCACAAGGCGTAGACGATAACTTGCAAGAAGTATTGGAACTTCGCCATCAAGCCCTTTCTTTGGCAGTATCGTTGCTCGAATTGCAGCCGGATGTTGAGCAGTATTGGTTTACGGTATAACAAATCGGTAAGGAATTTGGTATTGGAACACCTGATTTACAACCTGCGAAACGAGATGTAAGGAAGCGGATAAAGACTTACGAGTAATTTCTCAGATTTATCATCGATTAAATCGTCAGTGCGAACTTGAGAGAGTTCGGCGAATTATTCAACTAGCGATCGACGAGTAAACCCTGTGATCGCTGCACTCTGTTAACTGGCGTGTCGCTTTTCCGCGCATTTTATTGTTTCTCCGGAACTGGACTGCTTTTCTGTGCGTCTAGCCCGATGACACCCTTTCTAAAAATGGAGCATTCACGAAGATGCAAACACGAATTGCCAAGCGAATTATTACTTTGACTTTGATGGCCACGACCATGGGCTGCGACCAAGCGTCATTTCCGTTTGGAACGGGTACAAACGCTGCAACGGTTTCCCAAGTTGCGCCCTCGTCCAACCCACGCAATCAACTCCTAGCGCGACTCCAGGGTAAAGACAACGCGAGTAAGTTGGAAACGCTGCTGGAAATCATTCAACATGACAACAACCGCGTCATCCGCCGCGATGCCATCAGCTACGTGGCTGGCCTGGGAGCCGAAGCCAAACCGCTGGAGGAACCGCTCACGCAGTTGGTGTTGAAACTTAACGACCCACACGTAGTCGACGACCTTCAGCGTGCTTTAGTTGACATCGAAGCGAATGTAGAACCATTCTTGTTATCTGCTGTCGGCAATACGACTGACGATCAGCTGACACTCATCATCGAAACCTTGGGTAAGACGCGCGCCTCCAGCCCTGAAACGCTTAAATTATTGCAGCAGCAACTCTTTGCCACCAACTCCATACTGTTAGATGCGACCTGCCAAGCGCTAGAGCACATCGGCCCAGCAGCCGCGTCTACTTTGCCGATGTTGATCTCTGTCGCAGAACGTCCAAGAGTTCCGCTGGCCGGCACTAATGACAATGGCAGAGCGTTTCGGGAAAGCCGCGACACAACCGACGCAGCCATCCGGGCCATTTTGGCGATTGGCGCAAATGAGTCGGCGGTACCTGTATTGATCAACTGTTTAGCGATGGAACCCCGTATAGCCGCTGTGGCCGCAGAGGCTCTTACCGACGTGGGCCCCGCTGCGGCGTCAGCTTTTCAAGCCCTGAACGAGCTGACAAATCGCGACGACCATGGAGGCCACGACATCAAAACAAGGCTTGCTCGCGAGGCAGCCTCGAAAGCGATTATCGCCATTACGCCCGTCAACAACTAACTGCATGTCCGCACCCTAACAACGGAACTCTATTTTGAGTCCACGTAGCGACGGTCGCCAGTATCTCAGCTCGAGGCTTGAAATGAAGATGCATTTTCCGCCAAGCGGTCGCGCATCGAGGAGGCGATTTGATTCTTCATTTTGACTATGCGAAACGCCCAGCATCGTGCTTCCGTTCGAAAACTCAGGACGAACCTTCATGAGTCTGTTTTGTTCACCCTACAGCGACCATTGCGACCGACTGCAGATCCAGGATTTCGCTGGCTGCGGAAGTCTGGCAGTCGAAGAGATTTCTCACACCTTCCCCAACTCGCACCGGTTGGGCACGCGTTTGGCACGCCGGTGCTTCGTATCGTATTCGAGTTCATTCCATCGGTTGGGGTGACCGGTGGGGTGACCGGTGCGAGTTAATAAACCGGACAAAACGCAAAGGACACGCCCACGAATGGCACTAGAATGCAGTCGGACAGGCTTGCCTTCGGCGATACTGGATCGTTGTCGAGCAATTGCCTATTTGCAACGGCAATTCCTGCAAGAGGGTGAATTACCGTTCACGGACGTGCTATCGGAGGAGAAAATTAAGCATGCTTTGAAAGCGGTTGATGTCGCTCGGCTCAACCGCCTCTCTTTTAATGCATCGCAGTGAGCTGTGCCCGTCGTTCGTCGATTATTTGTTTTAGGTCGTAACGATTTAGCGAAAGAAGTTCATCACAGATTCGCAAGCCGTCGTGTTTGCGATGGCATTCGATGCATGCCTGTACAAGATTTAGCCCCGCTTGGATTCCGTGGGCATGGACATCGAAGACAGGTAGAAACAGGTCGATGATTTCTTGGATACAGCCATTGCTCCCTAAATCGCCGGAAATCATCATGATGCCGTCTTCGGCAACGTCTGCGGAACTCAAGACTTGCTTGTAAATCTGAACTGCCGATTGAGCATCATCGTGTTCGAGAAAATCCCGCGCGATCCACAATTGGGCGCGCCAGCTGCCCGGCTCTTCTGCAATGTCACGCATCGCCGCAAGAAACGCTTCGTCGCCACCTTCTTCACGCGCAATCGCGGAAAACCATTCGAGGCCGTTATCCTGATTTGGGTCGATTGATAATGCACGGCGCAAGGTAGTCCGTGATTCGTGTTTGCGACCCTGCTCGTCAAATACCTTTGCGAGATTCGTTGCTACAACACCAGAATCACTTTCTTTGAGGTAGTCACTAAGGACCTGTTCGGCTCGCTTGAGCTCATCATTCTTCATCAAGACAATGCCGAGTATTGTCGTACTTCGTTCGCCGATCGGATCGATGTCGTGAAGCCGTTCAGCGGGGGCAACCGATTCGGCAACGAATCCGTCGTTGAGTGCCATTACGATAGCACTATAAAGATTATCCGCATCGCCCCATGCGTCTTTGGAGATGCCGGGAAGGACGCGCGTCCGATATTCGCTGCGTTCGATCAGGATCTTGTTGCCTTGCTGATCGTACACTTCGATCATTCCGCCAACGCCGTCCGCGTCAACGACACGTTCTGACTTTGACTTCTTTCCGAAAAGGCGTCCAAACATGGCTGAGCAATACCTCCCCGATAGATTGTGTCCGATCAGAAATCCTCGCTAACTATAGCCGAGCCGTGTTATTCCGTAATCAGTTGCTTCCGATTTTATCCACCGAAACGGACTCTAAAATAGGTAAGTCGATTTTCAGAAGTAAGTTAGGCATTTCTGCATAACAGAGAATGCTTACGAAGAAGTTCGTTTTTGGGAAGTTGGAAATCTGTAAGTGATTGCTACAATGCCAACAAAATCAAGGCTCAGCGTCGCCAGATTTTATTCGTTTGGCTCCCTCCCCAAACCCGGGACTTATGTCGAAATTTTTAGGCCTCAAAAGGAATTCAAGCTTTGGACAGCGGTTCATCCGGCGAATCACCCGCGATTGGTGATCCAACTGCCTGCGATTTGTGCGGACAGCTTGCCGAGGTTGGCCGGTCAACGCCCTTGTGTGCGTCATGCCGGTCTAGGCTGGCAGCGCGGCCACTTCCTCGCTGGATTCTGATTTCGGCCGCGGCGATGCTCGTGCCATTTGTCCTGGGAATCGCGAAATTCCCGGCTGCGCTCGCTGCGTATATTGCACTAGAACGTGGGCAACGCGCAGAGGCAGACGGCAACTTCTCTGTCGCCTTGACTGAGTACACGAAGGCAGTGGGTCAGTTTCCGAACTCGACTTTCGCGCTCGCTCGGAAGGGTATTGCGGCCTTCCATGCGGGCGAGTACCAGGTTGCTGAGGAAGCATTCGATTCCATCGATGGGCGTGAGGGGTCATCCGACATCGTGCGCGAAGTAAAAGATGCGATGGAACAATTGAAAAAGCTCCGGAAGTAACGTACGTGTTCTTCATACCTGGCCCAATCATCGCCGCTTTAACGTTCCCTGGAGTGATTGTTCACGAGTTTGCCCATCAGCTGTTTTGTCGCTTCTTCGGTGTGGCCATTTTCCACGTGTGCTACTTCAGATTCGGCAATCCAGCCGGTTACGTTATTCACGAACATCCGGCAAAAACGAGCCAGCAGATCTGGATTGGTGTTGGGCCCTTCATCGTGAATTCGATACTCGGCGGCATCATCTCTGCGCCGGCGTCGATCCAAGTGTTCCAGTTTTACGTAGGTTCGTCCTTGGATTTCTTCCTTATCTGGCTCGGGGTATCGATCGCAATGCACGACTTCCCGAGCACGGGAGATGCCAAGACGCTTCTAAGCGCCATCTCCGCGCCAGGTGTGTCTCTCGCAGCAAAAATGGTGGCTTACCCGATCGTGGGGATGATTTTCCTGGGCGCCATCGGTTCCGTCTTCTGGCTCAACGCGGTGTACAGCATTGGGGTTGCGATCGCGTTGCCCACATTCCTGGTAATATTGTTAGCATGATCGACTGGAGGCCTAACCATTTGATGGAGCCGACGGTGCGTTGGTCATCTTGGGAAAAATCTGAGGAACGAGCGGGTCGCGGTTCAGCGCGGACGTATTGCCCATCGACGCGCCACGACGAATCTGGCACAGAGCAGGGCATCGCGCAGACATCGATTTTGGACAACGTACGGAGCGACCCAAGCGTCTTGGTTGTCTATAATCGAGGCTTGGTTCCCTCGCCACACAACTGCAATGGTCAGAACCTTGGCAAGCTGTCCGAAACGGCTATCTTTTTATCGTTAGGTGAGCACGATGTTTAGGTTTTTGAAGAAGTTGTTTGGCGGCTCCGAAACAGATGCATTCGGCCTGCCGCCGGCATGGTCGTTTAGCGATGCCGAGTCTGAGCCGTACCCCCGTCCCCACCGGGTCGACTACGAATTGGATCTGTCAACGTGGCGATATCGCGTTAAGGAAACCTTTTGCAACAACGACCCCTATGCCGAGTCCGAGATATCCTATGCGCGGATGGAATACGAGGTGCGTCGATCACCTGCCGGGCAATGGGAGGTACGATTACTCGGCCGCAACGGATTTTTTCATGATACTCCCGAAGCTTCGGAGGCGGCTCCTGGGCGTTTCTTGAATGCCTGGGAACAGGCCTGGGCCGATCGCCAGATGAGCGACGATCGAACTTAGGCTTTCGACAGCCACAACGGTTCGGTCGCCATTCAACATAATGACAACCGCGATCTGCCTAGCCCGCTCGTGAGAGCGAGTCCTGGAACCGTTGAGCGACCGCTCGAAAGCGCTCATGTCGAACCGTCATGGGACATGAACTCAAGTTGCTGAGAGGACCGAGGTGACGGAGACCGCTGCGGTGTTGGAGCTTTGCTTCGTGCTGGCGGTCTGCATCGACCGACGCGAGTTAGCGTAATCGCGTCGTTACCTCTAACTGGCTTCGGTGTCTCCGACCTCTGTCTCGAACCGCCGCTCACCCCGCTGCAGAGGTTTGATTCGATGAAAGAGGCGACGATTTGAAAAATATGTTCCCCTGGTAGTGGACAACGGCGTAGCCGCGGTGGCTCGCCAAACACTGGCTCCCAGGAGAACGGATGATGTTATACGTCGCCATCGATCAACATGCAAAGCAGATTACTGTGGCAATTCGCAACGTCCAAGGGGAAGACGTCTTGAAACGGCAAGTGAGCACGCGCCGCGAGAAGATCAAGGAATTCTTCGATCAACTGGCTACGATAGAAACTGAGTTTATGGCGATACTTGAATCATGCGGCTTCAACGACTGGTTGCTCGAGGAACTGCGCAACCGCAAGTGTCGAGAATTGTGCTGATACATCCAGAAAAGCCATCCAAGAAGAAGACAGACCGTCGCGATGCACGCAAGCTATGCGACCTATCGCTTCGAAATCGACCTGCTTCTGCAGGAGTGGACTTCGATTGAGGAGCAGATCCAACAGGTAGATGCCAAGATTATAGAACGTGCCAGTAGAACTGATCCCGACTGTGTTCTCAACGCGACACAAATCTTGATGACGGTTCCGGGCGTGCGTCATTGCACCGGCTTAGGTCTATCCAGTCGCATTGGCTCCATTAAGCGGTTCCCGCGACCGCGCAGTTTGGCTAACTACTTCGGTCTGACGCCAAGTAGTCGGAACTCCGGCGAGACGAAGGAGCGACTGGGTTCCATCACCAAGGAGGGCAGCAAGTTCGCGCGATTCTTGCTTGAGCAACTTGTACTGCACATCCTAAAGAGTGATCCCAAAATGCGCGAGTGGTATCGACGCATCAAGTCACGTCGCGGATCGAAGATTGCTCGTGTGGCCGTCATGCGCAGAACCACAACGATCTTCTGGCATATGCTCACACATCAGGAGCGGTATACGACTACTCCGATGGCGATTGAAAGACTCTGCCTTACACATAGTAAGGTGTTGAAAGGTTCCTCGATGTGTAGCAACTGATGTGCCACATCATCACCCACTCTTTGAATCGTACGTAACACTAGGATTCCGCGCACAATATTAGGGATTGATGAGTGCAAGTCGAACAAGCTGCGCGGTTGCGTTGCAAAACGGTCGCAGCCAAAGCATTACGGGATCGCTAGAAATTTCTTGCCGTAGCGAGAACGGCAGCAAAGAACTCATCGCCGAAATAGATGCGATGTGTTTGGGCGATGTCGGTGACACTGCGGGTGCCGTCATGATCGGGAGATGGACGACAAACTCGCTTCCTTTTCCCAATGTGCTGTCAACCTCGACTTTGCCATCCTGCATTTCGACCAGCCGTTGCACCAAGGAAAGGCCAATGCCCAAGCCGCCTTGTGAGCGATCCAGGGATCGTTCGGCTTGCGTGAAAAGATCAAAAATATGAGGGAGGAGTTCGGGGGCGATCCCGATGCCCGAATCCCGCACCCATAGCAACGCCTCATCGCCTTCCCGCTGAACAGCAACCGCAACAGCGATTCCACTCTCCTGGAAGTTGAAATACGGGAACAAAGTCTTCCAAGCATTCATCGCATCCGCCCGCGCCGTATATCCGCTAAATCCCTCAGCACCTGAGGTCGAAGGCCACGCGGCATACGCCGCGATCAGCGATCTGCCGGAAGTCCCTGAATCGCTTTCCATCGTCACGCCACCGCATGTCACCCGCGAAATCATCCAACAAGCTATCGCAGCCGGCGTAAAGAACATCTGGATGCAACCCGGCGCAGAAGACTCGCAAGGCAGCAAGCTAGCTCGCGAAGCCGGACTCAACGTCATGGATGACGGCAGCTGCGTCTTGGTGTCGTTGGCAATTGAAAGCAGGCAAGAACCGCGCTAGGTTTCCGAGGGATTTCCCTGTTGATCTAGCGGAATAGCGTATCTTCGCTCGGTGTATGGATCAATTTCGATTGTTTCGCCATTTTCCCAAACGATAATCGGTGTATCGTGTTGGCGTGCGACCGCGACAACAGTATCAGCTGCTTCGACGGCAGCCGCTTTGGTCCGTTTAACGAATTCTGATTCGTTGCTCATGGAATCAGCGCTCCAGTTTGCAGTTTCAATTGCTTCAGTGCAGCTTCATCATACACTACTTGTACGTTGCTTTAGAATCCAATTATCTCTCGGCATGGATACCACGAACCATCGTAGATTAGCCAGCGATCTGCGAGTGGCGAGTAGAGATTGGAAAAATTTGAAATCGTGACCACATATCGTCGTCGGATTACAGCCTCTGGAATATCGTGTCCGCCTTGTCGAACACGGGTGGCAACTCGCCTTACTGCAAAGTCTGCGGAAGGCAACCAGAAATAGAGCAAGTCGACTTCGTAGCCAAGATCAGTATACGTAGAAATCAACGCTCTGATCCATTTTCAACCCAGCGATTATAGATTTCAATTTGATGCCTGACCAACAGATCGAACAGAATCCAAAAGAGACCTGCCAACCAGCTTGCCCTGTTTGTGGCGGATCGTTGATTGAGATCCGCGCCAAACTTCAGTGTTCTCGTTGCCACACGATTTGTGAAACATGCTGCGAAGGCGGCCGCAGCTAGGACCAGCCGCTTCAACCACAATCGTAGCCTGTGCTTTGACTAACAGGCTACCAACAGGCCATCCTCAACGACGTGTTCCGTCGTTTCGGATTTGGCCGGTTTCTGAGTCAGCTCGCCGCGCAGGATTTTGACATCGGACGGAGCGACGAGGCCGAGGGTAATTCGGTTGCCTTGGATCTTGACGACTTCCACAGTGATGTTGCCGTCAATAACCAGCTTCTCGCCAACTTTGCGACTTAGAATGAGCATTTGATTCTTCCTTGAGTTCGATTGCTGCGGCGTAGTGTTGTTGTCGGTCTGCCGCGTCCCAACACAATTACTATCAGCCAGGGCCGTGACAACTTTGGTCACAGCAAAAACGAAACTCACGAGAAATCGGGATTTTGTAGGAAATTGTTGGTCCAGAGCGGATTTCGAACTGGGTCCCGCAGACCGAAATTCTGCGATCTCCGCGAAAAATCGGGCTCAAGCCAACTTGGCCCCGTTGTTGACTGGCTTAATCGATCGAATGAGCTGGCTGCTTGTCCGTGCTCTTGCCAAGACGAGGTCAACCGAGCAGCTTCACGAACTATTTCGAGCAGCCGAGGCTACCTTCGCTCCGCTTACTCAGTCCGCCCATGTTCCAATCATCCCAAAATCGGTCCCAGATTTGATCGAAGTCACTGCGCAGACGTGAAATCGGATGGTCGTCGTGACTGGATTTCAATCCTCCATTCTTCTTCTTCCAAGAAATCAATTTGTCAATCATTTCATTTTCCTCCTTTCTAAAATCGTCGCCGCACACGCGGTAGACCTTATAATCTCTTTTTCAATTAGCCGTCTGGCGTTAGCCACGGTTCGCTTTCGGAAAACCGAGGCCGACGCCCTTCAACTAATCAATTCATCAACAAATCAGCCAGCCTTGACTTCGATCCGACGTGGCTTGACCTTCTCAGACTTCGGCAGGTGCAGTTTCAAAACTCCACTGCACATTTCCGCAGAAATCTTTTCGGCGTCGATTGCATCTCCGATCGTAAAACTCCGGTGGAAATCGCCAATGCCGTATTCGCCATACAACATCTCGCCTTCATACCGAGGCGCGACGTTGCCGTGAATCGTCAGCTCGCGATTTTCAAACCGAATGTCCAAGTCTTCGACATTGACGCCAGGCAAGTCGCCGAACAACAGCAGTTCGTCTTCGCCTTCCCAAATGTCAAAGCGAGGCACATAAGTCGACTGATAGGTTTGTTCCGGGCTGCCACTTGCACCCGATTGCTTTTCGCTGTTTGTCATCGTCGTAGTCATTGTTAAGTCTCCTTTAGGTGTTGAGAGTGTTAGAGGTAATTTGCCCACGGAGTGTGCGGCGAAGTTAGACGATCAGCTCGCCTTGACTTCGATTCGTCGTGGCTTCACTTCTTCGCACTTGGGCATCGTCAACGTCAGAATGCCATAAGCGAAATTCGCGGAAATAGCGTCAGCGTTCACGTCGCAGGGCAGTTCAAACGTGCGACGGAACTTACCGAACGCGCGTTCCTGTCGATGCCATGCACCACCTTTGAGTTCTGGTGGCTTGCGCTGGCCCGCGATCGAAAGTTGGTTGCCTCCGGTGACGTAGATTTCCAGCTCTTCCATTTCGAACCCAGGCAATTCGGCTTCCATGTAAAAATTGTCTTCGCTTTCCCACATGTTTAGCGGCGGGAAGACGGCCGCATTGGAAGCACTGCGCCCGTGTCCATTTTGTGCAAATGCACGTTCCAGTTCACTGCGGAGTCGATTCAAATCCGCAACAGGTTGCCAGCGTGTATTTAACATCGTTCGATCCTCCAATTGCAAAAGATGTGTGGTTGAAATTGGCAGTTTTCACTGCTCGAATTCCACCCCATGCAACGAGCGTGCCAATCGTCGCACGGGCTCTACGGACGATTTTTTTGTTCCGACCACGCAAGGTACGGCGAAGGCTAAATGCAGTTTCGTCATGCAAAACTGTCGCTCAAAGTGCCAACCTGACGCTGTGTGTTACGAATCTGCCGGTGGTATCACCTCTAGCATCGAGATCGCGTGCCTCGGGCCGCTGTTTTACTGGCTGATCTGCTTTTGGAACATCCGCGATTGGCTGGTCGAATCGCTGAACTTCGTGACAACTAAGATCACTTGGCCGCCGACATTGGAGGATTGCGAAACGGGTTTGATTCCGAGCGAACTACAAAAATTGAATCCAACGTGGCTGACATGCGAAGGCGGTTTGCTAGGTTGATCGAAGACGTGCGTCACTTTCAGTCAACCGAGACCGACTTGATCTATGAGGCGATCCAAGTTGATATCGGTGTTGGAGATTGAGAAACCGCGCTTTGGGTCTCGAATTCACCAAGCACAGCCAAGTCGTTGCCGAAGCGACCGACTAAGTTGACGGTGCAGCAGACGACCAAGCCCACCGCAGCACAGCGGAAGACCTCAGATTCAAAACCAAGAGAATCCACAACTGAGTTCGCAGGAGAAACTTCGCCGATCA
>JBGSNA010000342.1:0-11334 GCA_041739875.1 Pirellulaceae bacterium
GATGTGTTTAACGACCGAGGGATCTTTGGTGGAATCAAGAAAGACATCAAGGAGTTTGAATTTCGACGATAGTTCCGCAGCTTCTGCGGACTACCGGGTGATCGGCGACGCGTGAAACCCTAGGAATCTCACGCTTGACAAGCCAGCTGAAGAACGGGGACCGTCACGAGGATGGTCCTCGTTGCCATTTCCAAAGGTCTTAATCCAGCTATAATCTGAGGAGTCGAAACAAGGATCGCGGCCGAAGTGGTTCCGCTCTCCGGTTTCTTATTCTCCTACATCGCTGGTTGTAATGGATTTGGAATTACCATCGGATCAGTCGCTCGTTGAACGGATTCGCAATGGCGACGATGATGCGGCTACGACGCTCTATGATCGCTATGCGGATCGAGTGAAGTGGTTCGTGAAGACTCGAGCATCCGATCAATTGAAGCACCAAGTTGAGCCAGAAGACATCGTTCAAAGCATTTTCAAGAGCGTGTTCAAAGGTATGGAGAGTCGGGGATACGACGCGCCACAGGGCGGTACGCTTTGGCATTTGATTGCTGTTGTCGCGATCCATAAAGTCCGGAAAAATGCATCCCGCCGAAATGCGGCGATGCGAGACTTTCGTCGTACCGAATCGCTCGATTCCCTGGATGTTGCTCAGGTGAATGAGGTTGAATCTGTCCACGAAATGGAGTTTGCCGTTCGTGAAGCGATCGAAAGCCTGTCGCCTCAGGAGCAAGCGGTGGTCAACCTTCGATTACAGAACTACTCGGTTGAAGAAATTGCGAAACAGATTGGGTGCTCGCCGCGAACCGTTGAACGTCGATTGCAACTGGTTCGCGTCGGTTTATCGGAAGCTCTTGGGCTCTCCGACACATCGCTCGAATGAACAAGTGTCGAACCGACTTCAATGAAGACTTTCAAGTCAGAAACGGCTGCAACTTTTCCCAAGCGTGCTCGACACCGCGTTTAGCGTACTGATTCACTTGATGCGGGTAACGTGACGCAGCCTCGCGAACGGAAGGACTGGTTACTGCCCGGCACTTCGCCATGAACTCATCGGGCCTTCGTGGGTCTGCGTCGACGCCCCATCCCTCGCCTTGTAGCCGTTCCGCAGTCACCCTTTGTTCGAGATACAAGGGAATTGCAAGAACGGGGATTCCCTGGGTCAACGATTTTGACGTCGTACCGTGATTGCCGTTGCAAATCACCATGTCACATTCAGGCGCCAGTCCCGAAAGTCGCAACGGTGCATCACTCAGCCTCAGCAATGGATTGCGAACAGGTTCGATGAGATGGTCGGGGATTCCATCACCGTAGAGCACCGTCTCGATGGACATGGAATGTAGAGTCGCAAGCAGTTGACGCAGTTGAGGGAACGGCTTGAGGTACGCGATCGCTCGATGCTTGCCTTGACCTTTCCAGAACGGTTGAACGCTCCCATCGTGGTCCCATGTCCCAGAATACTCAATGCTCGTGCGAAATTGCGCATAAGGATCAAGCGTTGGGACGGACGCGAGCAGTGTTCGATTCGGCGACAGAAGGATATCGTTCCACGAAGGGTTGAATCCAAGTCCAAGTTTCTCCATCGAAGAAGCAACGCGTGCAAGAATCGCTTCATCCATACGAGATGACTCGTTTGCACTAGCGAGATTGTTAACGGCAGCGAGATTGTTAACGGCAGCGAGATTTTTTGCGCCAACGAGAAATGGTGTCGATTCTGTACCTGGCGGCGGACAGGTGTATCCAGTCCCGATTCGAATCGCTGGGACTCCAATCGCAGAGGCAACCCAAAGACATGCAGCTCCGAAATCGGAGATCACGAGGTCAGGACGCTGCTGCTTGAGTATTTCATGCCAAGCGCCACATACCGAAAGGACTTTGGCATCGTCGTCGAAACCGAGATTGAATACCACATCTGCGAACGAGCACGAATTCACCTTCACGTTGTTTGCCCGTCCGGACTCTGGTGCCTGGATCCAGCAATAGTGTTCGAATGGAAAGAGTGAAGGCAATCGGTGAAGTTCTCTCGCGACCACGGTGACTTGATGGCCAAAGTCCCGAAGACGCGATGCGAGTGGAACAAAACGGCGCAAGTGACCGGCGCCAGCACCCCATTCCCAAGCAAAAAGAATTTTCAATCCATACTCCTACTGCGTCCGCCCAAGTTGTTCGACTCACCCATACGGCCAGAAGTCATAGTAGAAGTCATAGTAGGGATCCAAATACCATGGATCATACGGTTCCGGAGGATCAAAAGCGGGCGGTTGCGGAAGGCTCGGTGTTGGTTCTGGAAATGGGAAAGGAGTCGCTCCACCATACGGGTCCGGCACCGCTGAAATGAATGGGTCGGGTCCGCCGAACGGGTCGCTCGGTGCAGGAAAAGAGCCGCCATAAGGATCGGTCGGGTCGATGGGTAAGGGGCCTTGATCGTCGGATATGCCTGTGGCCGAAAGCGAATATCTGACTGGCGACGAAACGACACCGTTGCGACCCAAGGCTTCAACCATGATCACATACACACCCCGTTGCATCCAGGAAAACGCGACTTCAGGGGCCACGGCAGACGTGGCCATAGAAAACACAACGTTCGCTCGATTTGCGTCGTAGACCGTGATTCGAACACCCAAGTTGCTGGATGAAGCTTGCGCAGTCAGATCAAAACGAAAGAGCTGAGTTTTGTAGACTTCGATTCGAGACCACGCCGGTTGTGTTTGCGGAGCAGTTCCCACGGCGATCCGTTCGCGAGTTGCTGCACCGTTCGATGCGTCGGTCGCAAAGTCAATCGTTGTCACATAGTTGCCCGTGCGCACCGGAATGTTCTTTGCACGAACTCGAAGATAGTAGTCGGTGTTGGGCGTTGGGGCGTGAACAAGGAAAGTCACTGAACCATCAGCCGTCGGCGTCGCTGTCGCACGCACACGCCGGCCCAACCGATCGAAAACATCCGCGTGGATGGTGGCTTTGGAGATGCCGAGCGACTCGACGCGAATGGACATCGTTGATGCCGCTCGTGCGGGGCTTCGGAATACGAGGAAATCGACGTCAGCATTCGTGAGCGACCCGATCGTCTCGTAACGGGTGTTTTCATTGAACCCCAGAGCTGTCTGGAGACGTGTCGCGGTGCCACGGGTGTCGTTCAAGCCGCGTTCGCCATCGATCAACCCAGCCGCAGCGAAGATCTGATCGACCGACTGTGCAGCAATGTACGGCGTTCGAGAATCGTCATCATCGACAGCGTCTGCATCGTAAATCAGCGGCTCGCTAATCGGTTGTTGATCCTTCGCTCGATAGTCGATCTCTAATTCGTAATCGCCTACGGTGAAGGCATCCGTTCCGTTTCCAGCCACTCGGATGTATAGCTGACGATGATCTTTGAGCGACCCAATTTCAAGTTCAATGTCATTATCGAAAATGGAATCCGCTTTCGCATCGGAAATCACATTGCCTCTAGCATCTGTGACGATCAGTTGTGATTTAAGCAAACTGATTCCGTTTGCTTGTAAACGAATGGTTACCTTCTCCTGGGTTGCGACTGGAGTAAAGCGATAGAAATCGATATCTCTTGACGTGTTGAGGCTGCCTTTGCGGACAACGGGCAACTTGCCTCCATTGGATGGACGCTGGTCAATCGCAGTGGCGGTTGATCGAGAGTTGTTTGCGACAGTCTCGTACACGTCCGACCGTGCGCCGCCGTAGAGTGAACGAATCGACGTTCGATCTGCGTTCGTAAGTGCACCTATGGGTCGCAAATAAGATTGGTGCATCACGGTTCCTGGACGATTTACATCCGCTAGTCCGAGCGCATTGCCGGCTTCGTGTAAAAGCACGGAAAACAATTCAACGGATGGTCCCTTTTCGTTGGGTGGTGGTACTACGACAGGCACACCGGACTTCCACTCGTCCAAGAAAAAGTTCACCTGAGTGTTTAACAGCACATCACCTGCCCAGGTGCCTGCGTTCGTTTGAAACGGTGTCGCGTTTGCGAGAACGCCTAGTTGTGGAAGTGCGCCAACACGGAAATCGCCAAATCGAGGATCGTTCTGGGTCAAGCCAACTGCACCGAAGTGGTCGCCTCGGTCGGACGCCAGACCGATGTTTACATTCGTTTCGACTGCCCATGTTTGAAACGCTCGGAGGACTGCTTCTTGCCATTCTTTGCGATCAGCCACTTGGTCAAGTACGGAACGCAGCGAGTTTTGATAGGCACCGACTTGAGCATTGTCAGTCGGAAAACTGACCGTCAACGAGCGAGCGTCCGGCCATGGATTCCCAAACGTCGTCAACACTTCGCGTCGTTCCAGCGTTTCTATACGCATGCTTCGGATACGACGTCGCTTCGTGAGTTTATTCTTCACAGGTTAAACCTTTGTTACTGGTGTTTTAAGAAGCCTTGACCTGCACGGATGATCGACTGCGCACTTTGAAAGCGAGCGTCTTCTCTTAAGGGCGATAGGTCTGGGTCCGACTCAAAGAGCTGGGCACCGTAGCCCGTTTGAAAGGCGGCGGAAAGATAACCAAATGCATTGTTCTTCCATCGATCCGTTTCCTCGTCGCGATCGGAATGAGTCAACAACTGTGCGAAGACACAAGCCGCTTGATAAAGTGAGGGCGGCGATAGTTCGATCTTCACGTCCTTCGCGTTATCCAAGTCTTTGATCGCAGCATCGGTGTTTCCACTTCGAGCATGCAACACCGCTCGCCCGAGCATCGCTTGCTCAAACTCAGGGTTGATCTCCAACAGTCGATTCAGCGCAGAAATTGCATTCTCCGATTCTTGAAGGTGTTCGGAGTAGACGTGGGCAAGATTCTGAAGGACTTCGACGGAGTTAGGCGAGAGACGCTGGGCATGAAGTAGATCTCGAAGCGCGCCGTGCTTGTCCAAAGGAAGTCTCGCAAGTGCGAGGCTGATCCAACCTGGAACGGTCGTCGGGTGGCTCCGAAGTCCCGCCTCCAATGCCTGTTTCGCACGCCGCTGATCGTTTTGCTTGCGGAAAATCCGTGACTGGATAATCAAAGCTCGTGCATCGTTTGGATCGCGATTGATCAGCGTCTCCAGGTCCGTAACCGCCCCCACGAAATCACCTAAAACCTCGCGTGCCATCGCTCGGTTTGTCAACGACTCGAATGCGTCTGGCTGGCGTTCCAGAGCCGAAGAAAAATCGGTCAACGCCTTTTGCGTATCACTCGCATTCCGCATTTTCATTCGACAAACACCTCGATAATGAAACGCCGCAGCGGATGCTGGATAACTCTCGGCCGCTAGCGAGAAGCTCAGCTCAGCACCCCGAAAGTCGGACAACAACATTTGCGTCCGTCCCAACGTGATCCAGTAGGTATAGGCGTCGATCTCTCGAAGGAGGCTGGCGGGAAGCAGCCTGATCGCCGCCTCGCCATTGCCTTGTTCGATGTACCTTGCCGCAAGCCCAATGCGATCCAAGGGTGAAAAAGAGAGGGCTAGTGTCGACTCCGAAGCAAAATTCCGAGAAATGGATCGCACGGGAGTCTGCTGGTTCATTGCGTCGCTCAACAGCTCGATCGCATACGGTGCCTGTGAAACAAAGGGTTCTTGGGTTAGCACATTGATTGAGCGCAATGCCGTCGTTTCTTGCTCAGTCGTTTTTTGCTCCGTCGTTTCTTGCTCCGTCGCTTTTTTTGTATCGCTAGTCTCTGTGGCGGCGACTGCATCGCTTTCGATATGGACCCATGAAATCTTCAGCATGAGGTTGGTCATTAGAGACAACGCCGTTTGCTTGTCGGACTCGTTGAGGAAACTCCATGCATTGAGTTCCTGCCATTTGTCGTCTTCGAGGACACCGTATGTGGCAAGAGAAAGTTTCGCATTCTTGATGGCATTGTCTTTCCCCGTCCGACCGATTGACAACAGTTGGGCCGATGAGTCGCGGGCACTCGCTTCAAATCGTTGAAACGTTCTCGCCGCAGCTAACGTCTCGTTGCTCTGGGCGATTCTCCAAACAACCAATGTCATTGCCAAGATAATGACGGACGCCACCGCCATGACGGACGCCGCAGATGCGGACCGCGGATGTCGAGCGATCCACTTGCGTGCGCGATGGCGAAGCGAATGTTCTCGCGCGTGCTTGAGCGGCAAGTTCAAACGCTCGCATTCCAGATCATCTAGTAGTTGCTCGGCCGACGAGTATCGCTGTGCAACGGACGGCGCAAGACACTTTTCTACAATCGCTGAAATCGCTGGAGAGATGGCGTCGCCATCCTCCCAAGTGACGGGAACTTCTCGCTGGGTAATGGCAAATTCCAGATCCATCGTGGCGGCCGAGCGAGGTGCCGGGTATGCGAGACGCCCCGTCAGGAACTGGTAAAAGACCACGCCCAACCCGTAAATATCCGATTCAACGGAGATCGGTGAACTTGATCCGATGAACGATCGCATGCTTTCCGGCGACATATACGGCAACGTGCCGCCGACCAGCTTAGGTTCCGACGTGTCAAACTTTTGTGACAAATTGAAATCGAGCAATGCCGGTTCGCCATCGTTTCGGATCAGTAAGTTGGCGGGCTTGATGTCTCCGTGCAGAATGCCTCGAACGTGTGCATGATGCAACGCGTCGGCGATTCTTGAGAAGAACCACAAGACCAAGGCGTCACGAGGTAGAGGCACTAATGCCTCGGCAGCCGCTTCGAAGCATCGTCGATTGTCGTCCTCGCCAATGCACACCTGCACGGGTTCGGCGTCCGGCGTATTCTCGTGCCGCACCGTGACGTCTCGAGCACACTGGATCGTCGAAACAAAAGATTGCCCGCTTCGAAGATTCGAGTCTGGGGTTGCATCGAAGTAATCGGCCAGTGTGACTAAGCCTGCATACGGCATGCACAAAAGAGACCACTGACCGCACCGGTGAAACGAATAGATCGGGACAATATTGGTGTGTTGGAGTTCCGCCAACCGTTCCGCTTCATCAAACGATTGCTTGACAGCTTTGATCACGACATAACGGTTGGCAAGCGAATCTTGCCGGGCCAAGAACACGCGACTGAAAGCTCCCTGCCCGATTTGTCGGACCGGTGTAAACCCGAGGTCCCTAATGACGGATTCAACCGATGACTGTGGCGATTGGAACTGCGTCAATGAAATGGAGTCTGATCCGTTTTCCACGGTTCGAGTGGATCCATTGAATCCTTGAGTCGCAATGAGTCCACGGTACCATGACTCCGACGCCACTCCAGGGATCTCCATCCAACGTTCCGGCAAACAAGGATGCCCGCATGCCTGGCGGCTGCGAAAATCTTCGTAAGCAATGGCATGAAGAACTTCGCCTCGGTCGTCCTGCGATGGGATCAGCGGCAGATACCACCGAAGCTCAACCGGTAAATCCACCGCGTAACGACGTTGAATATCGATGCGGACTAACTCGGCGGTTGCAAGTGCATCCTCGTTGAGCCCAGCGTCGGCAAGCAAGCGAGCGATCGCCTCGCGAGACCGGTCACTCCAGCCCTGCTCGAAACGATCGACGACTTCCTCGAAGCGAGAATCTAAAACAGCCACAACGACAACTCAATCGACTAAAATGAATCACTCAACGGAGACATAAGTATAATCAGGTCAAAATCTCGCTAAATCCCGCCACATCAATTCGAAAAATTGTTTAACTTCTGACTGCTGGACGTCGCTAGACTTCGCTTCGGACCCCCGACCCGAGACATGGCGAGATGTCATCGAATCGGTGGGCAAGCTCCAAGTTCAAGTCTCCAACGAATGCAGGCGATCATTCACCGCGTTTGTTCAGTCGCACTCGACACTGCCTTCAACTTCACTCGTCGCGTCGACAGTGCATGTGCCGGCTTGGATCTCAAACACATTGCCCTTGACCAGGCTAGCGTTGCGAACTCGCACGCTTCCAGCACCTTTCTCGTCCAGATTTCCTTCAACCAAACTCGCGTCGACAATGATGTCACCCGCACCGGATTCGAACACGTTTCCTTTGACGATTGAAAAATTGGTGACAAACGCAGATCCAAGGCCCGCCTCGTCCAAATTACCCTCAACTTCGCCGCCATTCGTGACGCGGATCAGCCCGCCGGACGACTCTTCGATGTTCCCTTTCACCAATCCGCCGTTCACGATGACACTTCCGGCTCCGAACTCGTAAATGTTGCCTTCGACGGTACCAAGTACGGTCAGCGTGCCGTTGGTAATGAAAATGTTGGCTGAGATTGTTTGGCTCGACCGAATGACTGTGTTTCCAGTGTAGTAAACATCATCCGCACTGGCCGATACCGACAAAGTGGCTGCCAAAACGACGGTAGCGAAAGCACTGAGAAGTTTCTTCATGATCTTTAGACCTTTTACGGGGGTTTGCAATACTGACCACGAGCCGCTTCTCTGAAGCAGCTTATAAGCGTGTCAACGCTCAGTTAAGGTCATCCAATCGCTGCAACCCGCCAAACTCCAACGCGAAATTCCAAAAATTTTCCGGCCAAGGCCGGCGCCCCAGACCCATTGCTAATCGTCATAGGTAGGCAATACCTATGAGTGATCGAATCCTATGCGATTTTTCTATGCGGTATCGAAGTGGTTCAACGCATCGATAGGATTTCCGGTATCAAGGCCAGCTTGCGTGGGAAAGCGTGGTCATCGACTGGATGAGCGTGGCCAGACTCGCCACTGTCAACTGGCACAGCCGAGTCAATCCTCGATTCATGAATCTGGCTCCGCGTTGTGTTGGTGGAAAATGATTCTGCTTCGCTTGGACCATCCTGACTCACTTGGATCAACAGCCAAGGCCTCTCGAATCGTTCTGGTGAGCAAGTGCGGACGCTTCGGAGAGATTGGCTTGATCGCCCCGCAGGAAGTTCGTTACCCGCTGGAGAGTCGGCGGAAAGTCCACTGAATGAGTCCTTAGCGTCATCTTCGCTTAGAACTGTGATCGCTTAGAACTGTGAACCGTAGGGTCGGGTACTGATGACGCCTTCTTCGGGGCTGCTTGCCGTTCCGTAGAGACGTTTTGGAATTCGACCAGCGAGGTACGCTTCTCGACCCGCGATCGTCGCGTGTCGCATCGCTCGACTCATGCGAATGGGGTCTCTTGCGTGCGCGATGGCTGTGTTCAGTAGCACACCGTCGGCCCCCAATTCAAACGCTTCGCTGACGTCGCTCGCCGTGCCAACGCCGGCGTCAATGATGACCGGATACGTCGGGTCGTCGCCCTTCAAGTATTCCAGAATGATTTGCAAACTGTTCTTGTTGATTAGCCCCTGGCCGCTGCCGATCGGGCTGCCGGCTGGCATCACGCTTGCCGCGCCAACTTTCTTTAGCCGCAAAGCAGTGACCGGACAATCGCTGGTGTAGCACAGTACTGAAAAGCCCGCTTCGACAAGTTGCTCGCACGCCTTCACCGTTTCCGTGGGGTCAGGCAACAACGTCTTGCTGTCGCCGAGCACCTCGAGCTTGACCCAATCGGCGCCCGAGTTCCCGAGCGACCGCAAGATCTCACGTCCAAGCTTTGCTGCGCGAACTGCATCCACGGCGGTGTAACATCCCGCTGTGTTGGGCAACAACGTGTAGCGATCCAGGTCGAGAAAGTCCAGAATGTTCTGGCCAGTTCGATCGTACAAACGCTCGCGTCGAACGGCCACTGTAACGCAATCGGAACCGGACGCGTCGAGCGAGTCGCGCATTTGATCCATCGTGTCATATCGCCCCGTGCCCACAATCAACCGGCTTGCGAGCGTGTGTGCACCCACAACCAGCGGACTGTCCGTGAGCACGTGATCTGTGTGCAAATGATCCGCGGGCTTGCTGTCGGGGTTATTTTCGGGCGAAGTCGCCATCAAGTCTCTTTTGACATCTGAAGAAGCTAAACGGACCGACACACTCGCAACGGAAACGCTCGCATTCGTGTGACGATCCTCCACAATCCGAACACCACTAACTGTCACCCACCTCTAACCGCCACCCACCAGTGTCACGACTTCGATCTCGTCATTCGCGGACACGATCGTCGTCGTATACTCCTCTCGCGGAACAACGTCCGCGTTGAGTTCCACAGCGAGATAATTCGGCGGTACGTCGACTGTTTCGAGTAACCGATCGACCGTCATGGGACCGTCGATCGAAACTGGTTGACCGTTGACTGTGATTTGGATCATTCGTCGAATGCCGCATCAAAGGCGCGAGTGCTCGGCGAGAAGTCGAGCTTCTTCGTGAACTCACATGCCTCGCGAGCACCGAACGTTCGCTCCATACCGCTATCTTCCCACTCGATCGACAATGGGCCCTGATAGCCGATGTCGTTGAGCGCTCGGATGATCTCTTCGAAGTTCACTCCGCCACGACCGGGGCTGCGGAAGTCCCAACCGCGTCGATGGTCGCCGAAGTTCAAATGACTCGCGTTGATCCCGCTCTTGCCATCGAGCTTGACGATCGCATCTTTGACGTGAACGTGGTAGATGCGATCGGGGAACGCACGAATGAACTGCACCGGATCAATGCCCTGCCAAATCAAGTGGCTGGGGTCAAAATTGAAACCGAATTCTGGACGATGGTCGAGCGCTTCGAGAGCACGCTGGGCTGTGTAGATGTCAAACGCAATCTCCGTCGGGTGGACTTCCAACGCAAATCGAACGCCGCACTCACCAAAGACATCGAGGATCGGGTTGAATCGCTCTGCAAGCAACTTAAAGCCGTCGTCGATCATGCTCGGTGGTACGGGCGGGAACGAATAGAGCAAATGCCAAATGCTGCTTCCAGTGAATCCGTTGACGACTTCAACGCCGAACTTTTGCGCCGCACGGGCGGTGTTGGCCAACTCAGCCGCCGCACGTTGGTTGACGCCCGCAGCATCACCATTGCCCCAAATGTAGCCTGGCAAAATCGACTTGTGCCTCGCGTCGATGTTGTCGAGTACGGCTTGACCGACAAGGTGGGCACTGATCGCATGACATTGAAGCCCCGCGTTATCAAGCAGAGCACGATGTTTGTCGCAATAATCGTCTTCGGCCAAAGCTCGGTTGACTTCGAAGTGATCACCCCAGCACGCCAGCTCGATGCCGTCGTAACCGAACTCAGCGGTCATTCGAGCCATTTCAGCGATGGGCAAATCGGCCCACTGGCCGGTGAAAAGGGTGACGGGTCGAGCCATGAGGAACTCCGCAGGTGTTTTTGAAGATCGTGGGTTGAAAAGTCGAATCGCCAGCAACTCTGGCGGCGGCCTATTTTGCGCCAGCATACCGATCGGCTGCAACGACCCGTCATGCGATCGATGTCGATTCGTTGCTGTTTCCGTCTCGCCGTCGTACGATGCGGCGTCAGATCATGCGCCGGATGCTGCGAAAATCGCTTGCAGAAGCCCAGAAATCTGGATTGGC
>JBGSNA010000002.1:0-5208 GCA_041739875.1 Pirellulaceae bacterium
CCCCAATGAGTCTTAAGGAACCTTTCGATGCGTAAATCTTCGTTTACTCTGTTGACCTTCTGTGTTGCTTTGTTTGCTTTCAATATGACTTCCCAAGCCAAGGAAGGTGCGTCAGGTGTCAGCGTCGGGGATGCCGCGCCGACATTTGAGGCCAAAGACGATACTGGCAAGATTTGGAAGTCGTCTGAGCATGTCGGTAAGGGGCCGCTTGTTGTCTACTTCTATCCAGCTGACATGACAGGCGGGTGCACGGCACAAGCTTGTGGTTTCCGCGATCACTCTGCAGACCTGAAGACCGCCGGTGCGACGGTCATCGGAGTGAGTGGTGACACCGTCGAGAGCCACCAACTGTTCAAGAAAGCTCACAATCTGAACTTCACTCTGCTCGCTGATGTTGACGGCGAAGTCGCGCATGCGTTCGGAGTTCCTGTCACTGAAGGGGCCAAGACTGTGAATGCAACGATTGAAGGTGCTGCTCACGAGCTGGTTCGCGACATTACCGCAAAACGTTGGACGTTCGTTATCAGCGCCGATGGCAAAGTGGCCTACAAAGACGATGCGGTCAAAGCCAAAGAGGACAGCGAAAAGATTTTGGAAGTCTTGAAGTCGCTGAAGTAGGTGAACGTCTCCGAAGCAGGAAACGAGTGCTTTGTCAAAGCTTAATTTTAGAATTGGGAGGGCGAAGCTCCTGCTGAGCCACGTTCTAAAACGCTCGGCCCTCCCGTTGTGGAAAGCTCGGCGGGCGCTTCGCCCTCCCGTTGTTGACATCCGTTGCCACGACGGGACTTATTTAAGCTTTTCCTTGGGTTTCTTTTTTTTGCTGGTCTCTTGGTTCGGTGTGCCGGCGAGCGACAGTGCATACTCGTTGCTCTGGCTCATTCCTGGGGTGCTGCGTCCGTTATCGATGTAGCTTTGCATGAGCAAGGTCAACTCGTTCGTGATGTGCGGGTTCGCCTTCGAGACATCTGTCGTCTCGCTTCGATCGGACTGGAGATTGTAGAGCTCACGTTTTCCGTTCTTAAAGAAAATCAGTTTCCATCGGTCTTGGCGGATAGCAAGATCGCCGGACATCGATTGGTGGATCGTGGCCTCGTGCGAAGCGTCTTGTGATGTGCCGAGGTACTCACCAAGAAGACTGACACTGTCCTCGCCCGCGTTGTCAGGCAATGTCGCGCCCACGATTTCTGCGGCCGTTGCCATCAGGTCGTTCAAACTCACCGTGTGCTCATTGATTGTGTTTGGCTTCACTTTTCCTGGCCAGCGGACGATGTAGGGAACGCGGTGACCGCCTTCATAGATACTCCGTTTTGAGTCTCTAAATGGTGCGTAAGCTCGATGCTCGGCGCCATTGTCACTCGTCGCAATCACGAGCGTGTTGTCGGCAAGGTTGTTCTTGTCGAGCGCATCAAGAAGCTGTCCCAACATCGCGTCGCCTTGGTAGACCCAGTCGCCATATTTTTCGTTGTTTTGCACAACGTCCTTTGCGCCACTTTTGCCAACGTACTCTGGCGAGGGCACGAGAGGCTCATGCGGTGGGCACATGGGGAAGTAGAGTAAGAACGGCTCATCCTGTTTGCGTTGCCCGATCCACTGGACCGCTTTCTGAATCATGAGTGGTTGGTTCTCAACAGCTTCGACGTGTTGGACGACTTTGTTTTGTTCGATAATGGTGCCAATGTTTCTCGCGTGGGTAAAGCCAAAGAAATAATCGAAGCCGAGCGAGTTGGGGCCATCGTTCATCGTTGCACCGATCGGGACTTCTGATTCATTGCCTGGTTTGTCACCCACCCAGTTCATTCCGAGATGCCACTTGCCAATACTTGCCGTGGTGTAACCCTGTTGCTTGAGCATTGAGGCCACCGTCATGCGACTGGTCGGAATGATCGGCTTGGAGAATGTCGTCAGCACTCCGAATTGTCCGATCCGCGAAGGAGAACGTCCCGTGAGCACGCCATAGCGAGTTGGTGTGCAGACGGCGGATGCCGAGTGTGCGTCCGTAAATCGCATGCCTTGCTTAGCCAAACGGTCAAAGTTGGGTGTCCGCAATGCCGACTCGGCAGCGTAACTTTGGGGTTGGGCCCACCCCATGTCGTCAAAGAGCACAAATAAAATATTCGGCTTACTTTCGGCGGCATCGAGGCAAATTGTTGAGCTCACCAGGGCTAGAAGAATGATGTATCGCATCGGTGGAATCACGCCGTTTAGTTTGAGTTATTGCTGGCAGCTATTGGTAACGCGGATAAAACGCACGGGGGTGCGATCCCGGCAAAACGCCAGTATAAGCGAAACCTAATCCGCGGGACGTCGCTTCGTGGCCACCATCCCTCGCGCATTCGGCGGGTTGTAGCGAGTGTTCGGGATGTACGCTGTGCGTCTTTTTGCGTCCGACCGAACGAGGCCTGAACAAGGGCCAGCAGACAATGACAAACGTCAAGTATTAACTACAATCTTGCGGGACCGCGAATGAAGTCGTTTGCGACGGCGCTCGTGATTTCATCACGTAGTTTGACGTATTTTGCAGCGACATTGAACGAAACTAGAACTAGAAAACGCATGAACACGCCTGTCGACAATCGAGCCGGAGTGCTCCTAGTATGCGTCAACCGATGCCAACCATCACGATGGCTCCGCCGAGCGATTGCCTGCGTTGGCGCAGGTCTCGTCGTCTTGGTATGTGCAACGCTTGGCTTTGCTCAGGAGGAGTCACTCACGGTGGCTCCACCATCCCCGGGATCGCTTTCGGCATTCCAGGCGATTGTGTTGGGGTTGGTTGAGGGTGCAACGGAATACTTGCCGGTCAGCTCAACAGGGCACCTCATCATTGTCCAGGAGCTGATGGGAATGGGTGATGCGGAATCGGAGTCTGACGCAGCGAACGCGCTGGCGATCTGTATCCAAAGCGGGGCGATTCTTGCCGTTGTGTTGTTGTATTTCTCTCGCATTCAACAGATGTGCGTGGGTATGTTGGGGAAAGACCCTAACGGTCTGCGTTTGCTTCGGAACTTGATCATCGCCTTCATGCCCGCCGCGATCATCGGGTTACTCTTCAACGACGTGATCAAGGAGCACTTGTTTGGGGTGAAGCCCGTTGCGGCTGCATTGCTCGTAGGCGGTTTCTTGATCTTGGGAACTGCAAAGACAATCACGAATCGCAGTGGCGAGAATGGTAAGGAGTTGCACGAGATGTCGTGGTCTGCGGCTCTCCTCATTGGGCTGATGCAATGCTGTGCCTTCTGGCCTGGATTCAGCCGAAGTCTTGCGACGATTCTCGGAGCGGTGTGGTCGGGCTTTCGATTAACCGCGGCCGTTGAATTCAGCTTTCTGTTGGGCTTAGTCACACTTTCTGCCGCCACTGCCTATGAAGGGCTGAAGCATGGCTCCGCCATGTTTGAGCAGTACGGTGTTGGCATGCCGATGTTGGCATTGGTGGTTGCCTTTGTCGCCGCCGCTTTGAGCATCAAGTTCATGATCAAGTTTCTCGGTGACTTTGGGCTCGCGCCCTTCGGTTACTACCGGATTGCACTCGCGGCGATTTGTTTCAACTGGCTCGTTTAAAACGAAGCCAGGCAACAAAAAGTCTGGTAAGACGATCGGCAGAAGAAAGGCATACTGTCCATCGCGAGCCAATCGTAGGGCACAGCGTCTGCTGAGCCGAGCACCACTGGTTCGGCAGGAGCCTCACGCTCCCGGTATCACCTTCTCGCCAGTCGCTAAGCTTCGCGTGATCAATAAGTTGGACAGGCTGCCAGCCTGTTCCTGGGTGAAATGACAGGCTGGCAGCCTGTCCTACGTGCAAATTCGCCAGTTATTGTTCACGCGATCCTAAACAAGTCGTTGCGTCATACTGGCTCGGCTTAAGCGGGCCACTCAAGTGGCTTTCAAACAGTTTCTGAAACTGGTTCTGCGTTTTCGATGAGGCTAGGCCGTGGTGGACTTACGGCGATGTGTTGATGAGTTTAGCGACAGCGGGTTTGGGTGCTCTGAAAGAGACGATGGCAACATCCAATTCGTGATGGCGGTACCGATCCAACGCTCGGTGGATTGCCCCGATGATCCAATCATCATCGTTCCCAAACACGCCGCCACCAAGCAGCGTTAGGTAGACTGTTTTGGAGCCACTCGCGACACGGTTGAGGATCGCAGCACAAAGCGTCGATTCATAAGCGGCCTCCAGTACAAGACGAGCAAAATCGGTCCAGCATTCGGGCGATTGAGTTCCATAGGCGACCGGCAACGCGGAGCAGTAGGCTTGAGAAACGTGATGCTTGGCACCGGCGATGGTCACGGCAACGTCCCATTGCAATCCGATCCGAAGGCTTGCTCGATAATGATCTCTCTCCATCTCATTCGCGGCTTGTAGCTTTGAAGTGATCTCGTTCATCCCAAAATCGGTTGGAAAGAGATACCCGTTTCGCATCTTCCAAAAACGTCCGTTCCGGTTGCCGAGCAGAACTCCCAAATCCGCGGCGCAGTCGATTTGGTGGTCAGCGGTTTGGCCGATCTGGCCCGCGACGTTTGCAAAATAGTTGCGATAGATCGTGCCGGCACCACAGGCGATTGCACAGGATGGGCCTTGAGTGCGATCTTGCTCGTAAATACCGACGCCCTTTTCAGGCGTGACGCTTGGCCCAGTCATCTCGAGCAGATTGAATTGAGAGGCGACTTGAAACAACGCATGCGAGCTCGCCTCGTCCGCGTGAAGCTTCCGTACATCGGCGACCACTTCGCGGACACTCAGACGACCTGTCCGCGTGGTCGCCAAATCGCCGGGCGTGGTCGCCGTATCAACACGAGCACGCAATTCAGCGAGTGTCGGTGTTTCCAATCGTCCGAACGCGATCCGACGACCGTTGGGACAAACGAGTGAATCTCCATCAATGGCAAGTTCCGCACGGACTTGATCCGGAGACATTTCCTCGATGCCCGTGAGCGATTGGAACCATGTCATATTTCATCTCTTTGATAGGTTCGGGTGTCATTGAAAAAGAAAGCGAAGCGGTCACAGATCCGTGCTGCCATCCGATAGAATACCCGGTGCGGGCAAGAAACGATGACTCGGTCGCTCCAACAACTTGATTTTCTCTGGTCGGAACTATGCTTAGAACTTTTCTCTTCGTCGTGTTTGCAATGCTTCCCGTAGTGGCGAGCTTGCTGGCCCAAGCACCACCCTATGACGTGTTTCCTGAGGCAGAAGCTCCTTATTTCCGA
>JBGSNA010000040.1:0-3271 GCA_041739875.1 Pirellulaceae bacterium
GAGGCTTTCCTGAGAACATTCCCCGAGAAACTCGAGTCGTCGATGTTCCTGACGCGGAGCGGCTGTGCCCGTGCTGTGGCAAGGAGATGCCGATCATTGACGAGGATGTCCGAGAGCGACTGGAGTTCGTTCCCGCGACAATGGTTGTGTATGAGTTGCACTATCCCAAGCGAGCTTGCGGCCAGTGTCAACAGACGGTGACGATTGCTCCGCCGCTACCGGCTGAAGATGACGGTGCGTCGCTGAGCAGCGAATCTTGTTACGGTATCGGCGTGACTGTCCAGATTATCTTGGGCAAGTATGCAGACCACTTGCCGCTGTACCGCCTGGAAGACGTGTTCGCTCGCGCTGGTGTGGTGATCCCACGCAGTACACAAGTTGGGCTGCTTGATGCAGCGGCTGATCTGCTTCGTCCGCTGGTCGACTACCTGAAGTCGCTGGTGCTCAGCACGAGCGTCGTTGGCATGGATGATACTCCGGTGCGGCTGCAAGACATGGGCCTCAAAGGCAAAATGCGGACGGCTCGGTTTTGGCTTTGCCGTGGCCTTGACGAAGCTCCTTACAACGTATTCTTCTTTCATGAGAGTCGAGAACGCGACGGGCCGTCGAAGTTTTTAGCCGACTACAAAGGCTGGGTGACGGTGGATGCGTATGGAGTGAACGACGGAGTCTATCTGGGATCTGGTGAACGGATTCTGGCGTCGTGTTGCCATGCGCACGCGCGCCGCAAGTTTGAAGCTGCCAAGAGCAACGATGCAAAACGTGCATCCAGAGCACTCGCTTTTTATCGTCAGCTGTATGACATCGAGGATCGCGGCAGAGAGTTGTCGGCGGCAGAGCGGTTGGAGCTGCGACAAGCGAAATCGGTTCCGATTTTGGAGCAGTTCAAAGCCTGGCTGGATGAAGAGCATTCAGGCGGCAAGCTGTTGCCCAAGAGCGCAATCGCGGTTGCAGTGCGATATGCGCTGAATCAGTGGAAGCCGCTGATGTCGTTTACGCTAGATGGTTCGTTGCCGATCGACAACAACGATACGGAGCGAGATTTACGCCGGTTGACGATCGGTCGCAAGAATTGGCTATTCATCGGTTCGTCGGCAGCGGGCGATGTGGCCGCCACGATGTACACGTTGATCGCGTCGGCATCGCGTCACGACTTGGATCTGTGGACTTACCTGGACGACGTACTGCGTCGGCTTGCCGGCGGCGACACGGACTTGGATGGCCTGCTGCCGGATCGCTGGAGAGAGTCGCACCCCGAGTCGGTGCGAATGTATCGCCAGCGAGAGAATGAAGCTCGTCAAGCCAGAACCAAGCAGCGGCGAGCAAGCCGCCGAAAGTTAGCCGTCCGCCGCTCGTTCTATCGAACGCTTACCCAATGCCGTCGGCTTGCTCGACAGAAGCGAGGTCGCTGATGTGCTCCGGAGTCGGCCGCCGGTGCACCGAATAGAATTGTCAAAAGCCGCTTCGGTGTGAGGCACCGACCGCATTTTGCTGAATGTCTCCGAGCTGGCGGCTGGTCCAACTTCCGCAAGTTACAACCATTTCGATGTAAATGATTTAGGGAGACACCTTCACCATTAGCCGACACGGATTTGTGGTTGTCAACATCGCTCATCAACCCACGAGATCGAACTACCGCCGTGACCCCTTCGAATTTTGGTGCGCCGCGGATACACCTGCTAAAAAAGGGGCTCGTTGAAGTATCAGTTGACGCTTGCTGCAGCTTCATTGCTTTGCGGCTTCGCAAGAGTGCTGCCACCGTCTTGCTCGCCGTGCCTTCTTGATCTCTATGCGGATGACTTCGTGATCAGTTTGGAACGGCACGCCACTGATTCAATTACCGGCATACGAACCGCTACCTGCGGATTGAGTACGGAGATTTAACGAGCTGAGAATCATTTGATTCACCAACTTATGGATCGAACGCGGCGTTATGAAGAAATTGGATTCGACCTCACGAAGTCAGGATTCCTCGCTAGAGTGATAGTAAGAGCATATTTGACACTGGCTTGATGGAATTTCTTTTCTATATGGGTGGGACACATGGTTCGAGATCTCAAGTTTTATCTTTGGACGCTGACGCTCTGTTGCTTAGCAGCGCATGCCTGGGGCGCCGATTGGCCAATGTTAGGCCGTGATGGCACCCGCAACTCGGTCAGTCCTGAACCAATCGGTCCGACTGATTGGGCTATTGGTAAATTCTCACCTGAGACCGGCGAGTGGATCGGTGGACGGAATATTCGCTGGCGAGCGCCGCTCGGTTCCCTTACGTTCGGCGATCCAGTCGTTGTTGATGGCCAGATTTGGATCGGAACCAATAATCATCAAGTGAAAGATCCGGATGCACCGGATGCAAGCGTTCTGGCCGGTTTCGCGACAGCGGATGGTAAGCCCCTGTATCGCTACGTGTCTCCACGTCTTCCCTCCGGCTGGGTTCACGACTGGCCTAACTCCGCGATGGCAGGCGCCCCGTTGATCGAAGGGAATGCCATGTGGTTTGTCACCAATCGTGGCGAGGTTGTATGCCTAGATTTAAAGCCGCTTAAGGAGGGAAAAGACTCGCCGGCCGCGCTCTGGAAGGTCGACATGATGAAGGAGTTTGGGGTTTCGCCTTGCGGCTCTCGAATGCACTTCTGTCACTTCTGCTCCATTGCTGTCTACAACGACTTGATCTACGTCATTACTGGCAATGGCATCGATAAATCTTATTTCAATATTCCTTCGCCCGACGCGCCGAGTTTGATCTGCTTTAACAAGCACACTGGCGAGCCTGTTTGGCAAGACAATTCCCCTGGCATGAACATTTTGACCGGCCAGTGGGCCAGCCCGCTGGTCATCGAGGTCGACGGTAGGCCGCAGGTCGTGGTTCCCCAAGGCGATGGCTGGCTACGGTCGTTTGACGCGTTGAACGGCAAGATGATTTGGGAGTTCGACATCAATTTCAAATCTGCGTCGTGGAATGCTGGACAGGGTGGGAAAAACATCATCATGGCTCCGCCTGTGGCCTATGGCGGGCGAGTTTATGTGACGAGCGGCGACTACCCGGAGCATGGCGACGGGCCGGGCCGGTTGGTGTGCATCGATCCGAACAGAGCCGGTGACTTCAGCACGGAACTCGCCCTTGATGCTAACGGGGATCTGCTTCCTAAACGTCGAACTCAGGCGGTGTTGGTGGCTGAGGGTGAAAAGTCTGTTCCCAATCCGAATTCGGGTCTCGTTTGGGAATACACCGAGTTTGACTCTAATGGTGACGGAGAGGTCGATTTCGAAG
>JBGSNA010000043.1:0-9040 GCA_041739875.1 Pirellulaceae bacterium
CGACCTATCATTCCCAATGTTGATGGATTCAATCGACAACCAAACGAACATGGCTTATTCCGGTTGGCCAATTCGCTTAGTCATTGTAGGGACAGACGGAAAAGTGATTTCGCCTGGTGCCCAAGGACCTCAGGGATTCAGTCCGGAGACAGTCGCTACGTGGGCCCGTCAACTCGCCGTTTCCATCGAGAACTAAGTAGTAAGCGCGAAAGCCCGATGGCTCAGGAGTCACAGGGGCGTGCAACTCGAGCAAGTCACCGGGCTTACACACCAAGTATTGCGTCGTCAGGCAACATTGCAATAGCGTCCTTTGTCTTCTCAACATTAAGCGAAACTTGTATGCGACGCCGGGTGACTTTGCTAACCGACTCTACGGTCAGGGCTGGACTGAGAGGCTCTCGATTAAACGGGAGATGACGTTGGCGTTTTCCTCCCACTTGATCAGGTGTACTTGTGAGTCACGCCTTGCCACCGCATGCAACGGACTTCGCTGCATCGGCACAGTCGCGGCACTATTTATGTAAATAGTGCTGGTTCTATCCGTCGCCTACACTTGGCCCGACGCGAGGCAATGGAACGATGAGCTATCGAGGATCCAGCTGCGGGCGACAATTTGTTTGATTGATACTCGTCATTTCGGCACAGTGCCGCTGAAGGAACGTCTGTTGGCGGGGGATTCGGTCCGGAGGTGAGTTTCACTGAAGCAAGCTACGCGCAGTCTGAATCGTTCTTTCCTGTTAACATGATCGTCTTCGTTTGAGTCCCATCAGGGGAGTATGCAAATCTCACCTCGCCAGCAGTGGACGCTCACGAGCACGAGTTAGCGGAATACGGAATCGGTACCGTAGTGCCGCTCCGTTGAGGAAGAACTCGCCAACCGCAAGCAGTTCGTCTTTAAGAACCCACTCGAAGACTTGTACCTCGTTGAAACAGCGTTGACGCCCCAGCAAATCGTGAGACTTAGACAGCCGAACCAATGAGATCCGTAGGAAATCCGAGGAATCATGATTGTGAAACAACTCCTGTATATCGTGCTGATTCTCGTTGCCGTGACATCAGCTAACGCAGCCGAGCAACCTCGTCCTAATGTCCTATTCTTCTTTGTAGATGACTGGGGAAGGGACGCCGGCGTCTATGCCGACCCGGGTCGACCTTCGCTCAGCGACGTCATCTCGACACCAAACATTGATCGCATCGCGCGCGGGGGAGTCGTTTTCAATAATGCGTTTGTGCCGGTATCGTCGTGTGGTCCCTGTCGTGCTGCTTTGGCGACGGGACGTTACTTCTGGAATTGTGGCAGCGGTGCGTTTCTGAACGGGAAAGCCAGCGACTGGCGGAACACTCCCAATCCGTTCCGCACGATGACGAAGTTTCCCGATCTGCTGCGTGAGCGCGGGTATCTCGCGTTGAAGTCGCAAAAGACGATCGACTTTACTCCTTCGAAGATTCCTCCTGCTGGGCTCGAGGTGCCGAAGGTCGAATACCAGCGGTACGGACTATATGTTAGTCAGGCTCGTGACGATGCCGATCGGGCTACGCGTCGCGAGGAGACATTGAACCATCCCCGCTACGAAATGCGACGGGTGATCCAGTCGCGTAAGCAGGGGCAGCCTTTCTTCTTTATCTATGGCACGATCAACGTACATCGTCCGTGGCATCCCGATAGCGGGCAGTATTTATGGGGGGTTGATCCGGACACGCTCAAAGGCCGCATCTCGAAGTTTCTACCCGACGTGGAAGACGTGCGTCGGGACTTCGCTGATTACCTTGGCGAAGTTCAGGCAGCAGATGCGATGCTAGGCGTCATGCTGGAAGAACTCGCAGCAGCCGGTGAACTTGACAACACCATCATCATCCTCTCTGGCGACAACGGGATTCCTGGCATCCCACGCGGCAAGACAAACTGCTACGACCTTTCGGTCCGTGCTCCGCTGATGGTCCAATGGCCACAGAAAATCAAAGCAGGACGTCGCGTTGACGACTTCGTGAGCGTGATGGATATCGGTCCCACGCTGTTGGAAGCCGCAGGTATCAAGGTTCCATCTGACATGGATGGCGACAGCTTCCTTCCACAACTAACCAGCGACCAAAGTGGCTGGATTGATCCCCAGCGTGACTTTGTGATCGTGGGCCGCGAGTTACACTTCCCCACGGCTCGCGATCACCAACTGCCATATCCGATGCGGGCAATTCGCACACGAGACCATCTTTACATCCGCAACTTTAAACCAGATCGCTGGCCCAACGGTGCGCCCTATAACGTCGGTGATGCGGACGCTACCGGGAATTACGACCGTCTAGAGGTCGCTCCCTTCCGCGACCTCGATGCCAGTTTGACCAAGAGCTGGCTGATCGCAAACCGCGACTCGTCTCCGGCACGAGACGCAATCGACCTGACGCTGGGAATGCGACCGGCCGAAGAGCTGTACGCGATTCAGGATGACCCAGACAGCCTCCACAATCTCGCCGACGATCCCGCAGTTGCCAACATCAAAGCCGCACTGTCCAAACGGCTGATGTCGGTTCTGGAACGCACAAATGACCCGCGACTGACCGACGCGTTTGATCGGCCGCCGTATGTCGTTCAGTGATTCCCTGTGCCCAAACCTGCCCGGCATCAGCAACAAAGGTAAGCGGCCCAAGCTTAGTTGGTTTTGCCAAAGCACAGCAACGATGCGGTGAACAGGTAGGTTACTATGAATAGCGTTACTCCCACTATTGACGTAAATAGTACACATGTCCTCTTAACGATGCCTTCGGTATCGTGCCAATGATAACGGGGACTCAAAGTAACCAAAAACACGTGGACCATCGGTTTGGGCAATGGGCTTTCCGTAACGAGGGACCACTCGTGTTGGCGGCAAGAGCGAAATGAGGGTAAGACTTTTGTCACGGCGACTCGAGCAACAATTCGACGATCAGCACTTCGCCAACGAGTACCAGTTGGTGAACGGGGTCGTGATGCACACCGAGAACCCGGAGCATTTCCACATCCCACCTGACGTCATCAAACGGCATGTCAGTCCGGGCCAATTCGTCGAACTCAGGATCGACTCACCGAGGTTTTCCGTCCACGAAGACACGCCCGAGAAATGCTCCTGCCCAACATGCAACGGCGAACTTACGAAGCCAATCCTGCGTCACGATCACCCGGCAACATTGTTGCCCCTGCCGCAGCAGAGAGCTCCATCCCGAGGCTGGGGCGAGGATTTCTGGGTGCAGGTTGAGGAAAGGTCGGGAAGGCTTTTCTATGGCGTGGTGGACAATACGCTTGTGGAAGCCCGACTGCATGGGGTCAAGCAGGGCGACAAAATCGTCTTTCATGAAGACCACATCCTCGCCGTGCATGATATTCACCGACAGGAGCTTGTGTCCCGAATGGACCAGGCCGACTTGAAGGAGTTGGCTCAGTGGCTTGGTGAGTTTCGTCGCAAAGCGTGAACCTCCTGAAGTGGACTTCGTTGCTTTTCACAGGATGTGTTGTTGTCTGGGGTATATGCCAACGGTGGCCGCTGGCTGTCACTGTCAGCGTCGTCAAGTGTGTCTCGATCGCGGTCGTTGCCTTCCGTTTCGATCGGGCTTACGGGGCACTGCGAAAGCACTAATTCGATGCCATTAAAGTCGGTCGTAGTTCATGTGCTGGCGAGGCGTACAGGTTTCCTACAACCAGGCCCCTCAGCCCATCCGCTCAATCGGACGTCGCTAAGCGTTCACGCCGAGCTTGGAATCAAGTAGCTCGATCATGACGTAGACGAACCGACGTTTGGCCGCGTTGAAGTGAACGCGATTGCCAATTGTCTTGTCGGCCCATCCGCGAGCGCTGCCGCCGTTCTGGTCAAACTCCTGGGACATGGCGGTCCAGTCGCAAACCATCTCGATGAGGTCAACATCAGTCATGTCGTTCGGGTCAGCATGGAATTCAGGATGGTGGCGATTCACGCTCATGTGGTGGGCGATCGCATCACGGACTCGATCATCCATTCCCTCCGGATACACAAACGACTCACCAGTACGTCGACAGCGATGGAATTCAGTGAGCCAAATATACGGAACGCGTTCTTCGGGGCCGAACTTGGATGCGTCGTGAACCAATGCATGTTCGTTCAACTCAGCCGAGTGTTTCGTCGCGACCGCCATGATGGCAAGGCAGCGACGAACTCGGTCGATGTGCTCGCCAGTCCTGCGTTCGCAAAACGCGATCATTTCGGGTGTCGGTTCCGATGACGTCATTGAACACACCACGGGCGAATGGTTTCGATCATTGAAAACTTGATGTTGTTGGTCGTTGCCAATACAACTGTTCTTCGGTGCCTCGTCCATCGCACCTCGTTACCCAACTCAACGTGCTCCGATACACCATAAACGCTGGTGCGTACGCAAGAACAGTTGCCCGTTGCTTGCAGCTACGGAGGAGTTTGATGGTTCTCCGACGGAATTCGTTGATACCATTTCAAACTGTGGGCTGCCTCGAAAGACAAAGCACTCGCCACCCTGTGTCATGGTGTAGCAGTTTCCATCCGCGAGCATCACGGAAGACCAGTTCGTTCCTTTAGTACCTACTCCGGAAAGCCGCTCTTCCCAGACCTTCTTCCCGGTCTTCAGCTGAAAGCACTCCGCGATTCCAGGGTCGTTATGGATAAACAGATAGCCATCGTGTATCACGCCTGACCCAATCCGTTGCTTGGTCTTCGGATGTTGCCAGAGCCGACTTGTTTCTGTGATACCGCCGGCGCCGTTGATCTGAATTCCTAGTGACATCCCGCTGTAACCGCCCATCGCGACCACAATGTCGTCGTCGACCAGAGTTGACGTGTATACCAGGGCGTTAATGCCCGAACTGGTCCAGAGTTCTTGGCCGGTCAATGGGTTCAGGCCACACACGCGAAAAGGAAAACTGAGAATGAGATGATCTTGCGAGCCAATTCGTCGCAGTACAGGAGTGCTCCAGGAGCCGTAATAATCCACTCCGGAGAACTTTGCTTCGCTTGTTCCTTGTGGATTGATCGGCTCGTCGTGCTGCCAGACCGTCGCACCGGTTTTCTTGTTCACGGCAATCAGAAAGGAACGCTCACCAGGACCAAAATTGAGGTAACACAAGTCACCATGAATCACAGGCGAAGATCCATAACCCCAAATGTGTTTCTGGATCCCGAGATCGCGTTTCCAGAGCTCGCGGCCCTCAAGGTCGTAGCAAAACAAACCCGCTGATCCGAACCAAGCAATCACTCGTTCTCCGTCGGTTACTGGCGATGACGAACATTGGGGATTGGTTGCATGCGTTGGATCGGGCTCTTTCCAGTCGGTTCCGGCTTGCCAGAGTAAGCGACCATCTTCCCGATGAAAGCACATCAGCAGGCGCCGATTCTGAGCGGTCAACGGCTGAGTTACGAAAACTCGATCATCCCAGACAACCGGAGTCGAATTTCCTGGTTCCGGTAAGACGACCATCCAGGCCACGTTCTCAGTGGAGGACCACTTCGTCGGTAACCCCTTCTCGCCGCTTGTGCCATCGCCATGAGACCCTCGCCATTCCGGCCAGTTGTCGGCCACTGCGGTCTGTAGGGGAACGGACAGCACGACGGTGCAGTAGAACCATCGAATTGCGTTTGGCGTAATCATGTGTCTTCACAGTATTCCATAGTCGGGCATAGGTTTTATAACGAACTTCAGCCAACGAAACCGTGGCCAGATTCGACCTGCCATACTAATGTAGTTTCCACTTGGCCTGGCGTAGCACAGCGAGCTTGGGCTCTTTCATGGTTTCGTACCAGACCGTCAGCAGGGTGCCGTCGGCAAGCTCTACGGTGCTGGGATAGCCAAGATCACCGCCTTTGCCGTCACCAGAAAGGATGATGGGCTCTCCCCATGTCTTTCCGTTGTCGCTGCTGATGCGGGCTTGATTTCCAAACGGTGGGCGACGGTGCCCGTAGCTCATGACGAGGCGATTGTCGCGAAGCCGAAGCAAGTGAGACGGTAGCCCAAAGCAAACCGCATGAGGCACGCTCCAAGTCCTCCCGCCATCAACGGACTCGGTCTGTAAGGTCCAGCCCTTGTCTGCAGCATTGTGGTTTCGGATGTGCGCAATGAGGGTACCATCGGCGGCTTCGACTGCGTGCAGTTCGTGAAAGCTTCCTTTGGCGTCATCGCCAGGACGGGGCGAGATCTCCGCCAGCCACTGCCAAGTGAGCCCATCGTCTTTTGATTCACAGACTCCGATCCTTTTCTCCTCGGTCCAGAGCTGCTTGCCCGCATAGAGTAAACGACCATCCTGCAATTGGATCGGGCCGTGAGGACTGTTGACCATTGTTGGGATACGGTTGGACCAGGACCTGCCACCGTCTGTAGAACGGATGAGCCACTGGCCGAGCTCGGCCTTGCGTTCATCATCGCTGAGGCGAGAGTGTGCCGCGGTCCAGCGTGCATATTGTTCAGGCGTCATGCCCTTGGCCTTCTCAAGCAAAGGCTCATACGCCAGCGAGGTAAAAGTGGTAACCAGCAACGTACCTTTGGCCGTCTCCAGTACGCCCGAATCGCGATCATCGGTGGCACTGTCCAATAGAACCTGGGGCCAGCTCCATGTATTGCCGTCATCGCGTGAGGTCATGCTATGCACCTGACCAAAGGGGCAGACGTGAGCCTCACGACCACCAGACCACGTCAGCCAAAGTTCACCATTGGAGCGACGCACGACGGTGGACCAGCCATGATAATATTCAGGCTGATGACTAATGACTTTTGTCTCTAGGACCGTGGCAAGTTCCTCTGCGTGTGTATGGCAAGCTGCAAACACGAAGACGGCGGAAAGGATGCAAGGATTGAGCTTCATCTGGAATGGGTCAGCATAAAGGTGATGTGGACTATGTGGCGTTGATGCGACTTCGACTGGAGCCGGCAACGATTGAGGATAGTCCTCGGAGAATCATGCGTACGGTACCATGATATTTACCAGTCCATCATTGTAGTTGAACGCATCTGCTCGTTGACTTCCTGAAAATGAGTGATCATGTCCGCTAGTGCCATCTGAACCAGAGAGGCATCTATGAGGTCTTTGCGTTTCGCGATCACACCGACGTTGACGGTCTCACGGTTCATACCGAGGACGCGAGCGATGGGGCGGTTGGTATGAACACGTCCCCCAGTCGCTTAGTCGAATGCGATGTAAATGTGGACGTGGCTTGCCGGTGAATGCCGTTTCGATCGGCATCGTCGACTCAAAGCGATGAGCAGGGCGAGCTGCACTATTTACGTTTTTAGTGCTGACTTACCCCTCTCCGCTGCCGCTACACTATCGGTGACGCTGTGTTTGGACGAACATCGGTCATGACAAGGCGAACTCATTGTCTTGCAACTGGCCGCTATTCATCAACGACGTCACGGCTTACGAGGACACGTCGAGTCCAAACAATAACCCCAGGATTGATCCACCATGACCCAAGACCGATGGATAGTTTGCCGAATGTTCGTGGTCGTTTTCATCACAACCGCATTTGTCGCTGAGGTATTCGGTGGTGTTGGTGATCCGCAAGTCGCGACCGACCATCCTTGGTATCCGGGTGAATTGGCCTGCTCGACGTTTGAACGATTGGCCGAGACGCAGGCCGCATTATACGAACGAGTGGTCGGTGTGCGGCCGACCAGCGACGAGCAGCGGGTATTAGCGGCGTGGCTGTGGCGAAACACTCACTACTGGCACGGCGAGCAGGGCGTCGAAGACCTGTGGAACAAAGACTTTCGCAACGATACAGACTCTGCCACGCGAGATTATTGGACCGGGTTATTCGCTCATGGCTTTGGCTTGTGTGGTACGACGCACGCCCAGTGGACGGCTGAGATGGAGCAACTTCTCGGACACAACCGAGCACGAGTCGTCGGAGTTACCGGCCACAATTCGTTCGAAGTGTTTCTCACCGGCGGTCCGTACGGGCTGGGACGTTGGGCGCTGTTGGATCACGATGTCTCGACGGTCATTTTTGATGAACAAGGCCAGCGATTACTCTCGATCGCGGAAATCAAAGAAAACCTACAGCGGTCAACAAAGACGCAGACTTCGTCGGCAAAGCAACACGGTTGGCTCGTGTGTGGACTGCATCCAGAAGACGGTGCGGCTTTTGACACCTATCGCACCGCGGAGTATTTGGCCGGGTACGCTGGACCTCCGCCGCTGGTCCATCTGCGCCGCGATGAAACTTTACGACGTTATATCGAACCGGGTCTGGATAACGGCTCGACGTTTGTCTTCTGGGGACGCAACTACAACACTGACGGCATACCCGGTCCCGAGCGTTCCCGCACGTGGGTTAACCAACCCGAGCGAATGTACGGATCGAACAGCGGCACGGGACATCGCGATGGTCAGGCTCGCTATGCCAACGCGGTCTACAAATGGCAACCAGACTTTACCAATGGTGATTATCGCGAAGGGATTGTCGATGAAAGCGATCAGCACGTGACGTTCGAGTTCCAATCCCCCTACATCATTGCCGCGACACCGCCCACAGATGAACCATGGGCGATTTATGAGCCCGGTTGCCGCAATGGTTTGGTGATCACCGGACAGGCCCAAATGAGTGTTGCAATATCAACCGACCGAGGGCGAAGCTGGCGAGACGCTGGTGTTCTCGAAGGTCGGCTGGATCTGACCGACCACGCAAAGGGAAATCGACAGTATTGGCTTCGCTTCGCCGGCGGTGCGAAGAGTTTGGAGCAATCGAAACTTCTAATCACAACCGTTTGTCAGGCGAATTCCTCAATCATTCCGCGGTTGACGGACAATGGCTCACAAGTCGAGTTTCAGTCATCGGCTCGTGCGACCATCAGCGCCGGCCCGACCATTGCCCAAGCCGAAATGCATCGCGTTGCCGGTAAATTCGATTCGCCGCGAGTGACGCTTGAACTCGCGACACCGCGTGGCGAACCAGCGGTTGCCCTCTACGCTGCGGCGCATGTCGCGTCATCGAACCCACCCTCACCGCAAGTTGCCTATCAGGTCGACTACTCGATCGATCAAGGATCAAGCTGGCAACCTCTGGTTCGCGATTGG
>JBGSNA010000094.1:0-4409 GCA_041739875.1 Pirellulaceae bacterium
GCAATCGATCAGGCCCGCATTGATGTCGTCCATCAGTCGCTTGAGCGCTGGGCGTTCCATATTACCACCCGTGAAACCGCCATCGTCGTAGAGCTTGTCGATCTCCACCCAACCTTCATGGCGTTGGCTGTCAATGTACGATGAGCACGATTCGCGCTGGGCATCGAGCGAATTGAACTCTTGCTCCAAGCCCTCTGTCGTGGACTTACGAGTGTAGATCGCGCAACGAATCTCTTTATTGCGTCTGTTGGTGTCGATCATTGGGCACTCTCCTTCTTGCTCTTCAGCCCAAAGAATGAGAAGCCATTGACGTGCGATCCGGAGATCGCTTTCGCTACGGCTGATAGTGTGCCGTATGTGGTGCCGTTGAACTCAAAGTTGCTGTCGCCAACATAGACCGCGAGTTTCTTGCCCTTATAGGTTTTATGCAATTGTGCTCCAGCGGGCGGCAGTCGAGGATCGCGTCCGGCATCGATAACAGTCGTCTCCACAACCGCAAGCGAAATCTGCTCCGTGAACGACTGAGGTGGGCGTTTGCGCAAGTCGGCATCGTCGGCCATTGCCAACGCGCGTTGTCGGACTCGCTCTGGTAAACCTCCTTGTTCATTTGCTTGTAACCGCCAGGCGATCTTCTTGATCATCCAGTCGCGATTACGACTGCGTGGTGGCTCGAGACAAACCGTCTCGAAGTGTTCTTGAAGTGCAGCAGTCGGCATGGCCTTCATGCGCGCGACCTCCTGCTTGATGTTGAGGCTCATACGTCTCTCCGTGGTTAATGGTCTTGGTGTTCGTTTCTCGCGGCGTGTTTACCGCTGGTCACAGAGAGCGATCAGTGCGAGAGGAACTCAAGCCGTCCTTGGGAGAATCTGGAGAGTTTAGCGGGGTGTCTGTTGATCGATTCTCGATTAAGTAGCGCACGACACCCTTTGCCAAGATATCGATGATCGATTCGCGTTGCTGTGTTAACTCAGCTTCATGTGGTTGTCGCATCAGGGCTAGCTCTCCGAACGGTTTGCGTGGTTTTAGGACTGGCGTAGTTAACGCTCTCTACCCCTGAACTACTCAGCCCAAGCCGCGACTGGCGAAGTCCGCTCTCGAAAAGACGCGAAAGAAAGTTTTTTCAGTTTTTCGGCCGGCCGTGACCAGACGTGTCAAAACGCTGTGGAAGATGGCGGCATTCTTTTTCGGTTCTCACCACTAACTTTTGGAGACGTAAAAATGACCAAAACCACTGAAAACAACCATGTTCCGAAGCTCGATCGGGCCAAAGTGCGGAAATTTCGCGAGATCGCCAGATACACTCTCGAGGACTGTGTCCTGGAATCTGACCTGGCCGAGGATTGGCGCAAAATCGAGCGCGGTGAATTTAGTGCGATCGGCCGAGATATGGCCTACGACATCGCCTTATTCCTGGGATGCGATATCGATGACTTACTCACGCAGAAATGCCCCGAATTCGGCCTGCCTGAAGTGGTCTCTCTTTGCGATTCAGAGAATTGGGTCTACTCGCCTGAATCCAATTCAGGGTTGCGAGTGAAGGTAGAGCCCAAAGGTCGAGACAATTTCTTGACTGTCAATTGTGAGGACGCGACTCCCGAAGAAATGGAAAATATTTGGGCGATGTTGACCAAAGGTGTCACAGCCTAACGCAATGCTAGCAATTGCAAATTGAGGTCAGGGTCGAGTGTCAGGAGGGCGACAGGAGCAAAGCGAAGGATGAAACGAACGGACGCAAATACCAGGAGAACACGGTGGTGGAACCGCCGTCGACCCTTCCTCAATGGGCACGTTGCCAGTTAGTCGGAGTCACTGGAATCCTATTTTTCCATGGAAGAACACATGATTGTTTAACTTTTTTCGAGCATCACATGACCACAGCCAAGTACCAACGATTTACCAACTTGCGAGTGCTGAAATCCGTCCAACATGATCGGTTATTGAAGTTTCTCTCGCCCCATTACGATTACATCGCTTCGCGAGGGCTGACGCTGCCTCACGCAGGCAAACTGACGGATTCTCAATTCGAGCTTTTGGGAGAAATCCTGAAAGCTCCCGATGGTCAAACACCCGCCGAATTGATGCGAGCGGTTCACATGGTCAATGAACTGGCTCGCGAATCGATGATGGAAACTCTCCTCGATCAGATCGATGAGTTGGCGGATGCCTTCCATCGCGATGAGAGAATCATGCCCGCAGATGTTGCTGTTGAAGCGATCCTGCGTCATCGCGAGCACGTCGAAGTAATCCATCGTCTGCAGACTCTCAATGCTCGGCGCACCTATTCGTACTTTCAGGCGAACAGTGATGTCGTGCCTAGCTTACAAGAACCGCTGGAGCTATGTCGCGTATCTTTTGAAAGCGCTGTGGGATCATACTTCGAGTCGAAACGGTGTGGCCGCGGAACGATCGCTGCAATGCACCTGTGCGAAGACTCGTTGGATTTGACGGTAAGCCATGGGCGACCTTGGCAGTTGCAAGATGTGCTCGTGGATGGAGTCCGGGACATTTTGAGCTTTCAACCGCTACACGATGACCTTCTCCAGTTCAACCGGATGACCGGTGAACTGAAGATCAATGCAACGACAGCGATTCAGAAAGAGATGTATCGAGCATCATTTGGTCGCTTTTTTTTCGGCGATGAAAACCTGTTCCCTCCCGGAGACATTTGGACGACTGAGCCGCTTCGAGTGAACAGCGAAGCGGCCTTGTCAGTTGTTAACATTCCCGAGTTGTTATCCGCAACGCTGACATCGGTGACGCTGTTTGTCGCTGGTGCCAAGCCAGAGCTTGTGACGACAAGGCGTACTGACCTGATTGAAATCCTCGACGAGCGAATCGCGTATTACGAGAGCCTGGATATCGATGTTCGCATTGCAGAAGCCAGAATCGAATTGCGGTTCATCGACGGCAGAAGAACTCGATCCGTAGCGATAAAGCCGCCCAATATTGCGGTCTATACCCGGGATGGTGACGCGGACATTATCGAGTTGTTTCTGAATGATCGAGGATTTACCAATGGCAAAATCATTGTGCCATTCAAGCTGGGTGGAGCGTCTATGGCTCGCAGCGGCCTCGGTGCCTGAGCAACGAACGTCCCGAGCTCATTGGAAAATCCTACTAGGTGCTGATTTCGAAAATGCAACCCGCTGGCTTGCTCCAACCAAGGAGATTGCCAGTGCGGTTCCAAGTCAAAGAGACAGGAACCAATGGCTTCGCGTCGTTGAGGATGAGCCCTATCGGTATCTCACGTTCGATGAGAGCTCTAATCGTTGCAGTGTGATCGACCGTGCTGAAGTCACGGTTTTTGGCATCGATTGGCCACGTGTCGCTGATTCACTGTGTGGCCAAGCCAACCTCCTTCGCTCTACAACCGCCGGCAGCATCAAGCCAGCTTGGCATTGGGCGACTTCGCAGCCACAAATGGGCTTTGCGTTCCCGCTCTTTGTTGGGGGCGGGCCATTGATCGATACGTTGACTCGCATAAGCGACCAGACAGATCAACCATTTGTACTTCTGCGTCTGCGAACAAAACCTGTTGATCCGCTCTGCGGCCGCCTGTTGGGTGAGCGGCGTGGGCTGCTGCTGTCTTTGTCTGAAGTAACTCAGCCGTCTGATCAAGGTGCCGTTGCGTTTACTCAGCCAGCTCTCGAGCGTATCGATTCTTTCCAGCAGTTGTACCTGCCAAAGCAACCGGCCAAGGTTGCCAAGTTGGGATTTCCAACCCCACCGAACTGCACTTGGTCGGCGATCAACATCCGGTTTCTGGATATCGACACGGTTTCCATCACAGCGGCTGGCGTGGTTGGGCGCTACCACTTCATCGAAATGGGGTTTGCACGTGCAGGCAATAAGCGATCGAACGTTCAATGGGAATTGCTGCGATCGTTCGCAAAGTGCTATGGCACAATGACCTGGAATTCCCCTGGAGCGAGTCGCCAGAATCAAAAACGCAAGGAACGGCTCAGTGAAACACTTTGCGACTTCTTTGGAATAGCCGACGATCCGATTCGATGGATGCCCGATCGTTGCGGCTGGCAAACGCTCTTTGCCCTCGACCCAGAGCCCTGACGAAGTGTTGTCGCAGCGACATGTCGCTAAATCAAGTCGCTCAATTCCGAAAACTCTCTTTTCACGAAGCCCGTGAATTTGCTGCTCGAAACGGTTCCTGAGCAGAAACTTCCGAAATTCTTTGGCTTCCCAGCGACATGTCGTCAGTCACAGGCGACAGGCCAACGACGCTTCGACAACTTCACCTTGCCGCAGCAGATCAGCGCCGCTTCCAGAGCCCTTCGGGACGGTCTGTCGCTCGGATGCAGTGTTGGTGTGCCGACCAAGGAATGGCACCCATGTCACTATCTTTCGATATCGCTAACGACAAATTCACCCGCGGGATAATTCGCCGCAAAGCA
>JBGSNA010000098.1:0-2631 GCA_041739875.1 Pirellulaceae bacterium
TTTCGGCCTCCGAATTAAAAGGGCAGGTGCTGTTGATCAATTTTTTCGCCACCTGGTGCGGTCCATGCCGTAAGGAATTGCCTCATATTGAGGAGATATGGGAAGACAATCTTGAGTCCGGAAAATTACGAGTGCTGATAATTGGACTTGAAGAAACTTTGGACTCCGTGAAACGATTTCGCGCGAAGAATGAAATGTCGCTTCCTTTCGCACCCGACGAGTCAGGAGAGATATTTGCACTGTTCGCGAAGCCGCAAGCGTCGATACCACGAACGATCATCGTTTCGCCAAATGGCGAAATCGTATATGCAAAAGGTGAGTTCTACGATCGGGATGTGAGCACTTTTAGATCTGTAATCGCGAGCCAACTTGCTGGATTGCGCTAAGTGCGAACGACGAACAAAAATTTCACGCGAGTTGCGGACGGCGACGAAGTTGATCATATCTTCGATGTTGCAATTGATCTATTCGCGTCATTGACCGGAGTCCGTTACGACTGGATTTGCCGGATTCGACGGGCGAAGACTTTGAGACGCTCGAGGCTGTATGACACTGTGGGGTAATAGTCGCGTGCACGGGAGTACGCCAGCCAGGCTGTTTCGAGATAGAAAATCGCTTGCGCGTACCCTCGTTGTTCTACACATCTTTAAGATGCTCCGGGGCCGAAGGATAGCCAGCAGGTGGCCATGATGTGCATCACTTGTAGACCAAGCCATAAGGATTGAGGGCCCGGCGGGCCGGAGCTCTTTCGGTCCACGTAGCCGCCCAGTTGAGCTATCAACTTTGTCATCTCCATCAGACCTGGAGCCTCACGCGGCGGTTTGGTTCTTTTGACCATCTGCCATACGCTCTTCCATTCTGCTTCGCTATAGACTTGATCACAACCTTCTTCGCTGTGGGTGCGGCTGATGCGGCATACATAGAAACTTCGCCATGCAATAATCAGGTAAAGTCCAAGCGATGGAAGAAAACGATCGATGTGCTCGAACCGACGTGACTCGATCTTGCAGCCACTCTTGAGCACTTTGAATAGCAACTCAATCATCCACCGCATTAAATAGTATGCAATCACCAGCGTGACTTGCTCGCGAGTCTGGATTGGAAGACTCGTCAGCAATAGCCAATGCACCGGTTGAACACCCTCAGGCGGATCGATCTCTTGGACCAACACCGCACCTACCCTGACTCCATCACGATGGCCAACACGCGGATCATTCAACGTGACTTGGCCAGCATGCACCGAAACATTCACTCGTCTTGCATCGCGATCGGCTTTACCTGGACGTTGTTTCAAGGATGCACTGCCCCATTGCTCGCGGCTTCGGATCGAAAGCTGCTGACGATACAACGCTTTGGTACTGCCAAGTTGATCTTGCACCTTGATCGAAGCGTCTTGTTTGCGGGCTTTATTGAGCACTCGGTCGACATCCGAGCGAATGATCCAATCAAAACTTTGTTGCCCGGTACAGTAGTCGATCACTTCGGTGATGTCACATTCACGGTCAGCCAGCATGACCAACTGCGTTTGCTGACAATGTTCTTTGATCTCCTGACAATGTTCTGCAGTCTGCAGCCAGCGTACGGTCTCTTTTTCTTCAAACGGCTTACGAGCGATCTGGACTCGTTTCTCGCTAGAGCCGCGTTTGGCTTTCGGATTCTGTTCTTTGGGTTCTCTGGTCCATGCTTCTGCCGAAAGCGTCCCAAGTGGTGTGCCGTCAGGGGTGAAAGCATGAAGCAAGTGCAACAACGCTCCTTGCTTATTGGCATGATTGAGAGGTCCGGCGCCGACGACCTGTGAATCAGGTCGCGTCAAATCCAGTTCAGTCGTATCTTGAACCAATAGAGCGACGTTTTGGCTGGCGACCCGTTGATAGCTCGCATCGATATGGGGTTGGAGGACGTTCTCGAAGTCAACCTTATCATTATCAAAGAAACGATAGGCTGCGGTCATCTCAGCATGATCATGACACGCTGCTGGAATACTTGCCGTGGACGCCTTAGAGAGCGTATCAAGCAATTGAATCAGGCGCCTTTCAAGTCGCTTGTCTCGAAGATCGACTGACTGCATTTCATCCATGACCCACTGACCAACCATCCGACGTTCCTCCTTGAACCTGCAAGCCAAGCCAACCGCGCTCGGCCGAAACAAACGAACTTGACCGCTTCAACGGCTATGCGTCAGAATATCGGAAAAGGTCCAAGATGTGTAGAACAACAAGGCCGCGGCCCGGTGAACGGTGCCGTTCGTCGCCCAATTCCAACGCGATTCGTGCGCGGTCGATGTCGCCGGTCACTTGCTCGGTCGAACGTCCGGCGCCTGTCATTTGCTCGGTCTGATTTCACCGGTCGTTTGCTCGGTCCTGAATCGACGCTTCTTATAAGAGTTCCACGGTCACTCGATGCCATGTTCAACACATGATGTCGCCGGACTGGTGCGCGGTCGCTTGCTTGGCCAAACTCCTCGCAATTTTCTTGCTCGGTCGAATCACTATCGGTACACTCTGGTTCGAACTGCATGGTTGATCCGGCCGTCAACGTAGCGAAGGCTACGAACCATCCAATGCACCCCAGCCCTCGACTATCCTTTTAAATTGCCATGTCCGCGGCTCGGGCGAGGTGATTGGAACCGTT
>JBGSNA010000136.1:0-4320 GCA_041739875.1 Pirellulaceae bacterium
CAATAGCGTCCGCAGTCGAGGAATGTTCCACTGGCCGTTGCCCAAGTCGTAGATGAAACGGCCTTGTGTCTCTTCCGACGTGACGTGGAAGTTCTCATAAAAAGAGCGGTTGGCCGACTTGACCCGCAGGTTCGTATCGAGGACTACAAACGGTTCTCGCAAGGTCGCAATGATGTTGTCTGCGTAAGTGAGAGCGGCTTGCACTGCTCGCTCTTGGCGGCAGAGTTCGGTAGTGTCTCTAAACACCAGCACGACACCAACAAGTTCGCCATTGCCATTCCGAAAGGGAGCAGCACTGTCATCAATCGGCCCAATGGGCAGTTCGGTGCCATCCTTAGCGATCAGCAGTGTGCGATTCGGCAGGCCGACATTCACGCCCTCCCTCAAGGCTCGGACGGTGGGACTCTCAACTATCATTCGAGTCTCTGGATGGACGATTTTGAACACCGTCTCCACTGAAACGCCCGCTGCCTCATCCTGCGTCCAGCCAGTCAAAGATTGAGCGACCGGGTTCAGAAACGTGACCCGCCCTTCGGTGTCCGTGGTAATCACCGCATCGCCAACGCTGGCGAGCATGACACGGCTCCATTCCGGTCGGAAAAGCAAGGCATCTTCAGGTCTCGGTTCTGGCATTTTGCACTTGCTCTCGTAGTCAACTACCGCCTTAGAATCCTTCATCCACTTGTGCGGTGAAGGTGTCACGTCGAACAAAAAAACCGACGTAGCCGAATACTCTTGCGGGAGCGGTCACGTCGGCTTATTTCACGGACGATCCCCCCGGCAAGAGCGGGGCTGGACTTCAAAAAATTGTCCACATTTGGTTTAACGGTATGTCCGGCAGCAGTGAAAGCCAAGATGACTGCCGTCAAAACAGGCAGCAGAGGCCAAGTCGAATCATGGCCTACGCCAATTCATCGCCGTGATGCTCAGTTGCAACACAGTGGCCAGTCACAGCCAAACAATGTAACGCACTTGGGTCATGGCTACCCGGTGATAGTGCCAGCAGATCGCCACCGACGTATACGCTTCGGCGTGCTCACAGGGAATTGAATGTGGAGCGTGAAAACCAACCAAGCCCGACTTGCGGAACGGAGTCTGGGACCTGGACGATTAAGCTTGTGCCTACTTCTCTTTGAATGATTCGCGTTCTGTGATCCACAACAGGCGAAACTATGGTTGGGTACCGACGGCAGACGCCAAGGGTTCGAAACTAGCGTCAAAAGTATCGGAGATGCAATCACCTGCGGAACCGACGTTGCAACGACTTCTTTGAGTTTGGAATCAACACTTCGGGCGTCGGTGTTCCTCACCGCTGCAAACATTCGCGGCTCGAATTCGACACATCGGTTTGCTTGGGTGAAAGCGAAAACTTTCTCGAAAAAGCAGATTCTCCCGGTGTTGATTCACGGCTGTTTCCGGCGGTGCCTCAACTATTCTTTTGGCCAATCCGGCAGCTGAAATTTTTTCTTGACATTAGCGGTGTGTTCGTCATAGTGCTTCTCCATTTGCAGCAATAGTGCTCCAAGCGAACGCCAGGAACTTGCTGGTGGCTTTTCGTCCACCTGAATGTCTTTAAGCAAGTAGGCGTAGCGACGACAGAAGTCATCCACTCTCTGCATCGCCCGTGCTTCATCCTTACCGCTCCAACCAAGATTGCGAGCTTCGTAGTCCGCGGGCATTTGCTGCGGATTCTGGTCAACGACTGGAATACTAGAATCAAGTGCGTGGTAAATCTGCGAGAAGAATAGCAACTGCCGACCGGCCATGTGTTCGGCGTTCCAGCGCGGAGTGTGAGTGCCATCTGACGGCTTGAAGTTCATTTGCTCGACCGACAACTGCCGAAAGACATCTTGTGACCGACGATTGGCTGCTTCCATTCGATCGAACAGCTCTCGCAATTGCTCCGGCACAGGAGATGGCGTTTCGAGCAGCAGAGATGCTTCGACGCTTGAATGACCGTCGGCGCCCACGTTCGACTGGCCAATGGCGTGCTCAGACAGAAAGACAAGCAACGATACGAAAAGTATTGAGAAATGATTCGACATTGGTGCCTCTCTCGCGCAAAGAGTTGGGAAACGGTGTCACATGATCGCGCGGCGTGTACAGCGTCAATGAGATTCCAGCATGTGGAATCACTTGGCGACTTAACGCACCGGCGTATCAAGCTATACCGACGGACAAATGATAACAGCATTCCCACGGGGCGGATGTCTCCACTCAGAAACTCAATCGGCAGCCGAAGTTGTCGAAAAATTGCCTACGGTGTTCGCTATGGAAAAAAATGCGAATCAGGACTGATTTTTGGAGATTGCTGTTAGGTCCGCGTCATTTCTTCTGCCATTGGTCTCCCTTTTCGAGAACGCCCTGCACGGCGGCGCCGTCGAGCCACAATCGGGCCTCTTCATCCTTGCGGAGATAGGCGTCCCAGAAGGCAGTCGTGACTGCGAGTATCGCTCGGTGATGATTCGGATTCCGCCGTTCGGTCTCGCCGGGCAAAGCGCGATCGCCAAAAGCCGAGTGTTCAGCCTTGTCGAGCACCAGTTGGTACTTCGAGCCGGGCGAAACATCGGGGAAGACGATGAGCCGAGTCTTCGCATCGGCGCCGCTGATCGGGTTGGAGTCTTTCGTACCGGTTAGGAGCATCCAAGGAATCTTCACACTGCCGAACGCCTGTTTCGTGTTGCCGTTCGCGGGGCCACTTGGGCTCATGATCACTGCCGCTTTAATGCGTTCATCCGTGAAGCTCTTACCCAGCGGAAACGTCTGACCGCTGACCGCCTGAGTAGTTATCGCGCCGAAGGAGTGTCCTGACATGCCGATACGGTGCAAATCGAACCGTCCCGCGAACGCGTGTGCGGTGTCCTTGTTCCAAACTTCAAGTTGATCCAGAACCACTGGCACATCCTGCACACGGAACAGGAAATCCTTCAGCCCGGCCGCCTTCTTCAACGCCGCCATGCGTTGGGCGACTGGCAGGTCTTTCCAAACACTGTCATCACTTCCAGGATGTTGCACGAAGACCGCGACATAGCCGCGCAGTGCCCAATGCTTACCGAGAAACGCGGAACCTTCGCGGTTGCCGCCGAGTCCATGGCTAAAGAGCACTACCGGCGCGGACGTCTTGTTCGCAGGAAGATAGACACGGATCGGAATCTCGCGAGAACGCTTCGCGTCCTTGATCGCCAAGTCGGTCTGTTCAACTTTCACATTGGCTGTAACCAGCGGGTCGTAGTCAGCTCGCAGTCCAGACGCTGCCATCAGGAAAAAAATCGCAATCGTGAATGCTATTCTCACTGTGTGTCCTCTGGCGATGTTGAAGGTCGAGTGTGTGTTCTTCATCGTAACAAAACCTTCATAGTCCGCCTTAACGTTCGTGAGAATGACTGGTGTCATCGTCGCTGATTTTTCTCATTGACTACCAGCCCAGACATTGGCGAAGCCCCCTCGAGGCTCCATCGCTTCGCCTAACACCGTTCCAGGCAACCGGCGACCAAATCCCCTCTTAGGTCAAACCGTCATGACGCATCCAAAGCGTTTTGTTGGTTCCTCTCACTGCGGATCAGTTTTTGAGACCGTCACGGACAATTCGAAGCGGGCATGGGTCGTGAAGGTCATCACAGCTTTGCCGTTCCCTTTCGGGATTCCTCGTACCACTCGTCGGGCCGTTCTCCGAGTTCTCCACGCAATGGGTAGTCGTTTTGCCAGTCATCGATAAGGCTGATCGTTGCGCGGTTTTTCAAGTTGGTCATCGTTACGAACAGTCCCTTGAACGGGACACCGGCGTAGGCAACGCCCGATCTTTTCCATGTCTTGTCAAATGCTCTTCCTTCACCGTCAGTGACCCACGCATGGAGAGTTGGTGTTCCGCCATTCTTGAAAAGTGCAAAGCGCTCACAGTAGATTAGCCCGTCGTGCTCCATCGCGACGTCGTGTGCGTTCTTGTGGCACTGCCGTGGTGTGCCAATCTTGATGCCATCCGGCGACGGCGCAGGATCGTACCACCACCCGTAATCAAGAACGAACTGCTCGCAGTTGCGAATGAACCTCTCTTTGGCCGCCTGCGTTGGCTCCGTGATAAACAGATGGCCGTAAAGCTGTTGCTGTTGCTCGTTCATCCTCCGCATTCTACATCTGTCGGTGTGGGTTGGTGGTCTGACCGTGCAATGGTTGCCTTGATTCCAAGCTTGGACAAGCGAACCGCTACACCTGATTCGACGGGTTCTCGAAGGTGGTCGGGAAGCTTTGCTAACCGTGTTTGGAGTTCGTCGTACGATTCATGCCCTGCCGCCTCCAATGCCTTTAAGGCATACAACAAGGCTC
>JBGSNA010000147.1:0-121677 GCA_041739875.1 Pirellulaceae bacterium
GCCGCCGAATCACAATTTAACTCACGCGCCAACTCATCACTCGATCGAGCGGAACCTTCCAACGCATCGAACACCCCCAACTCCACAGCGCCAAACATCGTTTTGGAACGACGAAAACCAAGCATCAACTCAAGAATCGGATTCGGATCGGATGGCACAATAAAACCTTGTTACGGAATGCGAAAGTGGGGATGTGTGTATCGAGCGGAATCACGCTCAATGAACTATAGCGATTGTTTCGCTTGTTCCATTTGCCGATGGCGTTCGGCAAAACGTCGCTTCTGGTCGTCGGTCAATACGTTCACACACCGCGGACAATGAACACCGGCAACATAGTCTTGATGCGTTTGCTCATCGGACGACACCGGCCAGCCGCAACCAAAGCACAACACTCGATCGCCGACCGCTAGACCGTGCGAGACCGAAACCCGTTCATCGAACACGAAACACTCACCGGACCACTTGGATTGCTCCTCGGGAATCTTTTCCAAGTACTTCAAAATGCCGCCGCGCAAATGGTACACCTCTTTGAATCCACGTTGCTTCAATAGCGAGGTTGACTTCTCGCACCGAATTCCGCCAGTGCAATACATGGCAACTTTTGTATGAACGGTGGGGTCCAAGTGCTCGTCGACGAACTTCGGAAACTCGCGAAACGTTTCGGTGTTGGGATTGATGGCTCCATCAAACACACCAATCGCGACTTCATAGTCATTTCGCGTATCAACCACAATCACATCAGGATCGGAAATCAATTCATTCCAATCTTCTGGATCCACATACGTGCCGACGGAATCGTTCGGATCGATGCCTTCCACACCTAACGTGACAATCTCTTTCTTCAGTCGAACTCGCGAGCGTTTAAACGGCGGCTCATCACAATAAGAAAACTTGACTTCGAGAGGCGAGAGTCTGGGGTCCGCACTCAAATGCGATAGCACGCGGTCGACACCCTCTCGCGGTCCGGCAATCGTACCGTTGATGCCTTCGTGTGCAAGCAACAAGGTTCCTCGCACGTCCGAACAACGCATCAAAGCAACCAATGGTTGCTGCAGCGTTTCGAAATCGTCCAAGCGAACAAAACGATAGAGCGCCGCAACGGTGATGGAATTAGCTGAAGTATTCATCGACATCATTGAACATCAAGACTGCATGTCGACTTTCGCTAGGAACAACTCGCTGAGCGAATGACACGCAACCTTGAATGATACTCCGCTTTGCCCGTCCAGGTCACGGGGCTAAATCACGGGACAAGATCATGGGGCGATGCGTCCTGTCAAATTTCGATCCCATGCTCCAACTCGCCGCAGCGACTCGACGTGGTAATCGAACCAGATATCACCCAGTCGGGCCATCATTTCAGCACGCTTGTGGCCGAGATCTTCCAGCTCGATATAGGTGTGGTCCACCCCCAGTTCCAGTAAATGTTGATGGAAATCGCGGACCGTTTTCAGGTGACCATCGTCTTTCGTGCCGCAAGCAATTTGGATGCGAACGTTGGCTTTGATGCGTTGCAAGTTCTTGGACGTCACCACATACACATCGTCAGCCGCCCAGGCCTCACGATCAGGGCCGAGCAAAGACGTTGCTCGCTCAGCCTCACTCAGGCCATCAAAGGCCTCCAATAGTCGAGGTACGTTACCCGCTTGGCAGAACAACGAGCAAAACATCTCAGGATACTTCATCGCCAATCGTGCCGAGCCTCGCCCGCCCATGGAGAAGCCTTCGATGCATCGCCCCTCGCGACCGGCAATCGTCCGAAACTCTGAATCGATGTGCGGTATAAGCTCCTCCATGAATATCGACTCCATCGGAAACTGTCCGTCGGCACTATTCTTGTAGAACGTGCTGTGACCGCCATTGGGCAACACCATGATCATCGGCGGTGTCTTCCCAGAGACAATTTGCGAATGCAATAGCGCTATGCTATCGATCGACGTGAATTCATTGCCACCGTTCCCGTGCAAGTTGTAAATCACTGGAAACCGAATCGCCGCATTCTGTTTGTAGTGAGGTGGCAGATACACACAGTACCCAACCTCTTTGCCAACTCGCTTGCTAACAAACGTGCGATGCGAAGTTCCGGGCGGCAAAGCTGTCAGATTCGTAGGCTGTTCGTTGACCCAAACGATCGACGCTTTATTCTTGGGCGATTCGGCCATTGCCTCCGCTGCAAACAGCAACAACAAACCTGAAACAGCCGCTTTCCAAACGAAGTTTCTCATGATGTATCCACACGTAAGAATTCATGAACTGACCGTCGACCACTAGCACTCCCACTCGTTTAATATCAAGTTCCTCGCTTCTGGCAAATCTCTGCTTGTCATCAGCAAGAAACCACTGAGATATTTCGTCAACCGCAATGCCTGCAACGACTGCTCGATTCGCTGCAGGCGAAAATGCGATCTCTCAAAGCAGATCGTGGTGAAGCGAATTTGCGCTGCGACGAATTACTTGGCAACGAACCTAAAAATTTGCCCACCACTCATCATGGTGCTCATGAGGACTTCGCCTGAATCAGTTTGACCGAAGGTGAAGATCGCAAGCTGGTTCCAAGCAATCGGTCGATTCTCGGTAACGGCTTTCTGGGCGGCGTCATACCGAAGCGCCCACAACCGTCCCGTGATGTAATCACCATAGAGATAATACCCATCGAGAATGGGCGTGGCGGGCCCGCGATACACCGCACCACCCGTAATCGATTTTCCCCAATCATCGGTGTGCGGATACTCGACAAGCGGGTCAATCAAGTCCGGTCGCGGCCCAGATCCCTTATTGCCATCGAGGGTGAAGCTATGAGCGGCCTCGCGAAGACTCCATCCATAATTGCCACCTTTGACTATGAGATTGATTTCTTCCCAATCGTTTTGGCCGACATCACCCGCCCACAGGTCACCGGTTTTGGGATCAAATGCCATTCGCCAAATATTTCGGACGCCCCAGGCGTAAATCTCTGGCCATACATTCGATTTTCCAACGAGTGGATTATCGGCAGGAATTGCATAGTTCTTGTCGTCAGCCTTGTTGTTGACATCGATACGCAAGATCGATCCCAGCAATTTGCTAGTGTCTTGGCCGCTTTGAAGCGGATCGTTGCCTTTTCCACCATCGCCGAGAGCAATGTAAAGATATCCGTCGGGACCAAACGCGAGCGTGCCACCGTTGTGATTCCAAAACGGTTGCTGTATCTCCATTAACTCCACTTCGCTGGTTGGGTCACCGACATCGGGACTACCTGGTTTCGTGGTGAACTGACTCACGATCGAAACGTGTGGTCGCTCGATGGTTGAGTAATAGACATAAAACTTTCCGTTCTCGCTGAATCGTGGATGGAACGCGAGTCCGAGTAAGCCTTCTTCGTTTTCGCGATCTTTGTAATCAACCGCGTCCTGCAAATTCATGAACAACGTCGCTTCGTCGACTTCGCGATCAGACTCTTTGATGAAGTAGATTTCACCGGTTTGGCTCGCGATGAACAAACGGCCGCTGGCATCACCGGCGCCGGTCAACACAATCGGACGCGAAACCCTCAAGTTCGGGTATGCATTCTCAACACCGACCGGCATCGGAGATGTGTTCAGTGACGCCGGTGGCTCCGCAAGATTGATCGTCGACGAGCTTTGCGCCGATACAAAATGCGTGTCGAGCAAGACAGAAAGACACGCGACCGAAATGCCCCAGAAAAGCTGCTTTAATTTCATCGTAGCCGAATCCAAAAAGGAGGAAAGGTAAAGAAAGAGCTCGCACAACAGACAAAAACAATCGATCGATAAGAGCGCAAAAAAAACGCCCGGTGCTCGAATGCATCGCGGGCGTGCCGAATACCGGACGAAAGGGGTCGAATTACAAAATCTCGAGCAACTCAACTTCGAATACCAGAACTTCATTGGGGCCGATTGTCGGTTCACTACCTGGAGGCCCAGGAACACCGCGCTCACCATACGCCAAGTCGGGTGGAATGTAGAGCATCCACTTGTCACCAACTTTCATTTTCTGCAAAGCGTCTTGCCAGCCTTTGATGACCTGGCCGACGCGGAACGAGGTTGGCTCACCACGCTCAACTGAACTGTCGAAAACTTTGCCGCTCGTCAGACGCCCCGTGTAATGAACTTTCACGGTATCAGCGGCACTTGGAGAACCACCGTCACCAGCGGTGAGGACCTGGTACTGCACGCCGCCTTCGAGCGACTTGATCCCTTCCTTCTTGGCGTTCTGTTTCATGTACAGATCGCTCTTCTCTTTATTCAAAATACCGGCCTTCTTGGCTTCTTCCGCTTGCGTTTCTTGGCGAGCACGCAAGATGGTTTCGATCTTGCCACTGATTTCGGCTAGCTGTGCATCCGTTAGATTGGGTTCGCCACCAGCAAGTGCGTCGTTCACGCCCTTGCCCAAAGCGACAACATCAAAATCGCCTTTTTGGAAACCCTGCTGAGCCATTTGCTGACCGACGGAGAATCCAAGGAAATATCCGATCGACGTCTCAGTCGATTCACCCGCAGCAGCGGGCGCAGTTTCTTGAGCCATGATTTGAGTTGCCAACAACGTGAACACGACGAGGAGTGTCCCGCCGAAGGGTCGAAGTAATTTGTGCATGCAATGGTTTCCTGAGATAGCCACTTTTGGCTTTACGCTTGCATACCTTGAGGCAGCAAGTGGTGCGTCTGGGGCTGAGTGAGGGTTGCCGAAGGCCAAGGATATTTGACCAACGGATTCGAGAGCGTGATAGCGAAGGGAACTGCTAGCCAAAGAAAGCCGCTAACCCCGCTTAATTGGACGAACAAAGGATAACAATTAACGGTTCTTTGATCAGGGCCTACCGTGAAGTTTCGCCCAAAGTTTTCTACTTCTATTGGACTTTGCCTAAGATCGGCCCATCAACATCACAATCGCCGTAATACCGAGAATCACCCCCATCAGAACCGCCACCTTACTCCAACTGACTTCGGCTCGCTCGTTGCCCCCCAAACGCACCTTGATCTGCCGACTGAGCATTTGCCGCCCCTTCTCCGTTACCTTTTCCGCCGCCACGTCTTTGGATGTTCCGTGGCTATTCTCCGCCTCGCCGAGACCATACTTTTCGCCAATCTCACACATCACACCCTGCACCTGCCGAGCATTAAACGGGCGGTCTTCAGGTCGCTTTGCAAGCAATTGACAAACAATTTCGTCCAATTCACCTGGACAATCGCCAACAAGCGTATTGATGTGCGGTGGCGGGACTCTTAAATGCTGCTCAAAAAGTTGAGCAAAGTTCTCACCAAGGAACGGCTTACGGCCGCTGAGCATTTCAAAGACGCAACAGCCCAATGCGTACAAGTCTGCTTTGCCAGAAATCATCGCATCACCCGTGATCTGCTCTGGCGACATATACGCATGCGTCCCCACGGTGAAACCTTCCGTCGTGAGGTCGCTACTCGTCACGTCCCTCGCAATGCCAAAGTCACCCAACTTGACTTGCGCTTCCTGAGTAAGAAACAGATTCCCCGGCTTGAGGTCTCGATGGATCACGCCGTGATTGTGGGCGCATTGAAGCGCTGAGCAGATTTGGCGAGTAACATCGACCACGACCTGCCAACTGAATGGCCCGGACCCTTGAAGCATGTCCTTGACGGTGCCACCGTCAACCATCTCCATCACGTAATACAACAGCCCACCGTCTTCACCACCGCCGTAAAAAGCCACGATATTAGGATGTCGTAGCCGCTCCAGTATGGTCATTTCGCGTTTGAAACGCGCGCGGATCAACTCATCCTGGCTGACACCAGGATGAAGCTTCTTGATCGCGACACGTTCGCCAGTAGAAATCTCGGTGGCAAGATAAATCGTTCCGACCGTACCTACACCCAGCACGGGTCCGATCTCATAGTCAGAAAGTCTGGATGAAGGCATAAAGGGTCCCCGGGACTGAGGGCTGATGCGTCAAACAAAGTGCATGACGCCCCGAAGACTAGCTTAGCTTGCGGCGATCGCTTCGATACGTACGCGAGTGTGCAATTGGCGGTGCCCAATACGACGCTTGGCATGCTTTCGGCGTCGGAAATGCTGGACGTAAATCTTCTTGTCCTGCTTTGGACCAAGAACCGATGCCGTAACGCGAGCTCCAGCAAGAGTCGGTGCACCAAGCATCAAGCCTTCATTGCCACTGATCGCGAGTACGCGTTCGAAGGTAATGCTCTCGCCCGACGCGATATCTCGGTAGTCGACGTCGACTTCCATGCCGGGCTCAACACGATATTGGCGACCGCCGTCGACGATGATGGCGTACATAAATCAATCTCACTAAGTTCAAACAAGCGTTTTCTGGCTAAATCGAGCCGCGTAGTGTAGCGACACCCTACTGTCCCGAACAGGCCTTCTCGACAGATTTCTGGGGACGATTCTAGGTGGCAATCTCCAGCCCCGAGAGGGTGCCAGTGCTGGACGCAAACTGGTCGACTTCCAACCCAAGTTGTTGCAGGATCGAGACATACAGATTCGGTAGCGGGGCGTTGTTGCGGCGGTCAAACGCAAGGTGACCGGCATGTCGGTACCGCCCGCCCGCCAGAATCACGGGCATATTTCGATTATCGTGGTTAGACGCATTACCAAGATTGCTGGTCAGCAGCACCGAGGTATGATCGAGCAATTTGCCGTCACCGTCATCCACTTGGCCCAGCTCTCGAAGGAATTGTCCCCACCGACTCAAAATGGCTCCTTCGACAAGCGCCAATTGCTCAAGCTTCTCCTCGTCCTGGCCATGATGGCTGAGCGTGTGATATCCCTCCTCGACACCGTCGATCGGAATCACACCGCCCGCCCCAGGAATATGCAGCGTAATGAAACGACTCGAATCAGTCTCAAGCGACAGCCTCAGCACGTCACACATCATGCCAATTCGAGCGACAATGTCACTCGGATTACCAACATCGAGTGGCTTTTTCGCGTCCACCTTAGGCTTCGGCAACTTCGACCAACGCTCTGCCTCGGCCATGCGTTTCTCTAACTCTCGAACACTCGTGAAGTACAAGTCCAGCCGATCCCGGTCGTCGCCGCCCAACTCACGCCCAAGACTCTTTGCATCCTCCGCAACGAGATCCATGATGCTGCGACCTTGACGAACCCGAGCCGCCTGTGCCTCTCGCTTGGCAAGCGAATCATCGACAAATAACTTGGTGAACAACTGCGCCGGTGAATCTAGCGCCGGGACCATCGCACCATTTTCAGTATACGAGGGACTGTTATTACCGCCCGTGCTCAACACCAGCGAAGGAAATCGCGTTTCGATGCCACGATGTTTTGCTAGATACTGGTCCAGTGAAATCCCGTTCTTGGCATTGCCAGCACTTCCAATCGGTGTTGCCGTGAGAATGCTTGCTTCCGCACGGTGTCCCCCATTCACACCGGGGTGTGATGCACCGGACACCAACGTCATCCGATCCTTCAAATCCTCAAGCGACTTTAAATAGCGACTCGGCGTGTAATCGACGCCTGTTTGACTTGGATACAAATTGTCGCTGACGAGCCCCAGACCTATCGTCACCGCCACCAATCGCCTTGGTGAAGAGGACTCGTTCCCATTCGCCGCAAGTTCATTCCCGGCGAACGCATGCTGCATTGCACTGAGCCATGGCAAACCCATCGCGACACCGGCACCACGCAGCACACTGCGGCGATGCAGCCGTTGCCTAAAGTTAAAAAACACGTGTTTGCCGAAGTTTGACATGATGACTTGCTCAAAAAGAATTACTTGCTCAAAAAGACGGGACTCGTAACCGCAGCAACCACTAACGACCGCATGCCATAGTGATCATCGGCGCACTTCGACACAATCTTCGCGATCGCGTCTCGATCCGCGAACGTGGGCGGTGCCCCCGTGCCATACGTCAACAAATGCTCAACAAAGTTTCGGGCGATCGGTCGAACATCCGTGAGCAACAGTTCCTGAAAACCATCAAAGTCGCTGAACTCACGACCGTCCGCCAATACATAGCCCGAGTCGATTGACGTCTTCGGCACGAGCTTGCCGCCCTGCATCCCCATGTACTTAGTGCGGAATTGCCCCGCCGGATCAAACTTCTCGAGTGCAAACCCCGCTGCGTCGATCTTGCGATGACAACTCGCGCAACTCGCATCATCACGATGCAACTCGAGCTGTTCTCGAATCGTCGTCGCGCCACGAATATCCGGCTCGATCGCCGAGACACCTGAAGGCGGAGGCGGAATCGTTTCCCCCAGCAACCGGCGAGATATCCATACACCTCGCAACACCGGCGAAGTGTTCGTACCGTTTGACGTCACCTTCAGAATCGCGCCTTGAGCCATGATTCCGCCGCGATGATCCTCCGGACGCAATTCGACTCGCTTCACTGCGTCGCCTTCAACTGCGTCGCCTTCAACCAACGAGGACAGTTCATAGAAACGAGCAAGACGACTATTCGCAAACGTATACTCCGAATCAACTAATTTCTCGACGCTCCGATTTTGCTCAAGCATGTCCAAGATGTACGTGCGAGTCTCCGCAAGCATCGAGTTCTCAACGATTTGGTCAAAGTCTCGATAAAGCTTTCGATCGGGCTCGGTAAAATTGATATCGATTAAATCGAGCCACTCGTCTGTAAAACGATCCACAAAACTTCGCCCACCTGGGGCCTTCAACAACCGCTCCACTTGCGAGACCAACACCGTGTCTTGACGCAGCTTTCCTGACTTCGCAACTTCAAGCAGCTCGTCATCCGGCGTTGAACCGCAAACGAGATAACTCAGCCGGCTCGCAACCGCATAGTCATCCAGTTCTCCGGCTGGCTCTTGGAAATACACAAATCTCGCTGAACAAAGTATTGCTCGGTAGCACGATTTGAGTGACTCCACGGGTGATTCGCCGCCGGCAAGCAACTCCCGAAAGATGGACGCGTACGCCAATACCTGCTCGTCGGTGACCGGCCGACGAAACGCTCGCTCCGCAAACCCAGCGATCTGGTTCTCGATCTCGCTTTTTGCTCCATCCATGGCCACGGTATCGAACGGATTGGACAAGAACAGCTTTTGGCAATCACCAAACAATCGATGTCGAACGTCCTGGACACTACCGCCTGGATAGATCCGCTTCATTTGAATTTCACGAAGCGCAACACCCGACACATTCTGTGGCGCACCTTCGCCAGTTCCTATCTGGCCGCCCTGGAACTTCGCTGACTTGAGCGTACTGTCCGCTGGTCGAATCTCAAGCATGTGCCCCCGTGGCAACCAAGCAACAAACTTCACTTCCTTTTCGTTCTTGCCCACTTCAAACGCGCTGATCCAATTCAACAGCGGTGCGCTCGATACGCATTCACCACTCCGGACGCTGCACCACACACCATGTTCTCGCGGCAAATTCAAGGCTGACGCTCGGACGGTGAATTCATACCATCCGTCTTCTTTCGCTTCGGTCGAAGGCAGCCGTCCATAAAATATTACGCCCCCCGTCCAAACAACAGCACGATCGTCAATCAACTCTGGCTCGCGACATCGCTGGCGAGGATTAACTCGAGACAGTTTTTTGGCTGTAAGGTTCCGTACTTCCGGCTTCGCGTCAGGACTCGTCGCAGCTCGGGCAAATGCGTTATCCAACGCCGCATCAACAATCGTTAGATGCGATTGCAATTGAAAATGCGACATCGGTTGACCATCCGCGATCGTCGTGTAGCCATCCGTCCGCGGATCCGCAGGCACGAGTTCTGCTAGCGGCATATCAATCGCCAACAAATCATGCAGCGATCGCTCGACTTGAGCATGCGTCAATCGGCGGAGCGGCACTCGTCCAACGCTCGCATAACGCTGCTTTTCAAAATCAACGATCCAGCGACTTGCACCTGCTACAAAACTCGCTCTCTGCGCAGGCTCCACACCGACAGAATCTGGAGGCGGCATCTCCCCATCCGCAACCCGATCAACCATGCGAACCCATTGACGCATCACTTCTGCGTCACCCAAGTCGCCTGAAAACGCATTCAAATCAAGCCCAGCCTCCGCGTTCTCGCCGTCATGACAGTCCAAGCAATTCTGGTTCAGAAACGCAGTCAGACTTCCGGCGGGCGTATCCTCAGCGACGCCAACCGGCGCAGCGACCAACACCACTAAAACGAAAAGAAAAAGCATCGAGTCAGAAATACCAACACAAAGAGAAAAACGGTGGTGAGACATCAGCAGCAGCCACAAGTCGGCGAGGCAAGCATCATTAACCGTAACATTAATGACGCGTAAAAGGCGGGACCTCCATTTTACTGAGAACACACAGCCGAGGGAAGCTTGACCATTTTCACTCGGCGGCCCCTTCAGCGCGGCCGCCCGCGAAAGCTTCGTGTTATTGCGATTTTTGCACTCGCGACGAATGGTCGACGGGAGCTTTAGTCGCCTTGTAACTTCCCAACCAACTTTCGCGTTGCGACACGTGGTAGAAAGCCCACCGATGTAACCATCAAGCGGTTTTTCCAACCCGGTATGACCGCATCTTCGTTACGGAGGTAGCCTCGATAACCCGCTTTTGCGACTTTTTCGGCAGCCATCGTCGATGACGCGAACATACTGAGCTTTCCCATACCGGAATCTGCACCAAAACTGGATTCAGTCGGTCCCGGCGCCAAACAAGTCACGTGTAGCCCAGTTCCCGCGAGCTCTTCTCGCAACCCTTCGGTGAACGAAAGAACATAAGCTTTAGTAGCGTAATAGACCGACATATTTGGACCAGCTTGGTAAGCCGCTATCGAACCAACGTTCAACACACCCCCAAAACCTCGTTCGATCATGCCAGGTAGCAACCATCGAGTTAGTCTTGTTAGTGCAACGACATTGACCATCACCATATCCAACTGGCGATCGGCAGATAGTTCGGCAAACTTCCCCAGTGCACCAAACCCTGCGTTGTTGACAAGCGTGTCGACTTGTATGTCTCGCTCTTGAATTTCATTGCACAATCGATCCACGCTGTCTGGGTTGGCAAGGTCTGCGGAAATGACGGTTGCCGTGATGCCGTGATTCGAACGAAGCTGTTCCGCTAGCTGGTGGAGTTTTCCCTCACTGCGTGCAACCAACACGACGTCTGCTCCTCCGCCTGCAAAACATTTTGCGAGTTCCAGGCCGATGCCTGATGAAGATCCCGTGATCAATACCGTCGTCATGTTTCATCCAATGCATAGCGGGTCACCCTACCGACACACATTCGGTCGGTATCAGGTTTGAATAAAGGCAGTCAACGAGTGCATTCGCTGTGCCAGAAACACGATCATGCGAATCGGCCGATTCCCTGCTCGTACCCCTGGACGCGCATCGCTCAACGCGATCGAGTCAGATCGAAGCGTGCGCCGGCACCTAAAATTTGGCGAAAGTTGCTTACTCCGATGAGCCGATAGACACTCCGCTTTCAAGCACGATGCCATACAAGTTGATTCGATCGCGGAGCTTGCCTCTTGTGATCCCTAACATTTCCGCTGCCTGGCTCTGGTTGCCTTGGGTAGTTTTTAAAACCTCAAGAAGCACAAAACGTTCCATGTACTCCATGGCTTCGGAGTAAATGTTGGTCGATTTATCCGCGACGAGTCGTGCCACCAACTCAGGCAGTTGGGAGCCAGCCAACACGGGACTCGATGATGTACCGCTGGTCGGATCTGCGTCGGCCCCTACGCATCGTATTTCCTTTGGTAGGACATCAGCGAAGATTACCGACATGGACGTATCCAACACACAGCGTCTGATAACCGCTCGCAACTGACGAACATTTCCTGGCCAGTCGTAGTTCATGAGGAGCTCAAGTGTGTCCGGCGCCAGCCCCTCCAAGTCCGGCTTGTTCAGATCTGCTTTCGCCTGTCTCAAGAAGTGCTGGATCAGCAAAGTGACGTCTTCCTTGCGTTCACGCAGCGGCGGTAGTTCAATCGTAACGCCATTGAGACGGTACAACAGATCCTCTCGGTACTCGCCGTCCTCGACCATCTGTTCAAGCGGCCGATTGGTAGCAGCGACGATTCGAACGTCAGTCTTCAATTCATTGTTTCCGCCCACGCGCTCAAAGCGTTGGTCTTGCAAAACACGTAAGACTTTCGCTTGAACAGAGGGCGCCATGTCCCCGATTTCATCCAAGAACAAGGTGCCGCCGTTGCATTGCTCGAACTTTCCGATACGTCGCGATTCGGCTCCCGTAAATGCCCCCTTCTCATGCCCGAACAGTTCGCTCTCCAACAAATTTTCCGGCAAGGCCGCACAGTTCACCGCCAAGAACGGACCATGAAAACGGTGGCTATGTTGAAACAATGCGCGAGCCACTAACTCCTTACCCGTTCCACTTTCACCACGAATCAGGACCGGAACATCCTGCTGGCTCACGCGGCCGATGTCTTTGAAAACGTCTAGCATCGCTTTGCTTTTTCCGATGAAAAGCTCGCCTGAATCAGCAGCTTTGCCGTCCGCAGCGGACAGTGCAACTGGGACAGATACCATCTGGCGTTGGGCGATCGCCTTTTCGACGAGATCACGAAGGGAGTTCACCACGAGCGGCTTAGCGAGGTAGTCGAACGCGCCCAATTGCATCGCTTCAATGACCGTGGTGCTGGCCGCCTCAATGGTCATAAAGATCACTGGCAGTTGCCTGTCAAGTTCCCGAATCTCGCAGTACACGGCCAGACCACTTCGATCGGGAAGCTGGATGTCCAACAAGACGGCGTCGAAAGATCCCCGACGAATTGCATCCAGACCCGCTTGAGCCGTTTCCGCCGTGACGACATCGGCAATCGGCGACAACGTTTTTCTGGCGAGCAACAAGATCGTTCGGTCGTCATCGACCACAAGTACGGTTGGCATTTGAGTTCCTTGACCAGAATGCGATGAGCGATCGGTAATGCGTTTGGCCGAGCCGCATACGCAACAGAGACTTCGTCAAACGCAGGTGAAGCATCAGCCGATGACGCATCATTCATTGTACGGCTTACATATTTTCTCAACAGCTGACCACTTTTACGACGTAACACCGCTTTTGACTGCAGTGCAAGACCTGGGGCGTCGTCACGTCGGATACGACTTGTCTGAAGAGAGTTACAATAAGGTGGGCGAATCTCTACGTTGGACACACATTAAGGGGTTTGGTGAAGACATCACCAAGGACGTGAACGCCGCTTGGGTCGAGACTTACACAACCATTAACAAAGTGCTGATTGAGGCCGGACGTGAAATGGCGGCACCATTTGCCGCATATAACGACATGCTGGAACGCCGAACTTGCAAAATCGATACGCTCGATCTGTGGTTTGCGCAGGCCGCGACGCCAAGCATTATGATTTCTGGCGTGCGGACTCGTGCGAGTCCGCAGGTGACGGTCTTTTCGTGCTGTACTGGAGGTGATCTTCGAGAGAAGGTCTCGCGATCAGGACGCACTGTGCCAATAAGGAATCGAATGTGAGCGACGATGCAAAATGTGAACTTCCGCCTGCGGGTCGCTGGTATCGTCGCATCGGCCCCAGCCTGATTACGGCCTGCGTGGTTATCGGTCCTGGAAGTATCTTGACAAGCAGCACCGTTGGTGCGAACTATGGCTACTCCATGCTGTGGGTCGTTGTCGCATCCGTTTTGTTCATGCTGCTGTACATGACACTGGGTGCCAAGCTCGGTGCCGTCGCAAGCGGATCACCATGTGACTTGATCCGTGATCGAGTGGGGCGTCTGTTGACGATTCTGGTTGGGGCGAGCGTGTTCTTTATCTCCGCAGCGTTCCAAGCGGGTAATAACATTGCGGTGACAGCGACGTTCGAAGCGTATTTCGACTCAAAAGCTGTAGTTGTGTTGCTTGTCGTTGGATTCAACGCAATCGCTATCTCATTCCTGTTCTTGTTTAAGAATGTATACAGCGTTTTAGAGCGGATCATGACGGCGTTTGTCGCGATGATGATCGTGAGCTTTGCTGCGAATTTGTTGAGGCTCAAGCCAGACCCTTGGGCAATGTTAGTTGGATTGGTGCCGACGACTGGATCAGCGGATATTGCGGTACTTGGGCTTGTCGGTACGACGTTTGTCATCGCAGCTGCTTTTTACCAGGCATATTTGGTTCGCCAAAAAGGCTGGAGCGTCAACGAGCTCCAGCAAGGCATTGTCGATACTCGCATTGGCGCGATCGTCATTGCATTGATTACCGTCATGCTCATGGCAACGGGCGCAGCCGGACTCTATACGGGTGAACCCATTACGCTTTCTGATCCGATCGCCGTAGCGGATGCGTTGCAGCCGACGTTTGGCAGTAGCGGCAAGATGATTTTCTGCTTCGGCTTGTTCTCTGCCGCTTACTCGTCTTTCTTGATCAACTCCATGATCGGTGGGTTTATACTCTCGGATTCGTTGCATCTTGGTGCTCGCGTCTCCGATCCATGGCCGCGACGATTGACCACTGCGGTTCTTCTCATCGGAATGTTCGTCGCGATTGCGACTTTACTGTTCAACTTCGATCGCACACCGATGATCATCGCAGCACAAGCCGTCACGGTCGTCGTCGCCCCCCTGATCGCTGGAGTGCTACTTTGGCTGACAAGTTCCAAGAGCGTCATGGGCGTTCACGTCAACGGTCCGATCGCGAAAACATTCGCCACGATCGGGTTCGTTTTGCTTCTTTCTATCGCGGCAAACACAGCCTTCGTCAAACTGCCAGCCGCAGTCAACCAGTATCGTTCCCAAGTTCGCTAGCTCTCGCTTTGCAGCCAATGACAAAGACGTCTGCGGCAAATGTTTTTCGGGAACGGTTATGGCTGATGAAGATATCGTGGGCCGCTGACGAAGCGGTTACCACGCAGGAAGAACCGAAGCGGTAAATCTATGCTTTTTGTGATGCCGATGCGAGCGGAGACCGAGATGGGCTCCAAGGTGGTGACTTTGGGGCGAGTGAGGACGAGTTCCGTTTCGCCACGCAGACGGCGGCCGCTGAAATCTCGGTCGATTGCGAGTGCTTGACACAACATCGCCGGTCCGCTGGTAAGTCGCGTGATGGATTCGACGCCTCGGAGTTTTTTCATTCGTTCGATACCCCAAATCGGTTCGAGAGCTCGAATCAAGACTGCGGCACCAGAATTTTTTGGCTGAGTGACAATGTTGAAGCAGACTTTGGCGTGGATTGGATAGACGTAGATCGTGCCTGGCGACTCGAACATCGCAGCGTTGGATTTGCCTGGGCCGCGGGCACTGTGACTGGCGAGATCTTCGTTGTGAAGATACGCTTCAGTCTCTACGATTCGGCCTCCTATCCAAGCACCTTCAACACGCCGCAGCATCAGAATCCCCAACAAGTTTTTTGCGACGGTTTCTGTTTCTTCGAGACAGAATCGTTTTGCGAGGTGTTGAAGTGGAGGTAAAGACGGTTCGGTCATGCACATATCATTGAGAAGTTATCAAGCTCGTTGGATCATTCCGGTCTCGACGCCACCGATCGATTACGGCTGGATTCAAGTTGACGGTTCCCGTGTGCTTCAGATGGGCAAAGGACCGTGTCCGCATCCGCACGAGGACCTGGGCGATGTCGCCATTCTGCCACAACTAGTAAACGCACACTCGCATCTGGAGTTTTCAAGTTTAGAAGAACCCGTCGGGACTCCTAACATGAGTCTAGCTCAGTGGATCGGTTTGGTGATCGCGTCGCGAGATACAGCGGTGTCTCGTGAAGACGCGATTCAGTTGGGGCTTGCGGAGTCGCGCCAGGCGGGTGTATCGCTAATCGGCGAGATTACAACGCCGCCAACCCACTATCCAAGAAATGTGGGTGATCCCTGGCTTGCATGTTTCGCCGAAGTTCTCGGACTCTCGGCGGCGAGGTCACAAGAACGGTTCGCTGCCGCGATCAAGCAAACGGATTGTGATCCGTGGTGTGGGCTAAGCCCTCATGCTCCCTACTCCACAACTCGGGAGAGAATTCAAGGTTGCGTCGACCTATCAAGAGCAACGGGACGTTCGCTGGCGATGCATGTTGCTGAATCGCCGGCGGAGCGAGAACTGCTCCGATACGGACGCGGAGCGTTGTATGAGTCGCTTACGAACCTCGGCGTACTCCAAGACGGACTGTTCCCGTGGGGAGGCGATCCGTTTCACTGGTTGATCAATGTATTGTCAAAGGCAAGCCGAGCTTTACTCATTCATGGAAACGACTTGAATGCCGAGGAAATCGCCATGCTCACACCGTGCCATCATGTCACTGTCGTGTATTGCCCTCGCACGCATGCATTCTTTGGTTACAAAGAACATCCAGTCTCGCAAATGTTGCGAGCGGGTGTGCGCGTGGCAATTGGCACGGACTCGCGAGCGAGCAACCCCGATCTTTCGGTCTGGCACGAGGTTCAATACTTGCTAAATCATCGACCCGATCTGGATCCGCAAGCAGTCATTGCGATGGCTACACTGTGTGGTGCTGACGCGTTGGGGTATCCAAAACTCGGACGCATCGAGGTTGGTTGCGACAGCCGTTTCGGAACGGTAGAAACAGCCGCAACCGATCTTGAGTCACTCCATCGTGACTGGGCCGAAAACAAGTTCCATCCGCTGGTTTAGCCTGTGTTTAATCCAACTTGCAATCCATCGGGCGCGTAGATGCTTCGGCCACCATCGACAGGTAAGCAAACACCAGTGATGAAGTCGTTTTCACAAAGAAATTGGACGGCGTGAGCTATGTTCTCCGGCGTTCCAACGCGTCGCAGCAGGGTGCTGTTGGCTAGACGCTCGCGATCCGTGTCGGTCACATCGGTCGCAAGCAGCACGGGGCCAGGCTGAATGCAATTGACGCGAATTCTCGGATTCCGATGCGCGAGTTCGACGGCGAGTGATCGAGTCATGACTTCGATCGAACCTTTGCTGGGAAAGTATGCGGCATGATCCAAATAAGGCCGCGTCGTTGCCCAGTCGCCAATGTTGATGATCGAACCACCGCTCGGCTGGGACACCATTTGCAGTCCAGCTAGTTGTGCACATCGAAACGAGCCGATTGAGTTGATTTGGAAATACTCTCGCAAGTCATCCGCAGAAAGTTTTTCTAGTGATTTTGGCGACCAGACCGCCGCACAATTTACAAGGATGTCCACTTGGCCAAAAGCGTCAATTGTGTGCTGGACAATCGTCTTCGGCGTGTCGTCATCGAGGAGCGATCCCGAAGTCACGATCACTCGTCGATTGAACTCAGCACGCAATTCTGCGGCAACCGATTCTGCCGCAGCGACATGTTGATTCGCATGCAGCGCCACGTTACAGCCAAGACTCGCCAAGTGCCGAGCCACAACGCGACCAATGCGCGCCGATCCGCTGCCAGTCACAATGGATGCCGGAGCGCTAGTTTGAAAAACGTCTTGAATCGTAGGCATAAATGCTGGGCCTCGCTGGAAAGTGTTTACTCAAAATCACAAGTATTTCGCTAGCGGACCGCCACGTGCGGCTCGTGCGTCCACTTGGGCGGAAACAGTAGGATTTTCGATGAGCGGTGGCGCATGATGCGGCTTGATTCGAGCATCAATGACAAGCGACCCTCGGCATCCCCAGTGTTTGTCAACGATCTCGGCTTGGATCCCGCTCACGTCGATTGCAGGGTTGCTGCGAGTGAATGTCGTCCACAACCAATTCTGTAGCGATTGGGCGACGAAACTGCTGTCGTCAACGAGCGTGAGGATGGGGAAGCGGTTGATCGGTGCAGAGTCACCAAAAGCTTCGCAGAAACGACCTAGGTCACGCTTCGCATCGGGCGTCGAGTACTTCGGAGCCTCGATGGCTAAGACGCCGGGCATGACAAGCCGTGGCTGGGTGAATGATACTGGGAGCTGGAGATCACCTGGGACCTCAACGGGGAGTTCTCGTACGGGTCGACCGGTTGCAGCAACGACGACTTTTGAGCCGCGATTGAAACCCGTGCCGCTATAGTCGAGCGTGTCGATGGTCGTGCGAGTCTGGAAATGCAGGTCGCGGCGCCAGTCGACTCGTTTGAGGATGTGCTGGACGAATTCAGCGATGTCATGAATATCTAACGTGTCTTCCGGGTCGTCGGTAATCCAAAGATATTTGGCAAGTGAGAGTTGGCCATTACCTAGAATTGCGTTGGCTTGCGTCAGTAGCTCTTGGGGCTCCGTCGCTTTCAAATACGACATGTACCGTTCGCTTCCGATCGCTAGAAGCATCGGGTGTACGCCAGCAGCATCCACAGCGTGAACCGCTTTTACACCTGGAATCACGGATGGAATAATGGGGTCGGTTAACTCGTGGATCAATTGCCCGAAGGTCGTGTCCTCTTGCGGCGGGCGACCGACGACGGTGAAGGGCCAAATTGCGCCATCACGATGCCATACTTTATCGACACGCATGACTGGAAAAGGATGCTGCAAACTGTAGTATCCAAGATGGTCGCCGAAAGGGCCTTCTGGTTTTCTCGCATCGGGATGGATGGTACCAGAAATGGCGAAATCGGCATCCGCATAGATGGGGGCGAAGTCTCCGACGATCATCGGGATTCGACGACCTGCTAAAGCACCTGCGAACGTCAATTCAGTTAAACCTTCGGGCAATGGCATGACGGCGGCGAGGCTCATTGCAGGTGATCCGCCAACGGTGACCGTAACTTGGAGTGGTTGGTTCTTTGCGAGTGCCGCTTGGTGATGGACTCCGATACCGCGGTGGATTTGATAGTGCACACCGACTTCGTTGTCGACGTCATAACTGTTTCCGGAGAGTTGAACGCGATACATACCGAGATTGACTTGCATCAAATTTCGGGGAACTTTCGGATCTGCGCTAAGCACTTGCGGCAACGTCACAAACGCGCCCCCATCCTCCGGCCAGCATTTCAGCTGGGGCAAATCAGCCAACGGAATCGAGTTTCGAGAGACAGCACCACGAGAGACTCGTCGAGGGAGCATCCTCAAGGCCGTAAGCGGTACGCACGCGTATCGCCAAGGTCGCTTCGGTAGGGCCGACGGATCGACTTTGACTTCGATGATGCGACGAACTGACTCGAGTGTGTCGCGAAACAGATAGCGAGCTTGCTCAAGCGACGCAAACAAATTGGAGACCATCGGAAATCGACATCCGATAGGCTGGTGAAACAGAATCGCGGGGCCACCGCCAGCATAAACACGACGTTGGATTTCAGCCATTTCTAAGTTTGGATCGACGGGATCGTGAACCTCAATCAACCGGTCGCCCTGCTGGAGATCATCAACGACGTCACGAGTGGATCGGTGTTTCAATTTTGTTTGTCCGAGCGTATGCACTAGCGGGGGCGGCGATTACACGTTCATTGCCGTGACGCGGCTAGGATAACCGTGCTTGTGACTCTAGACTAACCGCCTTGTGCTTGTCCCGTTTCTAGTCCCGCGTTTTCGGCAAAAACACTATGTTGGAAAGCTCGCCGCTGCCCTCGCCCATCCTGACCCATGTGAATAACCCCATCCGCGGTGAGGCTGACGCCTTGGTTCTTGGAATCTTCGATGATGGTGTGTTGCGAGCCTCGCTTCTCATGTCCGAGCCAGAGCGAGTTGGTGCATTGGCGGAGATGCTTGTTCGAAGTGGTGCAAAGGGGAAAACGGGCGAGGTCACGACGATCGTGTCCCCGTGGAGTGACGGGCCGAGGTTGGTGCTCGTTGCCGGCCTGGGGGCTAAGGATGGAGTGAGCCGACGCGTCGCTTTTGAGGCAGCGTCTGGAGCGATTCGTAAACTCATTGATCGTCAGCGCTCGTTTGTCGTCATCGCACTTGGCGATGCCCTGCCCAATTCGCTACACGATGCTGTCGTCGCAGGGGTGGTTTATGGGTGTGAAGGCCAAGCAATTTACAAATCGGACCCAGTTAATTTTACTCCCGAGTCGATTGGTTTCTCCAGCATGGATGCCGCCGTCATTCATCGAGGAAATGTTATTGCGCAAGGCATGAATCTCACGAAACGACTCGTCAATGAACCGCCGTCGGAGATCTATCCAGAGAGTTTTGCCAATCGAGCCTCGGCAGTTGCTGAGCGTTGCGGGCTCACCATCGAGGTGTGGGATGAAACCCGGTTGCGCAAAGAGGGTTGTCGCGCCATTCTCGCGGTCGGAGCTGGTTCGAGTCGCCCGCCACGTTTGGTGATTCTTCGACATCAAGGCGGCGAGCAGGGCGAAGCACCTTTAGCGATCGTCGGCAAGGGAGTGACATTCGATAGCGGTGGTCTATCGATCAAACCAACGGACTCGATGGCCGATATGAAGTGCGATATGGCGGGCGCAGCAACAGTGCTCGGAACAATGCAAATCGTTGCACAACTCGAAATCAAACGCAATGTGATCGGACTGTGCGGGCTCGCAGAGAATATGATCAGCGGCGACAGTTACAAGCTCGGCGATGTGATCGAGACGCGTAGTGGAACGACAATCGAAATTCTCAACACCGACGCTGAAGGGCGAGTTGTGCTCGCGGATACGCTAGACGTCGCAATTCAGAATACACCAAGTGCGATGGTCGACCTCGCGACTCTTACAGGGGCATGCATGGTCGCACTTGGAAATGAAATCGCGGGCTTGATGGCCAACAACCAACCGCTTTGCGACGCGATCAAGCAATCTGCGGAGATCGAAGGTGAGCCCGTATGGCAGCTACCGATGTATTCGTTGTTCGACGAGAAAATCAAAAGCAAGATTGCAGATATCAAGAACGTGGGCGAAGGCCGTTGGGGGGGCGCCATCACCGCAGCAAAGTTCCTCGAGCAATTCGTCGGTGATGTGCCGTGGGTCCACATCGACATCGCTGGTCCAGCATACGCGGACAGCCCCAAGCCGCACCGCGATGCTGGCGCGACCGGCGTGATGGTCCGCACGCTCCTGCATTGGATCGAATCCAGCTCCAACAGCGAATGAAGGCGTGTTTTGTAGCTCATTGGCTGACGTGAGCTGGTATCCTGGTGAGCCGTCTCATTGTGACGCCAAAACGTTCTGTTGCCACAGCTCCATTGCTGAGACGATTCCCATCCAGTTATTTTCGAAAAGCTAGCCGAAATGCCTAGTCCGAATCAGATGTCGCCCGTCCAGCCGAACTGGCTACGCCTTCAAAAGCTGCTTGGTATCTGGAAATCTTATTGCGTGTTTTTCATCGCGATTGGACTTGCTTTAGGTGCTACTCCTTCGCAGGCTGATACCAAGCAGCCACCCAATATCTTGTTCATCATGTCAGATGATCATGGCTATCAAGCGTTGTCGTGTTATGACGACACATTGATCCAGACACCGAATCTTGATCGCATTGCCAAAGAAGGAATGCGATTCGATCGGTGCTTCGTCACAAATAGTATCTGCGGTCCATGTCGAGCGGTTGTGCTAACAGGCAAGTACAGTCACCTCAACGGTTTTGCTCGCAATGGCCAGGTGTTCAATGGTGAGCAAATGACCGTGCCCAAATACCTTGGCGCCGCTGGTTACAGCACAGCGGTAATTGGCAAGTGGCACCTTGGAAGCGATCCAACAGGTTTCGACGACTACCACGTACTGAAAGGACAAGGGCCCTACTACAACCCCGATATACTGACTCCAAACGGCGAGGTGAAGCACACCGGATACACGACGGACATTATTACCGATTTAGCGTTGACGTGGCTCAAAACAGAACGCGATCCGAAGAAGCCGTTCTTATTGATGTGTCAACACAAGGCGCCTCATCGAAACTGGATGCCGAGTCCGGCGCATCTGGATTTGTACGAAGATCGAGTGTTCCCGGAACCAGAGAGCTTGTTTGATGATTACTCGGGACGAACCCGTCCTGCGAGTGAACAGGATATGACAATATCCAAAACGATGACGTCCTCTGACCTGAAGTTGAATGAGCCAAAAGGATTGACCCCTGAGCAGTTGGCAGCATGGAATGCCGCTTACAAGCCTCGCAACGAAGCGTTCAAGAAACTTAACTTGGAAGGAGACGATCTCGTGCGATGGAAATTTCAACGCTACATGAAAGACTACCTTCGCTGTGTCACGAGTGTGGACGAGAACGTTGGTCGAATGCTGGACTACCTCGACGAAAGCGGTTTGTCCAAGAACACGATCGTGATCTATACGTCGGACCAAGGATGGTATCTGGGTGAACACGGCTGGTTTGATAAACGGTGGATGTACGAAGAGTCGTTTCGCACACCGTTGATGGTTCGCTGGCCCGGCGTCATCGAGCCTGGTTCTACAAATGACAATTTGTGCATGAATTTGGATTTCGCGGAAACGATGCTCAACGCTGCCAATGTTGCAATCCCCACCGACATGCAGGGGGCATCGCTGGTGCCTTTGCTAAAGGGGCAAACTCCTGATGATTGGCGTAAGAGCGTTTACTACCACTACTATGAGTTTCCCGGAGCTCACAGCGTCGCGAAGCATTACGGAGTCCGAACAGACCGATACAAGCTCATTCACTTTTATGAAGTGGGAACATGGGAATTGTTTGACCTCGAGAAAGATCCGCGTGAGATGCGAAGTGTCTATGACGATCCGCTTTACGCAGAAGTGCTCGCGCAGATGAAGCAAGAATTGGCTCGCGTGCGCGAGCATTACCAAGACGACAACACCGTGGAAGGCATGACCGCTGGAAGAGCGAAAGGCAAGTCTAAGCTAAAGGCAAAGTAGCTCCGTAACTTAGCACTGCCTTTTCAGCCTGCGCCGCGCGTTGGTTCGCTAGGCCTTGGCGCTGCCAGGCCAGAATTTTTTCCACTTGCTTTCGTTGGGTTTCTCGGTTGCCTCGGTGACTTCTTCGGCGCCATGACGATCGCCCGTGATTTTTGCTGCAAGTTCTCGAAGGGCTTGTGTGATCGCAGCTTTCGGCGCTTGGGTCACAAGTGGAACCCCATTGTTTCGAACCTCGACCATGGTCCGGTAATCGTTCGGGAGCAACGCGTAAATATCTCGACCGATCGTTTCTTTGGCTTTCTTGAGACTGATTTGGCCGGCGTCTAATCCAGCGCGATTGACAACGATTTCGACTTTCTCGGCAAGGTTGTCAATCTCTTCGAAACTCATCAAAAGTCTTACAACATTTCTCAAGCAGGGCAAATCGAGCTGTGTCACCAGCAGTACTTTCGTCGCACTTTCAATCGCAACCATATCAATAGCGCTATAGGTCTTGGAAAGGTCGACAATCAAGTGCGTGAATGACGCCTTGAGCAAGCCAATCACTTTGCGAAGACTCTCTGGCGTAATTGCTAACGTGTCGTGAAGCTCGACTGGGCGTGGCAAGAGATAAAGCCCGCTACTGTGCTTGGTAAGCGACCGTTTCAGCAATTGGATATCCAGTCGCGATACGTTTTGTACAACATCCGCCAATGTGTAGTCGGGGATGGCGTCAAGGAACACGTCGGCGTCACCTAACGCAACGTCCAGGTCCAGAAGCGCGACACTATTTCGGGCCTCGGCCGCCAGAATACAACCCAGGTTCACCGCGGTACTCGTGGTCCCAACACCACCAGTTGCGCCCGCTACCGCAATGACATCGCATGAGCGGCTGCCTTTTTCAGTTGAACCGAATTTTTGTTGGCTGACTCGATCAAGGGCTGCACTGAGATCATCATGGCCTAAAGGCAGCGTCAAGAACTCTCGTGCACCCGCTCGAATCGCACGAAGAATGAGATGGCCATCGGCGCTCTCGCTTGCTGCGAGAATCGCCGTGTCGGGGGCTTCATGTGCGAGACGTTGAATGAGACCGATTGATTTGTCCAGATCCGAGTCCAGTGCAATCACACCAACATCAGGCGCTGTTTGCGAGATGATATCTGGGAAGAACTCATATCGCGAACAGTCTGCTTCGAGCCAGACCGTCTCCATGCCAAGTAAGATCGTTTTTGCGGCATTGCGAGAAGTGTCGTTTGGATCGACCAGAGCCAGCCGAAGTACGTTGCTCATAGGAGTTCTGTGGGTTCGATTCTAGTTAAGTGACCGTGTTGGTGTGACAAGTTTGCTTGAGTAGCCACACCGAATTAGAAGCTAGGCATCTGGACGCTTACGCCGTCTCCGACAACCGTCGGTTGATCACTGGGAATAACAGCGCCATTGTGAATAACTTCACCGTGCGCAGGTACGTAGTTGTCTTCGGGTAGGACGCTATATCCATCACCGGGTCCACAGTTGCTGCCCTTTAGATTGGGAACTTCAATGTGCCCCTTGAGATACAGCTCGCAGTCGTCGGGTGACATGGAATTGAGACCGGGGCCGCCAATAGGAACTTCGTGTGGATCCATGGCGTCCACCAGCTCCGGAGTGACGGTGATCAGCAGTTCAATATCGTTCCGCTTTTCACTGACGCGTCGGAACAAGACTCCGATGTAGGGGATCTCGCCCAACAAAGGAGTTGATTTGGTAATTGCCTCGGTACGGCTTTGAAGCAAACCCGCGATAGCAAAGGTTTGGCCCGCTTGCATTTCCACAGCCGTTTCAACATATCGCTGTGTGAATGCCGTTACTTGGGTCCCCTGCAAAGTGATACCTCGAGCCGCATCGGGCTCTGAGACCTCGGGGCGGACTTCCAAGCGGATCCGCCCAGGACCGACAACGAATGGAAGGAAGTCGACTGACGTGCCGTATTGCTCGTAACGCACTGTCGGTCCGTTCTGGGACGGCACGATGTAGGGGACTTTGCCACCAACCGTAAACCGAGCGGGCCTTCCATGTGTCGCGACAACCGTTGGCTCGGCAAGGAGCTTGATGAGGTCCTGTTGACGAAGTGCAGCGATTAATGCCTCGAAGCCGTCACCGCCGATTCTCAATCCATTCGTTAACGATGTCGATTGGCCTACGATCAAACCTGTTCCAGTACTGGACGTACTTGCGGCGTTCGCAAGTCCACTAGGTGCCGAATACACGAAACCGTTCGGGTCAAACGTTCCCCAATCAACGCCCAACTCACGCAGCTTCGTTCGTGAGACTTCCATGATTCGAGTATGAAGAAGTACCTGCTGGACGCCAACCACTTTAATGTTATTGATGACAGTCCGATAGAACTGTTCCGTAATCGCGACAGCACGATCCACATCATCAACACTGGTTACGTAACCCGAGATGATTGCACTGTCTTTCAGTGGCATTACCTTGAGTGAAGCAAACGGCAATTGTGAGCTGAGGATCCCTTCGACTTCACGCGCATCAGCAAGAACGGTAATGTCGACGGTGTAAAGCTTATCGTCAGTGTCCCAAAGATTGATCTGGGTTGTTCCTGGCAGTTTGCCAAAGACTTGAACTTGGTTTTGCGAAACGGGTGTTGCAGTGAGCACTTCCTCGTTTTGCACCTGGAACTTGGGGATGCGTTCCTGGAGCGTAAGGATTCGACTGCTTTTTACCAGCATTTCCATACGTTCGACGGATTGCGTGATACTGTGATTGACCGCTGATGCGGAGGTAAGCGTCCCATTGGATTGACCTCGTGCGGTTCCCTGGCTGACAACCGCTGTGGCGGCGACACACAGTAGAATTGCGGTCCAAGTGACCGATTGTCGATTGATATCCATAATCGCGAATGCGTCCTTGCTAAATCAAACAACACCAAGTCGGTGGCTGATGATTGTCTTTGCGAAAATCGGTAATGGGTCACAGTTCATTCACACACAAGGCGTCTGAATCCATTCAGACGTGATTGTGCGATTTAAAAAATTTGAGTAGAGTCGCGGTGAAGCAACTCGACTCAACGATAGGCTAGTAGGACGGTCGTCCTTCTCCGCCTCGTGCTGGCGTTACTTGGGGAGCACCGCGGTTGTCGTCGTCGTTTTTTGGCTGATAGAACGGACTCTTGGAACCGTTCAGATAGCTGAAATCATTTGGGTCGGAAACGAGTTGTTTGTTGTCTTCGTTGATAGGCTCGGGTTCGGTATCATTGTAGACGTCGCTTTCGCTGACGACCTTGGGAACCTGTTGCCCAGGAACAAATTCGAACTCGATCATTTTATCACCGGTCATCTTCAGCATTCGAAACCCTGTCTCGCGAGTCGCTATCGGGGACTCGACTGCCGCACTAGCCACCGTCGGCGGTTCAACTGCTTTCCGCGTTTCTCTAGCGGCTTGGTTGTCAGCAAGCCATTGAAGGAAATCTTGTCCAGCTGGATTCGCTTCGTCACCATCGGATGCAGATGTGTACTCGCCTGGGTTGCATAGTTGCAGACGAACTTTGCCGAGTTCTGTTGCGTAGGTCCAAACCGGAGCATCATTTTTGTGAATGAGAAGTGAAATATTCTTGGCTGGCTTGCTTTCTTTTGAGTTGTCCTCGCGTTCCGTCTTTCCGTCGATCGCAAAGACGCGGATGCCTCGCAATACAGTCTTTGCGGTGGTCTCCGGCACCAGATCACTCTTGGTGAAGTAAGCCATCACGTCGACTCGGTCACCAGGGCTTACTAAGTTGGTAGCACTGCCGTCGGTATCGGCTTTCATCGAGACCACGCTGTAGCCTCGTGGGATCGATGACGAATTGCTATTGGTGTCATTCATTAGCTTGACGGGCATCACAGGCTCACCAGCATAGAATCGTTGTTTGGCGAATTTACCCTCGAGGTCTTTCAGATTGCTTGTGCTGCCTTCGGGTATGCGATCAGCCGGCCATTGTTCGAGCTTTATCTTTTCGGCGGTGATCTCCTCAGCGACATCAATCGATCTCGATGTCACGAAGATCTCAACGGTCTGTAACTCGGTTTGCCCAACGTTCTGAGCCTGCATCCATTGGCTGACACCAATCGCGGCGATTGTCCCGCAGACGCAGGCGATCAGAAGGAAAACGGATTTGTTTCGCATGGCAGTTAACGTGTTAGCCGGTGGAATGTTGAATGGCGTCGGTTACAGGACCCGACCACGATTATGAATTTCGAGACACTCACCCACGCTTGTTGTCGGCGTGTTACGGACTCTTGCTGTAGTACATGCTTTTTGCCGGGGAATGTCGACGCTACCGTTGACACTCACCCAACAGAGCACAATTGCCTAACCGGCAAACCCTTCCGCAAGGGTTGCCGGTTGACGCTTAAACCTCTGAAAGCCGCGACTTCTCCTCGAGAAGTGAGTCCCTAGACGAGCATGCCTGCGATAGCAAAGTATGCAATCGAGCCGATCGCCATGGGGATTCCATAAGGAAGGAGTGTCATGGTCGGTTTACGTTCACGAGCAATTGCCGCAAGCTCCGACGGATTCTTGACTGTCTTCCATTCGTTTAGAATTCGGTAAGCCATGGAAAGGTGCTTTTCCCACTGTCCGCTGCGGTAGATCATGACGATTGCCATCAATCCGCCAACGATCGCTGTTGCCGCAAACGCGTAAAGCGTGATTTCGGTGTGCAGCCAAGCACCCACGCCAGCAAGCAGTTTCACGTCGCCGGCGCCCATGCCACCCACGTTACGCAATACTAGAAGTAGCAACATTCCGACGAACGTTCCCAGTAGGCTCCATCCAAGTCCGGTGATGCCGTCCGTCATCGTCCAGTGCAACCAGCCACAAGCGATGAACGGGAATGTCAGCCAGTTAGGAACTTTCAAAATCATCCCGTCAATGACGGCAGCAATCACCAAGACAGCGGCAACAAACCATACGGTCCAGTGTTCGGTGATAGCGTTGAGAAGTGTGTCCATGTCAATTCATCCCCGTGAAGTATCTGATGTGCGGTGTAGTGTGGGCGGGCAAGTGGCGATTTCGGTGGGTGAGCAGGATTCAGCATCTCAAACTTGAGATACCTTCCCGTCAAGACGATTGCTAGCGTGGACCGATCATCCAGCTAAACATTGCGAACAGCAACGTCACGACACAGCAAGATATTTGCCAAGCGTAGGCGACGGCGTCGGCAGGAATCAGCGGATAGTTCATGGTGGTTAGCTCACCGCTAATCGCGTTAAAGGCGTAGTGGATTTCGTTTTGTGTATTGAAGATTGGCGGACTTGCTTCGGGGGTTCGTCTACCAAGAACCCAATCGGATCGTCACTCGCTGCGCTGCGGTATGGGTGTTTGGCCCATACCGCAAACGCCGCAGAGTATTGATGAAAGTCGCTCAAACGAGCGACTTGGATCACGCTCCGTTGGAGGAGATCCTGTCTGCAACTTCTTGGAACTTGGCCGAAGCCTGTGTACCGATAGCGCCAACAGCGCCCAAGCACACGACAACGATCAAAGCCAGCATAACTGCGTATTCAACTGCAGTTGGGCCGTCTTCTTCCTTCATGAACCGGACAATGCTTTCGACGTAATTCTTCATGGTTCTTTCCTCGCGAGTGTGTGTGAAAGGGGGCTTTCACACGAACGAAAAACTAGGATCGTACCGACGTGGAACGATTCCCAAAGAGAACCTGCCTTAATCTCTGACTACTGTCTAACTAACCTTGGCCCCGAGCGCGACGAATCACGAACGGATTTCCCATGGCAGCCCGGCAATCCTGAGGTTCTCAACTTGATGCTAAAGTCAGCATCAACCAAGTACCCACGGACCCGCTAGCTTTGCGTCCCGTTCTCTCGAACGGTTTACCTTTGTCAAAGGGGCGAAGGCGGACCAGCCAAAACTTGTTCACGACGTGTGCTTGGGTTTTGACTAGCTGTGGACCCTAACAGTCCACTCACTCTCTATAGGGAAAGTACAATGCAATTCGACACTGTCAAAAAACAACAGTCCAGGAAACCTTAACGATTGATCCAATTGCTACTTTGCAACGATTGTTCGGGTTGTGATGGCTATAATCGTTTCACACCCCTGGTTTTACACGTTGGATTGCCTTGTGAACCTTATTCCCTTATCTGCTGTTCACTACCTGGTTCATCCGACGCTTTGGATCGTCATTGCCGTCGTAATCGCACTAGTGGATGCGGCGGCACCGGTACACGCTGACTTGTGTGTCGCCCACCTCGTCATGTTGCCCGTGATTTGGCGTCTTGTGCATCGTCGATACGTGCCGCTCTTGACGAGCGTCTTGATGCTCGCGGCGATTTTGCCGGGGTTGGTTGATCTTTTTGGGCCGGTCCTGTTGGGAGAACAAAATTGGGGGGAAAGTGCGAAGCTATCGGTTTTGACGGTTTTTCCAACGCGTGTGCTAACGCTTTTGGCACTTATGACGGCTTGGCTTTTTCATGCGAACCTCCAGCGTTCTCGACGTCGGCGACTGGCACTTCGACGAGAACTCCAGCAACGTGTTCGGCAACGCACTAGCCAGCTTCAGAAAGTAAACTTCGCGCTTCGAACGGAAATTGCTCGTCGCGAAGAAACGCAGCATTTACTAAATCGAAGCGAAACGAATTTCAACGCGCTGGCAAATCGCATGCAACTCCAGGTGCTGCGCAAAGATCATGCAGGCATAATTACGTACGCCAACGAAACTTTCTGCAAGCACTTGGGACTTGATCAAGCGGCGGTTGTCGGTAGCACGGACGAAGACCTCTACCCATCCGCTATTGCTCAGATTTATCGCGCTGACGACCAGCGGATCATGCGCACGGGTCAAACCGTTGACCACGTCGAACAACACCCCACAAGCGACGGCCAGCAAGGCTACGTGCAGGTCTTCAAAGCTCCTGAGTATGACCAGTCAGGGGTTTGTGCGGGTGTTCAGGTTGTGTTTTGGGACGTCACTCAGAAGCATTGTGGCGAGATTTCACTGCGCAATAGCGAGGCCAGAAAACGAGCCCTATTTGAGTCCGCCGGTGATGCAGTGCTCCTTGTGGATGAGAACCAACGGATCGTCGAAGCGAATCCGTCGGCAACAGTCCTGTTCAGTCGACCTGTGACGGAAATTGTCAATCGAACACTCTCCGAAATTGCTTCGCCGTGCATGGTACCAGCACAATCCCAACAATCCTCGCAGTTGACTACTGAACGAGAGGCCAGTTCGGACGGTCGTCTCCGCTGGGATTCGTTACCGCGGATTGAGCGTTGCGAGTTGACGATCGTGCGAGGTGATGAGTCGACATTCGCGAGCGAAGTTTCCATTCATCCGATACCTATTGGTAACGCCGAAGGGACTGCGATTATCCTTCGGGATGTCACCTTGCGACATCAAGCTTTTGAAGCGCTCCGTAACGCAAAGGCCGCAGCCGAGGCGGCGAGTCGGAGCAAGAGTGAATTTATGGCGGGCGTGAGCCATGAACTGCGGACGCCACTTGGCGGCATCATTGGGCTCAGTGAATTACTCTCCGAGATTCCATTGTCAGCACGTGGTAGGCAGTATGTCGAAATGATTCGCAAAAATGCGTGTCTGCTGAGCGATTTCATCGAAGACATCTTGGATTTCGCAGCAATCGAAGCTGGGCGAGTGCAGATTGATCTTGCTCCCATGGAACTTCATCGTGTGGTGGGCGACGCGTTCAAAACGCTAGCCGCCCGCGCCGTTGGAAAACCGATCCACATGATTTTCTCGGTGGATCCCGCTACGCCAACCGAAGTTATTGGGGACGCAAAGCGGTTGCGGCAAATCATTGTCAATCTGGTCGGCAACGCAATAAAGTTCACGCCTAATGGAGAGGTTGAAGTTCGTTTGTCCGTCCAAGCCACAGCCGAAACGAATTTTCGTGATGCAAAGGCTGGGCCAAACACGCGAACGGTCATCCTTGACGTGAAGGACACCGGTGTCGGCATCCCCTTGGACAAGCAGCAACGTGTTTTTGATGCGTTTGAGCGAGGCGAAGCCAGTACGACGCGACGATTTGGTGGAACTGGCCTTGGGCTTTCCATTAGCGACGGCTTGATACAGAGGCTTGGCGGAAAGATCGAACTCGAGAGCCAAGTTGATGTCGGCAGTAGATTCCGTTGTTTGCTGCCGCTCAACGTCCTGAAGATGGCTCCCTCGCCCAAGCAAGTCATGCTCCCCGATGATGCACTCGTGAGTTTACAAAATGGAACAGTGCGAGCAGCGATGGTCGAAATCCTTCAAGGATTTGGCGTGAATCCCTTGAGACGATTGCCGATGCGGCATCCAACATCACGCCGTCCCCTGGTTTGGTTGATTGACGGTTCGACTCCATTCTTGGATCAACTGGAGCTCGAACGTCGTGCACAGGACAAAGTCATTTGGTTGACGCGACTTGGCGAGTTGTTACCGACGCATGCACATGCTTCCGATCCGATTATTGTTGAGCCTGTTTTACCAAGCGATTTACTTGCAGCACTTGCCGGAGACGAGGTCTTCAATTCCAGTGCGGCAGATGCAACCAAGGTCGACTGCGTCGAAATACGTGAAAGCAAAACCCGTCTACTGGTCGTTGATGACAGTGAAGTGAACCGTGTCATGCTAAGTGACCAACTAAAAGCTGCAGGATATGCGGTGGATGTCGCATGTGACGGCAAGGAAGCCATTGACCGAGTCAGTCAGCGAGAGTTTGCGTGTATTTTAATGGATTTACAAATGCCGGACATGGACGGGACGGATGCGACACGTGCCATCCGTGAGCTATACCAAACGCGCCAGGCAGCAATGCCTCCAGTGATTGCGCTCACAGCCCATGTAACCGAACAGCACCGCCAACAATGCTTTGATGCTGGTATGGATGGTTTTTTGACCAAGCCAGTGGATCGCAAAACATTGCTCCAGATGATCGTTGAGCAAGTGGGCGCGACGACAACGAGTGAACCAGTTGTCGCCACCCGCCCCAGCAACGATGACAACATGGAGCCTTGGCAAAGCAAACTTCGCGAAATTGCGGGCAACGACCACGAATCCATCTGTTCGGTTTGCGAAGCCTTTGTTGAAGAAGTTCCCGTTCTTGTACATCGTCTTCAAAATGCAGTTGCTGCCAATGACCTTGCGTCTGCAGCGAGGGCCGCGCACACTCTTAAGTCATGCATCAAGCATGTCGCTGACGAAGATGACGTGAATGTTTTCGGTCAGCTTGAAAGCCTGGCGATGCGAGGGTTAAACGTGCCCACCAGTGACGTTAAGCAGGCGTCGGAAATTGCATTTCGATGGACCAAGCTGGTTCGGGGGTTCCTCGACGCATTGAGATCTACTTCGTAATTTCCCTATTGATATCGAGTCAACACGAGCCATGGCCTCAAACTCTGAACATCCATCACTTCCCACTGGTGATGCAAAAGTACCGGTGCCGACATTCGGCTGTGTCGTGTACGTGTCAAAGCTCAACGACGGAAACACTCTCGCACGTGTCGCTAACCTGGAAGGGCTTTCAGCCACGGCGTCCAACGAGCGTGAATCACTCAGTCGACTTGTACCACTCTTCAAGAAGTTCGTAAAAGAAAAGCTGGAGTTCGGGGAAACGATTCCGTGGCTTGACCCACCCCCTGCTCCCAATGTTGATGAACAACGCCGGTTTCTTCCAGTTCACCTTTAGCGGATGGGAACGTTCGATTCGTCCAACGCCAACTTGGACAAAACGTCTTGCAGGTGATTCTCGAATCGCTTCCATCGATCAATTGACGACGAGTACATCGGTTGGCGAACTTGCCATTTGCTGGGTGTCCTGACAGCACGTTCGTTTTGATTAAAGCTCAAGCAGCGATCATCCCACGCAAGTCCAGTGCTAGCGACCAACTTCTGGGTCTCCGATTCCGGATTTGCGACAAGCACCTCGTAGTCGACTGTGTAAATGGGAATTGGAAGCACTGCGTTCCAATGCTGCATCAAACGTTTGTAACCCATGTAGTATTCGACCAGTGCATCCAGATCACAAAACGGTGCGTTCAAGTTCTGGCAGTAGCTCGACACAAAGACGTCCATTGGATTTCGACGGCAGTGTACGATCGTCGCATTCGGGAAGAACGTGGCGATTAAACCCAGGTGCATGAAGTTGGTGGGCATCTTATCGGTCACGCGAATCGCTTGACCTTGGTACTTGGTCAGTTCTTCTAGGTACTCATTCGCAATCTCGGTAAGTGATGCAGCGGGAATATTACCGAGCAACTCTGGATAAGCAGTACGTGAATGAAGGGGGTTTGCGTTACTGCTCTTTCGCATTCTCCGACGCAGACGCTCGATATCCTTGAGCTCACCCGCTCCCGAGATTGCCGGGTGGCTGCTTAGGATCTGCTCCACCAAGGTGGTTCCCGATCTAGGCATTCCCACAATAAATATCGGTAGTTGAGTCGTTGATCCGTGGTGGGTCTTTAAAAAATACTCGCGGGTAAAAAATTGAATTTGATCCTCGACGCTAAACTTCTTAGCGGACCTTGGGCGTTTGCGTTTTTCTAAGGCAAGTGACTTGCTATGGCTCAGTTTATGGCGATTGGCAAGATCGTAGTGCTCCCATGCAAGATCAAAGTTGCCACTATCGTCAAGAACTTTTGCTACGGCAAAGTGCAATTGCATGAAGTCGAGACGCCGAACTGTCCTCTTGATCAAACTTAACAAATGCTGCACATACTCACTTGTTTTCTCGTCAGCTTTGAATTTTCGACTTCGCGAATACTTGAAGTGAGCTACGGCTAGATCAGGATCAATTGACAATACCCTTTCGTATCCCTGTACCGCTTCGTCAATCTTACCATGCTCCATGTCATGGTTGGCAATATGCAATAACGCTTGAGAGTTGGGTGAATCGAGCTCGACAATTCGCCGATAGGTTGCAACGGACTCAGAGAATCGTCCAAGTTTTTGCTCTATTGACGCAAGTGCCAAATAGGGCCCCGACGCCGTTTGCGTTTCTGCGACGATACGGTAGCACTCGGCTGCTCCGGCCAGCACCGCAGCGACTGATTTGTGCTGCTTGCGTCGACGCAAACGATTCGCTTGACGCTCGAGAATCATCCCTAATTCTTGATTCAGTACAGGTGAACGACGATCTCTCAACAAAGAGCTATGCAACACTTGAATAGCTGCGGAAACATTTTTCCTTCGCAGGAGCAAATGAGTAAGTTTTAACGAGCAAGCGTGTCTGGCGTCTTCAAAAACAAGGCCGCGTCGGTAATACGCGATCGCACGACGGTGCACCCCTAATCGCTCATGAATCTCACCCACCGCGAGCCAAACATTGCTGTTCTGTGGCTCCAATTCAAGCGCAGCAATGTAGTATTGAGTAGCAGCCTGCATGTCCCCCATATCAAGCGATGCCGCCGCAGCGATTTGATTCCACAAAGCGCTGCGCTCTACAATCGACGTTTCCGCAAGCAACATCCGAAGACAGTCTATAGCTCTCGCCTCTTTTAAGAGGCCAGCTGCGACAACGAGCTTCGCATCGCCTCTAGACGCATCACGTAACAGGATTCGCTTGGCCGTCGCAAGGAACTGAGATGCAGATGCGTTCGATAACGACCCCAGCGATTGGCAAGCCTTATCGAAAAGCTGGGCGTGTACCATTTGGATTGAGTCGATCGTTGAAGTGCGTTCTATATTCACCACAGATCGCCAAGACTAAGGGTTCCCACCTTCATTGCCATCCCCGCCATTGTAGTAATAGTAATAATAGTATGGATTGTACCATGGTGGGTAATAATAGTACGAGCTGTCGTCGCCGCTTCCTTGATCTTCGTAATAGTAGTAGTCGTAGTTGTAGAAGTAATCGTCGTCTGTGCCGTCGCCATCATCGTCCTGGTCATCAGAAATGCCATCCGCCAACAGTTCGTAAGCAATCTCATTAACCGAAACGCCAGTTTGTGAGATAGCGGAAATGCGAATGATGTAGTCACCCTCTGGGAGCATCGCGAAGGCTGTGCGAGATGTTCCAGACGGACTTGCGAAAGCAAGTCGTACGTCCTGCGTTACGGCATCATAAATAATGATCCGAACGGCCTCCGTCGATTCTCCTCCGCTAGCAGTAAGGTCAAAACGATAGAGCCGAGTCTTAAGCGATGTCCAAAGCACGATATCGTCCAGGCCGGACGACACGCCCCCCGTAACAAACTGATTCATTTGCGCGGCATAGCTGGCAAACTCTGCTGACGCTACATAGTTACCAACGCCCACAGCGGAGTTTGGATCCACGCTGATTCGCACCAGATATTCTGTGTCGACTTCTGGTTGTGCAACCTCAAGAACCCAAGTACCGTCGGATCTGAGTCGGCCATGAGCACCCACAGATTGGCCATTCGCATCGACGATTTGCACTCGCAAATCAGGGGAACTTGCGCCGACCGAAGCGACTGTGACCACCAGTCTTCCGTCAACTTGACTGGGCGAAGTAATTTTCCATAAATCAACGTCGCTTGCGTTAGAAACAGATGACTGCATCTCATAAACGGAGTTCGGCTCGTATCCATCTGCGGACGCCAGTGCGATTGCGGTCAGGATATTGTCATTGAGACCCGACTCATTGTCAGCGAGCAAGAAGTTTGTGCCGAGTGATTCAATTCCAGCGTTAAATAGCCCCGCGACAGGGTCCGTCTCGCGGATCGCAGCGGAACGGTAATCAACCACGAGTCGATAGTCGCCAACTGAATAAATGTCATCCGATGCGGCTGAGACGCGGACGTTTAAATCTCCCGAATTGGTCAGTCCATGAATCGTTACTGACACGTTATTTTCGAAAACGGATGCCGAAACTTGCTGCACCAGCAAGACCCCGTTCTCATCATAGACCTCAATCTTAGGGACGAGCAGGCTCACACCGACCGCATTGACGCTGAATGTCACTTCCGACTGTCCAGCTACGGGAGCCACGCGATAGAAATCGGAATCATTGAAGTTCAGTATGCTTGCACGAAGGTCGAGCGTGTCAATTTCGGGATCAAAATTGATGGGTGTTGGAATGAAAGTGGCAAGGCCAAGTTGTCCATTGTCAACCTGCTCATAGGGATCGGTTCGCACGCCGTAGAGATCCTGAAGCCAGCCGATATCTTCAGGTGTAAGCAAGCCCTTGGGACCTGCATAGTGCCCGAACATGACTGCCGAGGAAATGCTCGTATCAGCAATCCCAAGTGTATTGCCGGTTTCGTGCAATAGCACACTGAACAGGTCCCTTGCACCATTTGGATCGATCATTGGATCGGGTGGAAGATTTTCTTCCCAGTCGTGATACACAAATGTTTCTTGACTGTTGAGAAGGATATCGCCAGACCAAGTTCCCGCAACGGATTGAAACGGCAGTGAATTTGCCAAGACACCTGTTTGCGGGAATGCTCCAATGCGGAACTCGCCGAACCGGGGATCTTGGTTGGATAACCCAGGTGTTCCGAAACCAAGATCATGATCGGCCGTCAATGCTACATTCACGTCTGCGTGAATTGCCCATGTTTGGTAAGCACGTAGCACTAGCTCTTGCCAGTTATCACGGGTCGTTACTGCATCTAATTCTTCATGAATCACGTTTTCAAAAGTAGCGACGGAAACGCCATCAGCAGGAAAGCTGATGCTCAAATCTCTGGCGTTTGGCCAAGGTGCACCGAAAGCGGCCAAAAGTTTACGAGTTTCGAGGTGTTCAAAGTTAGGTTGATGTTTTGCTGAGCGTAAGGCACGACGCGACACGGCGTAAAATCCTTCAAAGTTCTGAGGTTGAAAATTCGTCGATTGGGTCCGAAGACAATTCGTTGTCCTGGACAGGAGGCCGCCCGAGTCGAGTGGTTCGCAGGATCGCTTGAAAGCCAGGCATAGAACGAAGCGAATCTAAATCTTGATCGTCCGTGATCGTCGCCGCCCCATAGCCTCGTTGAATGGCACTTGATAAGTATCGAAGTGCTTGAACGTGGGATTTCTCGTCTGGCAATAAAGCATGGACACAAGCTGCTTGGTATAGAACAGAAGACTTGTTGGGCTCATCCAGAGCGAGATTCAATTGCTCGATCGCTTGCGAATACTCGCCTTGCCTCGCCAGTAGCACGGCGAGATAAACAATCGCTTTTTCGTTATCCGGCTCTCGATCACGAACTTCGTTGAGCAACTTAATCGCGGTATCTGCCTTACCAAGCTTCACATAAATGTAGGCCATCTGCTGCAAAATAGTTGGCGTCCCCGGCGCAAGTCTGTCTGCTTCCTCCAGGTCAGCAAGCGCGCCTTCAAAATCTGGGACAGCGTCATTTAACTTCGTGTTAGCACGCAGCACCAATGCATTACGACGAAGATTTTCTAGGGACATCGCCCGTTCGCGATCTCTTTCCGCATCAGACAAATTTCCCAATCGGCGATGCGCACGGCTACGTAGAATCAGCAAAGGAAATTGATCAGGATCGTGACTGAGGCCGATAGTAAGAAGATCAATCGCCTCCTTTACACGGCCAGTCCGTAAATAGATCATCGCTAGATTGTAGTTTGTCTCTACAAGCGATGGGTCTAATGCCATCGCCTGTTTGATGTCGCTTTCGGCTCGACTCAGTTCACCAAGCTTTCCGCAACAGGATGCCCGCAATAACCACAACCGTGAAGCTCTTGGTGCTCGCTCTATGGACTGGGTAAAGGAAAGTTTGGCATTTTCATATTCCCCCAGCTGAAGCTGAGTTCTCCCAAGAGTCGTCCAACGTAAACTCGTTGGAACCGCATCGCGGTCTGCTAAAGCACCAAGCATATCTCGAGCTATACTCCATTTTCTATCCGCCATTTGACGCACGGCTTCTAGGAAATATTCGTTATCAGATGAAATTGGGATTTCAACTGCATTCTGATACAAAGCTATTGACCGCTCAGAATTACCGTTTGATTCAGCGAGTTTCGCCTCGAGAAAGGTAATTGCACGAGAGCCGGTTGAACCTTGCACATACTTAGCAGTTTCAATCAATCGCGTCAGGGTATTCAGCGATTTAGCAGGTTCATAACTCCTGCGCAACCGTTCACATTCGGCCACAGCCGTAGATACAAGATGCCGAAGTAACACGTTGCGACGATGGTCAATTGAAGCACGCTCAAGATCGTCTGGACAGATCAAGGCATCGATTACTTGACGATCAAGTAATCGATGTTTTTCCAACGGTAATAGCAAGCCTTGAACCGACGAAACTTCGTACCGCTGAGGATCAGCCATCATCGTTAATAGCGACCCATTCGATTCCTCAAAAAATGCATTGAAACCAGCAGTTGATTCGGCTCGAATCATCGTTGATCGCCATCCCAGAGCAACCCAGATTAGCGGGATGATGACGACAGTAGCCAGCACGCTTACTGCGGCGGCACTCGTTGAACGAGGATGTCGCCGCACCCACTTAGCCACTTTCGCAGAGGATGCTTCCTGGGCGTATAGCAGTGATCGGCTCTGAGATTCTCTTAGTAAATCTTCTTGCAACTGGTCAGCCGATTGATAACGCCGACTTGGCTCGTATTGCAAACATTTCTGGACAATACTCCACAGACCATCAGAGACACAATATTCGATCGAGCAAACCACAGGTTGCTGGCGAACGTTGATAGCAGCCTCAATATCCGTATCCGCCTGCGAAAGCGGCCGGGGAAAAGGCAAACTTCCAGTGAGCAGTTCAAAAAGCATCATTCCTAGGCTGTAGATGTCCGACCGTTCGTCATCGGTGTCTGTACCTTGCATCATTTGACGCAAGTTTTCGGGTGACATGTATGCCAATGTACCGCCAACGATAGCTCCACTAGTCCGACGCAGCGAACGTGACAAGTTAAAGTCCATCAGAGCAGGTTCACCATCGTTTCGTATCAATACGTTGGCTGGCTTGAGGTCTCCGTGAAGTACTCCGCGAGCATGTGAATGCGAAAGCGCGCCCGCCAAACGCTCAAACATCCAAACAGCCAACTGTTCTTTGTTTAGCCTTCTCAATCGCTGCAACGGTGTTGCAACGTCATCGCTTAGCCCACGACACTGTGCCGCGTCATCGCTAAGCGAACGAGCGCGGTCGACGTTATCCGATGAAGTGATGGTGTCGTCACGGTCTTCGCGAATCGTTTGAATGAGGCTCTCACCGTCACGAGATCTGTCACGTACTGGATCGAGCAAATAGTCATTGAGTGTGACACCACCTGCATAGGGCATGCAGATGATCGTGTAACCATCGACAAAGTGAAACGAGTAAATCGGCACAATGTTGGTATGCTGGAGCATCGCCATCATTTGCGGTTCGCCGCGCGGTTGGCGAACGACCTTCAGCACAACATAACGACTTGCCAAATCGATTTGTTGTGCGAGGAAGACCTGGCTAAACGCACCGACCCCAATCCGCTGGACAGGCTCAAAGCCTATTTGCCGCAGCAAAAGTCGCGTTGATTCGTCAACATCTCGACCGGTTCCTGCAGAAATAGATGCACGAGGTTTACCAGGTGATCGAGACCTACTGAGTTCATGTTCCCGCATGTCTTCTTGGAATTGCTGATGCCAGAGTTGCGTTTTGATTCCAGGGATGAAGCGGTATCGCTGTGGAGGAATCGAGTGACCTAGTTGAATGCTAACGCGATAGTCTTCGTACGCAATTTCGACAGCGCGTTCAGGGTATTGATGAAGTATTGGAAACTGCGTGAAATAATCCTTGAGTCGACACGGCAATCCGCTGCCGTAGCGCCGTTCGATATCGATTCGAATCAATTCCGTGAGGGCAACTTCGTCGTCAGCCAGTTGGAACCGCTTGAGCGTCGTACCGATCGTCGCGGTCGCATGGGGCGACCATTCGGTTTCAAAATGATCGATTAGGTCGTCGACGGTTTCTGTGATTTGGTTGATCATCGAGAACAGTCCGCAAGAAGTCCTGAGTTAACGATGGACAAACAAGGCCCACGACGCCATGGTGCTTTACTGGTAGCCAACGGATCCAGTCCAGCTAAATTCAATCCAGCTAAACAGAGGAGGCGGATTGGTTACTTGAGCCCGCCATCAAAATTCCCAAAAATCTGCTGGTAAAGCGTTTTAGCTCAGTTCATCGTCCAAAAACATTCTTACAAGCATTTCGCGGCTGTTTTGAAGGCTTCGCTCAACAGTCCGACGGCTACGTCCGGTCAATTCGCTAATTTCGTCGACTGTGTGCTGCTTTAATCGCAGCTTGAAGATGTCTTGATCAATTGGTCGCATCGCGCCGAGTGTTTCGCGGACGCTCATTTCGAGCAACTCAGCAGGAAATGATTCACTCAATACGGTTTCTTCCAGGCTACTTAACGGAATGTTTCGACTGTCGTCGCGACGTTTTGCTGAGTGGTGTTCTGCCGTGCGACTCAGCTTATGAACCGCCACGATCGCCATGAGATTCCAGAGAGTTTCTCCGGGGGGTGCATCGTAATGCCCTGATTTCACCCCGCGGAAAACGCTCTTAAAGACCGATTGGACAATGTCCTCCGGTGTTGTCTGCTTTCGCAGCTGATCCCCCATTTTGGCTTCGACCAAGCCAAACAGTCGGCGCGCGTATCGCCCGTATAGCTCACTTGCGGCATTTTCATTGCCGCCGCGAACCAAGGCGATAAGCGATCGATCTGACGGAGAAACCGACGGCTGCTTTGGTTCCGTGGAATCCATAGACACGAAGGCACGGAAATAGGGTGAATGAGCGGAAATCCACAGTGCCTTAACACTCTAACAGCTTCAGAGTGTTTCACAATTGAGCCCCTGTATATCGATTGAATGGGATACCCACCGAACGGGGATAAGAACGTCCAAGCGGGTGCAACTGCGTTCAGCTCTCAGATTATCGAGAGCTGATTTGCCCCAAAGTGCAGTTGCACCCGCCAGCGACGATGATCTGGGCCTTTTGGCCCAGCGTGGCGGACAAAAGCTTGCTGGTGCTGCTCAGCCCAAAAGCGAGCACAGCAAAATTTGCCAGGCCACGTTGCCCCATCAAACAGAGGAGGCGATACGAGCACCAAAGTCCGCCACAAAAAAACGAAAATTCTTTTGCCAGGTAATGCAGGCGGGAAACGCACGCTGCTGCAAACTCTCGATGGTCATTCAATGGAGCTTTTTTACCGTCGTGGTGATGTCACTCCAATCAACAAACCGTTACTTCGACGAGATACAAAAAAGATGCGTCTCACCGCGAATGAACAGTTCGTCATCCACGACAGCGGGTGTCGCGTCGACCGTCTCACCTACGTTGTTCGTCTCGACAACCTTCAGTGACGAGGCGTCTTTGATGACCACGGTCGTCCCACTTCGTCCAGTAAGGAATACATAGCCAGCGGCCGCGATTGGCGATGCGTAGATACTCGTTATCCCTTCGATTCGCTCTGCAGAAAAATGCGGTTTACCCGTCGCAGCGTCGAGACAGGTCAGCTGCCCACCTTTGCCTTTATAAAAATAGATGCGCCCGCCTGAGAGGAGGGGCGAGGCAATATCGGGTGTGTCGCGATCCACTGACCAGACCACATTGGGCGTGCCTTCGAGATTGCCACGACCGCTCGGTTGAAAGGCGCCCATGTAGGATCCGCGAAAGCCACTAGTGACGAACACCAGTTTACCATCAAAAACTGCCGAAGCAGCTGGCCGTTCGGTCTGCCCACTACATCGCCACAGCTCTTGGCCTGTTTCAGCATCGTAACCGCGAGCACAGGTTTGGCCGTTCATCACGACTTGCTTTTTTCCATCGTGCTCAATCACAAGGGGAGTCGCCCAGCATGTAGGTTCGTCGCGATCGGCTCGCCAGATCGTTTCGCCGGTTCGTTTGTTCAGGGCATAGAGATACGACGGACCTTCATGGTCCCATGGCACGTAGATGATGTCGCCGTCAATCGTCGGTGAACTACCTTCGCCGAAGCCGTTTCGAGTGTCCATTGCACCAAAGTCATCACGTTTCCATTGAAGAACGCCATCCAGCGTGTAGCAGTAGAGTCCTCTGGAACCGAAATGTGCGTAGACATGCTCGCCATCGGTGCAGGGTGATGCTGACGCGAAACCGTTGGTCGAATGTGTTTCTTGGTGAGGCGTCGCAGTCGTTGCTATCTGGCTCCATCGCAATTTACCGTCCTCGCGATTCACGCAGTACAAAACGAATTGCAACTCCTCGGGTGAGCCGCTGTTGGGCTTGCCGTCTGTTCGTACAGCGCTGACGACAAAAACACGGTCGTTCCAAATGACGGGCGACCCCGAGCTTTTCCCAGGAATTACAGATTTCCATTTGACGTTTTTGGTGGATGACCACTGCGTCGGCGGAGTCGCGGTGGCCGAAGTTCCGTTGCCTGACGGCCCCCGCCAATGAGGCCAGTTCTCCGCGAACGAAACGGAACTCAGCGTCAGAATGCCGACGCAGCACAAAAGGGATCGGAGCATTGTTGTTCTCAATAAGTCTAGTAAGGAACTACGCATTCAAGTTTACTTTTCAAGTTGGTCTGTCCGCTGGTACGCTCAAGAAGTCCAACGCTGCAATGTTGATTGCCTCGTCTGGTATTAGCGAAGGAATTTCTCTTCGGATTGGATAGATCCGAGTGCCCTCCTTAGCCAGTAGTCCCGCCTGAAGTGCTAGCGTTACTTTTTGGTCGCTATGGTCGCGAAGCTCGCCACGTTGAATGGCGTCATTAATCTGGACGATCATCTCTGAGCTAGCGAATTCCAATTGACCACCACTGACCGGGCATCTCAATATCGAAATCATTTTTGCGTCATTCATTGGAATTGGCTCAAAGGTAGGCTGCCCGATACCCGATTTTTATCGATGTCGAACTAGATGTCGCGGGCGTTGGCGATGTCGGACACCTTATTATCCGACTCAGGCGAAGGATTGCCATGCAGGATCGGATCTTTTCTATCGGTACTGCCCTTATCACTGCGGGCATCAGTTTCACGGTGCCCAACTTAGCCGCTGAGGCTCAAGTTCCAGGCAGTTATGTCACTGACCCCGCCACGGGGATTGTCTACCGGCCCGAAACCAGGACGATTGAGACGCCTGTCGTAGACACGCAAATCAAGAAAGAAGAGCGGGTGCTATATCGCCCAAAGACGGTGACGGACGTTAGAAATGAAGCTCGCACGACTTACGCTCCAGTCGTTGAGCATCAATGGGAGCCACGTCTGCACGGTCGATGGAACCCGTTTACTCAGCCCACAGTTGCCTATCACCATGTACCGGTGACTCGCTGGGAAGCAAGAAATGAGGTCATACCTCGCACCACAACTCGTACGGAATGGGTGGCGGAAAAACAGGTCATTGAAATTCCGACAAGGACCGTTCGAATCGAACGCTCGAGCAAAACGGACTACGTAGCCGTTGGCAAAGTTGCACCGACGGCCTCACCTCAGCAGCCATCCGTGCAAGATCAAATTGCCTCGCGACTTCGTCCACTCGACAGTAACTCCACCGTTGAACCGTTTGCTTCGCATCCGCAGCAACAACTTGGTGGGGTCTCACGCTTTGCAAGTGATTCGGCTCAGCGAGGCTTTGAACAGGCTGGCATTCGGCCTACTGAATTGTATCCCTCCAGCGGCTACAACCAGGTATTGCCTCCAACAAACGGATCTGGACTTGCTGGTCTACCAGCATTACCAATTTGGCGTTAAAGAAACCATAAGTGGATTGCTGCAATAAGTTTCAGGGTAGGCCAAGACAGCGACCGGAGCACACATTCGCAGACGCGTTCGCAACACGGAGGCTAGCTCAGCGACGCGGGACAACCCCAACGCCCTAGAACAAGCGAGCGCAGCAACAAGGCCGCGTTGATTTCCGTAGAGATCACGCGGCCCTTGTTAGCATTGATTTGCCAGCCGAGCTTACTTGAACTCGACGGTTCCGCCAGCTTCGACGATTTCGGCCTTGACCTTCTCGGCGTCTTCTTTCGAAACACCTTCCTTCAAGGTGGCTGGGCAGCTTTCGACCATCTTCTTGGCGTCCATGAGCGAAGCACCGGTGAGGTTCTTAACAACCTTAACGACGTTTAGCTTCTTGTCGCCGAATCCAGTCAAGATGACGTCGAATTCAGTTTGCTCGACTGGAGCAGCAGCGCCGCCTTCGGCAGGAGCGGCCATCATGACCCCACCACCAGCGGCGGGTTCGATGCCGTGAATGTCCTTCAAGTAATCGCTCAGCTCTTTAGCTTGCTTAAGCGTCATTTCGGCGATTTTATCGCCCATCGATTTGGTGTCGGCGCTGTATTCTGCAACCGCGGTGGCTTCGTCTGACATCTCTTCTCTACCTTAAAAAACAGTTGGGTGATTTGGTTAGGAATGCGGGTTGATTCAATGAGGAGCTACTCGTCGTCGCTCTCACCTTTCTTCTTGATCTGGCTAGCCAACGCGGCTCCTGGACCCAGAAGTGCCGCAGACAGCCGGGCTCCTGGTCCGAGAATTTGACCGACCAGCATCGAGATTTGTTCTTCGCGGCTAGGCCACTTGCTGACAGCCTTGAGGCCATCGGCATCCAGCTTTTCGCCATCCAGGACGCCGCCAACACTGACGAACTTGGCGTACTTTGTAAGGTCCTTGTCGAGTTTGACGACTTCTTTGACCAGTGATACAAAGTCCGTCGATCCCCAGCACACAGCGATTTGCCCGCTGGCGCCTTCGAAAGCCGGTGCTAGGTTTGTTCCTTCGGCTGCTCGGCGAGCCAGCGAGTTCTTCACCACGAGCAAGTTGATGTTTTTCTCATCCAGCTCGCAGCGAAGTTGATTCGTTGTGTTCGCGTCCATGCCGACACAGCTGACAACGACGGCATCTACGACGCCATCGAGCTGTCGCTTGATATCACGTGTCACAAGGTCTTTGACGTATTTGCTCATCGCTTCGGTTCGCTTCGGTCGCGGGTCAACTGGAGTCGCTTTACTGAACCTGCCCCTTCAGGGCACGGAACGCTCAGTTGATTTCGGGAACCAAGGTTAAAGTTGTTGAAATGGGAGCCGCCTGTGTGCGGCAAGTCAATTAATCGTTGGCTTACATCATCACTGGCTAACGAAACCGTCAGCTCGTGAATCAGCGCTTTCTAGCCGCTAATGCGTACACTCGGGCTCATCGTTGCACAGATCGCAACACCCTTGACGTATGTACCTTTTACTGTCTGTGGCTTCAGTCCGGTGACGAAGTTCACCATCGCGTTGATGTTGTCGACCAGCTTGGAGGACTCGAAGCTAATCTTGCCAACCATTGCATGGACGTTACCCCCCTTGTCGTTGCGAAACTCGACTTTACCAGCCTTATATTCGGCAACCACCTTTCCGACGTCGGGTGTCACGGTCCCAGCTCGTGGGCTCGGCATCAGTCCTCGAGGACCTAGCACTCGCCCGAGTGGCCCAACGAGGCCCATCATGTCGGGTGCTGCGATACAGACATCAAAGTCCGTCCAGCCATCCTTGATCTTTTTGGCCAAATCGTCGCCTCCAACTTCATCCGCACCAGCTTCTGCGGCCGCCTTGGCAGCATCGCCCTTAGCGAAAACGATAACTCGCTGTGTCTTGCCAATGCCGTGCGGCAAAACAAGGCTTCCGCGAATGATTTGGTCAGCTTGGTTGGGGTCGATCCCCAATCGCATGTGGACTTCAACCGTTTGATCGAATTTGGTTGCGTCGTATTTCTTTAGAGCCTCAACCGCTTGTTCAAGCGGGAGATTCGTTTGCGGCTGCTTGGCAATTGCAGCACGGTATCGTTTGGATTTTTTACCCATTGGGTCACGACTTTCGTTTTGTCGGGTGGTTCGGCGAGATCACCTGTCCCGAATGCTAGGATGCAATTCGGCGGCAAACTCTCCCACGTCAGCCACGAGTTGAAGACTCGTGACGATTGAGGGTGGAAATTTGGCTGATATCGGCTAGGTCGTCAATGGCAACTGGAGCTACGAAGCGAAAATTTCGTACTATTTTGACTGCAGGGCATGGCTTGGGCTCACTTGTTGTGGATCAAAAGGCAAATTGTGGCTAAGAAAGCTGCTGAAGTCAGCGTTCTTTCACGGTTCGACTCGCTCGCTCCTGGGATTGGTTATTTCGATGGATGATTCTCGTTTTGTGGTGCCTCAATGATTTCCCCGACAAAGAATTCCCTGTGTCATTCGAAATGCTTCCCTTGCGAGGGTGGCGTTCCAGTCATCTCTCCGCAGGAGGCTGGGCCGTTTCTGGCAGCGGTGCCTGAGTGGTCGATCGCAGCGGACGGGAAGTCGATCCAAAGGCAATGGAAGCTTAAAAACTTCGTCAGCTCTCTAGCGTTTTGCAACCAGATCGGTGAATTGGCGGAAGCGGAGCAGCACCACCCGGACCTGCATTTAACCGGCTATCGTCACGTTCAAGCTGTTCTGACGACGCACGCAATCAACGGGCTGAGCGAGAATGACTTTATCTTGGCCGCCAAAATTGACGCGATTGGATCATGATGGCTCGGCATCGGGCGCTGGCGATCCTGAGCCAGTGCACCGGGGATGAGATTTGGAGCGTTGGGTATTGCTTGGCCGTTGGTGTGCCACACGCCTGGATCCACGAACTTTCAGATGCTTTTGAATCAGGTTTCTTGAGCGATCGACAGACGATTTATGTCGGAAACGACCGAACAAACCAATACCACGGGGTTCGGGATGTGGACTTGGCGACGAAGCTCGCAGAGTCGCTTGGGTTGGATGCTGCTCGCTTTCGTGCGTCAGCGATGAGCAGTCGAGATATCGTGGTTGCGATAAAAAACGCGATTATGGAAGGCGACTGACTTGGGTAGAATTTGGCCCTGATCGCCAGGAATTCGCCAATATTTGCTACAACTTGCCACAACGCTGTATTTCTACTTGCCGAAACGAGTGTATTCAGGCAATAATCCCGTTCGAAATTTCATTGACCGCTTTAGTGAAGAATTGTCGCGATGGCTGGACGTAGTAAGAAAAGAGCTGAGACCGTGTTCCTCGTCTGTGAAGAGACAGGCAAGTACAACTACACGCTTCGACGTAAACCTGGTGGGGAAAAGCTTCGTTTGAAGAAGTACAATCCAGAGCTTCGTCGCCACACTTGGCACAACGAAAAGAAAAAGTAGCGTGCCTCACGGGCGATCGATTTGGATCGCTCCGTCGTCATGCTTCGATGTCTCGATTCAAATTCGACAGGAACTCTGCGCTCTAGGACTCGGGGAATACACGGATGCAACGACGTTGGAGGATCATTCCCCACGATTCGGCCCGAGTCGAGCAGCTGATTAGGGCTACGCGATTGCCTTCGGTGGTCGCCCAGCTATTGATCAGCCGTGGTGTCTATGATGCCGAGCACGCAGCGAAGTTCATGGACACGAAGTTAACAGGACTTCGCGACCCCAAGCTTTTGCCAGGCATCGTCGAAGCTGTCGCGATTCTTGTTCCGGCGATTCGCAAATTCGTTCCGATTGTGATCTATGGCGATTACGACGCCGACGGAATGACCGCGAGCGCGATACTAGTCAACGGGATCAAGCTGCTCGGCGGGAACGTCAGCTACTATGTTCCCAACCGACTCGAGGATGGCTACGGGCTCAACGAAGACGCAATTCGCAAGCTGGCTGAACGCGAAAAAAAAATCATTGTCACAGTCGACTGTGGCATCACCAGTATTGCGCACGCTGAGCTTTGCAAAGAACTTGGGCTGACGTTGATCATTACAGATCATCATACGTTTGCCGAGTCGCTGCCCGATGCAGCCGCGATTGTTCACCCGCGTTTACCCGGGACTGCGTATCCGTTCGGTGAACTTTGCGGTGCCGGTGTTGCATTCAAACTCGCATGGGCATTGTGCCAAGAAATCTGTGGCTCGACGAAGGTCACGGAGCCGCTGCGTCGCTACCTCATGCAATCGCTCTCGCTTGCCGCGATTGGCACTGTCGCTGATGTGGTGCCGCTGTTGGATGAAAACCGAATTTTGGTTGAGCATGGATTGCGGATGCTCAAGGCTGAGCCGCTACCAGGCTTGGTCGAGCTAATGAAACTTACGGGAGTCGGCGAGAATGGCCCCATTACGACTGAATCGATTGGGTTTTCTCTCGCGCCGCGACTGAACGCCGCTGGTCGTTTAGGCCAGGCGCAGTTGGGTGTGGAGTTGCTAACGATCGGCCCTGGTGAACGTGCCGCAGCATTGGCGGAATACATCAACCAGCTCAACAACAGCCGCGATAGCTTACAGCGAAGCGTTTATCTCGCGGCACAAAAGCAAGCGAAAACAGAGTTCGATCCAGACGGTGATGCCGCGCTTGTCCTGGCGGGAGTTGGCTGGCACCAAGGCGTGATTGGAGTTGTCGCTGGCCGAATGAGCGAAAAATACGCCAAACCAGTCATCATCATTTCGCTTGACAATACAGGCAAAAACTCGGCGGTCGGTTCGGGACGTGTGGGTGGCACGGACATAGATCTGCATGCAGCGCTCTGCGAGTGCAGCGATCGCTTGGTGCGTTTCGGCGGTCACAAGGCTGCAGCCGGCCTGACGATTGAAGAACGCGATATCGGTCCGTTTCGTGGCGACTTTTGCGAGGCGGTGGCTCGGCAATGGACCGACCGCGAAATCGTTCCTGAGATCATCATCGACGCGGAATCCGCATTGGGTCAACTGAGTATCGAATCCATCCGGCAAATGGAAATGCTCGCTCCGTTTGGTGCTGGCAACCCACGTCCCGTTCTGTACTGTCGCGACGTGCGATTGGATGAGCCGTCACGTCGTATGGGCGGCGGCGATCGCCACTTAACGATGAAGTTGCGACAGGGCGCAACGGTGATGCGAGGCGTCGCGTTCGGTGCCGGCGATTGGTGCGACGATCTCAATGCATGCGAAGGCCCGATCGAGATCGCGTATCGTCCCGTTATCAACGAGTTTCGCGGTTTCAAGAAAGTCGAAGTCCAGATTGTGGACTGGCGTCCCGCAGAACAATTCGCCAGCGTCTAGCAATGCGCCGGTTCGCATGTTTACGCGACACGCGTTCAATCCTCAGGACGCTCGCCGGCTTCGGCCATTTTGACGAGTTTTGGGTCAAATCTCGCGATGCTTTCGACGAGGTCGCTTTGGGATGCCATCACCTGTTCGATGTCTTTATAAGCCATCGGGACTTCATCGAGACCGGCGGACATGAGCGTGACACCGCGCTCGTCGAGAAATCGCTTGACCTCTTTCCAATGAAACTTTGCCTTAGCCGCAGTGCGGCTCATCTTGCGGCCAGCGCCATGTGATGCGCTGAGCAACGACGCCTCCACACCCTTGCCGCGAACGACGTAGCCAGGCGTTGCCATTGAACCGGGAATGATTCCAAGCACGCCTCGGCCCGCCGGAGTCGCCCCCTTTCGATGGACGATGAGGTCCGCGCCACCATGACGTTCTTTCCAAGCAAAGTTGTGATGGTTTTCGATGTCAAGCAAGACGTCAACGCCAAGATGACGAGCAATCTCGCGGTGAATACACGCGTGGTTCGCAGCAGCATACTCGCCCATCAGATTCATCGCAGCCCAGTACTCTGCACCAGCTTCACTTTCGAGGTCCAACCAAGCCAAGTTCACAAGATCACGCGGAAGCTCCGAATGCAAATTTTTGGCCACGCGACTGTAGTGCTCGCACACCGCAGCACCGGTACCGCGAGAACCACTGTGGCTCAACAGCGCTAAGTAGACTCCAGCGGTAAGTCCCAAGTCGTCTCGATCGAGAGTCAATGTTCCGAACTCGACGAAATGGTTTCCGCTGCCGCTCGTGCCGAGCTGTTTCCACGCCTTGTCGCGGTTCATTTGGGTGATCGGTGAAACGGACCAGTCCGCATCCATCACATCGTGTTCGCGTGGCTTGTGGAACGATGAGCCAATTCCAAACTGGGTCTCACGATCAATCGCACTTCGTAGCGCATCTGTCTTTTTCTCCAGTGCAGTCGCTGGCATATCGAGTACAGTCAACTTCATGCGACACGCGATGTCGACGCCAACTGCATACGGAATGACGCAATCCTTCGTCGCAAGCACTCCGCCGATCGGCAACCCGTAACCTTGATGTGCGTCAGGCATCAGAGCACCCGAAACGGTGACAGGCAACTTGCACGCGTTGGCCATTTGCTCCACGGCACCCGCTTCGAGTCCGTCACCCCACTGTCGCCAAGGTGCCGGCTCGTCACGACCGACAAAATGAGCTTGTTCGCGAAAGACCGCAACAAGCGATGTCGCTAGCGGTCCCCAGAGCGGATCCGTTAAGAACAAATTCGGTGAATCGACAACGGCCGCAATGCGCTCTCGCACTTCGAGTCGATTGAAGTCTTGGCTTGCCGCAGCTTTGACGGTTTCCAAAGCGATTTGCATTGCCGCGCCCTTGGGTACACCCAAGTTGTTCAGTTCCCGTGCCTTCATGCGATGATTCCTAGGTCATGCTCTGAGCTCTCTGGTTTTGAACCAGCCAATACGAAACCCCAACAGTATGTAACTTCGCCAGCATGCAGCTCAGAGCATTGTCGTTAAGAGCATCAAAGGCCTAGGCAAGTTCACAGCACCATTGACGAATTACATTCTCATAGAGATCAATGCCGCGAGTGAGTTGTTCCAGTGTGATCCACTCGTCGGATGTGTGAGCTTGGGCAATGTCGCCTGGTCCGATCACGACGAGTTGTTTCAGCTCGGTGAATTGCCCGCCATCGGTGCTGTAACAAACCGTTTGCGGTGTTCCACCAGCCAGCTTGCACATCGTACGAATGCACGCGGCATCGGCATCGACCCAAACGTGCCCGCCACCGTCGTAGCGTTTGAATCCGAGCCCCAGTTCTTCAGCCCGCTGGCGAGCCATTTCAATGAGATCTTCCCCGTCAATCTCAGGCATCGTTCGCAGGCTGACCCAAGCATCCGTGCGAGCAGGAGTGATGTTAATCGCGGTGGCCCGATCACTGATACCAAAGTTCCACGAAAGCGTCGGTGGATCGAATCGTGTGTCGTGGTAGCGAGCATCATCTCGCGTTTGTTGTTCCAGCTCCGCAATCAACGCGAACATCGGAACCATTGCGATGTTGGAATTCACACCGCCGGAGGTACTGCTGTGCGCTGCCCGCCCGCGGCTTGTGATTTTGAAGCCTGAGATGCCTTTGTGCGCATGAACCACTTGAAGGCTTGTGGGTTCTCCGATGATCCCAACGGGTTGAGCTTGTACCAATTCACGATAGGCGGCTGAGTGCGCCACGAGATGTTTTGCACCGCCGAAACCCGTTTCCTCGTCTGCCGTACACACAAACCACATCGGTGAACTGTGGTCATTGGCCTTCATTCGCGACGCCGCGGCGAGCATCGCGACAAGCGAGCCCTTCATATCGCATGCTCCTCGCCCGTAGAGCCGATCATCTGTAACTACGGCTGAGAACGGATCGTCATTGGGACCGGTCCAGTCGTCGGCTGGGACGACATCGGTATGGCAGAAGTACGCAAGCCCACCGGTGTTGGGGCCACACGAATACATCGGGCCGCGATGCGCAACGAGGTTGACCTTCGTTTGCTCTTTCGCGTCAACGTATTGTGTTTGCTCAACGATGAATCCGATCGACTGCAAATAATCGCTGACGCAATCACTTACGGCGACGTTGCTCCGCGAGCTGACCGAATTGAACCCGATCAATCGCACGAGCTTATCGATGGTTGCTTGGAAGTCGCTTGAGCGAGACATGTTCACAACGCTAATTTTCGTAGACCAACCGGATCGCATCGACAAGTTTATCTCGCTCGGCGCCGGCGATCTCGTCCTTGATCTCGTCCAGCCACATGATGGATTCTTCGCGGTAAGGTGGTGTGGAAATAGGTGCTACGGCTTGGTAGGCGGCCTTGGACGCAATCCCGGTTGCGTCGGGATCGACGTGGAAACGGGCGAGTTTATGAGCCAGAACGAGAGGCAGTTCATTGACGCTGTAGCTTCTGTTTTTAGCAGCAGAACGGATGGTGAGCTCCTCTGCCGTCACGTCGACAATGACAATCTCAAGTCCATCGGTGACTTCGAATGTGTTTCCGATTGCGAGCCCTTTGAGAGCACGTTCGATGCCACCACGATAGAACGATGCGAGGTCAGCAAGTTGATACATCGCATCGGCCACTTGGCGTTGTTCGTCGGTTACTGCCGCAGCTACGGCTTTCTCAGCAAGTGTCGTCATGTTTACCCAGTCCGCTCTTTTGATCGCTGCCTTGGCTTGCTCGATCGCTGCGTCGGCCGCCTCGGCCATTTGCGGGTCGGCGGCCATGGCATCGGGTATCGGCTTCATTTCTTGGACGGGTATCGTTTCCGGAACTGGCGTAGCGACGTCTGGCGTAGCGACGTCTGGCGTCGCCATTGTGTCTGGTGTCATGCTCCCTTGTATCTGCACTTCCATGGGCATGTCCGACGTTGGGCTGGAACCATTCATTGCCATTTCAGGCATGCTGTCTGGTTCCAATGGGGCGACATACCGATCCGTATCCGCAGGCAGTTCTGGGCCGAGAGATCCCATAATCGGGTCACGTTCTCGCTTGCGTTCGACCGCAGGCGACTGAGTCGGTGTGCTGACCTGTGATGCTCCTTCTGGTGGCACGGCGTCCGACGAAATTTGAATTCCGTTGCCGTTTGTATTAATCGCAATTTGCCCTGGTCCCCAGACGAGATAGTAAGCCATTGCCATCGCAGTAACTGTCATTCCGATAATGACAAAGCCAAACAAGAGCATGGGCAACGAAGAACGTTTCCGTCGCAGTATCGGCGTTGACGTTTTGAGCTTCGGAGGTGTAAACGAGGGAGCCGGATCCGCCGCGACAGAGATCGTTGACAGCGAGTTCACAGCGGGCTGGGAGGACACAGCGGGCTGGGAAGACGCAGCGAATTGCAGGTTTTCTGGGGCCGACGCCGGCGCAAGCGGGTTCGCGTTGGGAAGCAGCCCGGCGAGAGGGTCAACGGCAGCTGGTTGGGGCACCGAAAACCCGCTTTCTTCAAAGGAACCATCGCCAAATTCGTCATTGCTAAATTCGGGATCGCCGAATTCGTCCTCAGCCGAAATCGAGATGATCCCAAAACGAGCATCGAGGTCTGCCTTCCTCTGCGGATCGCCAAGAATCCCGCGAGCTTGCTGAACGACTTGAGCCGCTTGGCTCCACACTTCTGGGTTCGTTGCAGCGCGAGCGTCGCGAAGCTTTTGAATGGTGGACTGGATCGCAAACTGGATCACGTCCGCGTCCTGTTCGCCATCGGCCAATCCAAAGACTTGGTAGGCGTGCGGCTGGCGGACCTCGGCGGGTAAGTTCAGAAGTATTCGGACGCTGTCAGCAGACATGTTCAACACGCTCTTGGGGCGGACAGTTATCTCGGAGGTTCGAAATAGGCGATGACTCTATCTTAACCTGTCTTGCCCCGATCGACGAAGACAGGTTTGTTTAGGCGGGGTGAAAGGGGACGCGAGCCTGGTTTTGCTGTGGATCTTGGGATCTGGGCATCAGGAGAAGGCCGCGGCAAACCAGGTTCGGTTCGACTTGATGCTCGCACTTCAGCTGGGGCGAAAGCACATTCGCATCTCCGCCGGTGACCAAAACAGAAAGTTTGCTTCCAGGGTCCGATATCCTTCCGCAGTCCGATATCCTTCCGCAGTACGATATCTCAGTGTACTGATCTACCAGCCGATCAATGCCTGCGGCGACGGACGTTAGAACTCCCAGACGAATTGCTTGCAGCGTATTGCGGCCGGGAATCGAGAGAGTGGTGTCGCTTTGCCAATCCAAATCGGGAAGGGCATCGGTACCCGTCGCAAGCGAAGTCGTTTGAAGGTGCAACCCCGGCATAATTGCTCCGCCACAGAAACGACCTGTGGCATCAATGTAGTCCACCGTGACGGCAGATCCGGCATCGATAACAGCGATGGGCGGCTTAGCCGATTTTAGAGCCGCGAAAGCTCCGACCAAACGGTCGATACCAACGCGCTCGGGGAACTCGACGTCCAGCTCCAGCGGAATATCTCGATGGCTGACCAAGCGAATTTGAGCCGAGGGTGTCGCTTCTTGAATGGCGTTGCTGAGCCGTATCGCGGCACTGCGGTGAACGCTTGCAATCCGCCATAGGGCGGTTGAGCAACTTGCATGGCTGCGCACCCACTGGATTGCTTGCGATGCCCAATCAAGTCGATCGATTCGAAAAGACTTTGGTTGGCTTTCGTTTTCGCCAAGAACGACAATCTTTGCGGCGGTATTGCCCAGGTCGACGGCAAGTACACAGCCGTCTCTTGTCGAACCAAGATTGGCCGAATCGCTATTTGTCGAACCGCTGCTCACCGAGGCTGCTCGTTGGTCGGTGATTTCGAATCAAAGTCACGAGGCTGGTTCTGGTTGGACAAAGTGGACATTGGGCCAGCCAAATGCGGCGGGACTCGACGAGGGCGATTGTAGGTGCGCTCGTCATCCGCAGGGCGCAGAATAGGCGACTCAATACCGGCGTCGCTCAGCATGGCTCGTCGCTGTGTCACGTGCGTCATGATCACTTCGACGAGTTCCCGGAGACCTTCGCCCGTACTCGCACTGATTCGATAAACGTTACGTCCTGTCGACGATTGCAAAGCCTCCGCCGCCTCATCGGCACCAGGCAATTCGTTTTTTGTGACGACGATCAACTCGTCTCGTTCGCCCAGCGACGCGTCGTATTCGATCAGTTCATCGCGAATCGTCTTGTAGTTCTCAAGCGGGTCAGTTTGATCCATGGGCGATGGCTCAACCAAATGCACGAGAAGCCCGGCACGTTCGACGTGCCTCAGGAACTCGTGTCCCAAGCCCACTCCCTCGCTTGCTCCTTCGATCAAACCAGGGATATCGGCGACCACGAACGACCGGTCAAGCGAAACATCGACAATCCCCAGGTTCGGGTGCTTTGTCGTGAACGGGTAATCCGCAATTTCAGGACGTGCGCTGCTGATGCGACTGAGCAGCGTGCTCTTGCCAGCGTTCGGTTTTCCGATCAAGCCAACATCGGCGATCGATTTCAGCTCCAAGATGACTTTTCGGCTTTCGCCGGGTTCGCCGCTGCCGTGCTCTCGAGGAGCACGGTTCGTGGCCGTTTTGAAGTGCGTGTTACCGCGACCGCCTTTTCCGCCTCGGGCGATAACGAATTCGTCTCCAGGATGGACGAGGTCGCGAATCACGAACCCATGCTCGGCATCAATGACCGCCGTCCCTGGGGGAACCAGCAGTCGCAAGTCGCGGGCGTTGCGTCCATGACATTGAGAGCCCTCGCCAGGCTTACCGCTGTGGGCGTTAAAGAATCGCTTCGTTGCGAAGGTGGCGAGGCTGTTGACGCCCGTTTCCGCTTGGAAAATGATGCTACCTCCGTCCCCGCCGTCTCCACCATCTGGACCGCCATTCGCAATATATTTTTCCCGGAGAAAGCTGGTGCAACCGTCACCGCCTTTACCAGCGTTGAGTTCAATTTGGACGCGATCGACGAACATGACGGGGTGAGGGAGCTGGAAGTAGTGTGCGAGAGACGGGTTTAAGAGGGAATTCCCCTAGTAAAACACAAACGGCTGACTCGAGTGTATCGAGCCAGCCGCCAAGTGGAAGCGTGAATTGTATCGAGCCAGCCAGAGACTAGCAGAAATGACTAGACTTCGAGTGCGTCGACGTTGATTCGTCGGCCTTCACGATCAAACCGGACTTTGCCGGGAATCAACGCGTAAATTGTATAGTCGTTGCCCATGCCAACACCGCGACCAGGATGCCACTTCGTGCCCACTTGACGGATGAGGATATTGCCGGCAATGACAGACTCGCCGCCGAATTTCTTGACGCCACGACGCTGTGCGTTGCTGTCGCGACCGTTACGGCTGCTGCCTTGACCTTTCTTATGTGCCATGACTGACGACTAACTGGTGTTGTATGGGAATGGTTTTGGTTTCAGGAGAACCGCACAAGTTAGCGGAAGACCCAGCGGTAATCAAGCCGTTCCTTGAGACCATATTTTGTCAAAATCTCGGACAATTCTTTCTCGTTTTTGTAAGCAGGGACTCCAAAACGAACCAAATCTTCGGTCTGGTTCATCGAATCCCCCGGCCGGTAGAAGTTCAATTCTAGGGCTTTGCGGCGGTACGGGGCGTCCACAGCGACCCCGTCCTGCTCGAAAGCATTCGTTAGCCCAAAGACACTTACGGTCAAAAAATCGATTTCCGGATCCACGTCTTCCCACGTCACGATTCCCCACGTTCCTGGAGCCAAATCGTCGCTGCTTTGAGCGATACCAACTCGGGAAATCTCGACGGTGTTGTAAAGCGGGGCCGTGATGCGTTCTCGCGTCGCTATCTTTTGTTTTGCAGTTGGCAGGACATTGTCAACAAACTGCTTGTTCGTTGTCGGGTCTCTCAGAACCATCATCGGGAAGAATCGACGCGACTCATAGCTTACCGTCTCGATGCGACTGTAGATCGGCAACCCACCGACTTCATCGGCGGCCGGCCGCAAGTCACCACCGCGATACCGCACACGATAGACCATGTACCAAATCAGCTTTCTTTGCATCCGGCCATCGGGTCGAGGCACGTCGATGTAAATCTGGCGAAGCGGTTTGAATGAGAACTCGAAACAATAGATCTCACGACGCAGGATCACCTGTTTAGCCATCTCGACCAGTGTGCGGCTGCGAGGGTCAAAGTGTGGCCCGCCGTCGGGGAAATCAGTTCCATCCCAGTTGATCTCTGGGTATGCATCGAGCAAACCATCGAGCGTCAACGGTCCGTCAAAGGTTTCCTTCGGGTCCGGAGCAGGCGGAATCACCGTCACGACACCGGGAGCAAACTCTGTCTGTTGAGTCGACGAAGGGTCTGCCTTCGACTGTGTCTCTTGTGCCACAAGAGTTGAAGGCTGCAACGCGGCCAAACTCACGCATGACGCACATGCCAAGCGAAGCATCCAATGAGAACTGAAGAGTTGAAGCGTCATAGCAGAACCGTCGTTTTTGTCGGTTAGATTTTGAATGATTGAAAAAAGGTGTCTGACCCGCGAACGGTTTCAAATCGAACTGAACTGAACTTCTGGTGTTGCGTTCTCATGTTGCATTTTTGGCAAAGGGTCAGACCCCTATGCCAGCACTCCATCGTGCGACCTTTGTGCTGTTGAAGTTCACTAGCGGCGTTCACTCCGCGCCCTTATGTCACTGGCTGATTGTACGTTATCCGACTTTAATGCGTTCGATTTTGCGATGCTGGGATGGCGGGTCTCATCGCCGACATGGGCCGTTTCTTCCTCAGCTGCTCCCGTTGGTTCCGTGAATCGCAACGAATTCGCGAGTTGAACATCCGAGCCAGCAAAGGTGGCCGCGCTTTCTCCGTCCATCGTGAACGTTACCAGCATCCGGCGGCCTGAGTCGTCTGAAAAGTGCATCATCACCCACTGGATCGGCACACCTTCGACCGCACCGACCGCCGTCACACGCAGCACACGGAGGCCTGAATCGCTCAGTCGTTCCTCGGCTTCGAGCAGTTGCTTTAATGGTTTGTCGAGCGTTCGCCGGACGTCAGCCTGGAATGCTTCCATCGTCCACTGGCTTCCCGCTTTGAGGGTCGCGAGCGGTCGCAAATCGCATTGGGCGATACTGCGATCATTGTCAATCATTCGCATCATCGCCGACCCAGGAACATCGCTCATCATCCGCCAACGGCGATCCATTAGCGTCGTGAAGCCAAGTTCTTTACCTGTTAACTCCGTGTAGAGGCGGTCTTGTGGGATCGGCTCGTTCATCGCAATCGCAATCGGCTTAGCGGGCAACATAATGGTTCGCTCAAGCGGTTGGCGAACCATCTTGATCGTTGCTGCGATATCGAACCCAGGTTCCGCTTTTCCGATTTCACGTGTCTCGTGTATCGCCATCGCCAACCAAGTGCAAGTCCCAAGCTTTCGATCAAATGTGAGCTTGCCAACAATTCGGACGACGGTCGGTACACCATCGGTTGAACCTGAGACTTTGCCACGGAATTGGATTCTGGCGACGTCGGCTGTTATTTCGGCGATCTCGCCGAGGACGTCGGATTCTTCGATCGAAGCCAGATTCAATAGAGATACGAGTGACTGACGATCAACTTCATACTTCTGGCCCGTGACAACAGGCACGTTTGGCAAGACTCGGTCGAGCGTGATACTTGATGCTGGAACACGCAGCAATTCCGCCTCCTGTTGAGTCATGTAGTCGTTGACTGCGTAGATCGACTCAGGTGTCAGGTCTCGTCGCACAATCGCATGGCGCACCGAGTCCCGAAGTGACTCTTTTTGACTATTGCGGTCGATTGCATTCGTGCTTTCAGCGTCGTGGTAATAACGCTCGCTCACGGTGACGTTGCTGGTAAGCTTGTCACCGCTAGGTCGCAGAAGTCGCTCCTCGTAATCGAATACAGCCTCACTCTTGACGGGCAGTTTCGTTTCCGTCTTCCTTGAGATGAGCGGATTGGTTGGCAAGTTAACGTTGCCTTCCAAGTCCATCTCCATTCGCACACGGAACAGACTGTGATTGACGTTTGGTTTGAGTTCAATCGGCTTCTCTGCTGCGAAAGCATGTTGGGCTGGCGAGATCGCCAGGGCTCCCATGGCGGTCAAAGAACGGGTTAACCAATGGCGACGATTCAGCATGTCTTAGAACTCTCGGCGTTTTGCAGGACGCTGGTGGGTGAAATCGGCTCGCAAGGAACCAATAACACTTGATTCGTTTCTGTTCATCGGACAAATATGCTGAATCGATTCACCTCAAATTCGGCAGGACAGTCGAAATCCGCACCTTGAGTGCTGCCAAACTGGCGTTTGGGCCGAAAAGCGTCAGTTTCGAGACATCAAAAAGCGATTGCAATCTCAGAATGCGACGCGAGATCGTTCGATTCGCTTAAGGAATTTGCACAAAGTTTGAAACTTTTTCAATCGAACGAGACGCTTGGTGGACCAGAGGATCGGTGGGTCAGTTTATCCAGAATGGCCTAAGTCGTTTCTGGGAAAAGGCTTATCCCAAGTGTCCTGGAAAATCGTGGACGGATTTTCTCGTTTCGGCCCAATATTTCCTACATGTCAACTGGTCAGTTAGTGGAACTGTCGAGGAAGACAGACTCTTGACACGTCGGTTACAAAGCGAAGTTAGTTCGCGGTCCTAACCGTAATTCAAGAAATTTGAACCTTTTGGGTGAACTTCTTCGCAAATTTATTGGTCAAACGAGTGGACATCGCGGCAATTTGACGCGTACTAACACATAGGGTTAACGACAAGGAGTCGTCGACCTTCTGCCGGCTGGTTTCGGACAGGATACGTGACTGAGATGACGCGTCATCGAAGAAATGTAGTCGAAATCAAAAGGCAGAGAACCTCGTGTTCTTCCTAAGGATAGGAAGATACCTGGGCAACACCGAAAACGTGCCGAGCGACCCGCCGAGGTCGCATGGAACAACACATCGAACACGTTTTCAGCACTGGGAGTCAGTGGCGATGCACGACGAATATCGCGACGAAAAGATCAAGGATCTCCGAGATCAACTAACTCGATTCGCACCGAAAACGAAAAAGATCGAACAAGCGGATCTCGCTGAAAAGCTCTACACAGAGCTCGAAGACGGGCGTCCGTACGCATTTGATTATGTCTGTTTTCGGATCACGAATTATCGACCCGAATTGGCTAGCCGACACAGCATGCCTTCGGACACGCTCAAGCACGACCTGCGGCTGCTGATCGAGGACTTGATCGACTCAGCAGATATTGCTGTCGAGGAAATTTCTGAGCCCGTACATACCGTGGACGAGCTGAGCAAAATGTTCAATGTTTCCACGAAGACCATCAGCCGTTGGCGTGATTCCGGCCTCGTGAGTCGTCGGTTCGTGTTTGGCGGCCGCAAACGAGTTGGATTCTTGCATAGCAGTGTGGAGCGTTTTGTTGCTGGTAACCGCGACAAGATTCGCCGTGGTGAGCGATTCAGCCAGCTGACCGACGAAGAGAAGAGCGAGATGATCGAGCGGGCTCGTCAACTCGTCGAAAGCGGAGCAAGCCTCTCCGAAGTAACTCGCCAACTGGCTGCGCAGATGAATCGCAGCCCAGAGACCGTTCGTTATACGTTGAAGAACTTTGACGCAGACCATCGCGCCGTTGCGATCTTCCCAAGCCATCGTGGCACATTGACCGAGGACGACAAACGAGCGATCTATCGACTCTTTGATCATGGTGCTAGCGTTCCACAGTTGTGCAAGCGATTCAACCGGAACCGAACCAGCATTCAACGTATTCTTTTGGATATGCGATCACAGCGAATCGACGAGCTGTCACTGGACTACATCTACAACGAAGATTTTGAAGATGCTAGCCGAGAAGCCGAGTACGTCGGCGCTGGGCCAGAGCCAGCGACTTTGCCTCGCAAGGTGCGTGTCCCCGCCGGATTGCCGAGCTACCTCGCCGCTCTTTATGACGTCGCGTTGTTGACTCGCGAACAGGAATACCACTTGTTCCGCAAGATGAACTACTACAAGCACAAAGCAAGTCGTCTGCGTGAAGAGCTGGCAACGACCAAAGGCTCTCGCACAGCCATCATGGACGAGATCGACAAACTCTATGAACAAGCGGTTCGCACCAAGAACCAAATCGTACAGAGCAACCTTCGTTTAGTGGTTTCGATTGCCAAGCGACACGTTGCAAGTACCGACGATTTCTTCTCGCTCGTCAGCGACGGTAACATGTCGCTGATCCGTGCCGTTGAGAAATTCGATTACTCGCGTGGCAACAAGTTCAGCACCTACGCTTCATGGGCAATCATGAAGAACTTTGCACGAACGATTCCGACGGAATTCAAGCACCGTGATCGTTTCCGCACGACAGCCGAAGAATTATTCTTGGCTCGCCAAGACGATCGCCTTGATCCTTACGTCGAGGAAACCGTCCAACGTCGCCGTCAACGGGAATTATCTAAGATTCTCAATCGTCTCGACGAGCGAGAGCAAAAGATCATTTCCGCACGATTCGGTTTGGCTCGGGGAACAGAACCGTTGACCTTGAAAGAAGTGGGCGAAGAAATGGGAGTGACCAAAGAGCGGATTCGCCAACTCGAAGCTCGCGCTTTGGTGAAACTTCGAGAAGCGGCCGATGAAGCCAAAATCGACGTCGAACTTGGTTCGTAGTTCGAATCCGATCCAATCTGAGTAACGCCAAGCGGCACGAGAACTCGACTCCTCGTGCCGCTTTTTCTGTTGGCATGCGATGGTGGCCTGCAAAGCTGCGTGTGGTGTGTTACTTTGTTCGCCAAAGAAACACTCCCAAAAATTCATGGCGATTCGCTGATGCAAACACGACCCCTAGGTGATACCGGGCTGGACTTGTCGATTCTTTCATTTGGCGCTTCGTCGATTGGCGCCGAGTTCCGCTCCATCGATGTGGACGAAGCCCTTCAATGCGTGAACGTCGCGCTGGATCGTGGCATGAATTACATCGACACGGCGGCATACTACGGACGTGGCATGAGCGAAATCATGCTCGGGCGTGTGCTCCCTCAACTCGACCGCGAGTCGTATATCCTCAGCACAAAGCTTGGCCGATTCGCACCCCAGCATTTCGACTTTAGCGCCAAGCGAGTCGTCGAAAGCATTGATATCTCGCTCGAGCGAATGCGAATCGATTACATCGACATGGTGTTCTGTCACGACATCGAATTTGTCGACATCAACCAAGTCATCGACGAAACGATTCCGGCTTTACAACGGCAAGTTACGCAAGGCAAAGTTCGATTTATCGGTGTCAGCGGATATCCGATGAAAATTTTTACCGAAATGCTCAAGCGGTCCGAGCTTGACGTGGTGCTCACGTACAACCATTACACACTGCAGAACGACATGGCGCTGCAGTTGATCGAGCCCTGTAAAGAACACGGAGTGGGTTTGATCAATGCGGCGCCGTTTTCAGCTCGATTGCTAGCCGATGCGCCGCTTCCCGTGTGGCACAAGGCTCCACCGCATGTTCGCGAGGTTGCCGCCCAGGCGGCGACGCACTGTCGCGAGGCAGGTTCGGACATCGCGAAGATCGCTCTCCAATACTCCGTGTCGAATCCCGCATTCGCGAGTTGCGTGACCGGTTCAGCGAATCCAGAACGTGTATCGCAATGGTGTGACTGGTTGGAAGAACCGATGGACGAAAACCTCGTCGCTGAAGTCAAAGAAATCCTCAAACCCATCCATAACTGGGTTTATTGCGAAGGCCGGCCCGAGAACAACGATGCGGAAGCGACGAAGCCCTCATGAAATCTTGCATCACGATCAGCCTGGTGGAAGAGGCTCGCGGTGGCCCCTTCGTATTGTGGGACGACCTACATGGGTCGATCCGATTCGCTGCCGAACTCGGTTATGACGCCGTGGAAATTTTTCCTCCCGGCCCGGACGCAATCGATCCGGACTCCCTTCACCGTATGCTTGACGAGTACGGTTTAAAGTTGGCTGCGGTCGGAACAGGCGCTGGTTGGGTCAAGCACCAGTTGCAACTTGCTGATCCAGATCCTGATCGCCGAGCTGCCGCCCAGACCTACGTTCAATCGATCATCGATTTCGCTGGCCCGTTTGGTGCAAGTGCGATCATCGGTTCAATGCAAGGTCGAAGTGGCGGGGAAGTGGCGGCACCGGCGGCAAAAGATTACTTGCGAGAGGCCCTGGAAGCTGGCGGTGAAGCGGCCTCGAAGTACGGTGTGCCGCTGATCTATGAACCGCTAAACCGATACGAGACCAATCAATGCAATCGCATGGCCGATGGCGTTACGCTTTTGGAATCGCTCCAGACCACGAACGTGGTGCTGCTGGCTGATTTATTCCACATGAATATCGAAGAAGAGGACTTAGGTCGTTCGTTGTTAACGGCTGGCAAGCACATCGGACACGTCCACTTCGTCGACAGCAATCGTCGTTCTGTGGGAAACGGTCATTTGGAGTTCAAGAGCATCATCGATGCACTTCGCCAAATCGATTATTCTGGCTATTTGTCCGCAGAAGCGTTTGCTTGGCCAGACTCGCACGCCGCCGCCCGACAAACCAAGCGAGCCTACGATTACTGGGTAAACAGCTAGTGGCGATAAAGTGAAACAACTCGTCGTATTGGCGATCCTTGCGACTGGGGTTACCGTCGCATTTGTGTTGACGGACCCATTGGGGTTAACCAACCAGGCAACGCCAGCGACGAATTTTTTAACCGCTTCGGCAATCACGCTCGAGACATTTTCGTTGCTCGTGCCGAGTGTTGCCTTAGCGTTCTTGCTGCGACGGCACGCCAAAGAAATCGGGCAGCTCATTGGCACGATCACTTGTTTGGCGATGCCCATCTTGATTCTCGTCAACGCAGTCACTTGGCGTTGGATTGGCGACTCGTTTTTCTCAGCCACTTTGTGGCGTGCTGCGACGGATCTTCGAGAGAGCTTGGCCGGTCACATCACAATCAATGTCGTGCTCGCCATGAGTTACTTGTTTCTTGCGATCATCGTGACCACCGCGGTTCTCTGGTTTGCTTCTCGATGGATCGCGAGATTTTGGGAAGCGAGTCGTCGATTGCCGGGTCCCGGAAGAGTGTTTCTTGCTTTTGTTGTGGTCGCAGCGCCAGGGGTCGTGTTCTGTTGGACGAATTTCCAGAGCGTTCGAGCGGCGATGACACAGTCGCCGTTCCAGCATCCATGGAGCCTTATGAAGTTCCTGCCGACAACGATTGAGCAAGGTTCCGAAGATCAGCCGCGACTTTCGCGACCAAGCAACGAGATCGCTCTAGCAACGGTGCTACTCGCTCGCCAGCAACAGCAACGACACGTTGCACTCCAGCCAAATGTGAAAAGCCAATCATCGGCTCAGCTAGACGTGCTCGTTGTTATCGTCGAGTCGTTTCGACGCGAGCTTGTGAACAGGGAAGTGATGCCCAACTTGACGCAGTATGCTGACCGCGGGCTCGTGTGTCGTTCGCATTTTTCTGGCGGTAACGCGACGAATCACGGAATCTTCAGCCTTGTCAATGGACTTGAAGCCATCTGGCACGAATCGGCGGTACGCTACAGCCCGTTGATGAATCGCTTGTTGCGAGAAGCTGGTTACGAATTAGGTTTTTTCGGGAGTCACAATGATTGGCGCAAGTTCCAAATGGACGGCTACATTAGCTCCGAACATTTCGATCTATTTGAAGTGACTGCACCGGGGGGAATGGATCGAGATCGTCAAGCGGTCCAGACGGCGTCAAGCTATCTGCAACGTCGCCCGGCAAACGCGGCGCAACGGCCGCCCAGGCTGGCGATTGTCTATTTATATGCGACGCACGCACCGTATCGCAGCTATGTCGATGACCAGATATTCCAACCTGCTGCGAACGATCGGTTTCTAATCCCCTACACCGATTCGTCGCGAGAAGAAGTTTGGAACCGCTACAAGAACAGTGCACATTCGGTTGATCGGTTATTGAGTTCGCTACTACGCGAGGATCGCGTCGTAGTCGTCACAGGTGACCATGGCGAGTCGTTTCTTGATGATGGCACGATCGGTCACGGTACTCGCATCTCGGAATTCCAAAACATGACCCCGGCCATGATCTTTGCACCGAACATGCTGCCGCGAGTGATTGACGAGCCGACCATGCATGCCGACCTGCTCCCAACGCTTCTGGGGATCCTCGGCCTCCGACTCAACGACGCATCTGCCCTCGACGGCATTGACTTACTCGCCACAAACGACTCGGGGCTACGGAAGCGAACATTCGTAACTCGCGATTACTTATCGGAAGAAGTCGCGGTGATTTCATCACCCCGTGACATCTCCAACGGCGTGTTTGCGGCGACCGGCTCAGTTTCATTCAAGCCGTTTCACGCCCATCGGCTGAGCGTCATTGATCGCTACGGAAATTTATTGCAAGACGAATCGAGCGATGCATTTGACCAATGGTTGATTGAACGCTTTGGGAAGAGGCGATTGACGGGTTCCGTGTTCGAGTTCTGATTGGAGGGTTGGTGAACTGGCGTTGCGATCCGGTGGGGCGTTTTGATACTCCCGAAAACAATCGCTTTGTCGGTTGCTTACTGAAATTTTCCACTCGAATCGATGTCGTGAACTCGGTCGTTTCCAGCCCACCGTTCGTTTTTTCGCCAGCCGTCGCATCCGCTCAAACTAGCGGTCCGTCGTCGAGCGTTGACTCGTGGGTTGGTGAAACTCGCCGTGAAATTTCCGAGATCGTTCGCGAAGTCGCTGTGGCCGTCCGCAAACCACAGTCGATCCAGCACTTTCTTGCGTTCGTGGCGGATCGGACGTTACGCGCGATGGCTGCCGAGGGTGTGGTCGTTTGGCGACGCTCTCCCACCAAATCAGAAAGCTCAGGGAATTCCACCTGGGCAGTTGCGGCGAGATTGGGGCGTGTGACGGACCTGAATTTCACCGCCACGGAACAGCCCGTTCACTTTGCCTTGCTTGACGATATCGCATCAAACGGCACGCCGGTTGTTGTGCCGTCGACGCCTGGAGCAACCCATTCGGATGTGCCTGCGAATCCAGCAGACGTTCCTGTTGCGATTGTGCCCATTGAAGTCCAGCCAATGGAGACGACGCCCGTCGAGTACTTGCTTGAAGTGTTCATTGAACCTGATGGTGGTGTTGCAACCCAGCGTGGATACCTTCGGTTCGTTGCCCAGATGGCCGACCTGACTGCGGAATTCCTTCGCTCCGACGAGATTCGTCGATTAAAACATCGGCGCTCGATCCAGCGGCAACTCGATTCGATTCTGTCTCGGGTGCACTCCAGCGACGATGCCAACTCAATCGGGGCCACGCTTGTTGACGGCATTGCTGACGCATTTGGATTCGATCGTGTGGGGCTGTGTCACACGTCGGGAACTCAGGCACAACTTGTGGCGGTGAGTTATGTTGATTCGATCGCTCAAGGATCACCCGCCGCAGAAAAACTTCGCGACGCATCGAAATGGGCCAACGGCAGGTCGGTGGTGCCGTCTACTCACGAGCGAGCAAACAAAGGTGAGACATCTACAGAAGATCTCCACGTTTTGATTGTTGCCCAGTCGGGCGAGAAATCGAAACTTCGACTCGTTTGTTTAGCCAAGGATCGTGACCGCGAATTGAGCAGCGATGCCTGCGAAGATATCGAACATTGTTTACACCAGGCGAGTATTGCGATGTCGAAGGCGGCACGGCTAAAAGTGTTGCCGGGGGTCCGTCGATTGAGCTCTTTCTTAGTGGGCGACGAGTTCTCGGTCGCAAGTAAACGTCGGCCAGCGAGTATTGCCTTCGCGATCTGTTTGGGTCTGGTTGCAGTGATGTCCGCATTCATTCCTGTACCGCTGACCGTGGTCGCCTCCGGCACACTTCGCCCAAGTATTCTCGACAACTTCTGTGCTGTGCGTAGTGCAGTGGTCGAAACCGTTCATGTTGAGCATGGCCAGGCGGTCGTTGCGGGCGAACCGCTCATCACGCTTCATGATGACGAGCTAGATCAAGTAATCAGGACGCGCATAGCAGATCGCGAAGGCCTGAAAGCACAACTGGATAACTTAAAGCGAAGGCTCCCCGTTGCAGAGCGAAATCGATCCGATGAGAGTGATCAATTGCGGAAGGAGCTAGAACTTACAGAAGAATTGGACGGGCTCGAAAATGAATTGGATCTCCTAGAAAACATTCAACAATCACTTGTGCTTAAATCAAAAAATGACGGAATTGTGGATGCTTGGCAGATCCAACAACGATTGAGCGGGCGACCGTTGCGGCGCGGCGATTATTTACTCAGCGTCATTGGTCGTGACACTTCCTGGGTTGTGGATACGAAGGTGCCACAAAACCGTATTTCTAGTTTGCAGCGAGCCCAAGGAGAAAACACGCTTGATGTTCTTGTAACGCTGCAAACGGATCGTGACGTTTCATGGCCAGCAACGATGGAGCAAATTGGTCCAGGCGTCAGTTCAAATCTCAACGCCAAACCCGAGAGTGCTGTTCTGATGTCGGTTGTTGATTCAGACGATTGGTCGACAAATAAAAATTCATCTTATGGACCACTGAATGGTTCGCCGGTCCAGGTCGTTTGTCGTTGCGGTCGCGTGACGCTCGCATATGCGCTCTTGCAAGATGCGATCGTGGCGTTTCGCAGCAACTATCAAATGTATCTCGGTTCGCGGTCGTCGGAACAACCAAACCGATCGACATCATCTACTTCCTCGCTCTTGGTGACGTCTGATGCGAAATAGAGGTTTAACAACAGCGTTCCTCGTTTTCACGCTTGGGTCTTTTGGGAATGCAATTGACCTAGCGGCTGAATTGGACGGTACTGGACTCGACGTTCAAGATTGTGCAGTACGATTCGCTGACGAAGTTGAGGTGCCCGCTCTAGCGACAGGGCGAGTTGCTGAGGTGTTCGCTTACGAGAATCAGGATGTCGAGTCAGGCGCACGAATCGTGCGGCTTGACGATAGCAGCCTCAAGATCCGACATCACTCCTACCAATTGCGATTGGAGCTTGCGAAGGCTGAGGCAGCCGATGAGATCGAACTCAAGTACGCCAAAACAGCTCGCGATGAAGCACAAGCGGAACTCGATTCTAGTCGTGCGGTTCACAATGAATTTAGTGGAGCTGTCGCAATCACGCAAATTCGTCGTTTGAAACTCAGTGTTACGCGAGGCGAGCTGGAAGTTGCTAGAGCAGAAAAGCGGCGTGCTGAAGCAGAGACTGCGGTGGATTTGGCGGAGGCCGAGTTATCCGTGATCGACGACCAACTTAGGAAATTACTCGTCGAATCACCGCTTGCCGGAGTTGTACTCGAGATCAACAAGAGCGTTGGCGAGTGGGTTGAGACCGGCGAGACACTGGCAACCATCGCACGGATTGATCGCTTGCACATCCACGCGATTCTCGACAGCAAGACGCTTTCACCCCAGCTATGCACGGGACTTCCCGTCAATGTGCACTGGACGGACCACGCAACCGGCGAAGCTCATTCTCTCCGGGGCAAAGTTCTCTCGGTTGACCCGCAGGTCATGCCAGGTGGACGGTATCGTTTGCATGCCGAAGTGCTCAATGAGTTGATATCGCCGCAACCGGCATCTTCGCAGAAGTCATGGAAGCTCAGTCCCGGAACCGACGTTCGAATGAACATTCATGTGCCGGCTGCGGTTGCGAATCGCCATCGTTTGCTCAAGTAACACGGACCGCTTCATCAGGCCCAACCATGGAACGATTTAGCGACCCAGCGACTCGACTACGCACGGATCTCGGGACGATCGTTTCTGGCACAATCGCGTCTGGATTGGGCCCGCGAGCTCATCATGTTGTCGTTGATGAAATCAGTGGTCGCTTTGCTCGCGTGAGTGAGCATGTTTGGAAACGGCTGAATCGCAATGACGCTGATCCTTCGATGTGGCAAGAAGCTGCTGCGGCTGGTTGGATGAGAGAGCGAGTGAAATCCGCTAAGAGTCGCTTTTCGATCCTAGCGGTACGCATACCGCTGGGTTCAATCGATCGCTTTGCGACTTGGATGGCCCCGCGAACGGACTGGTTATTCTCCGCACAAGCGATTCTGCTTTGGAGCATATTTGCGTGCGTCGCTTTGTTGGCATTCCTTTCGTCATACGAACAATTGTCGGTCGCCGTTTATTCACTCCCAACATTTTTGAAGCAAGTCAACCCCATCGGATTGGCCGGTGTCTTTGTTTGCACAAAGCTTGTTCACGAGCTCGCTCACGCAATCGTTTGCCGTCGAATTGGGGCGAGATGTGGTGAAGTGGGTATTTTGGTGATGTGCGGAATGCCGTGTCCTTATTGTGATGTAACGGATGTCTGGCGCGTCACTCGTGCAGCATCTCGATGTGCTGTGATGTTGGCTGGGATTTACGTCGAGTTAGTGATCGCCTCCGTTTCGCTGTTTGGTTGGGTACTCAGTCATGACCCAGCCTGGCAATTGTTCTTTGTGTACGTGATGCTCGTTTGCGGCGCCAGTACCTTACTATTCAACGCAAATCCGCTGATGCGGTACGACGGCTACTACGTACTTTCGGACTTGGTGGGAACAACGAATTTAAGGACCCAGTCTCGTACAGCTTGGATGCGACTGGTCGTCCGCGTCATCGGTGGCCCAGGCGATGGCCGCACATGGTCGCAGGGTCGACGGGGGTATGCGCTCGCGTTCTATCACGTTGCGGCTTCCACGTATCGTTGCTTGGTTGCACTTGCGATCGCTTCTTTGGTGATCCATTGGGCTAGCTACGTCAGTCTTCGGCCAGTTGCCGTGGTTCTTGTCGTACTAGCGATTGCCTCATCTTGCATGCAGATAACCCGGCGACTATTCGGTGTCGTTCGCGGAGAGGGGTCGTGGTCGGAGTTTCCACAATGGCGGCGTATGGTGTCGGTAGCAACACTCATGGTCTTCATCGTTTGTCTCGTGATGGTTCCGTTTCCCAGATTTCGCCGTGTCACGGGGCGGATCGAAGCTTCTGATGCCGTAGTGGTTTATGTGAGCAATGGTGGAATAGTCGATTCGGTGGATGCTGAAGTCGGATCGGTTGTACAAGATCAACAGCGATTGGCGACGATTCGCAATCCAGAGGTAGAATTAGAGAGATTACGTCTTGAAGGCAAATTGCGTTTGGCGAGTTTTCGACTAGAGACGTCTGGACGATTGGCGTTTGAACGCCGCGAGGATTTTGGCCAGTCGGAGGTGTTTAGGGCGGCGGAGGCGTCAGCCATTGCGAGCTTTGATTATGCTCGATCTAAAGAAGAGCAAAACAAGATCGTTGCCACAAAGGGTGGCATGGTGTTGCCGCCGGAACCGTTGCCAACACGTCAAGTGCCACCTGCCGACGATCCGGGCGGTGAACCGGATCTAAAGCATGCAAATACAGTCGAGCGTCTTGCGGCGCTCGACGGAATGGGTGTGGAGAATGGTGACGTTTGGTGTCGGATCAGTCCTACGAGGGCGCGTCGCATGGTGTTCCTTTTGAATGGCGAGGACTTTCGATACGTGAGCCTTGCGGACAGGGTAAACGTTCATGAGTCCGTGGGATTGTCGGATGTTTACTCCACTGAGATCGCATCGATTTCACCCGTCGTTCGAGATGCGGACTCAGTAACCGACGAGGCTTGGTTCCAAGCAATGTGTCCGCTAGCCGAAGTGGATGATGCATCGTTTCTCCATTCGATGGGATCGTCCTGTGAGGTTGTCATTCGATTGGCGAATCGTTCTTTGGCGCAAGATTGTCTCCAGTGGATCACGGTGTGGCTTCGTGGTTGATGACAAAACCTCGTCCGAAGCCCAGTTGCCTGCGGTGAGCGATCGCTATCCAGCGGTGTTTGTCTCGTGGCCGCATCCGGCGGTGATTGACGCGGATGAGTTGCTGAAGCGATGTGAGTTGCGGACCCAGCGACGAAGTGGCCCAGGCGGTCAGCACCGCAACAAGACAAGCAGTGGCGTTTTTCTGACCGCGAGCGATTGGGGCATTGTGGCTGAGGCGACGGAGCGTCGCAGCCAAGCACAAAATCGAGTCGTCGCACTCAACCGCCTTCGATTTCGACTGGCGGTGGAGTTGCGGTCCGTGTCGGTTCTCGACGAGCCAGTAACCGCAGCCGAGCAAGAACTGCGGGACCGTTACAGTGGTTCGCGGCTGAAGCTGAATGATGAGAACGCCATGAAGCCCGGGGTATTGTCACTGGTGTTGAACGACATTCATGCAGCCGGCGGGCAACCCAGTCTCGTTTCCAAGGCTTGGCGATCGAGTACTTCGTCGATCGTAGGTTTTCTCAGCAGCCATCCGCCGGCATTTACCTATACAAACGAGATTCGAACATTTCATTCTCGCCCACCGCTGAAGGCCTGAGCGACCTGAGTTATACTGGGTGGGTGCCTTGGATTTGCAAGGCGTTTCAACCTCCAGAAAGAATCCACGGCGATGCTGATTTCGAACCTTATTCGCGGCCTCACTCAAAGAGTCTCGGTTATATATTTTGCCAGTTGCGTACTCGTTGGCGTTTCGACCAGCCCGGTTGTTTCAAGCGAAGTGTTTGTTGAGGCCGAGAGCTTCGATGACCACGGGGGATGGCAACTGGATACACAGTTCATTCAACAAATGGGATCGCCATATCTACTCGCACACGGGTTGGGAAAGCCCGTCGACGATGCCGTGAAACAGGTCAATATTCAGACCAGCGGAACGTATCGCGTGTGGGTGCGAACGATCGACTGGGTTGCACGTTGGAACGCGTCGCCTTCGCCGGGAACATTTGAGCTAAGAATTGGTGGCAGGCCGGTTGCAGAAACCTTTGGAACGAAAGGTGAAAAATGGTCCTGGCATGACGGCGGCACGATCGAACTCGCGGCCGGTGAAACTGAATTTCGATTGCATGACTTGACCGGGTTCAATGGTCGGTGTGATTGCATTTACTTAACGACCAACCTCAATGATGCGCCGCCACCGGCTCAGGATGTTTTGTCGTCTTGGCGACGTGAGCAACTCGGGCTTAGTGACGAGAGTGTTAAGAAGGGCCCCTACGACTTGGTCGTTGTTGGTGGCGGCTACGCGGGGATGAGCGCCGCGATCTCGGCTTCGCGCATGGGATGTCGTGTTGCATTGATTCAAGATCGTCCGGTACTCGGTGGCAATGGTTCAAGTGAAGTTCGGGTCTGGGCGATGGGATTAATCCGACGCGGAAAGTTTCCACGCGTCGGTGAAATCGTTGAGGAGTTCGCGGATCACGCAACGAAGTCTCCTGGACGCGAAGAAGAATTCGGCGATGAACTGAAAGAACGCGTTGTGCGAGCGGAATCCAATATCGATTTGATGCTGAATCACCACGCGTACGGGGTCGAGAAAGACGGCACGCATCTCCAAGCGGTGAAGGCATTTGATACACGTACTGGAGCAGACTTGACCATTGTCGGTGATCGTTTTGTTGACTGCACCGGGCATGGTTGGATCGGAGAATGGGCGGGCGCCGACTTGGATATGACACCGACAGGCCGTATGGGTATGTCGAACATGTGGGCTTGGGATGAAATTGAATCCCCGGCGTCGTTCCCTGTGACTCCGTGGGCACTCGATCTAACGATGGACGACTTCCCCTATCCGCGAGAGCATCACGGTCAGTGGTTTTGGGAGAGTGGATTCGACAAAGACGCAATCCATGACGCTGAAGGCATTCGTGATTGGAATTTGCGAGCTGTCTATGGCGCTTTTAATGCGATGAAGAACGGTGATGGTGCGGACGAACACAAAAATGCGATTCTCACTTGGGTTGCATTCGTAGGCGGCCCACGTGAAAGCCGCCGGTTGCTCGGCGACGTGGTTTTGTCCCAAGATGACGTGATCGCCAAGCGAGAATTCGCTGACGGCTGCGTGCCAAGCACTTGGTCGATCGACTTGCATTATCCCAAGAAAGAATACGCCGAGAAATTCCCAGACAATCCTTTCATTAGCATCGCAGTCCACGATCGCCGCATCGATCGCTTGTATGGATACCCAGTTCCGTATCGGTGCTTCTACAGTCGCAACGTGGACAACTTGTTCATGGCGGGACGCTGTATCAGCGTAACTCACGAGGCGTTGGGAACAGTCCGCGTGATGAAGACCTGTGGCATGATGGGCGAAGTGGTTGGCAAGGCTGCTTCGATCTGTGCTGCAGAAAACTGTTCGCCTCGTGAGGTCTATGAGAACCACCTCGATGATCTGCTTGAATTGCTTCAATTGCCCGGCGTCGCACGTCGCAGCACACCGACCGCGCCAATCGTGATTCCAGACAACGTACAGCCAATTGCAAGTTCAACGGGGCCGCCGATCGGGATTGACCCAAGCAAAGTTGAAGGGATCGTTATCGATGACAGTGTGGCGAAGTTCGAGGGCAATTGGACCGAAGGTGCAGGTTTGAAACCGTTCATGAATCAAGGCTACCGCTATGCGCCTGCGAATTCCAAGGCGTCGTGTCGCTTTACAACTCAAGTCGACAAGGCGGGACGCTACACCGTTGAGCTTTACAATGGTTCGCACGAGAACCGAGCGACTCAAACGCCAGTGGTCGTTGACACAGGCGTACAGCGAACAGAGTATCGCATCAATCAGCGTGACACTAGCGAGTCGACAATCAAACTTGGTATCGTTGACCTGATCGAAGGACAGGAGATCAGTGTCATGGTGAGCACAGAAGATGCTGGCGGAACGGTGCATGTGGATGCACTGAAACTAACACCTGTGAAATGACAGTGGACGAAGATTCGAGTTCTTTATTGCCAGGTTCGGCTTTGCCCGTATTGGACACTCGTAACCGGGTGTCCACGAGCGTTTCTACTGGGCGGCGAGGACTCGTTGTGCACACGTGTCGTGTGCTCGTCGTCGGTTCGCTTCTCTTGATGCTGTATCGGCCAATCCGACAAGCAACGGATGCGACTGAGCCACCGCCAATTCATGCGGTTGCAAAATTGCTTCCGATGGCAACTTCAATTGACCGTGAGGCTGATGCAGCCGGGACGTGGTCGGCCGCCGCGAGTGACGGATCAATCGTGGGGCGAGTGGCAAGGACGATGCCCCAAGCGGCAAACGTTCGAGGCTATCGCGGGCCAACCGAGGCGATACTTGCCCTCGACAGCGAATCCAAAATTGCCTCGGTGCGTGTCCTTGAAAGCTTGGATACCTCTGAGCATGTCCAAGCCGTTCGCGACGACACACCGTTCTTCGAACAGTTCCAAGGTTGGCGACTAAATGATCCGCAATCGGCAACTCAGGTGGATGCCGTTTCCGGTGCAACGCTAACAAGCTTAGCGCTCGCCGGTGGCGTTCTTGCTCGGCTTGGCGTTGCACGCGGGTCGCTCGTGTTCCCAGAGCCTTTGACCGAGGACGAGGTGCACGCGATGGCGACTCGATCCTTCTCGGGTGTCGGGACGCAAACGATCAACATCGATGGTGAAAGCGCAAGCGTTTTGGACTCGACAATATTGCCCATCGGTCGAATCGATCGCACAGGTCCATCAAGTGACGACATCATCGGCTATCAAGGGCCTACGGAACTGCTCTTTGCGATCACAAGCGATGGGACGGTGGTTCGTATCGAGATTCGCAACTCGTTCGATAACGAACCCTACGTTGATTACGTTCGGACCGATCGCTATTTCTGGCGAGCGTTTGCCGGAAAGTCGATTGATGCGATTGGCCAGTTTGATCCGATCGCCGCGGGAGTCGAAGGTGTTTCGGGGGCAACGATGACGAGCCAGGCGGTGGCGGATACGATCGTTGCAGCAGCGAAAAAGATGGCGAACGACCGGACGTTGGCATCACAGCCCAAGCCGAGTTGGTTAACGTTGCTGGTTGAGCAAGTTCATTTTTCGGTAACCGAACTCGCAACAAGTGGTTTACTGATCGGATTGGGCGTGTTTTTGCACTTCAAGTGGCGTGGCGTGCGGGGGGCACGCGTCGGTTGGTTGCTGTTGACGATTGGCGTCCTGGGAGTTTGGACGGGCAACTTGATCTCTCTGTCGTTGCTGGCCGGTTGGGCATCTTGCGGGATCGCTTGGCAGATCGCACCGGGGCTGGCGATTTTGGTAAGTGTGAGCCTGCTGTGGCCAGCCGTCACCAAGAGCAACCTTTACTGCAGCCACCTTTGTCCGCACGGTGCAATTCAGCAGCTCGTTCGTCCAACACGCGACTCGCGTCGGCATATGAACTTGGGTAGCAGGCTTCAGCGAGCGTTGAAGTTCTTTCCACCGACCATGCTGGCACTCGCATACCTTGGTGTGTTGTATCGGCCTGAGATCGATCTGGCTTCGTGGGAGCCCTTTCACGCGTACCTTTATCCAATCGCGGGTGCAGCCACAATTGTTATTGCTGTCTTGAGCCTGACCATTTCCACCGCCGTCCCCATGGCGTACTGCCGATTCGGATGTCCAACAGGGAGTTTGCTGGATTACGTGCGACGATCGGCTGCGAGCGGTCGTATTGGTTGGGGCGACGGCATTGCAATTGCGATGCTCTTATTGGCGGTCGCAGCTAGATTTTGAGACGGAACACCGCGATTGGAGCCCACTGGAACAAAAAACAGCAAGCTTCGATATGAAATCGAAGCTTGCTGGATGCAAATCTGTGGCATTACGTAAATCGTGAAGCTAAGCTCTCGCCTTGGTGCGAGCTTCGCGGAGACCTCGCGAGAGGATATCGCGAAGCATCGGCGAATAGTCTTCGTACTTTGACTGGTCTGGGGCACCGCTGCTAAATTGATAAATCGCATCACGCGGCTTGACGCCAAGGGCAATTAGCGTGCTACTCACAGTGCCGTAGTCTGCGTTTCGGACCACCATGCTTGGACGTCCCGGTCCGACCGGTGCGCGAGCAAACACTTTACTGGCAACAGCAAGAAATTTGACCGGTGAATCGAGAGTCTGCAGCGTTAAAAGGCGACGTGCCATTTGGACTCGGCTGTCCTCTGGGTCGTTCAAATCGCGGGCTCCGATGATGTTTAAGCCATCTTCTAGCTCGACCACCTCTTGCCGATCGTCGGCGTGGATTGCATAACCATCTTTTGCGTCGGCGACAATGATGTTGCAGCCTTCGTAACGAGTCTTCGCAAATTCAGCCTGAGCCTTATCGAGGGCTTTGCGAGCTGAACCACATCGAAGCAAATCCAAACCAAGAAGCCCACGCGAGCGTTGTCCGAATAAGGGCGTCGCAGTTGCGCGGTTACAAATACCGACGAATACGCCGTTTTGATTTACTCCTAACCAAGTTCCGCCAGCTTTCTGGTCAATCCCGCATAGAACGCGAGGCTTGCCGGATTGTATTGATGGCGACAGACTTGGCCTGTCAAAGTACTCTTCACGGTTCGCCGCAACCAAAATGGGGCTTTCGGGGACCAATCGGTACTGAACGGCCAGTAAGCACATCGCGTCGCTTTCTATTTCAAAGATCAGTGGGTCAAGGAAGCACGTCGGTGGACATGACTGCTACTTCAGAAGTTTGTGGCAACCGAAGAGCGGACATGTCTGATGCGACTAATGTAGCCAGGGTCAACGGCCGACCACACCCTCCGGTGGGTGGTTTTCGATAAAAAATAGGCGTCTTCGTCGATGATTTCGCGGTTGCTGGCAACTTCTGGGCAATCTTTGCGGGTCATTTGGGTCGATACATCACTCAAGACGGCCCGATGCGCCTTGGGTTCGGGTAAATGTTTGGAATGCCGAGTTGCAAGTTCTCGACGTGGTCGTTGAGGATTCAGATGCCCAGGCCAGCAACCGAATTAATAGCGATTTCGAGCAAAACGAGCGGTTTATGGATGATGATCTAGCCAAAGCGATGGAAGAGGAGATGGCAAAGGCGATGGCGCCGCCCAAAACTTCTGATTCCGATGCACAACGCAATGCCATGCAAAACAATGCAATGGAAGCGGAGATGGCGATGGCAATGGCCATAGCAATGGGGCCGCCGCCCGAAAAGAACTCAAAAACCGACGGGCAGCACCGATCAATGCTGTCAATCAAGACTCCTGTGACTGTGACTCTCGCCAGAAAACGCGAATCTTTGCAGCGAATTTTGGATCTGATTCCCGGATCGATGCTGACTTTTGATACGCACTGTGATGAGCCACTGACGCTCGAGGCCGGAGGTCATCCGATCGCAACGGGCGAAACGATTAAGATCGGGGACAAGTTTGGGCTGCGGATCCGTGAAATTATCGACTACTCCGCTCAAGAGTAAACGACCTGATCAGTAATCGAAACGATCGAGGGCCAGTTCCGCGTCAGTTTTTTGGCCTGAATTTCCTTAATGCCCGGTGGGTTATTTGCAGCGAATCGCTCACAATGAGTCAATGAATTCTTCGAGCGATACGTCATCACAGCCTACGTCACCCACGACTTCTCGGCGTCGAGCCTCAGCCGCCGCGCGTCCGCCTCTGTCGACGGACGAATCGATGAGTCTTGAGTCGCCACGAAGCATCAGCTCGCCAACGCGTGCCGTTTCGAAAGTGGGGTTGCTCGCCCTTGTGATCTTAATGATCGGGGTTGGCTGGTTTGCGTATTTGGCTGGGCCATTTCAAGCGGACGTCTCTACGGGCTCAAGCCCCACGGCGACCGCAATACCTGCACGATACGATAGCGATCGCGTGTTTGGCTATCTCGTGGAGCTTTGCAACATAGGTCCTCGACCGTCCAACAGTCCTGGCATGCAAAAGCAACAACAATATCTGACTTCGTTCTTCACTGAGCGCGGTGCTGAGGTGCGATTGCAGTCCTTTACGACGCGCCACCCCGAGGATGGCTCAGCCGTTGCGATGTCCAACTTGGTTGCATCTTGGTATCCAGCGAGGATCAATCGCTTTTTGCTTTGCGCACATTATGACACTCGTCCATTTCCAGATCGTGATCGTACCAATCGCCGCGGAACATTCATTGGAGCCAATGACGGTGCCAGCGGTACCGCTGCACTCATGGAGTTGTCGCATTCGTTCGGTAAACTACCCGAAGACATTGGGGTCGACATTGTACTGTTTGATGGCGAGGAGTTTGTGTTCCAAGACGGTCGAGACGACTACTTTCTTGGTTCGACGCATTTTGCAGAGCAATATCTTGCACAGCCGCCGGTGAATCCCTTCAAGGCGGGGATCTTATTGGACATGGTGGGTGATCGTGAATTGAAAATCTATTTTGAACAGAACAGTATTCGCTACGCTCGCGATGTTGCTCGTTCAGTTTGGAAAACTGCCGCAGACTTAGGCGTTGTCGCTTTCGTACCACGGACTCGACACGAATTGCGGGATGACCATTTACCGCTCAATCAAATCGCTCGGATTCCTACAATTGACATCATTGACTTTGACTACCCAAGGCCCGGAATTGGGGCGCCATCCTACTGGCATACGGAGCAGGACAAGCCGGAGAATTGCAGCGGTGAATCGCTGGCTGCGGTTGTCTGGGTCGTGGATACATGGATTGCCAGTCAGTCTGGTTTGGCAAAGTGAGCAAGCTGGCGCACTTTATTCTTTGAAGGAACCCTTCGATGTTTGCTGGTGGACTGGTGCTTGGGCTCACACTGATTGCGTTCGCTGTATGGCTCCATCAGCGCGAGCAAGCCGGATGGGACGAACGTCAAGAAAACAGCGAAGTGGACGAGCAATACTATTCACGACGTGAAGCGGGTCGTCGCCAGGTGTACTTTCTGTTCGGCATTGCCGGACTGCTGATTCTTGTGGCCGCGTTCGCCGGGCCAGGATTTGTTTGGGGTATGTGTTGGCTAATCGTCAGTGCTTTGCTGTTGATTGTCGTCTCTTTGGCATTGGTGGACGCAATGCGCACGCATCGGTACCACCAGCAAAAGCTACCCGAAATCCGTCGACAGCTCCTTCATGACGATGAGCGCTAGCAGCAGCAAGCCCGATTTCCAAAGGGACTCCGCCACGCATCGGTCACACACTTGATCCCGGTCCAATCCGGAATCAAGTACATCATGCGTCGCGACCGAAACCTAGTTTAGCGGCTTGACCTTCCAAATCTCGTCCGCGTATTGCTGGATCGTGCGGTCGCTGGAGAACCAGCCACTGTTCGCAGCGTTGAGGATACTCATGCGGTTCCATTTTTCTTGATCCGCATAGACTTCGCCTGCAATCGCTTGCGCGTCGATGTAACTGCGGAAGTCACCAATCGATAGCCATTGATCGTGAGGGCTACGAAGTCCAGATGTCAACAAATTGAAAATCCCAGGTTCAGACTGATTAAAATGTCCACCTTCAAGCAGTTCCATCACGCGAGTGATATCGGGATCGCTGGCAATGATTGCGTTCGGGTCGTAGTTCCCTTTGCACTTCTCGACTTCACTTGCGTCCATGCCGAACAGGAAGAAATTGTCCGCGCCCGCCTTCTCGCGGATTTCAATGTTTGCGCCGTCAAGCGTTCCGATGGTGATCGCTCCGTTCATCATGAATTTCATGTTTCCGGTACCGGAGGCTTCCTTACCCGCAGTGGAAATCTGTTCGGATAATTCAGTTCCAGGGCAGAGAATCTCCATCGCCGAGACACGATAGTTCGGAAAGAAGACGAGTTGCAGTAGATCTTTTACCGCGGGGTCTGCGTTCACCACCGCAGCGACATTGTTGATCAACTTGACGATCAGCTTAGCGACGTGGTAACCCGGAGCCGCCTTGCCACCAATTAAGACACAGCGAGGCGCTATCCCCTTGGTCTCGCCACGGCGAATTCGGTCGTAAAGATGTATCACATGCAATACGTTTAGCAATTGACGTTTGTACTCGTGAATTCGCTTCACTTGAACGTCGAACATCGCTGACTCGTTGAATGCCACGCCGGTGTTCTCTTTCACGTAGGCGGCGAAACGTTTCTTGTTAGCAAGCTTGACGGCTGCCCATTTCTTGCGAAATGCTGCGTCCTCGGCGTACGGCGCAAGCTTTGAGATTTCCTCAAGGTTTGATTCCCATTGCGTTCCAATGGTATCGCTCACGAGATCTCGCAGCTTGGGGTTACAGTGCGCGAGCCAGCGCCGCTGGGTGACGCCATTGGTCTTGTTGTTGAATTTTTCTGGCCAGAGCTTAAAGAAATCGGAAAATAGGCCGGACTTCAACAGCTCGGTGTGGAGAGCCGCAACACCGTTGATTGAAAAGCTACCAACGATACACAGATACGCCATGCGAACGTGCGGCTGGTCGCCGCCTTCGACGAGGGAGACACGTTTTCTCAACTCCATGTCGCCAGGGTACTTCTTGGAGACTTCGGTCAGGAACCGCTCGTTGATTTCGTAAATGATTTCGAGCAATCGCGGCAATAGCCGGCTGAACAAGCTCACGGACCAACGCTCTAGAGCCTCAGGAAGCAGCGTATGGTTGGTGTAGGCCATACACTGGGTCGTAATTTTCCATGCATCGTCCCATTCCATCGAATGCTCGTCCATCAGCAATCGCATGAGTTCGGGAACCGCACAGGCTGGGTGCGTGTCGTTGAGTTGGAAGCAATTATTCTTGCCAAAACCGGTAAAGTCTTCGCCGTGCTGTTCCACCCAATTTGCAAGTACGTCTTGTAAGCTCGCGGAGACGAGGAAGTACTGTTGTTTTAGCCGCAGCTCCTTCCCGTTTTCACTTGCATCGTTCGGGTACAAGACCATCGAAATTTGCTGGGCTCGGTTTTGCGATCCAACCGCTTCGGTGTAGCTGCCCGAGTTAAATTCGTGCAAGTCAAAAACGTCGGTCGCTTCTGCTTTCCAAAGCCTCAGCGTGTTCACGGTTTCATTCTTGAAGCCTGGGATTGGCATATCGAACGGGATCGCTAACAGATCATTGGTTGCGACCCAGCGACTGTGAGCGGTGCCAGACTCGTCATAATAGCGCTCGGTGTGCCCGAAGAACTTAATGATCTTTGAATCTTCGGCGCGCTCGATCTCCCATTGGTTTCCATCGCGGAGCCAGTGATCCGGCGCTTCAACTTGGCGACCGTGCTCGATCAACTGGTGAAACATTCCGAACTCATATCGGATGCCATAGCCCGCGACAGGTAATTTCAGGTTCGCACAACTGTCCAAGAAACAGGCCGCAAGTCGACCCAAGCCACCGTTACCGAGGCCGGCATCATGTTCTTCTTCTGCGAGTTCTTCGAGTTTGCAACCGTATTGATGAAGCGACTCTCGAACGGCATCATCCAAATCGAGATTCTGTACGGCATTATTCAGCGATCGGCCGAGCAAGAACTCCAACGACAAATAATGGACACGCCGGCCAGTTGTTGACGTCAAACGCTGGCGAGTGGTCAGCCAGTGCTGGCTTACCCGGTCACGCATGGCAAACGCCAATGCTCGGTAATAGTAGCTCATCCCCACTTCTTGATCGTGGTGTCCGAGCGTGTAGTAAAGGTGGCGACGCAATTCTTCCGAGAGCGGTCCCAGGATCTGGGCTGCGGAAGAAGGATCAGTGCTATTTGGAGATTCCAGCGTGTTCGTCATGTTTCATCTGGGGTATTCATTCGTTGAAAATAAGCCAGTCGGCAGACAGCATTGTTTCTGAATCTGGCGATCGTGTCGACAATGATCTTTAGGTAAGCGGATCTGGCCCTCGTGATGGCAGTCACATTGCCCAAAGCGCCAGTTAAAGCTGTCATGGAAGCCCAAATTTCAGGGCTGGAAGGGGAGGGAAATCCCACTCAGTCCTGTTTTCAGGCGATTTCCAATGTAATTTCGCAAATGCGATGGACGGTTCGCAATCGCGATGTATATATTCTTGCTAGGAAACACAATGGAACTGCCCCTTCCAGGTTGTTCTCCTTTTGAGCCTCGGAAACCGGGGCTTGCGTATTGCCCCATGCAAGCCCCGGCGACCGGCCCATTTAGCAAACTTTCGCCTCAAGCTATTCAAGGTGACTAGATAGCGTTTCAGCCGAATTGACTTTCACAGACTTAGGGCGAGATTCAAATGCTTCCCGGACACGACGAACCGATTCGAGATAACGGAGGTTCGTGTCCAGCAGACTGGGAGCAAACGCATCGCTACGCCACAACATTTGAAGAAACCAAAGCCATGGTTTTGAAGGCGATTTGCGACTGGTATCCGCAACGGGCCAGTAGGGAACTGGACCTTTCTGGCTTTGAGGCGTGTGTCGCGGTCAAGAACTACGACTGGAACATCGTCTTTGAGAACGCGTCGTTTCGCCGCCTATTTACTGGTGGCATCCCAGGAATGGGCCGTGGAGCGGATGCGTTTGTCTATCGCAAGTCGAATAGCATCAGCGCTAGTACGGATCAGTTGATTCGAGACGGTGCCACGATGATCGAATTTGAGCATATCAATGGCGATCATTTGGGGCGGCTTTGCACGGTCCGAACGTACAAGTGCCGACTCGACGAGCTAAGTGATCCCAATTTTTATATTCTGGGTATTTCACGCCCGCTTGCATTAATTGGCACGACTGAAAAAGAACAAGAAAAAACGTTGAACGAGCTGTTCGGCATATTTCAAAAACTCGATGACACCGACCAAACGATCTGTCGTCTTGATGCCAAAGGTGACACAACCAAGGATATTGCCGCGAGTGTCGGTCTGACTTCTCGCTCGATCGAGATTCGACGAAAGAAGATGATGGACCTATTCGATGTTCATCGTCCGATGGAGCTGATTCGAATTACTATTCGTTTGGAAGAACACGGTTTGTTGTCCTAGCTGCCAGCTTTTATTTCACCTTGTTCGTTTTAAGCGCCTCGTCCACAGCTGCCCACAAATCTTTTCGCGGATCTCTAGTGGCGAATGCAATTTTGGTTGATACCGGAAGCGTTTGCATGGACACACGCAGTGCTTGGACAAACGAATTTGTACTCTCGGCATTGCGTTCACCTGCGAGGATAGCAAACTGGCCTCCATGCAGTCTGGCTGCCAAGTCCGATGTACCAAGTACCCCTTCGATCGTTTTCGCGAGTTGTACCGCGAGCTCTTTTTCGGCTGTCTCGCATTCGGGTGTATCGACGGAGTCAAGTCCATCGGCAAAAACAGAAATGATACTTGCGGGATGGCCGTAGATTTTGCAACGTCGTTCTTCCGCGTTAACTATTTTTTGCCAACCAGCAAGATTGATCAGTCCAGTGGTGAGGTCAATCGTGTTTCGAGTCGAGATCAGTTCCTTTTGTCGTTGAATTGCAGTGAGCTTTAGCTCTGTCACGAGCAGGCTACTCAATAGTTGACTCAAGAATTTGATGGTTGGTAATTCGTCCACCAGACTTTGTGGCTGAGTGGTGGGGTGAATCGCGCACAGTGTGCCGAAGAGAGACCCCTCTGCATCTGAAATTGGTACTCCGATGTATGCACCGATATTGACTAATTGGCCAATCGGCGCTTCGGCATAAGCGGGGACGGAATTCGACTCGGGGGCGATACAAGGGCCACGCCCAAGTACCATTTGCGAGCAAAACGAATCCGCCCATTTGAAAACATCGCCATCCTTGACACTGTATCCGTGATCTTCGGACTGCAAAACAATCCAATCATCACCTTCGGTACGTGTCACCATCCATAAGTCAAATGCGATTCGTTCGCGAAGAAAAGCTAGCGTAGCGCGGGACGCGTTTTCAAAATCTTGGAAAGGACGAACAGAATTCATAATCTTCCTAGGGATAGATTCAGCGAATAACGTGCCCCGGCATTCGAGCACAGTAGCGATCCATCCAGTCTCGAGCAATGTGAATCAAAGATTCGAAGTTGCTTGATCGAGTGAGTCTGGGAAAACCTTGAGACCACGCGATTCCCCTTCCGAAAACCGGAAATTCATCTTGGGTTCGTTGGTCGGTTCCCGCTAAAGTCGAGTCTGTGAAAGCTTGGTTCTTTTGAAGCGGCAAGGATGCGATTGTGACAACCGATGGATTCTCGCGTGACCGAGCCAGTGGCAAAGCCTATGAACGTGAACAGATCGAAAGTTCGCAAAAACACCGAATTCTTCGGCGACGTGACGATCGTTCGAGGCGACGTAGGCTTTATCTGATATCGGGACTCGGTTTCGTTTTGTTGCTTGTGCTCATCGCACCAAGTCTCATCTGTCACTCACCTTTAGGGCGGTCGATCATCGCAGAAGCGGCGTCCAGCTATGGATGGGATGCGCGTGTTGAGAACTTCCGCATTGGTTGGATCACGCCGTTAAGACTTGATGGTTTGGAGCTGAGGGGAGCAACGTCAAAAAGCGAGATTTCCATCGAGCAGATCGAGACGGAGCTCACAATCCTGCGGCTAATGAGTTCCACGCTCAGCGATCTTGGTGAGATCACCGCGAGAGGAATTGTTCTAGCTGTCAAAGTTAGTGACGGTCGTTCAAGCCTCGAAGATGATCTGGCGGTGCTTATGTCTGGACCATCAAGCGACACGATCTACACCGCGAACATTCATTTGCAAAACATCGGCGTCATTGCGACGGACGCTGTGACTGATCGATCATGGAAACTCGCCCAGTCGAATGCCGATCTTGAAATGAACGCCGATGGGCTTTCCGCACAATTCGCGGGTGTGTTGACGGAACCGAGTGGAAGTGGCGGCGCGATGCAAGGCAGTGTTGCATGGAGCCCCAATCCTCCGAGCGACCAACCGGCCTGGCAATTGAGGCTGCAATGCGAGTCGCTGCCAGTCTCAATTGTTTCGCTTGCCCGACGAAGAGTCGGTGAAGCGGCGGCTTCGATTCCGGCCGAACTTGCTGGCGATAGCACCGGACGTCTGTCGCTCGATGGCTTCACGGACGGTCGTATTCTCGTTTCGCCAGAGCAAATTGAAATTCGCAACTTCACAGCGTCTGATCCGTCACTCGGCGAAAAGGTTTGGTCCAACCGAATGGCAACTCTCGATGGGGTGCTTGTCATCGATACCAACCGGATTGTTGGCAAACAATTTCAAGTAGGAACGGACTTCGCGTTCGCATCGATGGATGGATCCATTTCGACAGCGTTTTCGATTGCGGGAACGAGTGACAATCCGGTGCAGTGGCTTGACGCACTCAACGGTGTCGCGAGCGCAGAAGTGGATCTCGCGATGTTGGATCGAGCTTTGCCAGGCATCCTGCCGCTGAGAAACGGCGCAGAAATTGTCTCTGGCAAGATTTCGGCTCGCATCGACACGCTTCCGTCCGACGCAGGTGCCAAACGAAGCCAGTTGAAGCTTGACAGTCAAGCGATCCGAGCACGTACAGGCGGCCAAAACATCGTGGTTGAGCCGGTTACGTGCATCGCGACCGTCATCAACGATCATGGGCAGGTCTCGGCGGAAATCTTTCGATTCACGAGCACATTTGCTTCTGCAAAAGGCAGTGGCGACATGCGAGCCGGTAACGCTGATATCGAAATCGACTTTGGTCGACTCGCCAGCACTTTGCAGCCGATCGTAGATTTGTCGGCGAGCAACCTGGCCGGGACAGCGAGTGGAAACATTCGCTGGAACGCGACCACGGACAACGTCTGGCGATTAGATGGCATAGGCCAAGCAAGTAATGTCGTGGTGATGTTGCCGGGTGGCCAGCGTTTCAGCCGTCCGACCTTCAACGGTGAAGTGTCAGCCGTTGGCCAATGGGATGGCCAAACGCTTTCCGAATTGAGCAAGGCGACCGTGTCGCTTACCAGTACAGGGATCAATCTTAGCGCGGCTTTGATTGCCCCCGTGCATACACCGTCCGCCGAGACGCTCTTGCCGATCCAAGTCCGTGGCGCTGGTCGCATTGAGGCGCTCACCGATATCATCGGACCATGGTTACCGACCGAGATTCATGATTGCGAAGGAGGATTCAATCTTGTTGCAAGTGGTGACGCCTCGGCAACGAGTGGTCGTGTGACGAACGTCCAATTGACACTCGTTGATCCCCGGTTTGCATACGTCGATCGCTATTTCATGCAGCCCGATTTGGAAGTCAAGTTTGATGGCAGCTATGCTTGGCCGTCGGGCGAGTTGGTTTCGAAAGAATGTACGATCAAGGGGAATGCTCTCACCGCAGCGGTCCAAGGAACCTCGAACGAGCAAGGTGTCGACATCGAACTGGCCTGGAACGCAAAGCTCGAACGAATCCAAGGTAGCGTTCGCTCGAAAGTTGCGGTGAACAGCCTCCAGAACGGTGCTCGCCAAAACGGTGCCGCCCAAGCGGTGGGCTTTCGCAATGACCCATCCCTTGCAACCGAAGATTGGTTGGTGAAGGGTGACTTCACGGGCAACATGCGAGTGAAGAGCCAAGACGATTGGTATGACATGAATTGCGAGTCGACAGGGGCGAATCTCGCCGTGATGCAACCGTCAACGTCGAGCGCGCAATACAACACCGTTGGTCCGGCGCCGCCAAATCGGGCTGTTCCGACAACGCTGTCGACGACCGCAACGACCGTTTGGAGCGAACCCAACTTCAAGCTCAATGGGAACGTTCGCTATCACAAGGTTACCGGCGAGGTGGTTGCGAAAGATCTTCAGCTTGCTGGTGATTGGTTCGCCGCTTCTCTCAGTGGCCGAATGATAAGCAATGAATCGCTCACGAGTGTGGAGTTGCAAGGCCCCGGTAAATTAAAAATGGACGAAGTCGGTCGTTTGTTAACGAGTTTGAGTGGTACACCGATTCAAGCGACAGGGCTGCACGAAACGCCGCTCGAGATTCGAATTGACCAAATTGCGGGCCAAGACGCGTCCATCAATGTCGCGGCGAAGCTCGGTTGGGAATCTGCGGAGATCGGTGGAGTCGTGATCGGACCGACGGTAATTCCCGTTCGCATGACGGGCACAACACTTTTTATCGAACCTGCCACGGTGCCGCTCGCTCAAGGCAAAATCAATCTCGCTGGCGAAGTTCATTATCGTCCCGGTCCAATTTGGATTCGGGCAACACCCGGACGATTTGCAGAGTCCGTACGGCTAACCCGCGAGATGAACGAACGGTGGTTGAAGTATCTCGCACCACTCGCGGCGGACGCAGCCCAAATTGATGGTGTGCTTGGCGTAACGCTTGACGAAGCGATCATCGTGCTTGAGTCGCCTGAAAAGAATCGTGTCGTTGGTCGACTGGATATCGAGGGCATCAACATGACGGCGGGTCCATTGTCAAACCAAATTATCAGTGGCGTTGCTCAACTCCGGGCGCTTGCACAAGCCACATTGCCTGAGGCGCAAACGCCCGAACAATCCAGCAAGACCCTTGTCACGATGCCGGCTCAAACCGTCGATTTTTCCATGATCGATGGTGTCGTTAGCCACCAACGACTGTTCTTCCAAATTGATCGAGCCCAGGTTGTCACGAGCGGGCGTGTTGACATGGAAAGTCGATTGAACATGGTCGCACAAATACCACTTGATCCGAGATGGCTGGGACGCGACTTGCAAGGGCTAACCGGCCAGTCCGTGAATTTGCCGATTGAAGGTACTTTGTCTCGCCCGCGGCTTGATTCGTCCGGCGTTCGCCAAGTGGTAACCCAACTCGGCGCTAAAGCGGTCCAAAACGCCGCAGACAATTTTCTGCAGCAGAACCTCAGCAAGGGCCTCGACAAAATCTTCGGCAACTAGGGCGGCCGTTAGACGACAAAGCCGTTCGGGATCTGGCCGTCCTTGATGACGATTGGGATACCATCGCGAATTTGAAGAGCCTCTTCTTCACCTTGGTCATTGATGCCCTTGGTGTTGATGATCTTGCAATCCGTTCCGATGCGACAATTTTTGTCAAGGATCGCGCCGCTAATGAGGCTGCCACTGCCAATACCAAGTGGCAACAGGCCGGGTTCGGTTGGAACATCGATCTCCATGTAGTCGGCACCCATGATGACGCTGTCCTTGATCGTTACATTGTCGCCGATTACGGTTCGCAATCCGATCACGCTGTTAGTGATCGTGACGTTCTTGCCAATCTTACATCCGTCGGCAATCAGACTCTTTTCGATCTTGGCATCACTGATGAGCGTCGGTGGAAGGAAACGCGGTCGACTGTAGATCGGAGCGTCGGGGTCGCGGATTGCGAAAGGTGGATTCTCGCTCGCCAAACTTAGATTCGCTTCGTAGAACGAGCGAATCGTACCAATATCTTCCCAGTAATCATCGAACAGGTGAAGTTGGACACGATGCGACTTCATCGCCGCTGGGAAAACTTCTTTACCGAAATCTTCATAGCTCGTGTTCTTGAGAAGATCGACCATCACGGACTTGTTAAAAATATACAGCCCCATGCTGGCCAAGCAGTCGCGGCCGTTGCTGGGGATTCCGCGAGCATCGATCCAAGCGGGGTCCGTACGTACTTCAGCCAACTGTTCTTCGGTTTGAGGTTTCTCAACAAAGCCAAGGACGCGTCCGTCATCAGAGACTCTCATGATGCCGAGTGCCGAAGCTTCTTTGCGAGACACGGGGATTCCCGCGATGGTGACAGCCGCACCCGACTCGATGTGTGTCTTCATCATGTCTGCAAAATTCATCCGGTACAATTGATCACCGGAAAGGATCAAGACATGCTCGACCCACTTTTGATCAAAGTAGCGAAGGTTCTTTCGCACGGCGTCAGCGGTACCTTGGTACCACTCCATGCCTTCCTCAACCGTCTGCTGAGCCGCAAGAAGCTCGACAAATCCACCACTGAAGTGATCGAAGAAATAGGTTTGGCGGAGGTGCTTGTGAAGGCTGACCGAAAGAAATTGAGTCAACACATAGACCCGATTCAACCCGCTGTTGATGCAGTTGCTGATTGGGATGTCGATGAGTCGATACTTGGCGGCTAACGGCACAGCCGGCTTAGCTCGGATTTTTGTGAGTGGAAATAGTCGGGTACCGCGTCCGCCGCCCAAAATGAGAGCGATCGTGTTACTAAGGTCCATCAGGATTCCCTGTTGCCGTTTATGTGAAGGTTTGGAGGATCAGTCTTGTATCGCTTGTCGACCGAATTGTGAAGTTGCGATCAACGCGATTCGCTTTGATTTGCTGTGCTTGAAGCGGATTCGTCGCTGTTAGCCTACCAGTATTTTTCGAAACGAACACAACCGGGTCCGTGGTGGTTGTGGTCGTCCGTAAATCCGGCTTGAACCAAGAGCTGCAGCATGCCGGGCTGGGAAGGCGGTTCGGTACCGGGCGGCACGTAACCGATCATGGCTGGGTTTCCACACAAATAAACATGCGTGCTGCTCGGGTCCAACGGGTCGTTGGTTGCTTTGGATAACTCGCCGCTTGTGAAGTATTGCTGCAGGTATTGTTTCCCAACGTAGTTCGGGTGCGTTGGGTCCAGATTCTGTGGCTCGCGAGTGGTAAGCGGGATGTACTTGTAATTGCTGTAACGTGACGCGAGCCTCGCGTGTTCAGCAGAATAACCCAGATCTCGTTGGCTGCGAACACTGACGGTGTGAATGATGTTCCCGGTGTGACCGCGATGTAGTAGTTCCGTGAGCATCGCGTTGTGAGGGGCTTCTCCGGTTCCCGTACCAATTAACACGACAGTGTGCGTGGGGGCGACGTCGCCCAGCGTGTAGTGTCCGACAATGCGATTCTCAACCACCATGCGATCGCCGACACCTTTCAGGAACAGTCGAGGTGTCAATATCGGCGGCTTTTGGTTCGGAGAACCAGCCTCGCGGACGAGCGTGATGTAGAACTCAAGGTAGTCAAGCTCCTTGCACGGAGCTAAATCACCGGCGGCATCGAGCATCGGACAGGATATCGAATAGGCTCGCCGACCGATTTTCGTAATTTTTTTAAACGGAACATCGTCTTTTTGCGTCCCTTCCAGCCGCGGTTCCCACAACCCCAATCCCAAAGCCACATATTGCCCAGGCTCGAAGGACGCAATGGGGTTGTCGGGACGAACACGAAATCGTGCCAAGTCCGAATGAATGTCAATTCTCTCGATAATTGTTGCGTTGTAGTGCTCTTCGCGAAGTCGCTGGACCTCACAATCCGAAAGGGGAACCGAATCCAGGATTTCACTCACGATGAACTCACTTTGTCGAGAAAAGGGGAGCTTGGCAGGGTCATTCCGCCATTTTTTACACGATCGACTCCCAGATCCTCCATGCTCAAATGAGAGATCCGGACCAAAACGAGCCACTAACGGTTCGACGCGACGGGGTACCGCTCAATATACTGGTAGAACCCAATATACTGGATGCATCGGCTCCAGACACTGGAATCGTAGTGTTACTTGGACTTTCGCGGTTACCAGGACGCACTCGCACCACGTACCTTGCCACCCGTCTCCACTCATTCACCAACACTCAAATTAAGACATGGCCCACCTACCCGTCGTTTCGCATCAATTAACGAAATTTGTCGTTAGTGGAATTGTCGCCGCCGCGTTACTTTCATCGGTCTCATCGGGAGCGACGTGGACCGACCTTCGCGGCGAGCACACAATCAACGCGGACCTCGTTGGTATATGGGGTGAGCAGGCAATTTTACGCAAGCCCGACGGGACTCGAATCAGCATCCATTTGAATGCGCTGAGATCGGACAGTCGAATTCAGGCACAAAAGATGAACGACGTCCTCGTTCAGCAGCGACTCGCTCGGGTCAACGAGTTGAAGAAAATTGCTGCCGAAGCAGACGCAGCGGCTCCCAAGGACCTGCCAATTCCAAAGCCAGCTTCGCCATACAGCCAGCCGATGGCAGACATGACACCCGATGCGTTCATGCAGCATATCAATAGCCAGGCTCAAGCCGGTCACCAACTCCTCGTCTACTACGATTCGCTTCCGCCGACGTACCGCGCCGACATGGATGAGCTATTTACGATGGCAACTTCCAAACTTGATCCAACGAATTGGGCTTCGCTGGCCAGCACACTGCAGAGCTTCGGCGACTTAGTGGTCACTCGCCAGAATTGGATTTTCTCGCATCCACGCTTCATCGCGGCTTCCGACGCGTCGGGCCAGAAGTTGCAGGACGGCGTGCTTGCTCTCGCGGGGGCATTGCAAGTCGGTTTCAATACAGAACATGTCGCTTTAGAAAAACTTCGCTCGATGAAATTACGTGACTATCTGCTGTTCCAGGACGAGTCGCTTGCGCCTTACCTTGCTCAACTTTCGCAACTCAACGATTCTATGCCGCAAGTGACGGTGGATTCGACCAAACAAGACACGGCTGTCTTGAGCGTGTCTCAAGGTGCTCTCACTCAAAAGGCAAGTGTTACCAAGGTTGAAGGCTTCTGGCTTCCAACGGACATGTCAACCAAATGGCAAGAGAACATGACGACCGCGAAAGCCGACTTGGCTGCAATGGGCAATGGCGAAGTGCTTTCCGGTGGCGCGGCGTCCATGGTGGTTACTACGGTCGCGTCTATGATGAGTCCGCTGCGTGAAGCGAAAGACGCGACCCAGTTCCATCTCGCAATGGAATCTGTGTTCTCCGTCGCGCAACCAATGGTAGTGATGATTGCGACGGCTGCCGGTGGCATGAAAGCTGGTGGTGGCGGTGGGGGTAATGCTGGATACGGCAACGATTATGGAATGGAGGGCTATGAAAGCATGGGTAGCACTAGCAGTGCTTACGAAGGAATGGATAGTGGAGGCGGTAGTCAAGGTCCGGCAACCAACGCCATGGAAGCTTCTCGTCGCGCAGCAGAAGCGGCTTCGCGTGGCGGTCCAGCGAGCGGTCGGTGAGCATCCTGTGCGACGTGCCGGTTTAACTTCGGTCGTTATCTGCGTAACCAATGCGTCGTATTCCCTGTCATGGATCGTGTGAGAAACGCTTGAGTTTGAATTTAATTCCGCCACGCGTCGCCGTCATTGGTGGCGGTTTGTCTGGATTAGCGACCGCCGTTCAACTTCGGCAATTGCTTCCCGACGCCGATGTGACCGTCTTTGAATCCCATCAACGTCTCGGAGGCGTGATCGACACCCAGCGTCACGATGAACTGCTGGTGGACTACGGCGCCGACATGTTCGCGACCCAACCCTCTGCGGCAATGCGTCTTTGTGAATCTATCGGAGTCGCGGATCGATTGATCGAGCCTAAACTACAGGGCCGCGGAGCGATGATTGTGTATCGCGGGCGCCTCGTCCCGATCCCTGACGGATTTGTTCTGATGCGGGCGACGCGTCTCGCATCGATGGTGACCACGCCATTACTTTCGGTCGGCGGTAAATTGCGATTGGTTGCCGAAAGGTTCGTCCCCCGTCGTATTGACGCATCCGATGAAAGTGTTGCCGACTTCGTGCGCCGACGTTTAGGCCAAGAAATGCTCGATCGCATCGTGGGTCCGCTTGTCGCCGGTATTTATACCGCCGATGTCGAACGTTTGAGTATGCAAGCGACGATGGCTCCGATCCGTAATATGGAACAACAATTCGGCTCGTTGGCCCAGGCAACCATCTCGCGTCGCAAGAGTGGCGAGGATAGCGTCGAACGTTCGAGCAGCGGCGCTCGATACGGCCAATTTCGTTCGTTCCCCGGGGGCATGGTGGAGCTGATTGAGTCACTTCGCGATGTATTGCCGCAAGCAAGCATTCGTCTGGACGCTCGTATCAAGTCGCTCATGCAAACAGAGGACGGATGGCGACTTGGAATCCAGAGCGAACGCACTGAGAAAAACACAGAGTTTGGCCCGTTCGAGCATGTTGTCCTTGCGACGCCCGCCTCGGTGTCGGCGAGATTGCTTGAAAGTCACTCTCCCGTTGCGACTGAAAACCTCGCCGCGATCGAGACGGCATCAACGGCAATCGTGGTGCTTGGTATACGACGGCGTAAAATGGCACGCCCCCCTGAAGCCTTTGGTTTCGTTGTGCCGGCGATTGAGAATCGACGTATTCTAGCGGGGAGCTTTGCAAGCGAAAAATTTGACGGACGAGCGAGTCATGGTGACGTGATAGCGAGAGTCTTCATTGGCGGCGCACTACAAAGCGAGCTTCTTCAATACGATGACAGCGAACTGATTCGCATCGCTACCGAAGAGCTTAAAGAGCTTGTCGGACTTAGCGGCGTGCCGTTCGTGAAACATGTCGTCCGCTGGAACAACGCCATGCCTCAGTACCATGTCGGTCACCTAGAGCGAGTCGCGAAGATTGAAGCGGCTGTCGAAGCAGTACCCGGTATTCACATCGCGGGAAACTCGCTGCATGGCGTTGGCATTGCACCAGTGATCGAAACCGCTGGTCGTGTGGCTCAAAAAATAGTGGCCCAGTCGAAACTACTTTTGAAAACGCCCCACTAGGCTGCTCGACAATTCGAGCGACGACTCGATTTCGAAGCGGCGATTCGCCCGCTCGTCCGTTCGCTCATAATCGAACGGATTTTCTTGAGCGCATTGTTCATGGCGACAGCATCACGGAAGCGGCGATTAGGGATCGGATCGATCGCTTTTCGAATCAGCGACACAAGATCAGCTGAGATGCCACGACGAAGTTTGTTAAAGCCTGAAAGTGGCGGCGTAAACGGGTACTTGGGTAACTCGCCAGCCAAAATGCGGTACATCACCAGTCCCAGCGAGAATACATCGCTGCGATAGGTCGGGTGGCCCATCGCTTGTTCCGGAGCCATGTAACCCAGCGTCCCGGAAGCCGACTCGTCGTGGCTGCCACGTTCAATTCTCGCCAGACCAAAGTCGGTCAAACGGATCTCATGGCCGGGAAAAAGGATGAAATTTTCTGGCTTGATGTCGCGGTGGAGGACCTTGTTCTCGTGTGCGTAAGCGACTGCTTCCGTCATCTGCACAACAAGACTAACGGCTGTAGCTCGTGCGATACGGCGACACAGTCGGTCTGCTAGCGTTTCTTCGCCTAGCGGAAACGCCATCACGAAGTGGCCGTCAATGAAACGAGCGTCCTTGAGTGGTAAAACCCCAGGGTGCTGCAAACGAGCCATGATTCGCACTTCACGCTGCATGTCATCAAGCGTTTGCGTGTTGCTGACATAGCGACTGCTGGGAATCTTCAATGCGACTCGACGGTCTTCGATCGTATCTTGAGCTGAATAGACCGTTGCAAACCCGCCTTCGCCAAGACGGCGGATCAATCGATACTTGTCTAAGCGACTGCCGACACGAAGAGTGCGACCCGAATCAAATGAACCGCTGAAGATTTTCAAAGAAGCTGTCACTCTTGTCTCGCCTGAGCGTGAACCGAATCCGTCCTAGTACCAGCCCCCGACGACTCACCGCTCCTGGCTCGTCGCGCACCGCTACCACTCTACCGCTAATCGTCACGATCACACCGCGTGGCACAATCTTTCCACCCGTACCTATCCGCTTCTTCGAACAGTGGAGAACGACGAGGCGACACATTCGGCACAGTTTAACTAACTGGATGCACACTAGACTACGAAGCTGGATTTCGTTTCAACGGATCGATGAGTTCGTGTAACAGACTCACCGACATTTTTCGATGCCAGTCTCCCCTCTTGAAGCATTGGATCAACGCAATGCATTCCTGATTCTTGTGAATCTTTGCAAGAACAAGTCAAGTCAATAAATTGAGATCAGGTGGATCGTTGCGCCGACAATTTGGGGGCTGTTCGATACGACGACTTGCAAATCGACAGTGACGCAGCATCCACAACCAAGCACACGCCACCGTCACCCATCACACATGCACCCGACAATCCCGAGATGTGAGCAAAGTGTTCGTCGAGTGACTTGATGACAACGTCGCTGTTGCCCTCCAAATCTTCGACCTCAATTGCAAACATGCGATGCCCGTCACGCACCAAGACCGCTTGCACCCAATCGTCTGGCGGGTCCACCGCTTTCGGTAATGCATCGTTCCAGTTGTAAAGTTCATCGAGTTGGAACAACGGTACCAAGTGGCCTCGCAGGTCAATCATTGGTTTTCCTTGAGCATTGAATACCTCGCTGCGGGACAAACCAATCACCTCACAGACATCCGTGACGGGGATTGCCAAACGGAAGCCCCGGAAACGTACGATCAGCGAGTTCACAATCGCAAGGGTGAGGGGTAATCGCAGGGTGACTGTGCTGCCGCGACCCGGACGACTGTCAAGCTCGACGGCGCCACCGAGTGCGGCGATCCGTTCCTTCACCACATCCATACCGACACCGCGACCGGAGATGTCGCTTACTTTATCGGCCGTGCTAAAGCCAGGTTGCCATATGAATCCATACACTTCGGTGTCGCTCATTTGACTCAATCCAGCGGCAGTCGCTAGACCTCGCTCAAATGCTCGCTTGCGAATCTTGCTTGCGTCGATACCAGCTCCATCATCTCGAATTTCGATGACGACATTGTTGCTTTGGTGAAATGCTCGCAGTCGAATGACCCCTTCAGCCGACTTTCCGCTCGCAATTCGCTTTTCCGGTGATTCGATACCGTGATCAAGGGAATTTCGAATCAAGTGAACCATGGGATCCCCAAGTTCGTCGACCATCCGCTTATCCAATTCTGTCGATTCACCCTCAAGCTCCAATCGAACTTGCTTGCCTTGACGAAGGGACAAGTCGCGAACAATTCGACGAAACCGACCGAAAAGCGGGCCAACCGGCACCATCCGAGTCTCCAGTACCGCGTGCTGCAGACTCTTGCTCAATCTCGCTAACTGGTCGACGGTTTCTGAGACGTTCGATGCGACGCGTCGGCCTCGCTCCATCCATCCGCGGCGGTATGAACTGTCGTCATCTCCACCGTCCCTCCCCATGACCATCGAGTCCGCGAACCTAGAGTCGTCGCCGTCGTCAAGCATCGCCATCAATGAGTGCGCAAGTGGCGATCCTGATTCGATCGATCCTCCCGCTCGAAACAACAGCCTCATCTCATCAGCAAGTTGAGCAAACCTGGCATTGGTCACTGCCAGCTCACCCGCCAAGTTCATGAGTCGATCCAGGCGATCGATACCAATCCGAATCGTCTCACCACTTTTATTGCGTGCATTGCCTGTCACGGCCTGCGAGCCAGTCAGTGGCGATAGTTCGGAGGATAGCGGCAAGGTGCCACGAGTCGTTGCACTTTGCTCACTTGTTGATGCAGTCTTGGTTTCCTCGCTCAAACTTGTCGTTGTCAACGAATCGTCTTCGGGCTTGGCCGGTTGAACGGCCTGCTCCTCAGGGTCACCGAAGTAAATGGCATCAATGCCTTCCATATCCAGGGATTCAATAAGTCGGTCGTCGGTATGGATCGTTCGAAGTAGGATCCGGAGCGTCACTGGAGCTGGCGCGTCGTCGATTTCCTCCATCTTTGGAAACATCGACCGGACTTCGCCGAGCGATTGAAGGCGAGCAGAAACCAATCGAGCTTTGAGCTCAGGAAGCTCCATCGCCGCATTCATTCGAACGCAAAGCAACGTCGTTCGCAGTGGCCCTTCGATCGTGTTCTTTAGCTGAAAAGCTCCTGTGCTTCGCGGTGTCGAAGGTCGTTGTGATTCCAGCTCGGCATCGATCGCATCATCCAAATCGGTGCCAGTAAGTAGCAAGGCGTCTGACGTCGCCTCGTTGATTGCGTTGTCCAGTTCAGCGTCAGATGGATCGGAATAATCCGTGACGTTATCGTGTACTCGCACTGGAAATCCGTCGCGTGCCGACTCTGAGGAAGATTCGCTGGCGTTGTCAACAGCAGTCTCCCCGCTTGAAAAGGTTCCACTACCAAACACTTTGGATGTGGCGATCAGCTCCTCCATCAATGGACGAGGATCACCTTGGTCAGTGTTACCATTGCGAAGCCGACTTAAAAAGTCTCGAAAGAAATCGATACAGCGTAGCGTGATCGAAACCGTTTCGCTCGTCAGTATCTCGCGACCATCACGGTACGCATCAAAGCGTGTTTCCAACTCGTGCGCCAAACCATTGATGCGTTCAAAGCCCATCATCCCGGTGGAACCCTTGAAGGTATGCAGCAAGCGGAAGGCCTCGCGCAGCGATTCCTTGTCACCTGGCGTGTCTTCAAGTTTCAGTAGGAGTTCGACGATTTGGTCTGCTTCTTCCTCACTCTCCTCGAGATAGATCTGCAGAAATTCGTCCATGTCCTCATTGGAATTGGTCATTGTCGGGTACGGCAAGTGGACAAGATGCGGGCTGAAAACGGGGCTTTCCCCTACGGATAGCATAGTTGCGCCGGCGAGAAACCGAGATCTCGACTCAGCGAATCAGCAACAAACTGAAGCTCTTGAAGCGTCCGGACCGGACCACCCAATCCGCTGCACTTAACAAAATTACGTCGAAATGCCCCGACGCTTCCGATTCTCGCGAGTTTCCCGTCTGTGACGTGGAGACCGCGCCAGAGAATCGGCCTATTCGACAGACTCCTGAATTTGCGAACAGGCCGGATAAGCGGCTGTTGCTGCACCTGTTGCTGCGTCTTGTTGGGCGTTGTGACTGTATGATCGTTCCATTTCTGGTCCGTCTTTTCGTCAGATCACGACGTGTGAAAGACGGCTTGTTGCGCAATAACAACCACAGCACCCGCTACATAGCCCGCCAATGCCCAAGGTGCAATGCGTTTGACATACCACACAAAATCAATGTGCTCTAAACCCATCGCGGCGACACCAGCTGCCGAACCGATAATGAGACAACTGCCGCCAGTGCCCGCACAATATGCCAGCAGCATCCAGAATGGATCATTCATGGGCAATTCGTACATCTCAATCCCAGCGGCAACGAGCGGAACATTGTCAACGACTGAGGAGATAAGACCAATGACAACGGCAACGATATCCCGATTGGGCAGGACCGAATCCAGCCACTCAGCTGCGGACTGCAACGCTCCCGTGGCGCCAAGCGAACCCACCGCGAGCAAAATGCCGAGAAAGAAAAGTATGCTCGACATGTCCACGCGTCGCAGGGCAGCGAGGACACCCGTGGTCGAACGCGTTTGCTCATCAAGCGTATGACCCACGATCTCCGAAACGACCCACAATACGGAAAGACTGAGCATCATTCCCATATAGGGTGGCAAATGCGTGAATGTTTTGAAAACAGGCACACCAAGCAATCCGACGAGTCCGAGAATTAAAAACAACCACTGATGCCAAGGACGAATATCTTTGTTCATGTGCGATGCGGAAACAACTGGCGACGTGAATTCTCCTTTCATCGAACGAGAGAATCCGATCAGTGGCACGATCAAACAAACCAGACTGCCTAAGAACAGTTCCCCCATCACTTCGACCGTGCCCAACTTGTGCTTGATCCACAACATCGTGGTCGTAACATCGCCGATCACCGTCCACGCGCCGCCTGCGTTGGCCGCGATAACCACCATGCCAACGAAACGCAGGCGATCGTCTCGTTCACCCACCAGTTTTCGTAACAGCGACACCATGACGATTGTGGTTGTCAAGTTATCGAGAATGGCTGACAAAAAGAACGTTAACAGCCCGACAGTCCACAAAAGAGTTCGCTTGTTCCGCGTGCGAATGCGGTCGGTGACGAGCGCGAAACCTTCGTGTGCATCAACAAGTTCGACGATCGTCATTGCTCCCATCAGAAAGAACAGGATACTAGCGATCTCGCCCGTTTGACGAAGGTGTTGGGCGTCGATTGCGTAGTGAAGCGGAACATCGATTGCATTTTCAGCCACCGCTTCTTGATGAAACCAAGATGGAATTGCGTCAACAGGTAACAACTCGGGCAAGTCGACAACGTAGAGAGACCAGCACACCACACCGATAAACAGTGCGCTGGCGGCTTTGTTGATCTTCAGCTTGTGCTCAAACGCAATAGCAAGGTAGCCGAGAACAAAAATGCAGATAATGAGGGTAAGCATGGAAGCGGTGAACGACTCTTGATGAAATGGGCAATACGGTCGCATGGACCAGTTGAACAGGATGGCAACCGCAATGAATTGCCTTGGGTTACTGCGTTTTAGGCAAACAACCTAGCGACACTTGTTGTCGAAGGCACGAACCGTGCCGTTTCGTGTTCCTTTCTTAATTAGATGACATTCTCGTATGTAACAGGAATGGGGTCGGGAAAATTTTAAACGGCCCGACCAGAGAATGCTCGCGCTAAGGCAATTCAGGATAGCACAATGGTGCCGAAGTACGAGTTGAAGTCGCTTTTTCGACTTTGGCACATCTGTTGCGTGTGCTCAGCAACCAAGATCTTCATTAGCCGAACCCAAGGCGGATTCGGTACGGGTACGAAAGAAGATAAATCGGGTTCTGTGACCGCCGCGTCTTGCGGCTCGATGATCTTACCGATTTAGCAAGGCAAAGGTACTTCACAATGTCACGTTTCATCCGGAACTTCGTTGTTGTCGCCGCATTGTTCGCTGTCATGAGCACATCCGGCTTCGCTTCGGCAAACCATATCAACAGCCCTGTACTTCGTCGCCAACACGGTGAAGTTGGCTTCTGGCAACATACATGGTCACATCACGTGCACGTTCAGACCCGTCCCCTCTTTAGTCTGTTTCGTTAGTTGCGAGTCATTCGACATTACTGAAAGCCCTGCATCGAAATCGTTTCGATGTGGGGTTTTGCGTTGCATGAGAGTGGACCGATGTGATCGGAATTGAGTGCTGCTATTCCGCTTGGAAGCGGGGCCTATTCCAAGTCAAGATAATTCGCAGTGATTTCATCGCGAAGTGGCCTCCATGTGGTGCTTCGGCGATACTTCGATTCCAGCATTACGGCGCTGTCAATCGCAACCAACGCTTCTCGCCAACGACCGTTGCTTACATGAAAAATCGCATTTGCCGCTGCTTTCTCAGCGTTCCTTGCGTCGACTTCGATTTCCACTAGGTAGCGAGTAGCCTGTTCCGATGCGTGAGACCCATCTCCCGACGTCGCATTGGCCATTAAACGCGATTGACGCGAGCGAACATCGCAAAGGTTCAATTTGTGAGAGCCGTATTCAGTCTTCCAATTGCAACCCCACCAGTTACCCGTTGCAAGCTCGTAGACTCGCGTTACTGGCATACAAGTGGGAAGATAAGAGGTTAAGGAATCTACCATGATGGCCGCGATGCAAGAAGTCTATCGCTCAATCGGCCGAGTTGCCAAGCAAAATGTCACCTCGCTCATTCTCGGTGAAAGCGGTACGGGTAAAGAAGTGATCGCCCTCGCAATTTATCAGTACAGCCAACGAGCTGCCGGTCGTTTTCTTGCCATCAATTGCGCCGCGATCCCCGAGACCTTGCTCGAAAGTGAATTGTTCGGCCATGAAAAGGGGGCGTTCACCGGTGCTGACCACAAGAAGGTCGGCAAGTTTGAACTTTGTAACGAGGGGACTTTGTTCCTTGATGAAATTGGCGACATGACGCCTTTAATGCAGACGAAAATCCTTCGTGTTCTTCAGGACCAAACCTTCGAGCGTGTTGGCGGCACCGAAACGATTCGCACGAATGCCCGCATCATTGCCGCAACCAATCGCAATCTTGAGCAAGCGATCGAAGACAAAGAATTTCGTAGCGATCTGTTCTACCGTTTGAATGTGTACACGATTAAACTTTCGCCGCTACGGGAACGTGGTGACGATATTACGCTGCTAGCGAACTATTTTCTGAAGCGGTTTGCCAAAGAGATTAACAAGGGAAGCACTGGCTTTGCCGCCGAAGCTATCGAGGTGCTTGGTGATTACTGGTGGCCAGGGAATGTACGTGAGTTGCAAAGTGCCGTGAAGCACTCGTTGCTCGAGGCAACCGGTCCAGTGATCGTGCCCGCGTACTTACCAGATTCGTTACACACTCACCGAAGCCTCGCAAGTACCAGTCGCAATCAAGCTCTCGCGGTTTCGGCTGCGGGTGTCGGACTCGACTTCGCATCTCTCACTCGACAACGCTTGGCCTCCGGAAGCGACGATATTCATCGAGAACTTGTCAGCCTTGCCGAGAAAGAAATCTTTGCCGAAGTGCTCGCGCATACAAACAACAATTTCACCCAAGCGGCCAAGCGACTCGGCATCACGCGAACCACGCTTCGTTCACGTCTGGAGTCGCTCGGCATGACGTTGGATAGAACGTCCCCTGTTCTGTGAGGCACTGTACGATGTCTTGCGATTTAGCCTGGGTTTGAAATGTAGCCTGGATCTTGGTTGGGTTGAGGCGTTGATGGCGAGTTTTTAACGAATCGATCCTTGCGAAATCTACCGATCAACGCTTGCTCGAATCGGCCAGTTTTTGACCGACATGCTCTTTCGCACCACGTGACGGCCAACTAATTCAACTGCGATTTCGACGTTAATTCAGAAATCGAGTGTGACTCGAATACGTTTGGTCCAGCTTATGCGTCAGTGGCTCTGGACAATGCCCAATGTCGCCATTTTTTGCTCGCGCTGGATGACGAAAATGCATGTGAAATGTGGCTACGACAGTTTTGGAACGCAACTTAAATCTGGAAAATAGAAATGAAACGATCACTTGCACTTTCGATCATTGCGGCTATCGCAGGTAGTTCATTTGCTACACCCACTGTGAATGCAACTCCATCGAAAACGCGTGGAGCAGAAGCTCAGTCGGTCGAGTCAACCGAGTTATCTGAAAAACAGCGGATCATGCTGGAGGTTCGCAAGCAAGTTGGCCGCGAATTGCGAGAGTCATGAGCCCGTTTTGTCAGCAGACCGATTTCAGCGAATTCAATTTTTACCGACGTAAATCGCTTGGCCGGTAAAACGGCTGATAAGCTCTTCGTTGGTCCAAACAATGCGTCCGACCGCTGGATCACCAATGATCCATCGACCGGCATCTGTCTTACCAATGACCACGATCGCATGGCCTTCGGCTCGTGTACCCAGTAGTCGTGTGATGGAGCCAGCGCCATAATCGTTTGCGAACTGGATGATGGCGACGTTTGGCAATTGTCCTAACCCAATCCAATTGGACGGATCATTCGATGCGACACGTGCTGATCGATGATGACGCGATGCGACTAACGCAACTCCTCGATACAAACCAAGCGGCATCGTTCCTTGCGAGCTCGTAAGACAAGCGTTTGCCATCAAACTCTCACTTGTCTTGACGCCTTTCATCCGAAAAAGCGTCGCCGCAGCAGCCGGTGCGCAACTCGCTGAATGGCTTTGCAAACAGACATTGTCCGACCACTTCGCGAACTCATCGAGTTCCACAGGATTCAAGATGGGACGCGCGACGGGCGACAAAATGTAGCCCATTCCAAGGAGTCCTAGCATGCAAACGGTCACAGGCCGGTGCCAATGCACTAACCCGGGGGCGTTCTTCGCTAGACCTGCGGAAAAGCCGAGAAGAATTGGCATCGCGTTGGACCAATACAGCACCGCACTGTTAGAAAAATAAGTTGCCCAGGCAAGCTTGCCCGATGTGCACCATGCGAACAATAGCGACGCACCTAGCGAAACCAAAAAGAGAAACGCATTGCGAGAAGACGGTTGCAAGGAAATCTTGTGCCCAAACAAGAACGCTGCTGTAGCAAGCGCAGCAATGGCGACAAAACCGAACGCCAAGTCAATGCCCATACGAATCTCCCTCGCCCTTCCTTGGGGAATGCTCCGATTAACCGAGTGAACCTCATTCCGTACATTAAGAATACATTAACATTTGGCGTACTTCAGATCAATAAAAGTATTGTCGGCATTTTCACTACGCTGAGTCGCTGCAAATGGAGCGAAACAAGCATGCGTCAAGCGCATATAGCCGCCGAAACGCCGCCACCGTTAAGGGCAGCGAGGCAGATTCAGATGCGCGCTGTCAGATCGACCCTCATCAGCAGTTTGATGAACTCGCAGAAATCTAACGTGCAGAAAACCGATGTACGGTTGTTTCACGCAATGTTTCGCCAATTCGAACAAGTGTGGAGACGAATTTCGGACAATTTGGGGCATTGGGGAAATGCTGGGTTTCAAGACAGAAAGCTTCGTGCTGTCCGAAGCCGCCCGAATCTGCGTTCCCGGTAAGGTGGTTACCCGTGTAAAGCTGGATCCCCGGTTGGGTCGTTTCAATCTCTAGCAGACGTCCCGAATTTGGGTCGTACACGGTGGCTGCCGAGCGAAGTTTGGCGACTTCGCCACGAACCACGAAACAGTGGTCGTATCCTTTAGGCCCCGGATATTCGTCGATACGGTTTCCGATCGCCGTCGGCTCGCGAAAGTCCAAGCCACTGTCCGCGACGTCGTTCAGCGTTCCGGTGGGAATTAAGTCATCGTCAACGTCCAGCACTTGATCGGCGTCGATCTTTACACGGTGATTGTGCACCGAACCGCTACCTGCACCACTCAAGTTCCAGTAACTATGGTTGGTGAGGTTCAAATGAGTCGCTGCATCCGTCGTCGCATGGAAGGATATTATTAGCTCGCCTGCGTCGTTCCACTGATAGTCGACGGTGATGGTGACAGTTCCAGGATAATTTTCTTCACCCGACGGGCTCGTATACGTGAATCGAACGCCAGCGGTAACGTCGGTTTGGTACGTCTCGTGGCTAAACAAGCGGTGCGACAGACCGACGTTGCCACCGTGTAAATGGTGGTTTCCGTTGTTCGTTGCCAATTGGTACTGCACACCATCGATGGAGAACTTTCCCTGCTCAATTCGATTACAGAACCGACCAACACTGCTGCCGAAATAGGGATGGCTTCCGAGATACGGTGCCAGCGAACTGAAAGTTAAATTGACATTCTCGATCCGCCCATCGCGATCGGGAACATGCACTTCCAGTAGCGTTGCACCAAAGCTCATTACGGTGACGCTATGGCCGAAAGTGTTCGTTAGTTTCACTCGAGAAACGCTTTTTCCGTCGGGTGTCGTACCAAACGAATCTTCTTGGATTTGAATCATCGGAGAATTGGGTGGGGATAAAGTGCAATGAATAGGAGGCTAGCGAGATATGCTATCGGTTAAGCGGTGCTGGTTCGCAAGCATCATGACAATTTTGATGGCTTTGGTGTACCGTACATTCCAACTGCTCTTTCGTTTGCACAACAATCTAGCCACTCGGCAAAAATCTAGCCTCGTGGCAAAGCCGACATTGCATCTCATGACCATTACCGCTTCCTCCCAACCACTCCCCCTTCCAAAGCTGAATATCGGGTCGATCAAGATTGGTTTTCCCGTGGTCCAGGCTGCGTTGTCAGGTTACAGCGATTTGCCGATGCGGGTGATCGCTAGGGAACACGGAGCGAGCTACACGTTGTGCGAGGTCATGCTCGACCAGTTCCTCGTCAATCTCGGCAGCCGCTCCAAAACACGTCATTTCCTTGATATCCATCCTGATGAACATCCCGTGGCAGGTCAGCTCATGGGGGCCGAACCGGAGCAGTTTTCGCTCGGTGCGGCGAAGCTTGCGGAGGCTGGCTTTGATGTAATCGACGTCAATTTTGGCTGTCCCGTCAAGAAGGTCCTGGGGCGTTGCCGTGGCGGTTTCCATCTGTCCCAGCCGGACGTCGCCATCGAGATTTTACGACGAACTCGTGACATGGTGCCTAGCCACATTCCAGTCACAGTGAAGATGCGACGCGGCATTGATGACTCGGCAAAATCACGGGACCACTTCTTCGAGATTCTCGATGGTGCTTTAGCTATCGGTGTTGATGCGGCGACAGTCCATGGACGCACCGTCCAACAGCGATACGTTGGTCCGAGTCGATGGGAGTTCCTCGGCGAAGTGAAACGATACGTGGGGCAGCGCATGACGATCCTCGGCAGTGGTGATCTTTTCACTGCCGAAGACTGTTTCGCGATGATGCGTCAAACGGGCATCGACGGTGTTACCGTCGCGCGCGGAGCGATCGGTAATCCATGGATCTTTACACAAGCACGCGAACTAGCCGACGGACGTCCGTTGCCAGCACCGCCTACGCTTCGCGAACAATCCCTCGTGATGCGACGGCACTTTGAACTTTGTGAACAGAGCTACTCGCCTGAGCGAGCACCGTTGCTGATGCGGAAGTTCTGTATCAAGTACGCCGCCTCGCATCCAAACCACGAAGTCGTGAGACTGGCGTTCGTGCGCATTCGATCCCGTCAAGAATTTGAGGATGTCTTGCAAGAGCACTATGACAGTGACGCTCCCGGACGCTACGTCCCACGTGAAGTTCACGGCTCACAGGAAGAATGCTAAGCGGAGACCAAAACTCAAAAGCAGACCGAGCGGCGAGCTATTCTTCGTCTTTTTTGTATTGATCCAAGCGACGGTAAAGTGTTCTCGCACCAATCCCTAGTACTTCAGCGGCCTTCTCGCGATTACCGCCTGTCAGTGCCAATGTTTCCTCTATCGCCCATCGTTCGATGACCTCGAGCGGTTGACCGATGAGTGCTGATTCTCCACCACCGCCGATCACGATCTCGTCGGTTGACGAAGCTTCGCCGTTCTTGTCGAGCAACTCAGGTGGTAAATCATCCACATCGAGCGAGCCGTCCGTGTCGAGCACGACCATCGTCTCGACAAAATTTCGCAACTGGCGCACGTTGCCCGGCCAATCGTATGCAAAGAACAACTTCGTGACGGATGGTGTGAAGTGCGCGGTGGACTTGTCGTGCCGACGAAGAAAAAACTTTCGGAAGTGATCCATCAACGGAATCACATCCTCGCGACGCGACCTCAAGGGTGGCAATTCCACGGTGACGACCTTTAGTCGGAAATAAAGATCGTTGCGGAAAACACCGGACTCGACCATTTCCTCAAGCGGACGATTCGTTGCCGAGATCAACCGCACATTGACCTTAATCGTTTTGTTGTCGCCGACACGTGTAATTTGGCTCTCTTCGAGTACTCGCAGCAGTTTGATTTGCGTGTTCATCGGCATGTCGCCGACCTCGTCTAAAAACAACGTGCCACCGTTGGCGTACTGAAACGCGCCCTCGCGATCAGAGACTGCGTCGGTGAACGACCCTTTGACGTGTCCGAATAACTCACTTTCGACGAGGTTCTCGGATACGGCACGGGTATTCAGCGCTACGATCCGCTTGTTTCGTCGTGGGCTATTTTGGTGAATCGCTTGCGCGATCATTTCTTTGCCGGTGCCGCTCTCGCCAGTGATGAGCACGGTAGCGTCCGTCGCTGCGATCCTCCGCAAACGGTCGATTACCGTTTGCATTTTCTTGCTCGTGTAGATGATCCCTTCGAATCCAAAACGCTCGTCGAGACGCTGAAGCAATTCCGTGTTCTCGCGCCGCAGCGCCACCGCCTGCGATGCCTTTTCGACAATCGCGCGCAACCGGTTAGGCGTGATTGGCTTTTCAAGAAAATTGAATGCGCCTTGCTGCATCGCTTCCACAGCAATTGGCACCGACGCATGCCCCGTCACCATCACGACTTCACAGTCAGGAAGCCGTTCGCGACATAGCTTCAAAATTTTCATCCCATCGACTTCGTTCATCACCATGTCGGTGATGACGATGTCAAATGTTTCACGCTCGATTAACTTGGCCGCCTCAGGTCCACTTGTTGCTACGTCACACTTGTAGCCGACCTTCTCCAGACTTTCCGTCATCGCTCGCGCATGTGCAGCCTCGTTGTCGACGACTAACAAACGGAAGTCGGCAGCGGTCAAGTCTCGATCACTCGAGAGGGCTGGAACATTACCCATAATGTCGTCTAACAGATCTCTTTCGGTCGTCATCGAAGTGATTAGCTTTGTCTATCGCTTTTTTGCAGGAAAAATATCGGCACGTTAACGGATGCTTACGTGACAAAACGCATCACTAAACACATCGTCGCCGCGAATACGGTTTCTTCTTAAGTTACACAGCTCACTTCGACGATTTCCCCTATTGTATTGCACGGGGGATGGCTATTGCCCCAGCCATCCCACCTACGAGAGCTCCCGCGGATATTGCCCCATCCGCGGGAGCTTCTTTTGATACTAATTCGATTGTGTTGGCAACTCGTTTGTGAGCTTATGACTCGTTCGTTTCAGCGTATCGGCTCTGAAGCGATTGGACTTCGAGCGGCCCTTCACGAAGGGCACGCATGGCGTTGACCGCTGCATCAGCCGCATCCAGCGTCGTAATGCATGGAACACCGAATTGCACGGCCGCAGCACGGATTTTCCCTTCGTCTGTCCTCGCTCCCTTTCCGCTCGGTGTATTCATAATCAACTGAACATCACCGTTCTTGAGATAGTCGATTAAGTTGGGGTGGCCTTCGGCGATTTTCTTCACGCGAGTAACTTTCACTCCATCAGCTTCTAGTCGTGCAGCCGTTCCTGAGGTCGCTAGCAGGTCGAAGCCTAAGTCGATGAGGCTTTTCCCAAGCGGGCCGACAGAGTCTTTGTGGCGTCCGGAAAGGCTCAAGAAGATCTTTCCCGTCTCTGGAAGTACTGTGCCTGCAGCAATCTGGCTCTTGGCGAAAGCAAGAGGGAATTTGTCGCTGATGCCCATCACTTCGCCGGTGCTTCGCATCTCTGGACCGAGCACGATGTCAACACCAGCAAACTTGCGAAACGGAAACACACTCTCTTTGATCGAGACATGCCGAGGTATCGGCTCTTTTGTGATCCCAAGTTCTTTGAGGGTCATTCCTTTCATCACCTTCGTTGCCAAGTTTGCAACCGGTACGCCCGTTGCCTTGGCAACAAACGGCACCGTACGGCTGGCTCGTGGATTGACTTCCAAGACATACAGTATCGGTTGGCCGTCTTCCGTTTTGATCGCAAACTGAATGTTCATCAGACCGATGACATTCAGCTTTTCTGCGAGCTTTCGCGTTGCTTCGCGGATTTCAGTGAGCACCGCGTCGGAAAGGCTGTACGGGGGAATCGAGCACGCAGAATCGCCAGAGTGAACGCCGGCTTCTTCGATGTGCTCCATGATTCCCATCACGACACAATCGGTACCATCGGCGATCGCATCGACATCAACTTCCGTTGCATCTTCGAGGAAGTGATCGATCAGCACGGGTTGTCCGTCTGCCACGATGAAAGCTTCGGCCACGTAGCGCTCGAACTGTGCATGGTCGTAACAGATTTCCATGGCACGCCCACCGAGAACAAAGCTCGGTCGAACTAATGCCGGGTAACCAATGCGTTTTGCTTCAAGTCGTGCTTCCGCCATGTTTCGGGCAATACCCGATGGCGGCTGTCGCAGACCAAGTTCGTTGATCAGTTTTTGGAACAATTCGCGGTCTTCCGCAGTCTCGATCGTTTCAACACTGGTCCCGATGATCGGAGCTCCCGATTCTTTCAAGCCGCGTGCCAAGTTCAACGGAGTCTGCCCACCGAATTGCGCGATCACACCCGCAGGCGAAATCGCGTCACAGATGTTAAGCACATCCTCAATCGTTAGTGGCTCAAAGAACAACATGTCCGACGTATCGTAATCCGTGCTCACCGTTTCCGGATTGCTGTTGACCATCACGCTTTCGCAACCGATCTCACGAAGTGCGAAGCTGGCGTGACAGCAGCAGTAATCAAACTCGATACCTTGGCCGATTCGATTTGGACCACCACCGAGAATCATGACGCGTGGCTTGCTCGTTGGTGGCGGCAACTCGTCTTCGGTTTCGTACGTGCTGTAGTAATAAGGCGTGTGAGCCTCGAACTCTGCTGCACAGGTATCAACGCTTTTGTAGACCGGTTTGATCCCGAGCCCGATACGTTTCGAGCGGACCTTTAATTCAGTCGTTGATGTAATTTTCGCGAGCTGGCGATCCGAGAATCCCATTCGCTTCGATTGAAGCAAATCCTCTCGCGTCATCACATCGAGTGATCCGATCGCGATGAGCCGATTTTCTTCTTCGATGATTTGTGAGATGTGATCAAGGAACCAGAGATCGATGTGCGATAACGCGTAAATCTCATCGATCGGAATTCCCGCTTTCATGGCGTAGCGGATATAAAAAATTCGCTCTGCGTTTGGCGTACTGAGCTTTGCACGAATTTCGTCATCGTCTGGCTGGTTGTCTGTGCCCCACAAATCTTTACTGTCACTGCCCAGTCCGAACGCGCCGACTTCCAAACCGCGAAGTGCTTTTTGAAGCGACTCCTTGAACGAACGGCCAATTGCCATCGTTTCACCGACGCTTTTCATTTGCGTCGTGAGGGTCGCGTCAGCTTCTGGGAACTTTTCAAAAGCGAATCGAGGGATCTTCGTGACGACATAGTCGATTGATGGCTCGAAACACGCTTTGGTCTTTTGTGTGATGTCATTGTTCAATTCCCATAAGCGATATCCTACCGCAAGTTTGGCTGCGATCTTCGCGATCGGAAAACCCGTCGCTTTACTTGCCAACGCACTACTTCGGCTGACTCGTGGGTTCATTTCGATCACGATCATGCGACCCGTCTTAGGGTCGATCGCGAACTGCACGTTGCTGCCGCCTGTTTCAACGCCAATCTCGCGCATCACGGCGATGGTCGCGTCACGCATCCGTTGATATTCTTTGTCCGTCAGCGTTTGGGCGGGCGCGACCGTTATGGAGTCGCCCGTGTGAACGCCCACCGCGTCAAAGTTTTCAATGCTGCATATGATCACGACGTTGTCATCGAGATCACGCATCACCTCCATCTCATACTCTTTCCAGCCGATGATGGATTCTTCGACGAGCACTTCATGCACCGGTGACTGATCGAGCCCGTTTTGCACAAGAGCGTCAAAATCGTCGCGGTTGTAGGCAATCGCAGACCCCGAGCCGCCCATCGTGAAGCTGGGGCGAATCACGGCAGGCAATCCGACGACGGCCAAGATTTCTCGTGCTTCCACCAGATTCCGGACCATCTTGCCAACGCAAACCTCGAGGCCGATTTTTTCCATCGCTTCCTTAAATTGGTCGCGTTCCTCCGCCTTGGCGATGACGTCCGCTCGAGCACCAATCAACTCGACGTTGTATTTGGCAAGCACCCCATTCGCATGCAGGTCCATGGCCGTATTGAGACCGGTTTGACCGCCAAGCGTCGGCAAGAGCGCACAAGGGCGTTCTTTCTCGATGACTTTCTCGACAAACTGCCACGTGAGCGGCTCAATGTAGGTCGAGTCAGCGGTACCTGGGTCCGTCATGATGGTGGCTGGATTACTGTTCACCAGCACCACTTCATAACCTTCCTCGCGGAGCGCTTTACAAGCTTGGGTGCCCGAATAATCAAACTCACAGGCTTGTCCAATCACAATCGGCCCGCTGCCGATGAGCAAAATCTTCTTGATATCGTCGCGTCGTGGCACGAGCGTAAGTCCAAACGTGTCAAAGTGTTATGTGATACGGTGCCAGAACCTGAATGGCCTTCGTCGTCGGTCCAGCGAAGGGACCAGCGTCGCCGCCAATCGGTCCGTTCTGGGCAAATTCTGGCTGAGGATATCAGAAAAACCTTGTTACGTAGAGGACGCCAATCGATGACTTTTCATCTGTGAATGATGGTCAGCGAAATCCCTGTGTCCAAAATTCCTGCCTGCGAGTCGCTCAAGCTCAATCCGTCTTGCTCGCTTCTTCGATGCAATAAAGCTTGTCCACGGTTCGCAGGTAAATACGGCCACCGCACAGTGCCGGCGTCGCCCAAGACAGTTGATCCAGCGAGTTAGCGGCGAGCAATTCGTAATGATCGCCGCCAGAAATCACGTGGGTGGTACAGTCTGAGTCAAGAGCATAGACGCGGTTACCATCCGTCCACGGTGACGACCAGAATGCTTTCGCCCCGCGAACACGTTGTCGATAGACTGTTTCTCCATTCGCGATATCGACACAGTGCATATTGCCAGTTTGTCGCTCGAACAAATACATCTTGCCGTTACAAATCGTTGGCGATGCCATTTGCATGTCGGCTTTCTCTATCCACCATTGGACGAAATCGTTGTTGGGTGCATCGTCCGCTGGTGTGATGTCGCCCGTCCCTCCTGGTTGGATGCAAAAGAGACGACCGCCGCCATCGTCATCGCCTCCACGGTTCCTCAATTCATTGCCGACAAACAGCCGGTCGCCAACCGCAATGGGAGTCGCCGAGCTTCGTCCCTTGGCCATGTCTAACTGCCACAGCAATTTGCCTGTATCGAGATCGTACGAGCGATAGAACATTCCGCCGACGATCAGTTCATTGCGAACTGAATTACGCCAAACGAGCGGACTGCTGTATTGCGACTTTTCATCTCGGGATGTTCGCCAAATTTCGTCGCCAGTTTTGCCGTCCAACGCGACTAAGAATGACTCCGCATCGTTGTCGACTTGAATATAAAGTCGCCCGTCGAAAAGAGTCGGGGAGCTGGCAGTGCCCCATCCCGCTTGCATTTCGAAAACACCGAGATCTCTCTTCCATACCACATGACCTTGCATATCCAACGCATAGACACCGTTCATCCCGAAGTAGGCATAGACCCGTTGACCGTCGGTCACGGGTGTCTCGGTTGCATAGGTATTCGTGCTGTGCCTCGGGATCGGCGGCGGACCTTGCTTGCATGTAGTCTGCCACAGCTGCGTTCCGGTGTCAGCATCGAAACACATGACTTGATATCGGTAAGTGGAACCCAATAAGTCGTCACGTCGATAGCCACCGCCACCCGCGTAATCCTCGGGCCCCGTTTCGTTTGATGCGGCGACTGGCACAGCTGAAGTAACATAAACCCGCCCGTCCCAAACCACGGGCTGCGACCATCCTTCACCAGGAAGCGAGATCTTCCACCTCACATTTTCAGTCTTTCCGTCTTGGTCAGACCACACAAGCGGTAACGAAGCCGTCGAAACCGCGTTGGCCGCAGGTCCACGGAACTGAGGCCAATTTTCCGCACACACATTGTCTTGACGCCCAAAACTGGCGAGAACCGCAGCGGCTAGCCACGGATATGCGTATGTAGTCCGGATTCTGCGGAGAGTGAGCATCATGAATGGCTTTTCAATTGAGTGGATGTCGGTGGTTTATTGTTGCCTTGCGTCAATTGCCGTTGCATGCGGTTGCAAGCCAGGCGTGCACGTCGACGGGCTTCCCCATCGTGTTCATACGCTCGGTATATGCGGCGGATGCGAGCGACCAAGGTGAATGGCTGATCTCGCCACGAAAGATTTGGCCCGTGCGATTGGCACTGTAAAGACAGTACCTCGCCGTGAGCCAATGGTCGAGTGAGCCAATGGTCAAGTGATCCAGGCACGGCAAGTAAAACGTGGATCTCGTGATTCGAACCGCAATGCGACTTGCCGCAGGGAGCGAAAAAAACACACGGCCGGTTTCCCGCACAACGTCACTCCATTGGGAAGCAACTCTGCGACTTTCGCTAGGCCGACTGGCCAAACCACTGAACCGATATTGCACCGATCTTATTACTTCGTTTGCTTTTTCGACGATTTCTTTGAGGGTGGCACTGCTGTCGCGGGATCAGGCCAATCAGGGTGCGGTGTGCGAGCCTCGTTCATCATGGCAACCGCTTTGCCGACAAGCTCTGGATGTGATGTGGCTAAATCCATGGTCTCGCCAAGGTCGTTCGCGAGATCATATAACTCGACGGGTACACCTGGTTTCGAACGAACCGCCTTCCAATCTCCCCACCGAATTGCCTGAATTGCTCCAGGCTGGTTTTCGTGCAACTCCCAATAGAAGTAATCTCGTTTGGGTGCTGGTCCGCCCTTGAGAAATTCAACCAATGAGTAACCGTCGGGTTGGAATCCGCTAGGAATCTCCGCGTGCCCAAGCTCAGCAAACGTGGGTAGTAAATCCCAAAACGCCCACGGCTCATCCGTGACGCGTCCACCAGGAACGGTCCCTGGCCACCAAGCAAAAGCCGCTTGACAAGGGCTCCTTCGTACATGCCGCGTTTGAAGCCACGTAGCTTGCCGTCCATCGTTTGGTTGAATCGCTCGCCGATGGCTGTGTTGGGATCGAACGACGAACCATTGTCACCCGCAAAGACAATCAGCGTCTCTTTGTCGATGCCTTTCTTTTTGAGCAGCGCGACGAGGTCGCCAAGATCCGAATCAATCCGCGTGACCATCGCCGCGTAGTTCTTTTCTGTCTCGGTCCATGGCTTGTCTTTGTAGATGCCTTGGTCATCAATTTCGAACCGGCCGTGCGGAAGCGTGATGGCGTAGAACAGAAAGAATGGGTCACTCGAATTTTGATCGATCCATCTCAGTACGTCTTGCTGGATTAACTCCTGTGCATAGACCCGCTTCTTGCCGCCATGATTCTCTGGGATCTCGAAACGCTGGTCGTCGTTGTAGAGATAGTCAGGAAAATAACTGTGGGCATGTCGCTGACAATTATAGCCGAAGAAATGGTCAACGCCGTTCTTGAACGGGCTTCCTGATGTGTCAAACATGCCCATGCCCCACTTACCCATCGTTGCTGTGTTGTACCCCGCAGCCTTGAGTAGCTTCGCAATCGTAACCGTCGAGGGCGGAAGCGGGCGTTGCCCTTCAGAACCGATCTCGCGGTTGGCACGCGTCGGGCAATGCCCCATGTGCAATCCTGTGAAGAACGAACTACGCGCAGGGGCACAAACGCTCGTGCCTGTGTACGCGGATAAATAACGCGTTCCTTCGTTGCAAAGTCGGTCCAGATTCGGGGTCTGGATCAGCTTCTGGCCATAGACACCCAGGTCACCCTGAGCGATGTCATCAGAAAGCACGAAAATTAGGTTCGGCTTGTCGGCCGCTCGTGCGAGACTGGGCATGCACACGAAACTCCAAGCAATCGCTATCAAGAATGGTTTCAACATGGGCTCGTACTGCTTCTTTCGAATGGGATGGAATGAACGCTTTGCTCATCGGCTTCGTGATAATTGACTAAGGATGATTAAAGACACGAGACATAACAACACGGGGCCAGGCAAGTGTTCGGCAACAGCCTTACAGGCCGTTCTTGCCCAGGCTCTCAACCGCAGTCGCGAATTGCTTGTCTTTCATCCATGGGACGTCCACATTCGCTCACGGAGTCTTGGGATGGGATTTCCAAATGGTGAGGTTGCGGAATTGTGCACCTTCACCTCTTGCGACGAACCCGACTCGCCCTTTTCGATCCTTGAATCGCTCGTGATTCGCCTCCACCGTGCGTCCATCGATTGTTGCAAGCCACCGATCTCCGCTGATCTCGACCGTAATGTGATGCCACGCCTCTGGATCCGTTTTCCATTCAATTTTCGTCAATTCTTCCTTGCGAGTTTCTTTGGCAATCCCACTCATCTTCTGGATCCAAACCGCCGTAGGCGTGATGACAACGCGACCGAGGTGGTGATTCGGGTTGTTGGTATCACGACAGACAAAACCAATTTGTGGAGACGCGCCCATTTTGAATTCACCTTCTAGAACCAGATCGACCAGATCCGTGAGATATTCGCATACGGCTTCATGTCCATTCGGCCGCTTGTCGCTGGGACCTTCTTGAATTGCATAGGCCGCCTCGTCAACGATGCTCCACTCACCGATTCCCGGTCGCCAACCGTCACTCCCAGGCTTACCCTTGGAAGCAAACGATTCCGGACGATCGAATTTTTCGGAGGTCACAAGTTCGCCCACTTGAGAAACTCGTGTCTCTGGAATCAATGGATCGCCACCGAGCACACTTGGCGCCATGGAGGTTACAATCAGAAGCAAGTACAGTTTCATAGATTCCCAAACTTGGCTGGCAAAAGGCTTAGACATTTGGAGTTGGACATTTGTCCTATTCTACGTCGAACGGTCCGTTGGGTTGGCAGTCTTGGCGAACCGTTCTGAAACAACGTGACTTTTGGTCGCGCCGATCGCTACTGGGACGACGAACTTACGGTAACCACAATGAAATACGCTATTCCGATCGTTGCTCTGTTGCTCGCTCCACTGGGCATTCTTCATGCGGCGGAGAATTTGCTTGAACCCGTGACGAACTGGGCTTATCCGCCAGAGATGCCTGGATCGCGGACCGAGACCTATCGGCAGGTCGATGATGTGACACTCAATGCTTGGATTTTTGAGCCACCAGGCCACACGGAGAAAGACCGTCGCCCCGCAGTCGTATTCTTTTTTGGCGGTGGCTGGAAAAGCGGAACGCCTGGTCAGTTTTTGCCGCATTGCCAACATCTGGCACAGCGAGGCATGGTGGCGATTTCAGTCGACTATCGCGTGAAGAATCGGCACGATGTCTTGCCACAAGAATGCGTTCGCGATGCAAAAGCCGCGATTCGCTGGGTGCGAGCCAATGCCGACCGACTTGGTATTGACGCAAATCGTATCGCGGCCGGCGGTGGATCCGCAGGCGGACATCTGGCCGCTGCCACCGCCCTGTTGCCTGGTTTTGATTCTGTCGATCCGAGCGAAGCTACCCGTGCCAAGGCCTCCGTTAGCTCGATGCCCAACGCGCTCATCCTTTTCAATCCCGCAGTCGTGATGGCGCCGGTGGAGGGCGAGCCTGATCTCATCCCAGCGGATCAACTTGCTGATATTCGCGAGCGTTCCGACGGTCGTCCGGAAGAAATTTCCCCATATCACTTTGTCAGATCGGAACTGCCACCAACCATCATTTTTCACGGCACAAGCGATGAGGCTGTGCCATTTGCGACAGTCCAGCTCTTCCAGAAAGCAATGACCAGGGCGGGGAATCGATGCGAGTTGAAATCTTACCCGGGACAACCGCACGGATTCTTTAATCCTGGACGCGGCAAAGGGGAACCGCGAGCGGAAGCTACGCGGAATTACTACAACACCCTTCGTGAGATGGACGAGTTTCTCGACTCGATCGGCTTCGAAATGCGTGACGTCGAGCACGAGTAAGTTCGCCGCTTGTCACGTGACAATGATCTTTCGCTGAATACAGTTTTCTGGATATCGGGCGTCGCTACGTGCGAACGATATCCGTGACAACACGCCCGTGCACATCGGTGAGGCGAAAGTCACGGCCGCTATAGCGGTACGTCAGACGCGTGTGGTCGATCCCCATCAAACGCAAAATCGTGGCGTGCAGATCATGGACGTGGACTCGATTTTCCACCGCATGCATACCAAGTTCGTCTGTTTCGCCGTACATCATGCCGCCGCGAACGCCACCTCCGGCCATGAACATAGAGAAACCTGTCGCATGATGATCACGCCCAGGCTTGTTGTTGTTTTTGTCCATCTGTGAGTACGGTGTGCGACCAAACTCGCCTCCCCAAATGACCAACGTGTCGTCGAGCATTCCTCGTTCCTTGAGGTCACGGAGGAGCGCCGCGGTGGCTCGGTCGCTATCTGCACACAGGCTTCGGTGCTTGTTGTCATTGTCATTGTGAGTGTCCCAGGGTTGCTTGCCCTTGTCGACATAATAAACCTGCACAAACCGAACGCCTCGCTCAAGCAATCGACGACCAAGCAAACAACTTTGAGCAAACGTCGAATCACCATATCGCTCGTGAGTGGCTCGCGACTCGCGAGAAACATCAAAAGCTTCGGACGCCTCGGTCTGCATCTGGAACGCCAACTCCATGTTGCGAATGTGAGCGTTGAGTTCATTGTCGTCGGATCGCTGCGCATGCATTCGATTCAGCTGTTGAATGAAGTCCAATTGCTTGCGCTGTTCCAAGCGTGAGAACGTCGGATGCTTGAGGTTGGCGACCAGCGAATCAATCTTCATTTCGGATGTGTCAACAGCCATCGCTTGATGATTTCCCGGCAGAAACGCCGCCGACCAAAGCTGTGGCCCCACCACTGGCAAACCCGGACAAAGCGCCACAAAGGCGGGCAAATTTTCGTTCTCTGTCCCCAATCCATACGAGGCCCACGAGCCCAAACAAGGGCGTGTCGGTTGTTGATTTCCCGAATGCATCAGCAGTAGACCAGGTTCATGATTGGGAGTGTCGGTATGCATCGACCGAATCACACATAGGTCATCCGCAAACTTTGCCAATTCAGGAAACAGTTCGCTCATTACGACACCGCTCTGGCCGCGCGGCGCGAACTGAAACGGCGACGGCATGAATCCATTCCCCTTTGTCTTCATACCGTCTGGTTGTTGACCGGTCACCCCAGCAAGTTTCGGTTTCGGGTCAAACGTATCGACATGCGAGGGCGCACCGTTCATAAACAAAAAAATCACACGCTTCGCCAACGGCTTGAAGTGCGGGCCAGCAGAAGTCTCATCTGCCGTTGCACTTTGTTGAAGCATGCCAGCAAGTGGCAGCATCCCGAATCCAGCCCCGGCACGTTGGAGCATTCGGCGACGGTCGATCTTTGGATTCAGGCCAGTCTTGTTCATGAGAGTACTCGTTGTTGAATCGGTTCCAAACGGCTAGCCGCAATCGCATCACTTGATAAATCGCTTAGTCGATAAAAAACATTTCGTTCGCTGCCATCAACGCGTGAACGTACTGTTCGTTCTGAGGTTCTTCGGAATTCAGGAAATCGATGCCGATTTGCCGTTCCGCTTCGCTTGGTCTCCGTGAATAGAGCGACTCATAAGCTCGTTCGACGAAGTGCTTCGGCGTCGAAGTCGTCTCCAGTAACCGTGCTGACATCTCTCGAGCGTTTGCGACAAAGAAGGGACTGTTCATCACAAACAGCTTCTGAGTGGGAGTGGTTGTGATTGAACGCTTCGCACTATGAGCATTGGGGTCCGGGTAATCAAAAATCGCCAGCATTGGATTGAGTTTGAGACGACTGGCTTCGCTATACAGTGTCCGGCGTCGGGTCGTCGGGTCACTGGGGTCGATACTGGTGCCGCCAATGACAAAATCAAGGTTTCCCGATGCAACCAAAATACTGTCTCGCCATTGCTCAACACCGAGGGACTTACGATTCATCCGCCAGAGCAAGTGGTTTCCTTCGTCCATACCGATTCCATACTCATGAACCGTGCTTGCTTGTCGATACGTCGACGACCTTACGATTTCGCGACACAGCCACTTGAGTGACCAGCCATTTTCCATGAATCGAACGGACAAATCATCAAGCAATTCCGGATGCGAGGGGCTAACACCAAGCTTTCCAAAATTGCTTGGTGTAGCCACTAGCGGCTGGCCGATGATTTTTCCCCACACGCGATTGACAAAGACGCGAGCCAACAATGGATTCGTTGGCGAAGTGATTTCTTGGGCGAGCTCCAGTCGCCCGCTTCCGTGCTGAAACGGCTTTGCCTCGCTTGGATAGAGCACCGTCAAGAATCGTCGAGGAATAACTTCGCCCTTACGGTTCACGTCCCCGCGAATCATGATCGCTAGGTCAACAGGATCTTTGTCTCGCACAATATGTACCGAGTCGAAAGGGTCCTTTGCCGAGCCTTTGTCATCTTGTTCGCGGTCCGCATCGAGCGGTCGATTGAACATCTCGATGCTCGCAAACACTCCGGCCATCGCGTAATAGTCCGCTGTCCCAATCGGGTCAAACTTGTGGTCGTGGCACCGAGCACAAGCCACGGTCAATCCAAGGAGCCCTCGCGACAGCGTGTCGACGCGATCTTCCCACTCGTCCGCCATCACTGTGGGGCTGTTTCGTTGATAGTATTTTGGTCCGAGCCCCATAAAGCCCAACGCAACATCGTCTTGTGCTAATTCGGGAGTCAGCAAATCCGCCGCGAGCTGCAAGCGGACGAACTCGTCGTAACGCATGTCTGCGTTGAGCGAGTCCATCACCCAGTCTCGATAGAGATAGGAGTTCGGAAAGAACAGCGAGCGGTTGTCACCAACAATATGCGCTTGATCATCCGCGAATCGCATCACGTCGAGCCATAATCTTGCCCAATGTTCGCCAAACGTGGGTGAGCTAAGCAGCTCGTCGATGACGTGCTCGTAAGAGTCGTTGATCCCAGCTTTGGCAACCTGTTCTCGCATCGGTTGAGAGGGCGGCAATCCTGTCAAATCCATCGCAATTCGTCGAAGCAACGGTGATGACTCCGACTCGGTATTGGGACTTAGCTTCGCCGCCTCCAACTTGCTGGCAACAAAGTGATCGATGTCCGTTCGACACCAGGATTGCAATTCGTGATGCGGAAGGTGGTGTCGCGTCGGCTGTTGAAACGCCCAGAACTGTCGCCCCAATTCAAAATCGATCTTGGGCTCCAGATGCTCCACCGGTGTCGTTGGTTCATTGCGAGGGTCAACGGCGCCACCATCGATCCACTTCACAAAATCAGCAACGATCGAATCCGGCAACTTGCGATCCGGAGGCATTTCGAGCGACTCATACTTGATTGCCGAAACCAGCAAGCTCTTGTCGACATGCTTGGGCGTGACGGCTGGGCCACTTTCACCACCGCGACGCATCGCATCGCGAGAATCGACTCGCAGCCCTCCCTCAATGTCACTGCCGTCACTGGAATGACATGCGTAGCAATGCTCAACAAGCACCGGACGAATCCGGGACTCGAAGAAATCGACTTCGTCGTCAGCCTGGCTTTGATTCGCAAGGAAAAGGCTTGCCAGCAAGACGATCGCCAGCAAACTCATCTGCCAACGCGGGGTAGTCCAACGCAGGGTAGTCCAACGCATGGATGTTGGATCCATCGTAAAAGGGGGGCTAAAAGGTGGGCCGGGACGCAGCGACTGTTGAGAAGATTGCGAGTCCGCATTGTCGATTGTACAGCCGATCAACCTGCGATGCGAGTTACGCCCACAAGCCTTTCAGCGAGCTAGCTCGCCAGTCCTTCGGGCCAGACGCCGGGCTCGAGTGTCAGCTCATTGGCGGCAAATGACTTTAGCTGCAAATCCCAGTTCACCTCGAATGCAGCGCAAACGGGTGTTTCGCTGGCCACGAGTCCGAGCGACAGCGGAATGATGCGCCGATGTCCGCTCTGGTTGTCCACCAGAGGCATCGATTGCTGGTTGCCAGGACCGGAGTACATTCTGCATTGATCAGCCCAGAGCCTTGCGATCCGATGCAACGCGACGACACGGAACCAGTGCCAAGGCCTTTCGGTTCGTACGCATTCTCGGCACCATGACCAATCGTGGAATTTTCGCAAATCATCTTCGCGAATCAGGAAACCGCGTACACACCGTTTACGAACAACCTTGCGATCTTCCGCCGTTAAGCAGAACATCCATACAGCCCGCTCGCTCGGTGAAGTCGCAAGTGTTCCGCTCGCCCAACCCGCAGCGTCGTTGAGCACTTCGAAGCCGATTGTGCCCTGTGTCGGCAGGATCGGATGGTCCAAGGTGGTCTCGTCACCGAGCGAACGAACGATCGCTGCTGCCGCTGGGTTGTCATAGACTTGCTCGACCGTTCGCTTCTCCGCGACATTGCGAAACAGCAACTGGACACAGTCACGCCCGCTTGAAGCATTCGCGACCGGGTGCAAGTAGTGCGCTTGGAACAGCAGGTCGTCGGAGTCGCCACGCTGAAGCTTGCCAAGTGAATGAAGCCGCCGCCGGATCAACAGAAACCAACTCAACATGATGCCGATAGCGACACCAGTCGCCTTGCCGATCACTTCCGGAATAAAGACACTCCAATCCCAGTTTTCAACGAGCTGGTTCCACCACTGGACCATGGATGATTCGCTTTCAATTAGACGCTATCGGAGCCGAGAACTTCGCGACAAGCCGTACCTTACGAAGACTCGAAACGCGAGTCGCCGGGATGTCAAGGCCAAACACAATTGAAACGTAAGACCGCACATCCATGGAGGATCTCACAATTAGGAGGTTCAGGAAAGAGAGTCGGAAGCAAAAGTCCGACTTGTAAACCAGTGGACCGCGAACCTCAGCAACAATAAAAAAACCGGGTTGGACGATATTGGACTCGCACCAACGCCTCCCCACGATGTCAACGTCCCGGCGACGCAAGGAAAACAGTGTGATTAGCGGTGTTCGACGAGATCTCACCGAACCGATGCACCTGATGCGAGAAAACGACAAATGCAGTGTCGCTCCAAAGATTGCCGATCGCATTACTCGAATTGAGGAATCCCTGCCCACGAATCTCGAATCCAGTGCCTGACCCCATGCGAAGCATCTCCATCTTCAGTACGAAATCATTAATCCATGCTTTTGTACAAAGTTCATTATTCTTGTCCACGAAAGAAGCAAAGTTATGAAAAGTCGTATGGTTTTAGTCGTCACGACCTTGGTCCTCAATTCATTCACAGCTTACGCGATTGACTATCCGTATCAGACCGATGAACCACAGAAAGCTGGTTGGCCACTGACTGCTGAAGAACGCGCCTACGTTGTAGAAAAAGCGGAACATGCGCGTCGACCTGGCCGCGAAGCCAACAAGCATCTTCCACAACTCTGGCCCGTGTTGCCCACCGCTGGTCACTTCGGTGGCGATGCATGGCTGAAATTACATGAGGCGCATGTCAAAACAGTACAGGCTAATCAAGGACCAGTAGACGTGCTATTGGTCGGTGACAGTATCACAATCCAGTGGGCCGACTCTTGGAAGAAACACTTCCCTGATGCAAAGGCGGTCAACATCGGCATCGGTGGTGACAAGACCCAAAACGTATTATGGCGTCTCGATCACGGGGGTGTCGAAGGGATCGATCCGAAAGCGGTCGTACTGATGATCGGCAACAACAACATGTTCTTTACGCCTGAAACGGGTATAGAAGCCGCCGCGAAAGGAATCGAGACGTGCGTGAAGAACCTGCGAGGTAAGTTTTCGAATGCGAAGATCATCGTCGTCAAGATTCTACCTGCTTACTCGCAAGACAAACAATTTTATCAAGACATCAAGGCGACCAATATCGCTCTCGACGCCTTGAAGTTGAACAGTGACTCGCATGTTCAAGTGCTCGATCTAACGACTGATTTTGTGAACAGCGATGGCACATTGAAAAAAGAGCTTTACACACCTGACAGTATTCATCTTTCGCCGGCTGGATACGCAGTGTACGCCGAGCGACTGACACCAGTGTTGGGCAATTTTTTTGATGGCGCCAAGGATTAGGCAAAAGAATGTATAGCTTCAAGAAAGGTATTGATCGTCGAGAAAATATTGGTATCAGGCAAGTATGTTACGCCGTTGATTCTGCTGCCGCCAATATCCTGCCACTCTTCCGATCGGTCACAGGATTTGGTCACCGAGCTTTTGATGAAACCAAAAACACGCCCTTGGGTACGAGCCGCCACCGGACAAGGACAGTCTCTTGCGTCAACGGTGGAAGTACACCAGTGCCAAAGTTGACGAGCGGGTTCGTGTGTTTACGACGCTTCGCGACAATGTGAAAACGCAAACTGAGTTCCATGAAAAGAACTGGGGACCACCACCGCCAAGCGATGCGATCACTCGCCTACGGAAACTGGCCGACGAAGTGATTGAATGGAAACTTCGGCTCGATGACCTTGAATCACAAATGCCAGACACCCGAGCAAGCAAAGAACGCACGTTGGTTATGAACGACCAAAAGAACGAGTCCAAAAAGCTCATCAGTGCAATTCAGCAACTACCTAACTTTTGGCCCAAGCGAGAAAAAGCATGTCCAACGATGAATACACAATGACATGGAATAGCGAAGGAGCTTACGTCGACTACTCGGATGGAGGTTACTTCGATGATGACGGCACCGAATATTCCGATCGCGGAGTTAGCGAAAGCGAATATCTCCCAGTAACGAACAGCGATAGCGACGACGAGGCAAGCGAGTGGAAGCAGACGCTTACCGAATTCGTCGCTAATCGAAGCGGCCAGCATCTTGTGGGGAGTAGGGAAACTCCTCTGGTCGCTCCAAATCTCCTCGATGATGACAAGGAAGGCCAACCACAGGTAAGGCCAACGGTGAACAGCCACCTACGGCCTAGAACCGACGGGCACCGCGAGAAGCCACTCGTTCCACCAGCTTGGAAGTTCTAGGGACGCGAGATATCGGCGTGGAAACGAAACCGCTTTCCTATCTTCGAGGGTCAAGCGGCAAATCACGCCCTTCCTAGAACGGGGTGCGTCATTGGTAGGCATTTCGAGTTTGCCTATCAGTGGCGCCCCTTTTTCATCAACCCGGCTAGCGAGCCGGTAAAAAGGTGTAAGCCAAAGGGTAAACCGCTTGAGGGTAAGGGAGGGGGTAAACCTCCGCGACCCTAAGTCGTTATCCCGTAAGTAATTAAAAATGGGCGATATTGGACTCGAACCAACGACCCCCACGATGTCAACGT
>JBGSNA010000167.1:0-5012 GCA_041739875.1 Pirellulaceae bacterium
GATGTCCTTGCTTTTGACTTTCGGCTTGCCTTTGGGAGTTGGGGTTTCGTCGACATCGTGGGGTTCGTTCACTTCGGCGCAATCGGAGTCCTGCTGAGCAACAGGCTTGCGTCTCTTGGGCGGAGCTTTTCGTTTCGTTGACTTGCTGGGCACGATTTGACGCGCTGTGAATGACAACTTGGCAGAAAATAAAGTTGTCAACGGACATGCGCGAAAAGCGTGCCAAAGCCAATGCTTTTTGCAGAAAATGCAAAGAGAATTCTGCTGCAGGCGATGGCAAGTTTTGTACCGGACACTATTGCCCCCTTCCCCTTTTTCTTGTTCGCTTCCCCTTTTTCTTGTTCGCGGCTTGAGGAGGGGCTGTTGAACTATTTCGATCACCGGATTACTTCCGGACCGATGGAGTGCACCAACAACAAAATCAAGACGCTCCAAAGACAATGCTACGGCATTCGTGATCGAGAATACTTCGAACTGCTCCTCTATTCGCTCCATCAGAAAAAGTACGCTTTAGTCGGATGAGCCGGAATAATTCTGCTGCAGGCGACAACACGTTTTGTACCGGACACTATTGACCCCGTCCCGTTTTCCTCCTCCCAAATTTTCCGTTTTCAGCGTGAGTGGTGCTTGACTTTGCCCCCCCCCCCCCCGTAGCCTTGCAATGCAACTGCGGCTAAGTCGATTTACATTCTGGGGCTAAAGTGACGATGTTCGGGACAATCATGAATTCTTATCTGCTTACATTTAGCTCATTGCGAGCTTGTTCCGTTCGTATACTCCTACTGACGTTGATAGCCTTGTATCTGTCGCCCCAACAGACGATAGCGGCGGACAAACAAAAGAGATCTCTGCAAGCGGTTATCAAGTCAGATGCGTCGAATGCTCATCCAATTGCAGAAATAGAAATTGGTTCGGTGGAGAGTTCAGAATCGCTTAACATCGAAGCGTTGTTGCTGAATGAATCAGGATCCGAATTAATCTTTAATGATGTTCAAGTCGCGTGTAATTGCACAAAGGTCTCACCGTCTTCCGGCAAGCTACGACCCGGTGAAAGACTTAATGTTAACCTACAAATTACGGCGGCGGAAATTCCCACGGGAGTCGTTGGTGGCGGGATTGTGAATTTTCTAAAAGACAAAGAAATTGTGTTTGAGGCCCGATTTTCGTATGGACTTGGTCGACATATTGGCTTTCCCACAAGGCTAATTGTGGTGTCTGTTGCAGAAGGAATGGAAAAAGTCGACTTTACGGTTCCGCTTGTTGTCAGTGAAGGCGTTCTCGCAAAAGACATCTCGATTGAGCCGGTTTTCTCCGACGAAACAATAGACCTGTCTTACGAAGTAGATTTGGCGAGCCAGCAACTCAAGGGAACAATTACCTTGAAGGCGGATCCAGGCTTCACGAAGATTTTTGGCTCTTTGGAAGTAACGGATTTAGAAACAGGCAAGGCCTACACCACTCCGGTGATACTGGAGCGGCGGTCTCGAGTGTCGATTTATCCACGTTTCTTAAGATTTATGGACACGTCGCCCAACAAAAGAAATGTCGCGACGTTTTTTATTACGTTTGAAGCTACAGACGAGGAGTCTACGCAGCGTATCGTAAGTGTGCATATCTCCGGCAAATCTTTCCCTGGAGTGGTTAGCCGAGTAAACCGAAAAGTGGATAGAGTTCTCGTTGAAATGAGTAACTCAGATTTGGATGATCTCAAGCAGGTTTGGCAATCCACTCAGGATAAACCCAAACACGCGAAAGTAATCGTCCAACATAAAAGCGGAACGTTAGAAGCTGAAGTACCCTTCCTTTTCCAAGAGCGACATGATGACTAGAAAACTTTTTCGTATTACAGCATTTGCTGCGTTAGCATCCTTGATTGGAGTGAATAGTAGCATTTGCCAGGCCGAATGTTACGTCTTGGTTGACAAGACCTGCAGCGGAACAACACCAAATGGTGAGTGCTATACTGCAGGATGCACTCAGGTGTCGACGACTGGCGGTGCATCGATTTACATTTGCGCTCAGTTGATGGGCTATTATGTTGATACGACTAAGACTTACAAAGATGTGGAAATTGCTACTGCTGGACAAACTGGTAGAGACATGACTCAAACTAATTATGGTTCTTCGACATACTGCGTTCAGGCGACACAGTGTACGAACTTCAATCTGGTATGTACGTTCGGTTGTGTGGATGGAGCATATAGCAACTATGGATCTCCAAAATTTGGCAAGTCATTTTCGCCGTACTCAGCTTGGTGTTTAGGATACTAATACACCATGGGAACCAAAAGCTACTTCGTCTTACTGATTTTCAGTACCCTGATATCAACGAACAAGATTTCGCTGAAGTCCGCACTGGGTGGTGACCCTTCCGAACTTGTTGACGTACTGCAGGCCGCAATGACGATTTCTGGAGGAACGTCGCCACTCGACGTAGTCTGTCGAACGCAGTTAACTGACCGATTTGGGGATGAGCTTGTCAAAGCGGAAACCGTTGACTTTCGTTTGCAGATAGACATTGATAACGAACGCGTGTCCTGGGCAGGCCGGTCGAAGAAGGATGATTTCACTGCTCGAGATAGCAACGGAGAATCTGGAACTGTGGAGTATTGGAGTTTCACAATTCTGAAGGGTCGCATTATTCGGTATAAGGTAAACGAGGGATCCAGTTCAAATTTGGAGTTCGAGTCGTTTGAAGAGGCGCTCTCTAAGACATTAATACCTTTACCACAATTTTGGTGCATTTTACCTTTTGGATCGTCGACCGATGGCGTGAAGCAATTGGATTTGATTACCTCGCAGATAATTTTTCACCCTCTATCAAAGATATCAGTTTTAGAAACTCCATCGGGGATTCGTTATCTTGTTCGTAAGCAGACTTCGGAGGAAAAATTTGATGTATATTCATGGGACTTTGAGCTTCCCGAATACCTTCCCAAAAATCTAACAATCGATCGAGCGGCAGACGGGAATCCGGTACGATATTGGGAACAGTCGGTTATTTGGGACCGTACGAATGGCACTTCTGTTCCGTCCGCGATTACCTCGGACACGTTGATAGTACGTCCTGTCGGCAACCTGTACGAAACCGGAAACAGAGAAGCTGTTAGTGAATTAGGGTGGATCTCCGATGAGGTTTCAATACAGTCGGGCAGAGCATCCGTGATGCTTAGTGGAATACGAGAAATTGAATTGTTCTTGGACTCGGGGCGAGCTTGTCTGACGGAAAAATGAGACTCCCTGTTGGGATCTCGGCCGAGTGTAGTCGCGTTGCTGATTACACCCAAAAGATAAGGAGAAATCTAAGCACTGTCATGGCATGCGCATTAGGGCCAGCCATTATGCACTTGTCGTGAACTGGTAAGCGTTCGGCGTGGGGATGAGATTTTGGTTCGTTAGTTTGTTGGGTTTTCACGAACCCCAGGAGGCTACCATGACACACTCTGCCGCTTCTGCTCGCCGTCAACTGTGGATCGCTCGGATGCAACGTTATCGCGACAGTGGACTTACCGTCAGGACACGCAAAAGGGGAAGGGGGTGGTTTTGGTCATCACTGAGTGATTTCCGGCTTGGTTTTTGTTCGTGGACGACCGATCGGACGCAATGTCGACCATAGACCGTGTCGTTCAGCGATCTCTTCGATCCAGTCGTCGGATCCGAATGGTCGGTTCCGTGTGACGCAAGCTCGCACCGACTTCAATTCCGTCGGTGCCAACGGTTGATTGACACGCTCGATCCAACCTGGAAGTCGTTTGATCGGCCAAGGCGAAAGCAAGGCGGGTTCTTTATCACAGCCTTGATGCCATCGGTGCAGCGAACCGTATTCCCAGTTTTCTGCGTGTTTGACGAGCTTCGCACGCAACGGATTACGCTCCACATAGCGACAAAGAACCAAAAAGTGTTCGTCATCCGCAACAGGAAAACTCTTGAAGGGCCCTTGGTAGAGGTGACTGGGATAGTCGCGGTGGTAATGAGCGCGATACCGCAGCGTGTGGGTTGCGGAGAGCCAACCGAGCAAGCGTCCCATTTGTCCGTCCTTGGCTGGCCTCAGGACAAGATGCCAGTGGTTTGGCATCAGTGTGAACGAAAACAATTCGAGTGGATACTTGTCGAGCCCTTCACCAAGCAACCTCAGAAATGCTTCGTAATCGGCTGGTTTGTGAAACAGATCAGCGCGTCGGTTGCCGCGATTGATTGCATGGTAAATCGCTCCACCTTCGTCGGAACGTTTGATTCGAGGCATTGTCGGTAACTCCTGGCCTGCGATGAACTACTCTAAATGTACATTACCGGCCGCCGAAAACTACCCCCTTCCCAATAGTGTTCGGTACAGCGGTTGCTGTAAGACTCGTTTCGACGCAGTAATTTCGTTTCAGCTTACGGGTAGGCGCATTCTTGGCGCTGCCTTGTTGTTTGTCGTCGCTTGATTTTGGCGACCGCGCAGCATTCACGGCAGGTCGAGCATGGACGTATCGCTCCCTGATTGCTTGTTACTGGTTTTTCGATTTTGCTTCGTCGTGTGCCTTCAACTTTCCAAGATGGGCGATGAGTTCCTCTTCGCTTGCCAAGCCCATGAAGTAGTAGCTAATCATCTCGAACGTCCGTTTTGTTGGCTTACGGCCGGTCCAGACGTTGATCAAGAGGCATGCGATGATGGCACAGTAACATTGAATTTCGATTCCATTCTGGCTATGACTGATGAGATGAGAACAGCCAAGGCGCGAATCAAAGGGGAAGGGGGTAATTAATGGTCGTCGTGACCGAAACGCCCCCCTTCCCCTTTTGTTTGTTCCTGGTCGTCGGCGCGAATCAAAGGGGAAGGGGGTAATTAAGGTGTTTGTTTGGTCGTCGTGACCGAAACGCCCCCCTTCCCAATAGTGTCCGGTACAGCGGTTGCTGTAAGACTCGTTTCGACGCAGTAATTTCGTTTCAGCTTACGGGTAGGCGCATTCTTGGCGCTGCCTTGTTGTTTGTCGTCGCTTGATTTTGGCGACCGCGCAGCATTCACGGCA
>JBGSNA010000168.1:0-20335 GCA_041739875.1 Pirellulaceae bacterium
AAAACGCCCGGCGGTCGATCTCTCGACGCCGGGCGTTAAGTCTTTTGGTCGCCAAAGTTAGAACTTTGACGAAAGCTCCCCCGGCAGGACTTGAACCTGCGACAGGGTGATTAACAGTCACCTGCTCTACCGACTGAGCTACAGGGGAGTGGGAGCTTTTCGCTTGCTTTGGTTGTGCTTGCGAGGCCGGAATTTACTTAACTGGGGAACTCGTCGCAAGGTGCGTTTGCTTCTGAGTCACGAATGACGCAAAAAGGTGGGCCGCTCTCTCGCTCAATCGTCAAAATGCAGTGTCTCGTCCACTTCGTCTGTGTCGGGATCATCCGGCTCGTCACCTCGAATCTTGATCATCATGATTTGGTTCCCTTTGTCGTTGTAGTGAACCTCACTCATAATCTCGCTGATTAAGAGCACTCCACGCCCGCCAGGGACTTCCAATAAGTCTTCTTGCCGTGGATCGGGAATCGCCTTGGTGTCGAATCCAGCACCCTCGTCGGTGATCCGAATCATGACGCGATCGGTATCACAGGACATTTCGACGAACACACTTTTGTCGTCGGCACAACGGTTTCCGTGCCGAATTGCGTTGACAATCGCTTCCTCATACGCGAGTTGAACCCGGAACAAATCAGCTCCAGGCCAATCACGCTCCATCATCGCATCGATCAGCTCACTGACTAATGCACTGCCAATGGACGTATCGCTTGGGATCGTTCGATCGAACGTCCAGCCGGCGACATTACCGTTCTCCATGGCTTCTAGACTCGCGACAAGGTGGAAAAGTTCACTTGGATACGTTCAATTGGGTAGACGAGCTCAAATTGGGGGGCAACCGTCGACTGGTTCCCATGACGTCAAATTTTATTGGGCTGCAAACACTTACCAACAAGCTCATGATGCCTTGAAGGCGGTCCGTGTTCCAGTCCTAGAACGGATTCTTTGACGATTTGCCAGCCTTTCGCCCAATCATACCAGCTGGGCGTCAAACGGGCACGTCTCGGTAGAAAAATCGCATGCCAAAACCAGTTGGCAACGCCAGCCATGAGGTATTGGTCGTCCTTAACGATTTCGAAAACTGCAACACGCAACGATTTTCCTCGGTAAAATCCGACTGAAGGACTGGGAAATCTTGCTTGGTTGGAACATTCACACAAGTGAACTTCGTTCATAGCGGGATTCGTTGCCGTCGTGTGCCAATCAAGCTAGCGTCTTGGACACTAAGGGCGTCCCAACGCGGGCGGGGGTGCGGGCGGAGTTGATGGTCGGGACAAACCAAGTGAGGTGCCCAGAAACAAACCAAATCAGGTGGTTAGTCTGTGTCCGACTCGATTCACAATCTCGCAGATTAGGCGAGTTCGAACATTCGCTCGAGCCGCGTAATGACAAAAATGTCTCTGAGATTGTCCGCCAAGTTTGTGAGAACAAGTCGAACGCCACAGGACTTCGCTCGGGTGTTGAGCGTAATCAGCTCATTGAGTGTCTGGCTGGTGATCATCCGCATTGCGCCAAGATCGAGCTCAATCACGTCCACTCCGCCTGCTGCGAGCGAATCGGCTACCCGCTTCATGACCTCGCGTGTCTCGTCAGCGTGATTCCGATGATGTTGCATTTGCAAGATTCTCCGATCTTGGTGATCCACTCGTAAAACCGATTTTCCTGCGTGCTGCACAGTCATGGCGAAAGCTCCATTTGCGATCAGGGGGTTACCTTTGGCGTGGCCAAAGAACCCCTGCATGTATGTCGTATGGAGATTATCGACAGACTTTCGCAATGACAATCTTTTAGATGGCGCACGCTCGCGATCGATGATGATTTCAGGGCGACATAACCGCCATTGAGAACTGGCTAGTTCAGCAGCTTTGAACGAGTGAAACAGTCCATAGATAGCAAAGGCAACGAATGTGGTGCCAGAGCCAATGTCGGCGACCGTTTACGCTGGTCCATAACGACGGTCGGATCTCCAAAGCTATCTTTTAAGGGCAAGCTAAATCCCGCTAAGTATTTGCTCTTCGCGTCCAAATTTATTGGAGGAGTGATGCCCATCCACATGGGTGGTTCGAGACACTGTTCCAGCGTGAGGCGATCAATTTGCCACTATAAAAATTTGAAAATTATTTTTTATGAGGAGTCTGATTCGGAATCCACGAAAGCTTTACCCGATGGGTCTTGAAGGGGGCCCTGAAGTGGGAGAAGAGCGGATTTGTTCAGTACGACCGTTGGTTGGAGCGTCCAGCGCGAAAGGCATGCTCGGCGGGGAATCGCATCACATCGTGTGTATTAAAACGTGACGAATTAGAACGAGACGAGTCGGAAGCTGAGGATCCACGACGGGTGTGCGTTCGAAGTCACGGGTTGATAGCGACGGCTCGTTGAGCGGCGCGGAGCATGACGACGTTGTCGTCGAAGTATTCTTTGACTTCGCCCGACACGATCCAGGTTGCTTCGGAGGCGTCTGCACGCATGGACTCAACGACTCTTTGGAGCATCAAGTTTTCGACGACGACGAGTTGTGGAAGATCAACGGCGGTGAGCGTCGTGTTATCGGGAGCGTACTCCTTGACCGTGTTCAATCGGGAACGCTGCTGGGTCGAGGTCGTGATCGAGATTTCGCGTCCTGATCCGCTTCGCGATTCGAATACGATCGCGGTGCTGCGTTTTTGGCCAAATGCACTTGTTGCGACAGCGGCATCATTTGAGCCAGCGGCATTGTTTTGGCCAGCGGCATTGTTCGGGCCATTGCTCAGGTCCGCGGCGTCTTCTTGAAAGGGGATGAACACCCATCGGGCGCCGAGCATTGTGAATCGACCGGTGATGTTTTCGAACACCGTACCTTCTCGAATGTGGCGAGGCTCTTGGTGCGGCGTGCCATTGCCAGCGGAAATCGGTGCGTTCACACTATCAGGCTGGTCCGGTGCTCCATAGCCGTCCGCAGCTAGGACTGTGGAGAACGTTGGCGCCGCGATCGAAATGAGCAGGATCGAGGTGAGGGTGGTGTAGCGAAGTGGGCGGCCGAAGTGCATTGGATTGTGAGCCCAGAAAATAAATAGCGGTAACAGGATCATGGCGTCAGTGGAGTTGGAGTTACATGGCCTGAGGCGAGTCTGGCCAAGTTGTTGCATGATGGCAACACACACATCCTGTGGTGTGGACGTCGCTCAACGGACTGTTGAGATTCGCCGTGTTCACTTCCATGACGACAAAAAAAGGTGCTACTACCCGGGAAGGTTGTAGAGTTCAAATAAACGTTCGGAGTGGCTTTAGCTTCTTCGCGGCATAGCGACGGCATGCAGACTGATGACGGTCCCGACGGCGACAAAGGCGAGACCGAGCCAGCGGGGTGGCGTGATCCGTTTGGTCGGATTGGGATGTACCTGAAGAAGAAACGAAGTCATCGAGTCATTGCTGGCCACTGGCGTATCTTTCGTGAACCGTGCGAGTGCGCGTGTCGCAGGCTCGTTGAGTACGAACGAGTCCACCATACGGAATTGGATTCCGATCAGCACCAGAAGTACGCCAAACAGGAAGTATCGGTTGCGGTTCATTTCCATGATTTTTTGATGTCCCTTCACATTGTGCCTTCGAGGATGGGTGCTCGCGGGAATACGGCGGCATTGAAGGCATCACAGAGGACTTCATCGACCGCCGTGAAACGTTGGCTGCAAAAGTTTCACTGAACGTCGCGTCGTGAAGAGCATGTCGATTGGGGCGATACAACTTGAGAGAAACGTTGCTTCGTGTCGCAATTTTGTTTGACGCGCGTCCGTTTGGGTGCAAGGCGGCCAAGCCGTCAGGCTAACGGTTTTCGCCGAACAGTCCGTTGACGAGCGACGTGACGCTCGAGCGGAATCCGCCGAGCGTTGCGTCATCGAGCAGGTGGGATTGGTTACTTTTCATGATTGCGGCTGCGAGCGGCTTGTGGTCTTCCCAATCGCGTAGTTTGTACTCGCGAATATCGACGTACACATCCTTGAGGTTATTACTCAGCTTGGGGACCAAGAATACGCCGTCGTTACCACGTACAACGTGGAAGTGCATTGCGACATAGAGCATCGCAGCACCCGTTATCATTCCGTAAAGAAAGCGAGCCATAGGAAGACGTTTTCAGCGGACGGTGTTGAGTTGAAAGCAAAGACGCTGGGTAGAAATACCATGCTTTGGTGAACGACGGCAATGCGGAGGTTACTCTTTCTGACCACTGGTGTCTGTCAACTGCTGTCTGGTTTGTCTGGCGTGTTCAAACAGGACGATGCCCACGGTTGTGCCCAGATTGAGGCTGCGGACTTTGTCGGTTGTGGGAAGTCGGAGGGCACGTTCGTCATTTGGATCGAGAAGTTCTGGGGGCAATCCAGAGGATTCGCGGCCGAAGACGAACACGTCACCGACGGCTAACGGGGCATCCCACAGTGTTCGTTGGGCGAATCTCGACAGGAAGTAAAAACGGGCAGGATCAAGACACTTAGTGAGCGAATCCCAGTTCGGAACAAGCTCAAAGTCGAGGTGTTGCCAGTAGTCGAGTCCCGATCGCCGGATTTTCTTATCGTCGAATTGGAAACCTGCAGGCTCGACGATCCACAACTTGATGCCGAGCGCAACACAGGTCCGACCGATGTTCCCGGTATTTTGCGGGATCTCGGGTTGATAGAGAACAACGTGGGCGGGGAAATGCATCAGGAACTAGGGGGCAGGGGGGTCAGGGTTAGGTGTCAGGAAGAACAATCGTTGGGCGATACAATACCATCGCAAATGTTTGTTATGATCTCGCCAGCGGTCGAAAACCTGTTGCCTGATGCCTGACACCTGATACCTTTTCCCCGATGCCTATCCAAGTCACTTGCCCAAGTTGTTTGAAGCGGTTCCAAGTCAGCGACAAGTTCGCGGGGAAGTCGGGGCCGTGTCCAAATTGTAAAAAGACACTTCGCGTTCCGGACAAGTCGGAAGAAGTCGTCATTCACGCGCCGGAGGAGGATGGGCCCAAGGACAGTACGGGCAAGACGATCGTCACGCCAATCTTGCGTGAAGAAGTCGATGTGACAAAGAAGGGATTGATGATCACAGGCGGCGTCGTGCTGGCGGTTCTTGTGATATCAATCGTTGTGCGATTTGTCTTCCCCGACGGCGTGCCGATTTGGTTAAGGATTCTCGGCATCCTTGCTTTGGCTCCGCCGCTGGTTGCCACAGGTTATTCGTTTGTTCGCGAGCAGGAACTCGAGCCGTATCGCGGCGAAGAGCTTCGCAACCGCGTACTCGTTCTTTCAGGCGTCTTTGTGATCCTCTGGCTCATCTACGCATTCTTGCCAGCCTATGTGATGGAATATGATAGCGCTTCGAACATGAGTTGGATGGTGTTTGGGATCACGTTCTGTGTCATGCTCGGCATCGGCGCGTTCGCCTCGGCGGCTGCGTTCGAGTTGGAGTTCTTCAACGGACTTGCTCACGCGGGACTCTATTTACTTGGCGTTGTGATCATCGCAGCGATCGCTGGCGTATCGTTGGCGGGCGTCGAAATGGAGGACCGTAATCGGGCTCGTTCCCGAGAACCGAAACCGGCTGCGTCGGTTGTTGAGCCGGCGATCGGGCAATCCAGCGAACTGGCAATCTCCCGCGAACTGGCAATTCGACACCCGCATGATGTTCGATTGAATGCTTCCTGAAGTCACCGCGCTCCATCGCATCGGTTCGCTTGTTCGATTGCCGCCCGACCAAGACGTTCCGATCACACCGCGAGTCCGTCGAATTCTGGACACGGCGCCGATGCGACGATTGGCTTCGATCAGTCAACTTGGGATGGTCGCGCTCGTCTATCCCGGTGCCACGCATTCTCGGCTCGAGCATTCGCTTGGTGTGTATCACAACGCGATTCATTTTCTAGCTCGATTCGCAAGCGACGATGCATTCCTCGCCATCATCACGGATGAAACTGCGGAAGCGTTCTTGCTCGCGTCGCTCATTCACGACGTGGGTCACTGGCCGTTTTGCCACCCGATTGAAGACATGCGTTTGCCGGGGCTGGCGAAACACGAAGAACGCATCGGTGGTTGGCTCGCCGATCCGGAGCTCGCTCGATGCATCCAAGACGATTGGTCATGCGATCCGGCACTCATCAAAACGTTGTTGCTTGATGATCAGCAAGAACCTGGATTGAAGTTTCTGGCGAGTTGTTTGAGTGGGCCGATCGATGTGGACAAGCTCGATTATTTGCAACGCGATTCGCTTCACGCCGGAGTCCCGTACGGTCGTAACTTTGACGCTGGCAGATTGGTGAACTCGTTGTGTGTTCATCCGACCCAATCGACGTTGGCTGTGGGTGAGAAGGGGCGCACGGCGGCCGAGATGATGGTGTTCGCGCGTTATGTGATGTTCAGCGAAGTGTATTGGCATCACACGGTTCGGAGCGCGACGGCGATGTTGCAACGGGCCGTATTCACGCTTTGCGACACCATGCAATTGCCGCAAACACTTGCGATGAACGACTCCGTATGGATCGAGCAACTGCGTCGTGCGGCGCGTGACGCAACGAGTGACACAGCGCGAACGACGTGCTCGATCGATGGCAACGTCTCGGAAACGGCGGACGGCATCACCGAAATAGTGGAGGGGCTGTTTGGCGACCATCGACGTCTTTACAAGCGAGCGAGCGAGTTCAATGTGCTTGATGGCGCCGAAGTGCATCGCAAGCTCGCGCGGCGGCCGTACTGGTGGCTGGTCGCTTGTAGCGAACAATTGGCAGAGCGAATCAGTCGACGGACAGGCGTGGCGCTGCGAGCGACAGATATACTGATTGACGCGCCGCCAGTGAAGCTCGAAGTCGATATCAACATGGATGTCGTCAGCCGCGACGGTACCGTGCGATCGCTCGAAGACGTGTCGCCGGTCGCGTCGGCATTGGCGAGACGACAGTTCGACGATCAAGTAAAAAGAGTACGCGTGTTCGTGCGCGGTACCGTGCGCGAGGCGATTCGAAGTCAATTGCCAAGCATGCAAGATTGGACAGACGAAATTCTTTTAGCAGCCAGTGAAGTTGAAGATCGGATTGTGTAACTGATGTCAAACAACGCCCCCATCCAATTGATCGTCGAGCCGACGCCTCTGGCCGCTGGAGTGCGTGTCGCGAGTGAGATCGCGTCGCTCGTGCGTGCCAAACCGACATGTGTTTTAGGGCTCGCGACGGGCGGAACTCCAGTCGAGTGTTATCGCGAGCTCGTGCGTTTGCATCGCGAGGAAGGCTTGGATTTTTCGAGAGTGACGACCTTCAACTTAGACGAGTACGTGCGCCTCGCGGGATCGCATCCCCAGAGCTTTCGTTATTTCATGCAGCAACATCTGTTTGATCACATCAACATTCCACCCGAAGCGACGCATGTTCCGAGCGGCATTGCTGACGATATGACGCTTGAGGCAATACGATACGAACAGCAGATTGAACGAGTCGGCCGTATCGATCTGCAACTACTCGGGATCGGACACAATGGCCACATCGCGTTCAATGAACCGGGGACGCCGCGGGACAGCCGCACAAGAATCGTGTCGCTGACCGATGCGACCGTGAAAGCGAACTCGCGGTTCTTTGAATCAGAGAGCGAAGTGCCTCGGACGGCAATCACCATGGGCATCGGAACGATTCTCGAAGCGAAACGTATCCTGTTGCTAGCTACGGGAACTGGCAAGCGTGACGCGGTAAAGTTGGCTGTCGAAGGCAAGGTCGACGAAGATTGCCCAGCATCGTTTCTTCAGCAACACGATGACGTGACCTTTGTGATCGACGACGCGGCTGCTTAAATGGGTGGCCGACTGGCACCGCCACGCTCACTTTCCCTTAACTCCCAGTTCATTCTCGCAATGTCTTCATCGCTGATTGACCCCACGTTCCTGTTTCGCTTTGAAGTGCCCATTCGGCGCCACGAGCTCAATTGGGGACCGAAGGGACTCAAGTTGCCTGAAACGCATCGTGTGCCTTCACTTGGTGCGCTCGCGGATCGCCCAGTCTTCGCGGATGTGCGGTTGGCTTGGGACGTCGCTGGGATTGGGTTACACATTTTGGTCAACGGAAAACGCCAGTTGCCGTGGTGCCGTGACTCACGATTGGAAGACAGTGACGGATTCCAGCTTTGGATCGATACGCGGTGCAGCCCGAATATTCACCGAGCGACCCAGTACTGTCATCGCTTTCTATGGATGCCATCCGGCGGCGGTCCACAGCGAGAACGGCCAGTCGCGGCGCTGATGCCGATCAACCGTGCCCGATCGAACCCGAAACCTGTCCCAGCGAACGTGTTGCATATCCACGCCGTTCCACGGCACGACGGTTACGAAATGTCGGGGATCATTCCTGCGGACGCGATGACGGGCTATGATGCCACCCAACAGCGTCGTCTCGGTTTTTACTTTGCCATTATCGACCGCGAGCTCGGCTGGCAAACCTTTTCGATCGGTCCCGAGTTTCCCGTTGCTGAAGACCCAAGCCTGTGGGGGGAGGCTTCGCTTGTGGAAGGTTAGCGGGTGGCTGGTTAGCTGTTAGCCACGGTCTTTTGACAACTTCTGTTCACTTTTTCTTTGCCCGAATTGCCAAGATGCGAATGCCCAGTCCTCCTAGGATGGTGGCTGGCAAGGCATAAAAGTGGCTCCAAGTCGGTTTTCTTGCCCAAATTCTCATCGGAAACGCTGTGTTGACATTACGTTTCCCCGATAGATTTAGCAAAATTCGGTAACCTTCCGTAACCGGAACGATCGATACAACCCCTACAAACTCACCTTCACCTTCATATTTGGCGGCGCGCACCAGCGTGCAAGCGATTCTCCATGCAGGCTACAACACCTTCGACAAAGACCGTGCAAGCGGTTACCGGTATTACTGTTCGTCTTTGCGGCGACTCGGGCGACGGGATGCAATTGCTCGGAACCCAGCTGACGAATACCAGTGCTTTGGCTGGTAATGACGTCGCCACGTTCCCGGACTTCCCCGCCGAGATTCGCGCACCTCGCGGAACACGCGCCGGCGTCTCGGGATTCCAAGTTCAATTTTCGAGCGAAGAGATCTTCACACCCGGCGACCAACTCGATGCGCTGGTGGTGATGAACCCAGCCGCGATGGTCACCAATCTCGCTGACTTGCGCAAGGGTGGGATTCTGATCGCGAACGAAGACGGCTTCGTCGAGAAGGAGTTTAAACTTGCCAAGGTGGACAAGAACCCGCTCGACAACGAAGTCCTCGAGTCGACATACCGTGTGTTCAAAGTCCCCATGACGAAGCTGACGCGTGACGCGGTGAGCGACAAGGGATTGAGTCCGAAAGTCGCCGATCGTTGCAAGAACTTCTTCGCGATGGGTCTCGTGTATTGGTTGTTCGGCCGATCGCTAGAATCAACGCTCCGATTCATTGATGACAAGTTTGGAAAGAAGCCAGACGTTGCACAAGCGAACGAAGCTGCACTTCGCGCCGGCTGGGCTTATGGCGAGACCACCGAAGCGTTCGGTGAGAGCTACCAAGTCGATGCGGCTGAACTTGAGCCAGGCACGTACACGAGCATCATGGGCAACGAAGCGCTCGCGTGGGGTCTGATTACCGCTGCCAAACTCAGCGGCAAGGAGATGTTCTATGGCACCTACCCCATTACTCCTGCCAGCGACATTCTGCACGAGTTGACAAGATACAAGCACTTCGGAGTGCGCACGTTCCAAGCTGAAGACGAGATTGCGGCTGTTTGTTCGACGATCGGTGCTGCGTTCGGCGGCTCGATGGGCGTGACGGCAAGCAGCGGACCGGGCATCGCGCTCAAGGCCGAAGGCATGGGGCTCGGAATGATGCTTGAGTTGCCAATGATCATCATCAACGTTCAACGGGGCGGACCGAGTACCGGTTTGCCCACGAAGACGGAGCAGAGCGATTTGTTGCAAGCGATGTTCGGACGTAACGGTGAGTCGCCGTTGCCGATTCTCGCGGCGCGATCACCGTCAGATTGCTTCTACATGGCAATCGAAGCGTGGCGAATCGCCGTTGAATGCATGATTCCAGTTATTTTGCTCTCCGACGGATACATCGCCAACGGCAGCGAGCCGTGGAAGCTTCCGAAGTTTGATGAACTGGACAAGATCGTCATCAAGCATCCGGAGGGCACCGACGGTAGCATGCCGTTCATGCCGTATGCACGCGATGCAAATTTGGCTCGTCCATGGGCCGTTCCTGGCACTCCTGGCTTAACACACCGCGTCGGTGGTCTTGAGAAAGAGGACGTGACGGGCAACGTTTCGTACGATCCAGACAACCACCAACACATGACGGACACGCGCGCCGCCAAAGTTGCCAGAATTGCGGACCGGATTCCCAAGCAAGATGTGTTCGGTGAAACGAGCGGTGACGTGCTGGTGATCTCGTGGGGCGGAACCTACGGCACCTGCCACACCGCGGTGCGACGTTGCCAACGGGCGGGTCAAAAAGTCAGCCACGCTCACATTCGATATATGAATCCGCTGCCATCGAATATCGGTGAGCTGATGCAAAACTTCAAGACAGTCGTGGTGCCGGAGTTGAACTGTGGCCAACTCCGCATGCTGTTACGTGCCAAGTACTTGGTGGATTGCAAAGGCATCAACAAAGTCAAAGGCAAACCATTCTCGATCGCTGAGTTGACCGAAGCGATCCAGTCGTATGTGACGAAGCCAGGAACGAGTAACCAAGCGTCAGGCGACAGGAGCAAAGCTGTGGCAAGCTGAACCCGTCGGACTGCGTCGTTACTTGAAACCTGACTCTCGACTCCTGATTTTTGAAACCGATCCTATGAACCTTCCTGTATTAAAAGCTGCTGATTTCGCTTCAGACCAAGACATTCGTTGGTGCCCCGGTTGTGGCGACTATTCGATTCTCGCCCAGATGAAAAAGATCTTGCCTGAGCTTGGTGTTCCGCGTGAGAAGATCGTCTTCGTCAGCGGCATCGGTTGCAGCAGCCGGTTCCCGTACTACATGAACACGTACGGCATGCACAGCATTCACGGTCGCGCGCCAGCCTTCGCGACTGGATTGAAAAGCACTCGCCCCGAGTTGATGGTGTGGGTCATTACCGGCGACGGCGATGCGTTGTCCATCGGTGGCAACCACTTCATTCACTGTTTGCGTCGGAACCTTGACGTCAACATTGTGCTGTTCAACAACCGCATTTACGGTTTAACCAAGGGCCAATACAGCCCCACGAGTGTTGAAGGCCAAGTCACCAAGAGCACGCCAATGGGTGCCATCGATCACCCGCTGAGCCCGCTGTCGCTTGCGCTTGCGGCAGAAGCAACATTCGTTGCCCGCTCGATCGATGCACACGTCAAGCACCTCGGCGAGATGCTCATTCGTGCGGCCCAGCACAAGGGAACGTCGCTTCTCGAAGTCTACCAGAACTGTAACGTGTTCAACGATGGCGCGATGGCTTACGCCCAAGAGAAGTCACAGCGTGCTGAGAACACGATCGAGCTCGAGCACGGCAAGCCATTGATCTTCGGCGAGAACCGTGACAAGGGCATCCGTTTGACTGGAAGCCACCTGGAAATCGTCAATCTCTCGGACGTGGCAATCGATGACTTGTTGATCCATGACGAGAAGGATCCGAACCCATCGATCCAGATGATGTTGGCTCGGATGCGGTACCCAGAGATGCCAGAACCAATCGGCGTCTTGCGAGCCGTCGAAGGTGTGTCCACCTATGACGACCAAATCAACGAGCAAGTCACCCGTGCCCGAAATACCAAAGGCGAAGGCGACCTCGACGCACTTTACACCAGCGGCGATTGCTGGACGGTTAGTTAGGGAAGGGGTCAGGCGTCCGGATTTAGACGCCAGGATATTGGGAGCAAGGGGCCGGCGATGGATGTTGGTTTTGAGTCATTGGAGGTTTGGAAGCGAGGCTGTGCCCTCGCCGTTCGAATCTATGAATTGCTTAAGAACAAAGACGATTTGGGGCTCATCCGTCAGATGCAACGGGCGGCCGTTTCGGTTCCCTCCAATATCGCGGAAGGCTATGAACTTAGTCCCAGGGACTTCATTCGTATGCTTCGTATCGCCCAGGGATCCGCCGCTGAACTGAGAACCCAGACCTACATCGCAGCGAGAATTGGTACATTGGGCCCCGACGAAATGCGAGAAATCGTCTCCGAACTCAAGGAGATCTCGCGAATGATCGCCGGTTTGATCCGTGCCAAGCAGCGACAAATCGAACATCGTCACGAAGACACTTCACCTGACTCCTGACCCCTGACTCCTGAGACCTTCTAAAAATGCCTCGCGGAAAAACTTACGCTAACGCGCCTGCTGCGATCGGCGATACGCCGATGATCCAAATCAATCGCCTCGTGCCCGCAAACACAGCGACTGTGTTTGCGAAATGCGAGTTCTTCCAGCCGCTCAATAGTGTCAAAGACCGTATTGGCGTTTCGATGATCGAAGCGGGTGAACGTGACGGCAAGATCAATGGATCGACTCACATCATCGAGCCCACGAGTGGTAACACAGGCATCGCACTCGCTTTCGTCTGTGCCTCGAAAGGCTACAAGCTCACACTGACAATGCCCGAGTCGATGTCCGTCGAGCGACGGGCACTGCTTCGAGCGATGGGTGCCAATCTCGTCCTCACGCCGGCGGGCGAAGGCATGAAGGGTGCGATCAACCGGGCGTACGAGTTAGTCACCCAGACAGACAACTCGTTCATGCCACAACAGTTCGAGAACCCGGCGAACCCAGCGATCCATGAAAAGACGACGGGTCCAGAAATTTGGGAAGACAGCGGCCACAACATCGACGCGATCGTCGCGGGCGTGGGCACCGGTGGAACGATCACGGGTGTTGGCCGTTTCATGAAGAAGATGAACCCAAACTTCAAAGTCATCGCCGTTGAGCCCAAGCACTCGCCAGTCATCTCGGGCGGTGAGCCTGGCAAACACCGCATTCAAGGCATCGGTGCTGGCTTTATTCCCAAGAACCTCGATACCTCGCTCGTCGACGAAGTCGTTCTTGTCGATGACGAAGACGCTTTCGAATGGGGCCGGCAACTGGCCAAACAAGAAGGCATCGTCGGCGGCATCAGCAGCGGCGCGAACATGTGGGCGGCAGCGCAAATCGCGGCGAGACCCGACATGAAAGGCAAACGCATCGTCACGATCATGTGCAGCCTCGGAGAGCGTTACCTCAGCACGCCACTGTTCGGCGATCTCGGCATGTAGCCGCTACTGTGATCGCCCGCGGGTCACGACGTCCAGTTCCGAAAGTCTTCTGGATCGACATTGCGGCCACTCAGTACAACCACAATGTCGCCATCATTGTCACTGTCAAACGAGAAGCTTCGTGCCAGTAGCGAAGCGATTGTAATCGCTCCAGACGGTTCGGTTCGCAAGCCGTGATGTTGATCGAGCCACTTCATCGCCGAACATGTTTCGGCGTCCGTGACCGTAACGGCGTTCGTGACATAATCCCGAAGAATGGGCCAGTTGTGATGTCCGACGTCATACGACAACAAACCGTCGCAAATGCTGTCGGGATGATCCACACGAATTCGCTCACCCGCAATGCGAGATTGTAAAAAGTCGCCAGCTCCAGCGGGTTCCACCGCGATGATTTCCGCACGGGGAAACCCGTTCGCGATGGCCAATGCATGACCCGCCATCAAGCCACCACCGCTAACCGCACACACAAAATGGGAAAGTTCACGACCGTGCGTGCGAAGTTCGTTGACGATCTCTAGTCCACCGACTCCGTTACCCGCGATCACGTGGTTGTCGTCATACGGCGAGGCTTGGATCGCATGTTCCTTTTCCGCGATCTCGCGTGTGAGTCGATCGCGTTCACCCGTCTCGTGGTCTCGCGATTTATCATAGGTTCGGATTTCGGCCCCGAAGGAACGCGTGCGTTCAAACTTGATTTGTGGAGCTTGCTCGGGCATAACGATGATCACTCGCTTTCCGAATGTCTTGCCAGCGAAAGCCAAGCCAGAGGCAAAGTTCCCAGACGAATGTGCGGCAACGGGCCGATCCGCTATCTCACTCAAGTGATGGGACATCCAATTCAGTGCACCGAGCAACTTGAAGGACCCCACGGGAGTCCAGCCATAGTCCTTCAACCAAACACGTCGATTCGCTGGAAGTCCCAACTGTTTTTCCAAAACGTACGAGCGCACAAGTGGTGCAGGGGAAAGGTAGTTGCGAATGACTGCCTCAGCAGCACAAACATCGTCGATCGAAGCGACTTTCATGGGGGCAATTGTTGACTGTTTGGCGTTCAATGCAATGGAGCGAACAAGACGGTGGAGCGAACAAGACGACTAGGCGAACAACACGATTACGCGAACAACTCTTGCACAACTTTGGCGTCTTCGGGTCCGGTCAGCCGATGCGTTCGCCCGCCATGATGGAACGCAAGCTCGTTGTGATCCAAGCCCAACGCATGCAAGATCGTCGCGTGCAGATCTCGGAAGTGCACTTTGCCCTCGACCGCACGCGAGCCAGTCTCGTCGGTTCGCCCATGCGAATAGCCTGCTTTAACGCCACCACCGGCGAGCCAGAACGTGAAGCCTTTCTCGTTGTGGCCCGATTCATCCTTGCCGTTGTCGGGCGTTAATCCCGGTCGTCCGAATTCGCCGCCCCATACCAACAACGTGTCTTCAAGCAACCCGCGTGCAGCGAGATCTTCGAGCAGAGCCGCGATCGGAGCATCCACTGTCTCGCAATTTGCTTTCAGGTCGCGACGGTGATCTTTGTGCTGGTCCCAACCGCCGTGATTGACTTCGATAAACCGCACGCCCGCTTCAGCAAATCGTCTGGCCAACAAACACTGGCGACCAAAGTCCGTCGGGCGACACGTGCCGACGGATAGTTTTTTGCCGACACGATATCGTTCGAGCGTCGCTTCGGTTTCGTTACTCAAGTCCAACAACTCGGGTGCAACGCTCTGCATTCGAAACGCGAGCTCCATCGACTCGATGACACCTTCGAGCTGGGCATCGCGTTGCCGCGCCGCCAAGTGATCGCGGTTCATCAATTGCACAAAATCAAGTTGGGAGCGTTTTATATTTTGAGGCAGATGGATTCCGGAGATATCACGGATGGTTGCCAACGACATGTTTTCGCCATTCGTCCCGATCGGAGTCCCCGCAAACTCGGTCGACAAAAACTCGCTCGAATAGACCGCCGGTTTCGCTGCATTCAAACTCACGAATCCGGGTAAGTTCTCGTTCTCGGTGCCCAAGCCGTACGCAACCCATGATCCCATGCTCGGGCGTTTCCTGAGACGCTCGCCGGTGTGCATTTGCAGAAACGATTGTGCGTGGTTGCCAGTGTCGGCGTACATGCCATTGATCACACACAACCGGTCCACGTGCTTGGCTGTTTCAGGCATCAACTCCGAGACCCACAGACCGCTTTGGCCCTGTTGGTCGAATTTGAAGACGGAACCGGGATGCGATTTCTTGCCGACTTGAGGCTTGTAATCGAACGTGTCCATTTGCGCGGGACCACCGCTCATGCACAGAAAGATGACGCGTTTGGCGCGAGCTGGAATCGAGCGGGCCGTCGGCGCGGCGTGTCCTCGCGAGTGGCAAAGCGATTGAAGCGCAAGGTAGCCAAACCCACACGAGGCCGTTTGTAACATGGTTCGTCGTGACGTCATCCTATCCCTCAATCCACGTATCGAAATTCGTTGGTCGTCAGTAATGCTTGGCATAAACTCGCCCAAGCAAGGTGTCGCCGCTCATCGGGCCGTGTCACCGTCTCCGCAAGTGCCGCATCGGTCCCACAGACATACTCGATGGAACTGGATACTTCGAGTTCACTCGGATCGCGATGCAGCGTCAATGAAAACAACCTGCGCACGCGGTCTGGATCACTTCGATCGCTCGGTTGCAGCAATCCCAAAGCCAACTCGCGAGACTGCTTCACGACGAAGTCACTGTTGAGTAAAAACAGCGACTGGGTCGGCAACGTCGTCGTCTCTCGGGCACCCGACACTGTGACACCATCCGGCAGGTCAAACGCAATGAGCTCCTTGGGCGGCGCGTGGCGAAGCAAGCACAGATAGAGACTGCGATGATGACTATCGCGATGCAGATCCGTTGCTTCACCCGGGGGCCAATTGATTAACGCGTCCACGGTCTCGATCGCCGAACCCGTCTCGGCTGAGTAATCGATCGAACCAGTCGCTAGCAACATGCTGTCTCTGAGTGACTCAGCATCAAGCCGTCGTCGATTGTGACGAGCGAGCCAGCGATTGTCTGGATCCGATTGCAGCAAACGCTCGTCGCATTCGCTCGCCAGTAGGTAAGTTCTCGAAAGCACGATCGATCGAATCAGCAGCTTGATCGACCATTGTCCGTTGACAAACCGCTCGGCAAGATGGTCAAGCAATTCGGGGTGCGATGGCCGTGCTCCATAAACACCAAAATCATCAGGCGTTCCGACAATTCCTTGACCAAACAGATGCCCCCAAACACGATTCGCCATGACTCTCGCGGTTTGAGGATGATCGGGTCGTGTTAGCCAAGACGCGAGCGCGACTCGTCCGCTCTGGCTCTCATCAATCACGACTTCATCGCCGGGGGACGACTCGATGTTGAGCGCCGTTCGATAGGAAGTCAAAACGCCGCGAGGAACGACTGGCCCGAGCTTGCTGCCCTCGCCGTTGATATGAATCTTGCTATTGGACGGCTTCGCCTTATCCAGAACGCCCATCGCGTAACCATCAACGGAACTGGGAAGCACCCCGCGAGCTTGGCCGGACGCCGAATGCAGATGCACTGAGTCATCGACCGTCAACGCTCGCGAGAACAACGCGAACTCGCCCACGTGCCCGTCCAGCGGCGCGAAATTGTCACTGCGATTCGCCAAGCAAAACTCAGTCGATTCACCAAACGTTGGCTCGAGTTCGCCATTGATCTCGAGTTGACCATTCAGGAACACTTTCACGGACGCCACGTCACGCACAAGCACGACATGGTTCCAGCTATTTTGCGAAATGATGGTTGAACCGCTAAGCGTTTTCTTCGCAGCGTTTCCGTTGAACACGAAGATCTTGCCGGATCGTGACGATTCATAGTTGCCGCCGATCCCCAAGTGATCGCCTGGCAACGTCTTGTCGCCGAACTTCGCACGCGAGAACAAATACGCTGTGATGGGCCGCTCGTCATTCTTGAGTGAGTTCTTGAACCAGAACGAGACGCTGTACGAAGCCGAGTTCTCTGGCAGTGTCCCGCGGATCGTGGTGTCCTTGACCAACGCAAACGTGTCACGTGCATAGCTCGTGTCGGGAGCTACCGTCAACTCATTTGGTTTGTCATCCAGCTTGCAATGAATTGTTGGCGAGAGTTCGGTGATCTGTTTCGAGTAATCGTCGGGGAATGTTGGTGTTGAAGTACGATCGGGAACCGATGCTGCATGCTCGTCCCAAGTCGACTTCAACTCATGCAGCGGCGTCGGAGGTGCGGTCAGCTTCTCATTGCCGGCGGCACCGTAGAGCGTTTCAGTACTAGCAAAGATTCCCGCGAGTGCGTAGTAATCACTCGTCGGAATCGGATCGTGCTTGTGGTCGTGGCACCGCGCACACGCAACGCTCAAACCCAACACGCCAGTGCACACCACATTGATTTGGTCGTCGACGACATCCATCGCAAAATTCGTATTCATCGCTGAGGCAGGTTTCGAACCGATCGCAAGGAAGCCTGTCGCCGTCAGTTGTCGATTTCGCTGCTCAGCCGACTTGGCCGGAAGCAGGTCACAAGCGATTTGCTCCGTCAAGAATTGGTCGTAAGGCACGTCATGGTTGAACGCGTCCACGACATAGTCACGATATCGCCATGCATGCGGAAAGGTTGCGTTGCGGCCGAGACCGTCGTCACCGTTGGACTCACCGTATCGAGCAATGTCAAGCCAGTGACGTCCCCAACGCACTCCGTATTGTGGACTGGCAAGCAGTGAATCCACGAGCGACTCGGTCGCCGAACTTGCATCTCGCGAGTAGTCGACAGCAAACGTGTTGACTTGTTCGTGCGTCGGTGGCAATCCGATGAGGTCGTAGTACAAACGTCGAACGAGCGTTTGAGGCGCGGCATCATGTGTCGGCGCGAGCGAGTTCTGTTCTAACGTTGCATGAACAAAATGATCGATTGGATCGCGGGGCCAGTCACGATGTAGTACGTCGGGTAGCCTCGGCACTTGTCTCGGCACAAACGACCACAGGGCCTCCAAGTCACCGGTTGGATTGGACGCGGGCATCGCATCAGCCACCCGTGGGTCAGACGCCCCGAGTGAAATCCATTTCACAAAGTCGTTAATAACCGCTTCGGACAGCGGCGCCTCTGGCGGCATTTCCAAATCTTCGTAGCGAATCGCTTGAACAATGAGGCTCTCGTCCGGATGCCCCGGAACAATTACGGGGCCAGACTCGCCGCCAACCAACATGCCATCACGTCGATCAACGAGTAAGTTGCCACCGACTTTGTCTGACTCCGCGGAATGGCATTCGTAACAATGCTTAACCAATACGGGTCGAATCTTGGTCTCGAAGAAATCGCTTTGTTCATCGGCATGCACCTCAACACTGCTTCCCATAGAAGCTAGCACCAACAGCAATACCGAGAGTCGTTTTCGGACCATCATGATTGGGCGGAGAAGTATGGCGGGATGCGGGGCGGGAGACTCCAGTATCCGACATCGTGATGCCCGATGCAATCATCTCAGCGTGTTGTGAAGAAAAAGACTCCGGAAACCCGCTCAGACGCCATCAGCCAGTTGATATCCTGGCTCTCGATTGCAACCAGACGGAGAGATGCAGGTGTAACATGATGGAGAAGTGGCCCGAATCAGATTGTGTTCCGTGAGGGATCAGTCAAAATGAGTTCGCAACCGTAGCGATACGTGACTAACGTCTTCGCTTTCATGGCGTCGAATCTCGACAACACTTCCGTGGTTGCTCGATGTTGCTCGATATCAACAGAGAACGAAATAGATTTATTATGCTCAACCCATTTCAGCTTGTTCGCCGTGTGGCCACATCCTTGTTGGCATCCCTGCTCGCAATCAGCCTGCTGGCTAGCTGGACCGGCGCTCTCCACGCCCAATCTGTGAACTTGGAAAAAGTTTTGGGCGATACCGCGATGCCGTCTTCGGAAGACGTATCGCAAAATTACCCTTACGGAATCACAGGCAAGACTCCACCGTCGCTGATCAAAATCAACGACGAAGGCCAGCCACCGTTTCTCAAGCACCGCATCAATTTAAGGGTGTTTCAAGGCTGTCCGCAGGTAGAAATTTCCGAGGGCGGCAGACTCTGGGCGACTTGGTTTGGCTCCAACGTCCAGGCTGAACGAGCACCGTTCCACAACGGCCAATTCTCAGTGATTTCAACCTCCGCTGACGATGGCAAAACATGGAAAGAAGTTTTTGTCTTCGACCCGAGCGATCTCCTTGGCGGCGGAGCGTCGGACCCGATGCTGTGGAAAGATCACAAAGGCAATGTCCGTTTCATCTGCGTCAGAAATATTGACTTCCAAGGCAAAGACGAATTCGCCACTTCGGCGTGGGAATTCACCATGCTCGAGCCAGAAAACGAACACACCGCTTGGACGGTGCCGAGATTGCTGGGAAACAAAAACATCTCCGTCATGAAGCCGCTCATTTTCCCCGACGGCACGATCCTGCGTTCGATGGACGACTTCAAGCTGGTTGGCAAACCTGACATAGTCAGGATTCGTTTTTTGAAAGAAGACGTCAACGGCAAGCCAGTATTTGTTTCTGAATTACCGGTGGACAACGACGCAGGTTTTGCAGAACAAATGCCCATTATTCGAAAAGATGGCAGCCTCTTCACGTTCTACCGAGCCAAGAAGGGCCAGAAGTTTGCGGAGTCTTTCGACGGTGGCAAAACGTGGGAATTGGGCGGCTATTGCCCGATGCAGTTTTCGATCAACACAAAGTGCATCCTCAAAACACTTCCCTCAGGAAGAGTTTTGCTGGTTGCCAACGACGTCCAGATGAAAGTGGTAAACGGCAAAACAAGATACACCTATACCGACAAAAACGCTGACGAACGCGAGCTTGAAAAACATAAGACGGCACGCACCCGCATGACGGCCTACTTGAGTGACGATGACGGCAAAACGTTTCCGCATAAAATGCTGTTATGCGATGATGGTGAAATCAGCTATCCATCGGCGACCCTCAGCAAAGACGGGGACATCTACGTCGTCTATGACCAAGGGCGCGGCGTGATCGGCCAGCACACCATCTTTTTGTCAAAGATTGCGGAAGAGGATATTCTTGCAGGCAAGCTCGTTAACGGCGAAAGCTTCTTGAACAACATTGTGAGCCGCCCCAGCGACCAAGG
>JBGSNA010000174.1:0-6068 GCA_041739875.1 Pirellulaceae bacterium
GTTTTTGATGTCGATTACGCCGCGGGCTTCAGCCGCCCAGATACAACGCTGTATGTCTTTTATGATCCCGATGGCGAGACTGGCCCGATCCAACCGCAATTGGTTTTGATGGGCGAGGACAGCAGTATTTTGGACGATCAAGCAAAGCCGGTGACGAGCAGCTCGATTGACCTGCTTTCACGAGGCTCGGTGTCCTCGGGTGACCCGTTCGTGGGTCCGATTGCGCTGAGCGAAGGCTCCTACTTCGTCGCCGTAGTGGGCGATGGCCGGGTCGCGGACGCGTTAAGCAATCCGACGACTCGTCGCGAGCCGCTGGAATCAATTTTGCGAATCTTTGAAGACCGTGTTGACACAATCGGCGGTGCAACAGCATTGGCTCCGCGTGAAGGTTCGCTATTTGACCGCACAACCTTGAACCCAGGCTTTGCCGTCACCACACAACGGGGCGTCACTCCCGGCCACGGTTTCGGCCAAACATTCAACGGCAGCAACACCTCAAGTCTATTCCCGCCAAGTGTGCAGCCGGAAATCCAAACTCGTGGCGGTAGCTTCGCGACGGCCCAGGATCTCGAAGACCCGATTACGGGCGATCCGTTGTGGAGCTTGGCGGACAATCCCGATATTGGCAACACAGCCATCAACACGTCTCAGTTCATTCCACACACGACTGTCGCCGGCACGACGCAGAATGAAATCGTCGATATCTATCGCTTCACCGTTCCGGTTGATGGCTCGACAGTCATCTTGGATATCGACAACGGTGCCAATCCGTTTGTGTTTGACAACTCCGTGCTGCCCGACAATGTGTTTCCATTTCCAAACCAGAATGATCCGGCTAGCGTCGACTTGAAGATGTTCTTGTTTGATGCGTCTCTCAACCAGATTGCATTCGATTCATTTTCGTTAGTGAGTGATGGTGCCCAGGGCAGCCTACCGTCGTTTACGACTGGCAATTTTGCGAGCTCCTTTACCGACGACCCGTACATCCAACCATTCTTTGGCTTGCCTGCGGGAACCTACTTTGTTGCCGTCGCGCCGGAAGCGACAGCGTACGATGCCGCAACGAACTCCTTCAGTCTGGATCCCGCCGACCGACCAGTGTCAGGCACCTACAATTTGCATATTTCGGTCGAGAATCACGCGAACGATGGCGGCAATCCGGGCAACGAATCGATCCGTTTTGACCGCAGCATCCCAACGGGTACGCTGACGAGCGTGCCGTTCGATCTGACCGGCTATGGCCCCGATGATCAACCGCGGTTCTATTTCAGCTACTTCTATGATCCGGTTGGACTTGACACGGTTACCGTACGAGCGACGAGTGATCAAAACCCAACCGGCTCCATCCTCAGTGACTTCATTCTTACGCCGACAACGGGCTTGGAATCGTTCAGCCAAGCAATCGCCTCGCTTGCGGATTTTGCCGGCGATACAAATATCGTCTTGGAGTTCACTTACGCCGTTGACCAATTCGCGGTTGGCAGTGGTGAAGGGTTGTACTTGGACGATTTCATCATCGGGTTTGCCGAACGCGGTGAGATGGTGCTCAACGCAACCCGCGGGGTGACCGGCATCAGCGGCGGCGCGTCGAGTAACAGCGTGCCCGGCGAATACCAGTTGGAAGTTCGACCCGGTACGCCGTACGCCACGCCGAACGCATTTGGGTTAACGCTGGATACAACGTTTGACACCAATACGCGACAATCAGAATCGATCACAATTGTATCGCCGTTCGCAGACCAGATCGTCGATCGTGATACGTTCACGCTAAGCGACGGTGTGCGAACCGTACGTTTTGAGTTCGACGATACGGCAGTCGTTGAAAATCAGCGAGTCGTACCAGGCAACGTACGGATTCCGTTCAGTGCCTCCAGCACACAAACCGAGATCGCAGCCGCAATTCGCGCGGCGATCAACTTGCCCGTGGTCCAAAATACGATCCGCATCCAGGCATCAGATTCCACAGGCTCCGCGTCCGGCGACTTTGGGGATATAACCGTTGCGATCTCGGGCTTGGTGCTCGGCGATTTCTTGGAGATCTCCGAAGCCACGCCGCTGCCGCTGTCCGGAACACCGCTTCAAACGGCGGGCGAGCCGTTCCGCTTGCCGGTGATTTTCAATCGCGGCTTTGGCGACGTCAATGTTGAGCGATCGCAAGGCCAAATCATCGTTGAACAGAACACGATCAGCCATGTCAACGCATTTGGTATCTACAGCGAGCCTGGAAACCGTGCTACAGATCCGCAAGATCTTCAAAGCAGCTCCGCAAGCAGTCCCGAAAAACAAATCCACATTGGGCCACAAGCTGGGAGTCAGCCGTTTCTCAATCGTGCTCCGATCGGTAGCACGAATCCAGGAGCTGTCCGCAATCTACCTACGCTCAACGATGACGTATTAGGCGGACTTGCACCAGGAATCACGATTCGCAACAACACCATCGACCAAGCTCAAATGGCGGGCATTAAGGTCGATGGCGATATCCGACCCTTTGTGTTTGAAACGAACATCGACGGAATCACATCGCTCAACCTGGGCGACTTTATCACGGACGGCTTGACATTCACGATCGACGCCGCCGATCTGCGCGTCGTGTTCGAGTTTGAGGAACTTAATGGTGCAGCGGTTCCCGCCGGAGGTAGCGGGACCATTGGCGGTGACGGCTTCGAAGACGGACACGTTCCGGTTTACTACCACAAAACGGTTCCGCCACCGGGATACCTTGGACACAGCGCAGCGTCGACACGTCACGAAGTGATGCTGGCGATCTACGATGCAATTCAAAGCAGCATTCTTGTGACCAATGGTATGGCGCCACTCGTCGAGCCGACACTCGGTACGTCTTTACGAAACGGCGATGCATTATTTGGGACGATTTTTAGCAGCTTTAGTGGGTTGACCGTCGCGAATGCGTCCGTCTACGTCGAGGGTGCAACGAACATCCAGTTTTCGAGCGTGTTCCAAAAGGTGGGCGGAGGAAATCCGTTTAATCCGCAGCTTGCACCAGTACATAATTCTGCCCAGCCGGTACCACGAATCGTCAACAACACGATCTTTGGCGAAGACGGAACTGCGTCGCGATTCTCAGGTGATCCCACCGCAGAACCCAATGATCTGCTTAGCCAAGCAGTGGATACTCGACTAGGTACGGCGCACACAGGTGCGTTTGTAAAGACTGGTCAAATCGGAGATACCGTCGGCTTAGTAGCCGCCGGGGCGGACGTCGATTTGTATCGAGTCTTTTTGGGCGCCGGAGATCGGCTGGTAGTTGATATTGATACGCTTGCCCAAAACCTGGCGCTAAATATTCCTGAAGGACCCGATACAGTCTTGAGGATATTCGATGCCAATGGGATCGAAATCGCAATCAATCAGGCCGCATCCGCACCTGACTATTTGGAAACAGCCGCCAACGCAGCTAATTTTGATTCTGCGTTGACACGCAGCGTGGACCCGTATCTGGATTTCACGGCCCGCACGGAAGGGACCTACTATGTTGGTGTCTCGTCATCAGGCAACGACGCATACGACGGACGCTCAATTTCGGGACGCCAATCGGGCACTGGAGGCACCGGTCAGTACACGATTGGCATGGAAGTCTATGCTCCTCGCTCGTTCGTGCTGTCAGTTGACTCGGGAACTCGATTCGGCATCGACCCTTCCGCTCTGATTGGCACGTCTTTTACTGTGACCCAGATCCCAGATCTTGTCTCGGGCAATGGTTTCCCGGTTCGTACCGACAATCGGCAGGTCTTTACCTTCATTGCCGCTCCTGTAAACGGAACTTTCCCCTTCGTTAATGGTGGTGAAGTCGGGATTCCCGTGTCGGCGGCAATGCGATTGCCGGATCTTCAGAATCAGATCGCGACGGCGATCGACGCCTTCCTCATTGGTGGCGGCGGAATTCGCCTGATGCCCAATCATGCCAATTCCAACGGTCCAGATGGTTTATCGGGACCGATCCAGCCGGTATCAGCGAGGGCGCTCGGCGGCATCGACGGCAGCGGCGTTGGAATTCGTTTGTTCCCTCCATTTGGTCTAACGCCACACAACACAACGTTTGGGCACAGCCATAGCCGCGTCGGCAACGGTGTTTTGGAGCAGTATGTTTTGATTGAGCGCGCCGCCGATGTTCAACTCAGCCAAGCGGCAATTAACGCTGGCTTGCGACTCGACCCGGTGAATGGCGTCAACATTGACCAACTGTATCCCGAAACCGGTGTGCTGTTGACTGGCGGCACGAGCGGCACAGTCGTCAACAATGTGTTTTCGAACCTGCACCAGAGTTTGGTACAAGAAGTCACTGGAGCGAATGGCTTCACGACGACGAATCACCCCAAGCAGGGCACGACGATTGTCACGGCGAACGTGTTCCAACACGATGAAACCGCGAATAACGTGTTCCGCCAAAATATGAACTCGCCTGGTACTGGCACTATCGGCCTCACCCCTGGGCCGAGCAATGTCAACGGAGGTAATGACGATTTCAATATCACCTTGGCTAACAACGCATCGTTGTTTGTATTTGCCGAAGCCGGAAATTTCCTGCCGAATTCGAGTTCAGTGATTATTGACAGCAGTGTCAACTCGCTGACAGAACGCGATCCACTCGTGAACTTACGTCAGTCAATCGGAATTCCGGTGAGCAATGTTTTGGCGCCGGATCGCGACGTGAACGGTGTGCTCCGGGCCGACAATCCGAATATTGCGCCTCCGGGCGGTCTCGGAAGTCAAGTATTCAAGGATCGCGGTTCGAACGAACTAGCGGACTTTGTTGGCCCTGTCGCCATTGCACGAATCCCCGGCGATAACGATTCGCTTGGAATTGATATTGATCCATCGACGAGCGTGATCCGTTTGTCCGGCGGAGTGTACGAAGAGTTTCGTGTTCAGCTTCGTGATACCGGTGACTCCTCGGATCCGTTCTCGGGGATCGGAATTGATAACAACACAATTCTTGTCGCTGCAATCGACGGGCTTCGTGAGCGTGGTGCCAACGTCACGTTGTTCGAAAATGACCGACTTCTCGTCGAGAATATCGATTACACGTTCAACTACGATGCCACCCAGAAAATCATTACGCTGACACCGCTAGCCGGCATTTGGCGAAATAACAACTCCTACCGCATCTCGCTGAACAACAAAGATCGATCCGTACTGATTGCTCCCAATGCGAACGAGATCTCGGATGGCGACCAGCTATCGGTCACCGACGCGAACGGCGGCACCGTGGTGTTCGAGTTCGAGTCTGGATACCAACTGCTCGTGCCTGAAGCACTCACGCTCGTTGTTCCTACGATCGGAACGGATGCTGGTGGAATTCGCGATGGCGACGTGTTCCAGATCGATGATGGCGTAAACGCTCCGGCAATCTTTGAGTTTGACGCAGACGGAGTCAAACTCCCTGAGTCCATCCGTGTCGCTTTACCAACGACGCCAACGCCTCGCGATCCTGCTGCGTTGCAAACGTTCCTTGAAGGCATCGCAACGAATATCGCGGTGGCGATAAACTCGCTGCCCGATACTCGACTCAATGTCGACGCGAACGCACTTGGAACCAAGGTCGTGATCGGTAGCGAAGCTGGCACACTCGTGAACACTTCGGCTTCAGGACTGCTCCAGGCAGTTCGTACGCTCGGAATTCGCGTACCAGATCTCGGCACCGTGGGTGGCGGCATCACCGACGGTCAATTATTCACGGTGAGCAATGGTGCTCGCAGCGTCACGTTCGAAGTCGACACCAATGGCGCGTTCCAAGCCAACTCGGGCAACATTCCGATCACGCTGGTTGGCCAACTCACCGGAACCGAAGTCGCGGTTGAGATCAGTCGCGTCGTTTCGCAAAGTGGCCTGAATTTGACGCCAAGCGTGACCGACTCCGTCGTGTTCATCAACCTTCCAACTGGAGGCAGCCTCACGGTCGGACCAGGCCAGCTGACACAAGTTGGTATTAGCCGAACACTCGCTGATGCCGATACGATCACGGTTACACCAAACTCGTCGACTGGTACGCCAGTGACCTTCGAGATCAATCGCAACGATATCGATGCGACGGTGGCCACAAACAACGT
>JBGSNA010000195.1:0-2258 GCA_041739875.1 Pirellulaceae bacterium
CTTAGGCTATTAGTCAGCCTTGCGAACGTTCTCAGCGCGTGGGCCCTTAGGACCCTTGCCTACTTCGTACGTTACTTTTTGGCCTTCACGGAGGTCATCATAGCTGCAGCCTTCGACTGACGAGCTGTGAAAGAACATGTCGGTACCGCTTCCATTTTCAATGAAACCGAATCCCTTGTCCGTGATGCGTTTGATTGTGCCTTCTGCCATGGGTTATCCCCAAACTTCTCTAAAAAAATAGGTGAGCCGTCATCAGTGCGTGAAACGTTCACGCCCGCTTGGACGACATCAGTTCAACTCGTCCGGAATTTCTTCCGGATCTATTGGCGGTTCTACTGGCTCGGCGTCTTGAGCGGTCTTACGCTCTAAACGCTTCGTCAGTTTATCTTGGGCCTTAAACTTCTTCTCCATTTCGCGCTGTCGTTTGGCGAATGTGTTTTGGTTTTTTGCGATTGTGTCTCTCCTGAGATCGCGTTTTGAAGGCCGTCTGCCCTAGTGGGCTGTGTTATCGGTAAAGGTGCTTTGCTTAAAATAGCGAATGGCTATCGTGGTTGCGTAGCGTGTTGTCGTTGTTGTCCGCCGTTTTGTGGACGACGTTTTGGTTTTGGAGTTGCTACTGCCGCAGTAGCAACAACAGTACTCGAATAGTTTGTGTTCGCGCCGCTCGTCGTGCTGTTGTTGCGACTTGTGGTGCTTCGCGGTGCACCGTTTGAGACTGAGTTGTTTCGTCCGCCTTGTTGGCGTGGACGACCGCTATTTCGCGGCGGTCGTGACCCAGACGGTCCATTACCCCCGGCCCGAATTTCCGACGCTGGTTGTGGTGCCGGCTGATTGGGAGCAAGAGGAACTTTCTTGCCGATCAATTTCTCGATCGCCCGAAGATCTTCTCTCTCAGCTGAACTGCAGAACGAAAGTGCAATTCCGTTTGCTCCAGCTCGCCCGGTGCGCCCAATGCGGTGGACGTAGCTTTCAGGCTCGTTGGGTAAATCAAAGTTGATCACATGTGTCACGCCATCAACATCAATCCCGCGTGCGGCTAAGTCAGTCGCGACGAGGACTCGGATGCTCTTTGACTTAAACGCCTCGAGTGCGCGTTGGCGAGCAGCTTGTGATTTGTTTCCGTGAATCGCCGCAGCCTTGATGCCACTGTTTTGCAGTCTCTCGGCGACAACGTTTGCTCCACGCTTGGTGCGAGTGAAGACAATTGCGCTATCAACATCGGTACCTGTCAAAATGTCTTGAAGCAGCGATTGTTTGCCGCCTTTCTCAACGAACAGAACTTGTTGTTCAATTCGTTCGACGCTGGTTGTCGTTGGTATCACGTTGACACTCACCGGTTCAAACAGCAAACGCTGAGACAATTCGACAATCTTGGGCGGCATCGTGGCTGAGAAGAACAACGATTGTCGCTCTTCAGGCAGCTTGGCAATGATGCGTTTCAGATCGGGCAGGAAGCCCATATCGAGCATCCGGTCGGCTTCGTCCAAAACAAAGATCTCTAGATCTTCGAGGTGAATGAAACCTTGGTTCATGAGGTCCAGCAAACGTCCAGGCGTCGCGACAAGCACATGGGCTCCGCGATTGAGAGCACGAACTTGGTTGGCTTGGTTGACGCCACCGTAAACAAGTACGTGTCGCAAACGAATGTGGCGTCCGTACGTTTCAAAGCTCTCGCCAATTTGGATGGCAAGTTCACGTGTCGGAGCAAGGACAAGAACGATCGGACGATTGGGGCGTCCCTTATGCTTTTCTTGGCCCAGATAATCCAGGATTGGCAACGCAAATGCAGCCGTTTTTCCAGTTCCCGTTTGCGCACAACCGAGGATATCACGTCCGTCGAGTGCTGCAGGGATGGTTTGAGCTTGGATTGGGGTGGGTGTGTGGTAGTTTTCTTCAACGAGCGCGCGTTGCACTGGTTCAATCAATTCGAGTTCGGCGAACGTCTTCAAGGTTGTTCCTTAGAGGGTCTTTCATCAACTAGCCGTGAGCGAAAAGCCATTCAATTGGGCTGGTCGTCATGGCAACATCATCACACTTTCCAAGGTGATGTGTGGGAGTCGGTGAAACACTTCTCCGGCTCCTTGGCTGTCAACTGATAGCAATCGAAAGTCATAGACCTTCAACGCACAGCCGACGCCGCTTTTTAGAATGCTGGACAAACAAGAAAATCACAGCAAACCATTGCGTCCACCAAGACGCCAGCGGCTTTCCAGAGCGGTCAACACAACCGATAGTTGGCAGCAGATAAGTGAAGGCTG
>JBGSNA010000204.1:0-2231 GCA_041739875.1 Pirellulaceae bacterium
GCTTGGTAAAGGCTTCTTATCCTGAGGCTGAAACGATTGAAGTGCTTCGCGGGCGGTTTCCAGAATTGCGTCGCGGTCCGGATCACTGAGCGCGTCCGCTGTCTGGAGTCGATCTTGAATCTCGGCGGAAAGACTTTCTGCTGCGGCTCGAACTGCGGCCTCGGCGTCCGTCATCTGATCCATCGGAACCTGATCGAAGAGGTCATCTGTTAGGGCCAACAGTACCATCACCTGCGCCGACACAGAGGCTGGTGCATGTTCAGCCTGCTTCAGGCATGCGCGTATGCGTCGACCGTGCTCAATCAATTTCCGAGTGGATTCATCGACCCGAGCACCAAACTTGGAAAAGGTTTCCAGTTCCTCGAACTGCGCGTATGCCAACTTGAGATCGCCCGCAACCGCAAGGTAAGCCGCCCGTTGTGCCTTTCCGCCGACCCGCGAAACCGATTTACCCACGTCCACTGCGGGTAAAATACCCAACTCAAATAATGATGGTGAAAGATAAATCTGTCCGTCAGTAATGGAAATCAAATTAGTTGGGATGTAAGCGGAAATGTCTTGCGCCTCTGTTTCGATGATGGGCAGTGCCGTCAGCGAACCACCGCCAAGTTCCTCGCGCAGATGGGTTGAGCGTTCCAACAGCCGTGCGTGAAGATAGAAAATATCGCCGGGAAAAGCCTCGCGACCAGGCGGCCGCCGAAGCAGCAATGACAGCTCGCGATACGATCGGGCGTGGTGGGTCAGATCGTCATAGACAATCAACACATCGCGACCCTGTTCCATGAAATACTCGGCGATGGTCGTAGCCGCATAAGGAGCGACATAGCATAGTCCAGGCGAGTCGTTTCCTTCGGCGACGACAACGACCGTATAGTCCATCGCATCTTGGTCTTTCAATGTCGCCACCACTTTCGCAACCGCCGATGCACGTTGACCCATCGCGCAATAAACGCACACGACGTCTTGATTGCGTTGGTTGAGGATCGCGTCGATGGCGATCGCCGTTTTACCCGTTTGACGATCTCCCAGAATTAACTCACGTTGACCACGACCAATTGGTATCAATGCGTCAATGACTTTCAGCCCCGTCTGAAGCGGCACCGTGACAGGGGCGCGATCCATGATCGAAGCCGCTGGGCGTTCGACTGGCATGCGCTGGTTGGAATCGACATGTGCCCTTCCATCGAGCGGACGGCCAAGCGGATCGATCACACGGCCCAACAAGCCATCGCCGACCGCGACGTCCATGACTCGGCCTGTTCGGCGTACTTCCACACCCGCATGAAGCGTCGTGTAGTCACCGAGCAGTACGACGCCTATTTCATTGGCATCGACATTGAACGCGATGCCAAGCGTGCCGTTGGGAAACGTCACGATTTCGTCGTAGCCAATCCCCGGTAATCCGGTGACATGAGCGATGCCCGTCGAAACGCTTGCGAGAGTTCCAACCTCGTGGGGCACCAACGTTGGCGAAAACGACTTGCGACCACGAGAAAGCCGCTCAAATGCTTGATCAAATGTGAACTGCAAGCTGTTGGCTGGATGGTTCTCAAAATGTGAGTCGACGGCACTCGCCGCGGGTTTCGCGTCGGAACGCGCTGCCTCGTCACCCCCGGCTAGCGTTGTCGGCTCACGCAAACCGTTGTAGCCATCTTTTTTTTTCACGTTCATCGGGCGACGCTCGCTTCGGCATCGGCCGCATGCACATTCTCGTCGTCAAGTAGCTCGCTCACGCTTTTTTGGAGCGAGGTGAGATAGTCACCAATGCTCCACGCAATCCTTTGCCCGGCGACCGTGAATTCAATCCCACTGGCGAGTTCTGCATCCGTTTCGAATCGAACAGGCATCTCGGTGGAAAACACTTCATTGAGCGTTTGTTGGACGGCGTCGTGTTGCTCTGTCGATAGCTCCAGCGCGCTCCGCACAATTGCGGGGTTCGAATCCGAAGCTTTGCATTCACGAACTGTTTGCTTTGCGTCATCGTTGAGCTCTCGCAAGCGAGTGAAAAACACTTCGCACATCCGACCTTCTAAGTCGACACCGGCTAAGTCCGACAACACATGGTGGGCGATGGCAAACACTTCGGCCTGAGTCCGTCTGGTGATCTCCGCTTGTAAACTCGTGAGCTCACGTTTCAAAGATTCCTGGCGTTTCGTTCGCAAGGCGCCAGCATCACTCCGCGCCTCATCAAGCATCTGCTGTCGTTTAGCTTTTACCTCTTCGGTTGCCTT
>JBGSNA010000295.1:0-1939 GCA_041739875.1 Pirellulaceae bacterium
CGCTCTATTGGTTTTGCGTCAACTTTCGGCGACTGGTCAATACGAGATTGACTTCTCTTTCCTCGTCGCCACGACGAATTTTCAGTTCAATCTTGTCGTCAGGCTTCATTTGAGAGATTGTCTTCACGATGTCGGCAGCCGTGCCAATTTGCTCGCCATTGATCTCCAGCACCTCGTCACCTTGGTGTAAATCTTCCTTGGCGGCGGAGCTTTCGGGATGAACGGCCAATATCACAACGCCACCGTTAACGGTCCTGCTGCCACGTCGCGTAACACTTTCAAACGATGGTGGCTCGCCGGCTGGTGATTGCCATCGAGAATCCGAACTTCGTAACCGGGAATGGGCGACGTTTCGAAGACCTCTAATTCGTTGATGACGTGGCTGAGTTGTTGAGCTGTTGAGCTGTTTCCACGACCAGCATTCGTGAAACCTGGGCCACCTCAACCTCGCGGTCGTGCTGGAAAACTACCTCCTTCGCCTTCTGTTCATTCGTCGGACCTGTCGCCGGTCAAAGTGAGCGTGCTGCTGAAGATTGAGATGAGTTTGTTCATTGCGTCATTTGGCTTGCTGATCGGGGCTCTGGGAGCAAGTTTCGAGTCACAACACTACTTCCGCCACGTCATCTTCGTGGACGAGGAAGTTTGACTGGTAGTAAAGTTTGCTTGGTGGCTGTTTCGCTTGCTGCAACAGCTGCGACACGTAGTGGCATTCGCCAGAATTCCTGGACGCAATGAGCGGCAGGGAATTTTGTTGAATCCCGCTACACAAACTAGTCGTTCGATTCCACCAGACCCTTGACCGTTACTTTTAAGTTCGCATCTGACTTGATTAGAACGGAGGCATCGCTTCCTGCAACGGACACCTTCGTCGGAAAGCAGCGCGTCATCGTCAAGATCATGCGAGGCTGTAACTCAACTTCTTCTTTCTGATCGTTGGCTTGAAAGACAATCGTTTTCGTTTCGCCGGACTCGTTGGTCAGCTTCAAGTGGAACGCTGCCGACTTGGGCCGTCCAAACATCTGCACCGCATAGTACGTGACGTCATCAGTTGTCGCGACGGCCACTCCCGTGTGAGTGATGTAGTCAGCGAGCATGTTTTCTCGGTGTGGTGGGGAGTCGATCCAACCCTGGACGAACACTTCAATTAGACTGTCCGCGGTGACTTCGCCGGTGTTCGTGCGATAGGCGATGTTCTCCCGGACGACGCAGTAGTCATAACCCGCCGCCTCTGCACGCTCGGCAGGTGTCATTCCGTTGGCACGGTGGCCGTACTTACCCGTTCGCGCCATGAACTCTGCAAAATTCTTTGCGGCTTGCATCAGGTGTTCTTCACGCTGCACAGCGTCCAACTGATTCGACTTGCGGAACTCGTTGGTTTGATCGACGATTGCCTGCTGGACTGCGGCGATCATGTTCGATGAGCGAGCGGTCGCTTTATCCGTGGACTCAGTTGAAGAAGTCGATCGTCCCTCTTGTCCACTCACGATCCCCATGGTCGCGAAGGCTAGCGTTACATTCAACGAGAAACGGAAGGCAGCGTGATTCATCGTTGTGTTCACTTTTCAAAGAATTGGACGTTTGAGGGTGGACTGCTGCGATTGATGAACTCTTTGACACCATCTCGCATCGCGGCTAAACGAAGACGGTTTTACATCTCCTTCCAGGTTCGCTGGAAACTGATCGTCTCCAGCTCGCCTTCGGGGTCATGAGCGATCGCTTTCATTGCCGGATCAATCAGCTTTTCGATCCATTGGCCGAAAGACATTTCCGGATGCCAATGGCTGTAACGATCGAATGCCAACATGAAGGTTTCTTCAACGATGTCGGCGATTGTGAACCGCGTTCCGATGTTGGCTTGGATCTGCGGATAGCGCTGCACCCATCGGCCAACTCGAGCACGCAAACTTTCTTCGATCGGATACATCGCCTTGCGGAACTC
>JBGSNA010000310.1:0-2560 GCA_041739875.1 Pirellulaceae bacterium
ACGTGCATGAGCAGCGTCTTGCCGCTCCCCGTGGCGTTCCAAAAAGCAATCTTGCGCAGGTCCGGCAATTCGTAAGCCGGGATCTTATCCTTGTCGAGGATGTCCTCATTGAACTTGGTGACGAACTCGTTCAGATCGGTCAGTAGCTTATCGGGATCACGGAAAAAACGGTCGAGATAGACTTCGGTGAACAGCAACGACAGCCATTGAAAATACTTCCAACGAATTGGCTCAGGCCGACTCTCGTTAAGCCGTAACGTGTGCTTCACAATATTTTGGTCGTAACCCAGCAGGATGTCGCCCGGGAATTCGTCCAACTCCCAGAGCGCCTTGAACACCGCTAGGAACTTGTGATTATTGTCCTCGTTTAGCCCTTCGAGTTCCGTTGATTTAAACGGTTCAGCCAGTTGCTCGAAACTCTTCTTGTCAAAGAGCCAGAGCATCCACTGGTTGAGGACAAGTTTCTGGTCAAACTTTAACGGCAACGCTTCGGGTAGTAGCGTCGCTGTACTAGAACGAGTTGTTTTTCGCTTGGCCATTGGGCGCTTTTTCTGTTGTTCTTGACGCTGAACTTAGCCGAATGTAAGTTATAGGTAGTCGGTGGACGAAATTCGGCTTCATGCCGTGTGGTTGACTTGCTTCGGCAAGTTGGCCCTATATCCCCGGCTTTCTTTGTTGAAATGCTTCAAACGTCAGTGGGTTGCGCTGAGTAAAATACTCGCCGTACGCGTGGTTGTGAACATCGTCGATGTCGTAAACCAGGCTCACTTTTGACCAAACGAATTCCCAATAGCGGGACTCTTGTTTTTCGTAAAGTCGTTGCAAGGCCCAGAGAAAATAGTCTGCTGCCTGCAAACTGGGATCATTCACGGGAATACTGGCAACCACTTCTATCGGTGCTGTGGCCTCGACTCCCCACGAACGGCGAAAATTCTGCCGCGCGTTCTCCAACGCCTTGCGAAATGCCGCCGTTCGATCTGACGTTCCTCGTTTGGCAAACACGATTCGATAGGAATCTTCTTTGTGCAGTCGATCCTTGAACAACCGGCTGATCGACCTATCGTAAAGTTGGTTGGGGTGATAACGATACTGGGGCTGTTTTCGATTGTGTTCTCGTACCAACTTGACGATGCGTCGTTTGTCTCGCACGACTGCGAAAAAACGAAGTTCATGTTGCATCAACAGCGAAAAGACTTCGCGGCGAATTTCCGGGATGTCGTCTTTGGCATGAAATTCCAGGGCAGTCTTTCGCCGCTCGGGCTGCAACGAGGGGATGTTACGAAAGTACGGGTCAGCCAACAACTTTTGCCGCAGCTCGCTAAGCTGCTTCCCTAATACCGTAGGTTCTGCCACATCGAGTAGACCGAGCATAAAAAACGTGGAGCATCCTTCCGTGCCGACGACGATTTGCTTCCGACGATTAAATAATGTCGGATCACCGGCCTCGTCCACGAAGTAGTGGCATTTCAGTTGTGGTTGTTCTTCAGTGTTTGTCATCTTTCAGTGTGCAGAGTGCTAAGCATTCGCGAGTAATAATCCGTTGGCCTTAGTAACCCTCCTGCTAACTCAAGAAGTCTCTTTGATCTTTAAGGCAAGATTAAGTTGCTTTACACCTTCATCAGAAAGTGCCACAAAATTAGGGCTTGGTTGAAAACCAAATTTTACTTTGAGTTCATTCATTCCCAACGTGGTCTGGGGGGCTATACAGTTGCTAATACGAAAAACAGTGAGATCCTTCGTATCCCCGGCGTACTTTCTAAGTGCGGCTTCAGAGATATGACCCTCTTCACAGTATTCAATTGCTTGATGCACGGGCAATCGAAGTATCTCGACAATACTGAGTCTAGCGCATAACGCACTGAACGGTGATCCAAAATATGCAAATGCCCATTTAGGTTTTGCTTTACTTGAAGGCCCTTTTTTTCTGAATACCGCGCGAACCGTGTTGTTTGTGACAGACTCATGCCATTTTGCCGTAAAAGGCAAAATGATTCCGGAGTATTCGGATACTGAGCTTTTGAATTGTTGTGCTTCCATTGTTTTGAGCCCTTTCTAACTATCGCAGCAGTGTTCAAACATCAGACGGTGAAAGTCCTCTTCAATCAAGCGAACCTTCCATGTCTGGTTAGTACGTCGGAGGTTTTCGAGATTATTGTCACCGTTAACGTAGATAAGGTCGTATTCCAAATCACGCGTACTGTATCCTTGCTTTTCAAACCACTTATCGAGAGCGTCACTGTCGAGTTCGTCTATGTTTCTCCAGAGAACTAGGATACGCTCACCCTTCGGATTAGTTCCTTCCACGGCGCGTACGCCACGGATCTCGTCTATATGCTTAACTGTTATTCCCAAGAGCCAATTGAAGGTCTCGATGAGATCAACATTAACCAGTTGTGTCTCACCATTGCGTTCAACCTTAAGTTTGTACTCATCAGGGTTACGAAAAGCTTGTATGTTTAGAAGAGATTGGCTGCCTCGACTGCGGTAGCCCAGGACTTTCGGACAGTGGCGGGGGGCGGATAAAGTATCCTCTAGGAGGTCCGTCCGATGAGTCCCAAGA
>JBGSNA010000329.1:0-13224 GCA_041739875.1 Pirellulaceae bacterium
AAACGTCACATATCAAAAACGTCATACGTCAAAACTCACCGGGAGCGACTCAGAGGGTCGCTTCGATGAGTTGCCACTTGCCGTGGTCGGTTTCGAATTTCCACAGGTCATGAAGTTCTTCGCCGCTAATGACGCTCTGGACGACCGTTGCGAGTGGATCAGGGATCACGAGCGCCACGACGTCTTCGCGGCCTTTCTTGATGACTTTGCGAATGGCCTTTGCGACCCGAATTCGCGCAGCGCGAATGGATTCACCGCCAGGCGGGCAAATTTCATCCGGCGATTCCATGCCTGTGCGATAAACGCGAGGTTGGTTACGTCGAACTTCATCAATCAACTTCCCGTGCCACAACCCGTGATCAATATTACGGAAGCACTCTAGAACTTTGACTCGAATATCGCGACCTCGAGCAAGCTGCATCGCCGTCTGCTGGGCCGATTCACAGGGTGCCGTGTAGATCGTGCCCACGTTAATCCCCATTAGCTCGCTGGCAACCGCCAAAGCCTGTTGTTCGCCGAGGCTGCTCAGTGGCATGTCAAGCGAACCCTTGATGCGACCTTGTTCATCAAACTCAGTCGACCCGGGACGTACCAATAGCACCCGAGATGTCACGGGTGTACGCATCAGCAAATTCATTGTGCGCCCCCCACGGAATTGGACTTGTCCATTGACGCGGTCAAGGTCTGCATTGCTTGGGTGTAACTTTCTTGGCGGAAGATCGCGGAACCGACGACAAACAGATCGCAACCAGCCTCACGAGCCGGACCGATCGTCGCGGCATTGATTCCGCCGTCGATTTCTAACAACAAATTTGGATGCGACGCACGTAGTTGTCGAAGCTTATCCAGTGCGACTGGATTGAATGCTTGTCCGCCGAATCCAGCATCCACACTCATGATGAGCACGAGGTCGACGATTGATAGACAGCTTGTGATTGCATCCAGTGATGTACCCGGGTTGATTGCAACTCCGACGCCAACATCGAGCGACAAGAGTCCTTTGGCGACGGCTTCGACATCGTCGACGGCTTCCGCATGGAACGTGATTAGATCCGCCCCAGCCTCAACCATCGGCCGTGCGTACTTAAGCGGATCGCTAATCATTAAGTGAACGTCGAGCGGCATATCCGTGTGTCGACGCAGACCTTCAACGATCGGCATCGCGTAGGTCATGTTGGGAACGAAATGGCCGTCCATCACATCGAGGTGTAAGACTCGGGTGCCTGCACTGGCTAATGCCGCAACTTCACCTTTCAAATCACCAAAGTCGCATAACAGCAAGCTTGGCAAAATGGCCGGAGCGGCCTGTCGGATCTCGTCGAGCTTTTGCCTCGACATATATGTTCTCGCATCGAGTAACGAAATCTCCGCTTCTCGCTGGAACGGTTGCTATCGACTTGCTCAGCACGTGCTGGAGTCGAATCGGCATGCCCGGCGAACGCGGCGCCCTTCAATCAAGGCTCGACAGATTGATCGCAGGGGGCCTGGCTTGTCAATTCCTCGCTATCAGGGGCTCGGAACAGTCAAATAAAAAAAAGATCCGGCAATTCGCGGCAAATCTTTCAGTATCCTTCGCCAATCAAGGCCATTAGTGGCGTTTAACTTGCCGCAAAAATAATTCCTGTCACGCGGGTTAATTCGTCCACGTGGGGTTCCGGGAGGGCTGAAGAACGTTTCCCGAGCCTAGCTCAGGTGATGCTTTGTCAGAAACTGGATCGCGTCGTCAAGCGTCTCTTGCGGCGGCCGATTGGAGTAACCCAGCTCACGTTTGGCTCGGTTGCTGTCGTACCAATGGAACTGTTCGCTCATCCTCAAACTCGCGCTATTCAAATCGCCTTCATGCCGGGCAACGGAGGCTGCGATATCGCCGAACCGCCCTGTCAACTTGCCGATAAAGGGTGCCACGGGCCACTTCGGGGCTGGCTTGTTGAGGCGATGGCACATCTCGGTCCATAGCTTCTGGTAGGTCCAATTCGCTCCAGCAAGAACGTACTCGCGTGCGTTGTCTCCGCCGCGATCGATCGCATGAATCACACCCGTCGCAACATCGCGAACGTCGCAGAGACTGCATCCGCCCGTCGGATAAAATGGCGTCCAACCACGTTTGAGTTCGACGATCATTCGTCCACTGCTAGGCATCCAATCCCACGGACCGAGCATGAAACCAGGATGCAGGACAACGGACTTGAGACCACGCTGGGTCCCGAGTCGCACTTCGTCAACACTCGCCATTTTGCTGACGACGTAATTGCATGGGACTTGCCCACCACCATGATCGAGCGGTGTGTCTTCGTTCGCTGGTTCCGTTTCTGTTCCAACGCCAAGCGTGTTCACGGTGCCGATGTGAATCAGACGTTTGCCATGACGAATCGCTGCGTCAACGATCGTCCTTGTGCCTTCGCAATTGACTCGCATCGACTCGGCTTCGCGCCGCCAACCCAAGTGAATCAGCGCTGCGCAGTGAATCACGGCGTCACACGAGGCGACTCCTTTGTCGATCGCTGCCGCATCACAAATCTCACCGTGAAGGACTTCGGCACGCGTGCCATCCAGCACCGCAGGCTTGGGTTCACGGCGGACCAACACGACACTTTGGTCACCGCGATCTGCAAGTTGGCGAACGATATTATTGCCAAGCAAACCCGTGGCACCGGTAACAAAAAATCGCATTCCGTCGTTCTCGCGTCAGTCCCAAACAACTCTCAGTTCAACTAGCTATTCGTGATGTCTTTATGTCTTTTCGATGAACTGATCCACCTCACGCCAAATCCCAAGCTTTGTCAGAAGAGTCTTGGGGCACGCGACCGCTCATACGCCGTTGATGTATCGCTGTATCTTAGTTGCAAGCATGGGTACTGTAACGGCAATTCCAAGTGCAATCGCACATGCGATCGAGAACGCGTGAACCGGCTCCAAAACATAGTGGGCGGGACCCGAATCGACGACGCCATGACCGGGGTGCCCCCAAACAAATGTTGGCACGCTGAGTGTTGCGAACGTGGTGAACCATGCGGCAAAAAATCGCTTCGTCATTTACTTTCTCGTTGGATTCCAGCTACTTGCAAGTTGAGCCGGTTGGCGCCGAGCCCGCCGATTTGGCTTGCCCGAACCAAGTTTCTACGGCCCCAGCGGATTTCTGTCGAGATTAGAACGACGCTATAACTCAGCCAGTTCCGGAAACGTGTGTTCGTCCAGCTCCATTCGCCGGATGATCGACCGCAGTCGAATTTGGAAGTCGCTCTTGCTATTCGCGACCTGCTGTTCGGACTGGTTGGTTAACTCAGCAACCTCTTTATTTCCAAGTCCTCGCACGAACAGCAATTCAATCGTCCGGAGCTTAATCCACTGGTTGGTGGCTTTCCAGCGGTTGACTTGCTCGGCGATCGCTTGGTGAACCGCGTCCTCTTCGAGCCGACGTCGCTCGACGCTCCGAATGATCGAACTGGCGACGCGATCGGTCCCCGCAAAATCGGTGTCTGACTCATCGTCGTTGCCTCGGCGATGCATTTGCAACGTCGGTCGCCGGCCTTCGCGACGCAAATGATCTGTCAATTTGTAAGCACAGATGCTGAAAAGATAGCTCTCCAGCGGCCTGGAACCGTCGTAGTTGGGCAAACTTGTCAGAAACCCAACAAACGCTTCCTGGACGATATCTTCGCTCGTCGAACGATTTCGAATGCGGCTGTCAACGTACGCCAGCAACCGGCCCTCGTAGCCATCAATCAAGGACTGCCATGCGTGGGCATCACCAGCACGAATTTGCTCGATCAGGAACGCGTCAGGATTGAGTTGCTCAGCCATGCCCCCCAGCGTACCGCCGAGCGGGGTCAAATGGCAGAGCGCGACGCAGAAAAGTCAGGTAACGTTGCTTCAAGAATTCCCAAAATCTCGGTCTTCACCATGGGCGTGAGGTGCTCAAAACCGACTGCCGGATCGGCGCTTTCGAGAATTTCCCGCAATTTTACGAGCGCCCGGCTGCGGATTTGTGCCGGTAAGGCCGCAAACGCATCCGAATAAATCAGGTAGCTGCATGGATAACGAAACAAGCGAGCCGTCAAATCGAGTTGTCGCAGCGAACGACCCAGCTTGTCTTGTGGTCCGCGCGCCGAAAACTCCTTCGCAAACGACGTGGTTCCCTCAACGGGTGATTCCAAAGCGAAGTCTTCCTTCATGAGTAACTGATCGACAAGCCGCTGGGCGGACGAAGTCATCCGCCGCTCGGCAATGTCGCTGACGAATCCTTCTGGCCGATCGAGCAATTCGTTCATTTGGTACGATTGGGCCAGAGCCATGCGAGTCTCGTAATTCGCTGCCGCGATCGCGTTGTGCATTTGTGTCTGATGTTCGAGCACCATCAACGCCACGATGTCGCTTGATGGAGTCAAATAGGGCTGCGTCCGCACAATCTTTGACAGGTCCGTTTGATTGGCTCCCGACTCGACGTCGATGCTGATTTCGTTGTTACCCTCGTTATCGCGACCGAGGCTAAATACATTCCCGCGATGCCGCATCGTTCCATGCTTGCCGCTCACGTACCAACCACCAAAACGTTGACTGAACGGAGTACGATTGTCAGTCGTGTAGGTTCCGCTTGCGAGTTGTGGATTGCCGATTGGATCCACGATGACGCTACGCACCAGATACCCTGGTACATCTTGGGTGCGACTGGACGCATGGCACGTCAAGCATTGGCCGCGGTCACGCATGAACTGGATAGGCTCATCCGCGTCTTGAGAGAGCGTGTAAAAAATCGCGCCTTGTTTCGCATCCGTCGCTGCGAGTTCCAGCACATCACCTTGTTGGCACCAACCGACGTATACATCATCGTTGAAATACAACGCTCGGGGCCGACGAGGTGAAATTCGATGCAACTGCAGACTCGTCTTGCTGAACACAAGCGTTTGTGAACTCGTGGGTATGTCGAGAGCTTCGAGCACGCTCGGAAGATAACCATGCTTGTCGTCATAGCGAAGTTGTTGCTCGCCCGACTTGATGCGATCGGCTAGTTCTGCAACCGCGTCGTGAACCGGCGCATTGAGATAGTCGATCGGTGGCTGCTCGAACGAAGCCTGCTGGGCGTGAAGCGAAGTTGACGCAATGAATACCAGAGTCCAGCAGCAAATAGCCGTGGCTGCTGCGTTTAGGTTTCGAATACATCGCAAAGGTAGGGTCATCGAATCTTCTCCTTCGAAATCGATTGATCGACGATTCAACCACCTTAGATCAGCCCAATGTACATATCAAGGAGTATTTTTCAGCCTGCGACAAAACGGCATGTTTTACGGCTTGGAAATGAATTCGACGATTTCGTCAATCGGCAGGTCGGGCGTCGCTTTTCGCAGCACCAGATTGTCGGGCGATCCAGCGACCGCGAAGCACTGCTTCACGCGGTCATCGATTGATCTTGTCATGCTCAACCAAAGCGGACGAGGTGCGTTGAGCCCCACGAGTGCATCGACATCACCATACTTCATTGCACCGGGAACAAAGTCAGCCGACGAGTATGCATCGACGTTTGAAAACCGGAAATCGCCAAGCATTACTGCCGTTCGCTTGACTGCATCACCGGCCAATGCTGCGGCCGCGAGTGTTACCGGAGCTACGTCACCTGTGCCGACGAGCGAAACGGATGGTCCGCCGAGGGTTTTGGCAAACTCAATGACATCCCTCACATCGGCAACACGTTCTGCAAAGAGAGTTTTATTGTAGCCAAACGTGAAGGCGGCAAAGTGGCGTTCGTCATCAATCAAACGCTGGCGTTTTGAATCACCACCGGAAGTCTGGGCAAACAAGTCGGGCACCAGCACGGTGATCCCTTGTTCGAGCATCTTCTCGATCGCTTGACTTGAATCGCTACCGATTTCGCGACACCAAATCACCACCGGCCCTGTTGGTGCGTTTCGCTCACGCTTCGTGATCGTGATTGGAATCGCAGCGCCGCTTGTGGCATTCTTGAGGTAGCCTGTGACGACCGAGGCCGTTGCGTGTTCGATATCTTTCGTATCCGCCAGCTTGATGCTTTGGGTTGCCGATTGACGAATGGAAAGAATCATTCTCCATGCTTGGCTCATGGACGTTCGGAACGACTCACTTTCGTCACGTGACTTCGGCCACCACTTTTCGATCCCTTGTTTCGCTTGTTGGTCAAACCAACCACAAACATCGCGTTCATGATCCGGGCTCACCGAAGTGGGTTTGGGATGTTCGTCATTCCAAACGCGGCCTTCTTCGTCAGTGATCTTCGCAAAGTCTTTCTCAATGATTGGCTCTTTGACACCCATGTTGAGATGACGATTCATCCAAGGATACATCAACCCGCGAGTGACGTAGTTGAAACTGTGTGGAAAATCAGGGAAGTGGCTGCACATCACGTCGGACGTGTCACCGATCATCCGATACAGCTGCTGGAGTTGTGGATAGCCGTCCGTCATCATGTCGCGAGTCCAATCGTTCACGGCTGTCATGGCTTGGGGCCGTGGCGCCATGAGCCCCGCGAGTTCAACGTTTCCGGAATCGACGCGAAGCAAGTTGCAATTTTCACAATAGCACCCACCCTGCATCGAAGTCGAAACCATGCCGTTGGGGAACGAGACTTTTACTCGTGGGTCAATGGCACCCAAGATGATTGTCTGGGTCCCACCGCCGCTGTTACCGGTCACGCCGAGCTTCTCGGAATCAACATCGGGTAGCTCCGCTAGGAAGTCCAAAGCACGACTTGCGTTCCAGACCTGAAGTCCCATGATCGATTGCAATCGCATCTCAGCATCGATACTGAACATGACCCACGACTCAGGCAGCGAGCCATCAGTCGGTCGTGCTTCTTCGGGCCGCGGATCTTTGTGGCGATGTGCGACTTCGTAAGGGATCTGTACCGAGTCCGCATATCCGAGCATGTCGAACATGAACGAGACGCATCCCATACGAGCGAGTTGGACACATCGGGCGAGCTTGGGCGTTTGACCAGACTCAGCAAACTTTTCGCGTCCAGAATCGAGTTCCGTTTGCAACTCCTTGTCGCTGAACCGATGCATCCGTCCGCCATGCCCGTGCGGACAGAGAATACCGGGACGCTTCACGGTTGCGGCTTGTCCGTCGAGTGGTCGAAACAATAAACCCGTTACAAAGTGACCTGGCAGACTCTCGAAGTACACCTTCTCGATCGTGAACCCGTCTCGCTCGATGCGTCCATGAATCACCGCGTTGAGCGGCGTTCGCTCTGGCTCAGGCCAAAGCCCAGCGGATACCAGAATGTTGGTTCGCAACAGCTCCGCTCGCTCGTCCCAGGCTTCTTTGGATTCAGGCACATGGAACGGAAAATGACCGTTGAGTGTTTTTAGCTTGCCAAGCCGAGCGTCCGGCGGTTGAGCGAGACTTGTTGACGCGAAGGCGACGCATGCCAAACAAAAAGAAATTGCGACGAAAAGGGAAGCAGTCGAGCGGTGCATCAATCGGACTCCTAGATCTCTACGGTGGCGGCTCACAACGGTGGCGTCATATTGGCTATGATCATAGCCGCTTCCAATGCTTGAAACTTACATTTGAAATATTCCCTGCTTTCGAAATTTTTATCGTGAACATTGTTTTGGTCGACGATCGTCAATCCATGGGAACCTGGGTCGCCTCACACGCGGCGGAAGACCTGCGTCGAACGATCGCATCTTCGGGGCGAGCCCATCTGCTTGTCGCAACCGGAGCCTCGCAATTCGAAGTTTTGAACACGCTGGTCAGCCAGCCTGACATTGACTGGTCCAAAGTCCACGCATTCCATCTGGATGAGTATGTTGGATTGTCGGACCAGCACCCAGCGTCGTTCTGTCGTTATTTGCGAGAACGTTTCGTTGAGAAAGTGCCGCTCGCTTCGTTTTTGTATTTGAACGGCGAGCACGATGCCAAGTCGACCGTTGCTCAAGCTTCAAGCAAACTGTCGAGTCTTGTGATCGACGTCGCTTTGGTCGGAGTCGGCGAGAATGGGCACCTGGCGTTCAACGATCCACCAGCCGATTTCGAAACGAATGATCCCTATTTAATTGTCGAGCTTGATAATGCCTGTCGCATGCAACAAGTCGGCGAGGGTTGGTTTGCCTCGCTCGAGGACGTCCCGACGCACGCGATTAGTATGTCCGTCCGCCAGATCATGAAGTCACGAAAGATTTATTGCAGCGTCCCCGACGAACGAAAGGCAGTGGCGATCGCCGGAATGCTGGCGGGCGATGTGAGGCCGGAGTTGCCTGCGAGCATTTTGCGAGAACACGATGCCGCTTTCTTGATCGTCGACAAGGCCGCCGCAAGTCAGCTCGACTCGCAAACGCTAGCGACAGCGGAACGCGTCGCATGAGCGGTTACGTCGATCTGCAAGTCAATGGCTATGCGGGAGTCGACTTCAATGACGAGTCGACGACAGACGAGCAACTGGTCTCGGTGTGCCAGCGTCTGAAAGCTGATGGTGTCGACGCAATTTTGGCAACCGTCATCACGGCGCACCAAGATCAACTGCTTACGCGAGTGCGACGCATCACGAATTTTTGCGAAGCCTATCCCGACGAATCGCAAATCATCGCGGGGCTGCATATCGAAGGTCCCTTCATCAGTCCGCTAGACGGCTATGTCGGCGCGCATCCGCCGGACGCCGTTGTACCGGCCGACCTGGAGTTGACAAAACGCATCCTCGAGGCTGGCGCGGGGCGAGTTCGGTTGTTGACGCTTGCCCCCGAAATGGACAGCCGCGCAAAGGTCACTTCGTACTTGGCCAAGCAAGGAGTTCTCGTCTCCGCCGGTCACAGCTCCGCATCGCTCGATGAGCTCGACGAGTTCATCGATGCTGGGCTTGGAATGTGGACGCATTTGGGCAACGGTTGCCCAGGCACACTGCCCAGGCACGACAACATCATCCAACGTGTGCTGAGTCGGTCGAACGATCTGTCGATCTCGTTTATTGCTGACAGTCACCACGTTCCCGTGTTTGCACTACGGAATTACTTGAACCTTGTTCCGCTACATCGCGTCGTGATTGTCAGCGACGCGATGCTGGCCGCGGGCTTGGGTCCAGGACGATATTGGTTTGCCAACCAAAATGTGGACGTGGATCAAGCCGGTGCGGCATGGTGCGAAGATCGTACGCACTTGGCCGGCTCAGCCGCCACTTTGGCGAGAATGGAAACCGTGCTTCGCGAGCAACTCGGTGCCACCAGCGAACAAATTCGCGCCTGGATGTGCGACAACCCGGGACGGTTGCTGGGTTGAGCAGCCTTTTCGTCGTTACAGATCACTGTTCTATTCGGGATTGACGTTAACTTGCCCGCACCATCATCCTTGGGGCAGCACCACATGCTGAATATGAGCGGAAACGCTCGTTTTTGGCATTCAAATTCTTCAAAACTCCCTGTATTTCCAGCGAAACCATGAGCACTGCCTCCGCCAGCGTCGTGAAAGTCCTATTGCCTGATGGCACCATCCACGAGCATCCGGCCCACACCACAGCGATGGATATCGCGACCGGAATCAGCGAAGGCTTGGCGAGAGCCGTCATTGCTGCGGAAATTGCTGGCAATATCGTTGACGCGAACCGCCCATTGGGTGAGTTGGCTGACGACGATTCGCCAATTCCGCTGAAGCTACTGACCAGCCGTGATGCCGAGGCGCTCGATGTGCTTCGGCACTCGGCGGCGCACGTCATGGCCCGCGCCGTGATGCGGCTTTATAAGGGCGTTTCGCTCGCTTTCGGCCCGACCACCTCGGGCGGGTTCTATTACGATTTTGAAGTCCCAGAAAAAATCAGCGAAGACGATTTCCCTAAGATCGAAGCGGAAATCAAGAAAATCATCAAAGACAAAGAACCGTTCGAACGATTCGTCTTGGATCGTGTCGAAGCTCGTAAGTTATGCAATGACTTGGACCAGGATTTCAAGGTCGAGCACATCGACACTGGACTCGGCGACCAGGCCACAGTGAGTTTCTATCGCCAGGGCGAGTTCGTTGATCTTTGCCGCGGGCCGCATATTCCCGACGCAGGCAAAATCAAAGCCGTGAAACTGCTGAGCGTCGCCGGTGCCTACTGGAAAGGCGATGCGTCCGGTCGCCAACTTCAACGGCTTTACGGTACCGCGTTCTTCGACAAGAAAGATCTCGATGCCTACATCGAACAAATCGAAGAAGCCAAACGCCGCGACCACCGTGTATTGGGCAAGCAGCATGGTTTGTTTGCGATCAATGCCGAAGTCGGACAAGGCTTGTGTCTGTGGCTGCCCAAGGGTGCGCGTGTTCGAGTCACTCTCGAAGACTTCTTGCGTAAAGAGCTATTGTCGCGCGGATACGATCCCGTCTTCAGCCCGCATTTGGGACGAGTGGAGTTATATGAGACGAGCGGCCACTTCCCGTACTATCGCGATAGCCAGTTCCCGCCGTTGTTCGCTAGTGAAGCGGGTGGATTGATGGACGCATGGAGCAACCGTCTTGAAGCCGGGACGCTCGATCGCGATGGCGAAGATAAGCTGATGGCGGCGGCGGAGGTGCTCGGTGTGAAGTTGCCTGACTACAAACCCTCGGCGTCCGTGGATGCAAAGCGTGCTGTGCTTGGTGAGTGGCAACACAACCACGAGCGATATCTCGTCAAGCCGATGAACTGTCCGCATCACTGCCATATTTTCAAGGCACAACCACGATCGTACCGACAACTTCCCCTGAGACTGTTCGAATTCGGCACCGTTTATCGACATGAGCAAACCGGCGAACTCAACGGCATGCTTCGAGTTCGCGGCTTGACCCAAGACGATGCACACATCTTCTGTACCGCTGACCAAGTCGAACACGAGTTCCGAGCAACAATCGAACTCACCAAGTTCGTGCTCCAGTCCGTCGGTTTGGATGATTATCGCGTTCAGCTTTCGCTGCGAGATCCGAAGAGCGACAAGTATGTTGGCACGGAGGAGAACTGGAACCGAGCCGAAGGTGCACTTCGTGGCGTATTGGAGGGTTCTGGATTGGACTTCAACGAGGAACCGGGCGAAGCGGCCTTTTACGGGCCCAAAGCAGACTTCATGGTCCGAGACTGTATCGGCCGTTCATGGCAACTCGGTACCGTTCAATTGGATTACAACCTGCCCGAGCGATTCAAGCTCGAATACAAGGGCGCCGACAACTCGCCGCACCGACCCGTGATGATTCACCGCGCACCGTTCGGATCGCTCGAGCGTTTTACGGGGATGCTGATTGAACACTTCGCCGGCGCGTTCCCCATGTGGTTGTCTCCCGAACAAGTTCGCGTGCTGCCGCTCAGCGACAAGTCGCTCGACTATGCAGTCGCCGTCGCGAAGCAATTCGATGAAGCGGGATTGAAGGTCACGATCGATTCAGCGGATGGCAAAGTCCAAGCCAAGATTCGCAATGCGCAACTCGATCTCGTCAATTACATGGCTGTCGTGGGACCGCAAGAAGCGGAAGCAGGCAAGGTTGCACTTCGCGATCGAATCGACGGCGATCTTGGTGCCATGCCAATCGCCGAAGCGATCGCGAAACTCAAAGCCGAGATCGCCAGTCGCACCGTACGTCAAGCGATCAAGGGTGCGGCGATCGCGTCAGCTACCGACTCGAGCGCAACGTCGAACGAGTACTAATCTCGATCTCATTTGCCGGAGATAGGCATTGGCTGATTTATTCATCGCGATGGGCATCATGTCGGCCCTCGCGATTGTCGTTCTCGTCGCAACAGCGATCCTCATTCGGCGATCCAGCGAAACTCAGCCTCGGCTTGCGTCGCTCTTGCTTACGCTGTTTGTGGTACTGTCACTCGGCCTGCTGTTCGGCACCAAAGATCGACTTTTCTGGGCTGGGTTGATCCCGGTTTCCGCTGCGATCATCTACTCCAATGTGACTGTGCTATCCCTTGCGGCTGGCGCAGGAGCCGCGTTTCGATTGCCGAACCGACCTCGTTGGCGGCAATACTTGAGTGCGATCGCCATGATGTTTCTCGCGCTGGGGACATTGGTCCAGCCCGTCTTGCAGCCGCTGGTGCGCCCGACTCGCGGAGCAAACTTTTGGACGGAGGGAAACGTTTGCATTCAGTCGCAACCAGCGACTTGCAGTGCTGCTGCGGGAGCCACACTGTTGGCGGCCCACGGAATCGAGGTAACTGAAGCGGAGATGGTGACATGGTGTCTCAACGATTCTCGAGGCACCCCTTCGTTGGGTCTTTGGCGAGCGTTGTGCATTGCGACAAGCGGGTCGGCACTTCGACCGCGAGTCGTCAACGCATCGGTCGACGAATTGCTGACTCAGGGCCCGTGGCCTTCGACACTCGTTGTCGGGCTGCCGCCCGAAGGAGCGGATTCGATCTACAGCGAAAAGTACGGTTGGTCGCCAGGTTTTCGCCATAGCGTCGTGCTCTTTGGGATACGTCCCGATGGAACGGTTGACATAGGTGATCCGTCCGTCGGTCGCGAGACATGGAGCCCCGAAGACCTGCGAGTGCTGTGGCGTGGCGAAGCCATCACGCTCGTGAAATGAAGCGATCACTCGCGCGAGCTATGGTTACACGCGTAGGAGCTATGGTTAAGTGGGAACGATCGCCTAGCTGGACAGCGCCGGGTTCGGATGCATGATCGGGTTTAAGTCTTGCGTTGGCAGCGGCTTACCGCCATTGACAGCGGATCGAAAAAGAGACGACCTTCCGTGTGTACTTTGTTTCACCACGAAACCACGAAAGGCCGTGCTTTGTTGCTCGTTTATGTTCGAGGACTGCTCTCGAGCGTTCAGCGGAAGAACGCCGAAGCGATCGCCGCGAAGTCCCACGAGGGGACACGTCGCAAACGACTGGCTGACCTAGGTATCGACCCTAACAAAATCAAATCCATCCATATTTCGCGAAAAAACGGCTAGACTGATATCATCCGTAGTCGGCGCTGTCCAGCTAGTACCGTTGATCAACGCTGGACGACTACTGATTCAGTCTGGGAAAATTCCCGCGGAATTCAGAGCCACGCGAAAGCCGTTGTTCGGCTGTTTGGTCGAATAGATCGTTCAAGCAATGGAAGCCCCAGCTTGATCGTGGCAGCGCTAAGTGAGGCCATTGAGATTGCGTTGGTGTGGAGCCTTTAGAGACCGTCCAGCTTAGGGCTTCGTGTTTCACGAAAAAAAATGGCCTCGCCGTTGTGAAAAATTCGCACTACAGGTGCGAGTGAATTCATTTCCAAACGACAGGCCGTTGGCAAGGATAGCCGTGATCCACTCAAA
>JBGSNA010000331.1:0-6066 GCA_041739875.1 Pirellulaceae bacterium
TTCGGATTGCAGGCTGCAACTCGCCTGCATGAAGCCGGAATCGCTAGTAATCGTGGGTCAGCATACCACGGTGAATATGTTCCTGAGCCTTGTACACACCGCCCGTCAAGCCACGAAAGTGGGGGGGGCCTAAAGTCGCTAAGCAAACCTTCGGGATGCAGGCGCCTAGGGTCAACTCCGCGATTGGGACTAAGTCGTAACAAGGTAGCCGTAGGGGAACCTGCGGCTGGATCACCTCCTTTCTAAGGATTATTAGAACGCTAAGACCTAGTCTTAGTGACATTGTTCCGTCTGGTGACAGACGAAATAAACAATGGGGACAGTACTTGTCGAGACATAGAAGTCAGCTAACAAGCCCGCAGCGCAAGCGAGGGAACCACTTGATTTAGCAGCTAACCAGAATTGATTTGAGAATCCGGTGTAGGGAATAGCCATCCTGCACCGGATTTTTTTATGCGCAAAACACGATTTCTCGTAGCAATCTTCCCGATCCTCGTGGCAATCCGTCCCGAGTGGTTCTGCTTCTGAAGGCAAACTCTTCACCAAGAAGACCGTCAAAAAGCAAGTTGGCCAATTTTTTACTTGACGCCGCCCAACATGCAGACTCAGATTGAACAGAGCCGAATTACACAGTCTTACTGCCAAGAGTCCAAGTCTCGTCGTTCAAGAAGCTGGAGCCCGGGGCAACAAGACGAAGCCCGGGCATTAGGCTGGATCCCAGGGGCATTTTCAAGGAGGGCTGATCAAACTCCTCAACAGCGATCATGGCATGCGCATAGCGGAGACGCTCAATCGAAAGTCTAGCGCCGCGTTCTACGTCGGATGCCTCTGCTTGACTAAATTCTTGGCTAGTCCGTGTCTGGGTGAAACTGAGTGGAGGGAGCTCGCACCGATGATCGAGGGTCGTTCCGAACACGCCAACGCAGTGATCGCGGGAAAAATCTACGTGCTCGGCGGCCTGTCGACGCACTTTTCCGGTCCCGATGAGATCGTGCAATTCGATCCGCTGACGAATATTTGGTCAGAAATTGGGACCATGCCCCAAGAGCCTCTCGACCGGAGCCGGCACCATTTCACGATCGGCTCGTCGATCTACGGCGATGAAATTTGGGTCGTCGGAGGAAAGACTGGCAATGACAAAAGCGGCACCAACTTCGTGGACGTGTTCAACGTGAGCACGCGCACGTGGCGCGTCGGCCCCGATTTGCCGGAGCCTCTGTGGGGCGGTCCGAGTGTGTTAGTCGGTGACACGCTGCATGCATTTTCCGGCGCGCGTACCCGAGTCGTAACCGACGATTTCCATTTTTCTTTGGACTTGAGCGATCCGCTTGCCGATTGGCAAAGCCAACCCTCGGTACCGTACCCGCGCGTGCACGTCGCAGGAGCCAGCGTGGGCGAACGGATTTACCTGATTGGTGGTGAACTGCATCACTCGCACGACGGCGACACCACGACGGTGCAAATCTACGACACCCAAAGTCAGTCCTGGAGCGAGGGAGCTGAGTTGCCCTTACCACGTTCGCACGCGGAGTGGGCGACCTTCACGCATGAGGGCGAAATCTGGTCCGTCAGCGGAGTGGATAGCGCAAAGGGCCCCCATCGGGGCCAGTCGGAAATTTTCATTTACAATCCGCTGACGGATCGGTGGCGAGAGTTCGAAACCGAATTGCCCGCTGATTTAGTGTCTCCAGGAGCAAAAATCATCGACGATACGCTCTATGTTTTTGGGGGGGGAGTGAATGACTGGTTTGCAGGGGAGATGAACACGACCTACGCCCTCTCACTGGAGGAAGCGCTGGAAGGCGATTTTGACGATAGCGGACTGGTCAATGCCGCCGACTTCTTGATGTGGCAACGGGGCCAGTCGTCCGACACACTCAGCAGCACGGAACTCGAAACTTGGGTGACAAACTACGGCACGTCGATGGCCGATGAATCGCCGACGGGTGAACACAACGCGCAAGGAGTGGTCGACGGGGCCGACTTTCTGCAATGGCAGCGCGGCGCGACGGCGAATCTGCTCAGTAGCGCCGACCTGGCCGCCTGGAAAGAGAACCTCGGTTCAACACAACGTGACATCACCTTCGGTGACTTCAATGACGATGGCTCGGTCGATGGGCTCGACTTGCTGGCCTGGCAGCGGGGCGAATTGGACAGACCATTGCATAGGGTCGACTTGTTTGCTTGGAATTCGAACTTCGGCAACTTGCCTGAGCTAAACGCCGGTGGAGATTTCAATGAGGACGGCTCGGTCGACGGTCTAAACTTCCTGACCTCGCAGCGGGGGGAGTCTCCCCGACTGTTAGATGCTACCGACTTCGCCGCCTGGAGAGCGGCTTTCGACGTTTCAGGAGTGAGTGCGCTTACGGAGATTTCCATTCCCGAACCTACGAGTTGGTTACTCCTCGGAATAAGCTACTTCTTCTGGGGCCCTCATCGCTTGAGTCGCAACCGATTGCAACACTAATCACTACTGGAGTCTCAATGCCTACAGAATCTACCGTCAAAGACGGGATCCGCACAATTTTCATTCGCGACGAACGACTTGTCGAGCCGTCGACCATCCAGCGGTTGTTCGACGACATCGAAGCGGAACTCAACAAGAATGACGAAGATCGCTTGATTCTCGACTTTGCCGCCGTCAAGTTCATGGCCTCCTCAGCGCTGGGCAAGCTTGTGGCCTTGAACAAGAAGACGAAAGAATTCAAGGTGAAAATGAAACTTTCCGGCATATCTCCTCAGATTTACGAGGTCTTCAAGATTTCCCGGCTCTACAAGGTTTTCGACATCGCGAAAGACGAAGCCGCGGCCCGCAAGGCGCATCAGAAAACGGGTTTGTTCCGGTAACGGTCTTCATTGAGAGCGTGTAACATCTCTCAGAGAATCGCTGCTCGAGCTTCAGCGCGGAAGAGTCAAAAAACTGGCTGATTTTCTCTTCAGAATGACGTATCATGATGGGACGCAAATTGGAGCGTGACTTGAACTTGCTTTTTGTCCACTATTTGATTGGATGATTTTTTCTCCTACTATCACCACGAGAACTGCCATGCCTGAAAACAGTAAGACTAGCCGACGCGAATTCGCCAAAAGCACCTCCGGCTTGCTCGCCGGCGCTGCCGTTGCGCCGTATTTTTTCTCTTCGACCGGCACCCTCGCCCAAGAGCTCAAATCGAAGAATGACCGTTTCCGTATCGGTCTGATCGGCGCGGGGGGGATGGGCGTGGGCAACATGCAATCAGCGAGCAAGTGGGTCGATGTCGTCGCGATTTCCGATGTCGATTTTGAGCGCGCGGCTCAGGCCAACCAGAATCTTTCCAATTACAAAGCGGATGTATACCACGACTACCGCGGTCTGTTAGAACGCAACGACTTGGATGCGATCCACGTCGCCACGCCCGATCATTGGCATACCAAGCCCGTGATCGAGGCATTGCGAGCAGGTTTTGATGTCTACTGCGAAAAGCCACTCACGCTAACGATCGACGAAGGCAAGCAAATTCGTAAAGCCGTCGACGAGACAGGTCGCATCCTTCAGGTCGGCACGCAGCAACGAAGCACATTCGATTTATTCACCAAAGCGATCGCGATTGTCGCCGAAGGCCGGCTGGGGAAGATTAAGCGATTGCAGGCCGCGATTGGCGGCGCACCCGACTCGCCTGAGATTCCGACTGTCGAAGCGCCCAAGACACTCGACTGGGAACGCTGGTTGGGCCCAGCCAAGTTAGCCGACTATCGGTACTTGAATGAAGATGACAAGAACCAGAGATACACTAATGGCCATTACGAGTTTCGTTGGTGGTACGAGTATTCCGGCGGCAAGCTCACGGACTGGGGCGCACATCACGTCGACATCGCGATCTGGGCGCTGGAGGCCAATGGACAGTCGCCACTGCCAACCGAGGTCGGCGGCGAGGCAACGCATCCCGTGCCGTTCAAAGACGGGTATCCGACGCAAGCCGACCGCTACAACACGGCGACGAAATTCAATCTGCTCGCGAAGTTCCCGGGCGACGTGGAATTGACCATTCGCGACGATACGGACAATGGAACCTTGATTGAAGGAGAAAAGGGAACTATCTTCGTCAACCGAGGCAAGCTCGAGGGGAAGCCGGTGGACGACCTTGCCGAAAATCCGCTTCCCGAAGATGCCATTCAGAAGGTCTACAAGGGAATGCCGATGGAAGGCAACGAGCGGCAAGCGCATTGGTTGAACTTTTTCCACTGCTGCCGCGAGCGGAAGCAGCCGATCTCGGACGTGCATTCGCACATGCGAGCTCTGAACGTCTGCCATCTGGCAGGGATCGCCGCTCGACTGGGGCGTACCATCAAGTGGGACGGCGAGGCCGAGCAGATTGTTGGTGACGACCAGGCGAACGCATTCTTGAAGCGTCCTTATCGCGAGGGCTATGCGATTGAGGGTTAGCAGCGAGTGCGAGGTTTTGTTCCGTGAGTGCTTGGAGTCAATTATGCGAAGTATGGTAGTCCTTGGTTTGCTAGTCGTGGCTATTGCGCAGTCCCATTTGTCCGCGCGCGAGTCGCACCCAGATTTGCCGAACATTGTCGTGATATTTATCGACGACATGGGTTACGCCGACATTGGCCCATTTGGCGCGGAAGGGTACGAAACGCCGAACTTGGATCGGATGGCGGCGGAGGGTCGAAAGTTCACTGATTTCCACTCGGCAACAGCCGTGTGTTCCGCTTCTAGGGCGGGACTGCTCACGGGTTGCTACCCGGAACGAGTGAGCATCCTCGGTGCATTGGGGCCCAACGCGAAGCACGGCATCAGCGCGGAGGAGTTGACGCTTGCGGAGTTGTGCAAACAGAAAGGCTACGCGACCGCCTGTTTTGGCAAGTGGCATCTCGGGCATCATCGCCAGTTCTTGCCATTGCAACACGGATTCGACGAGTACTACGGGCTGCCCTACTCCAACGACATGTGGCCGTTTCACCCCGACTACGTGAATTTCCCCCCTAACGTCGCGAAGCGGAAGCAGGGGTATCCCAATCTCCCATTGTTGGAAGGCAATGAGATTGTCGACGAGGAAGTCACCGCCGAGGACCAGGAGCAGCTCACCACCGACTATACGGAGCGAGCAGTCGATTTTATTGCGAGGAACAAAGACGAACCCTTTTTTCTTTACGTGCCTCACAGCATGGTGCACGTGCCGTTGTATGTGAGCGACAAGTTCCGCGGCAAGAGCGGCGCGGGCTTGTTTGGCGACGTGGTGATGGAAATCGACTGGTCGGTCGGCGAGATTCTCGCCGCGCTCGAAGAGCATGGCATCGACGAACAGACCGTGGTCGTGTTCACCTCGGACAACGGTCCGTGGCTCAGCTATGGCAACCACGCGGGTTCGGCGGGGCCTTTGCGAGAAGGCAAAGGCACGATGTTCGAAGGCGGTTTTCGCGAGCCGTGCATCATGCGCTGGCCCGGCAAGATTCCTGCCGGCACGACGTGCGACGAATTTTGCACGACGCTGGACCTCTTGCCCACCACGGCCGCCACCTTGGGAGTGGAGTTGCCTGACGATCGCGTGATCGATGGCAAGGACATCACGCCGCTGATTGCCGGTGAGCCGGGGGCCAAGAGCCCTCACGAAGCATTCTATTGCTACTACGATGGCCAGTTGCACGGGATTCGCACACCGCGGTGGAAGCTGCATGTGCCCCACCCGTACCGCACGATCCAGGACATGCCCGTCGGCAAAGACGGCAAGCCCGAGCCGTACAACCACATCGAAATCGGCTTGGCATTGTTCGACATGCAAAACGACCCCGGCGAGACAAACAACTTCGCCCGGGAAAACCTGCAGATCGTTGCAGAGCTGCAGCGCCACGTCGAGCGCGCCCGCGAAACGCTTGGTGACAAGCTTACCGATCGCGTGGGCAGCGAGGTGCGTCCGCACGGAGTGGTTGCGGAATAGCCCTAAGAACTTGTGGCAAAGTCATACTCTCAGCGTATAATTTGATCATGCAAGATTCTCCCGCTATTGAAGTTGTTGACGAGGAAGTAGCAGCGATTCTGCGTAAGAAAACTCCTGCCCAAAAGGTTGAGATGATTGC
>JBGSNA010000392.1:0-12495 GCA_041739875.1 Pirellulaceae bacterium
TCTGTCGTAATTTGGCGTTCACTCGAAACCCTCGTTTGCGTGCGTTTGTTGAAGTCTTCTTAACCTCCAATACACGCGTAAAACGCCGAGGGTTTTCGAGTTTCTTCCAACTTTATTCAGTCCAGCTACACTGGATTAAGGGCTAGTCAGCGGTCCTTCACTTGTCCCTTGCCCATCAACGTACGAGACACTTACCGAAATGGTTTCATTCACGTCGCTTTGTGTAAGCTCATAAGTTGTGTTGGTAGCGCCGGAGATCACTGAACCGCTACGCAGCCATTGGTAAGAGAACGCACCGAGGCCATCGTCATCACTGATGCCACTGGTGTCAACCGTCAGCGTCTGGTCTTCCTCTGCAAGGCCGCTGACTGTCGGCAATCCCACGGGTGCGTCGTTGGTATTCACGACCGTTGCCGTGTTTGCACTGGTGAGTGGGCCTTCGGCAGTGCCTTGACCGTCGGTGTAACTCACTTGGAGCGAGATGACGGTACCGATATCCGTCGACGTGACGACGTAAGTCGAACTGATTGCACCCGAGATCGCTGAGCCGCCCCGTAGCCACTGGTACGAGAATGTTCCAACCCCATCGGCGTCGCTGATGCCGCTCGTATCAGCAGTGAGTGTCTCGTATTCCTTAGCTAGGCCGCTGATTACCGGCAATCCGGCGGGTACGTCGTTGGTATTCACGACGGCTGCTGTGTTTGCACTCGTCAGTGGGCCTTCGGCGGTGCTTTGACCGTCGGTGTAGGTTACTTGCAGCGAGAGAACGGTTCCGATATCTGTCGACGTGACAACGTAGGTTGAACTGGTTGCGCCCGAGATCGCTGAGCCGCCTCGCAGCCACTGGTACGAGAATGTTCCAACTCCATCGGCGTCGCTGATACCGCTCGTATTGGCTGTGAGTGTTTCGTACTCTTTGGCCAGGCCACTGATGGTTGGCAAACCAACCGGGGCGTCGTTCGTGTTAATGACAACGGATGTCGCTGAGCTAGTAAGTGGTCCTTCAACGCTACCTTGATTGTCGGTATACGTGACCTTCACAGAAATTGTCGAGCCAATATCACTAGAGGTTACGACGTAAGTTGAACCCGTTGCGCCGGCGATCGCTGAGCTACCACGCAACCACTCGTACGTGAAGTTTGTCACGCCGTCTGCGTCGCTGATTCCGCTCGTGTCAGTTGTGAGCGTTTCGTATTCTTTAGCGAGTCCAGTGATTGCGGGTTGACCAAAAGTCGGGTCGCCGATGGGATTGACCGTGATGCTTACGACAACAGTATTACTATCTACACGCCCGTCATTTACCTTGTAAGTGAAAGTGTCGACGCCGTTGAAGTTAGCGATTGGTGTGTAGGAAAACGAACCGTCGGAGTTCAATGAGAACGACTGAGCATGCGCGGGGTTACCGCCAACTAGAATTGCGTTGATCGAGTCGCCATCGATGTCTGAATCGTTAGCCAACACGCCGCCTGGGCCGTGGACCGTCCCGAATGTTACGAATGCATCCGTGGTCGAAAGGTACTGAGCCGCAGCCCACTGCGCTGAACGCTGGCCTGATTCCAGACGGACTTCATCGATTTTCCCAGCAAAGGATCGATCAGTAGCTCCCGATCGATTTCCGATCGAAAGCGGCGTTGCCGCGTCGGAAGCCACAGTGCCAACCGGTGTGCTCGATTCCGTTAAAGTCACGGCCACACCGTTGATGTAGATCACAGGGTTGTTTGCTGTCGAACTACTGTCGTACACCACTGTCACGAGTTGCCACTGGTTCAATGCGATCGAGTTAGCCGGCGTTCGCCAGCGTCCTACAACTCCCGAAAATCCAATTTCAAAAATCAGCCCTTGATTGACGCCATCCACTTCCAAATTCCAACCGGTGGTGGAAGTCGTTGTACTTGCCTTGTCAACAATTCGGCCATAACCACCCTGACCAAAGCTTGTGGGGTTAATCCAAGCCGAGATAGTCCCACCGCCGCTAAAAAGATTGTTGACGCCGGTACTCGCTGCGACATCAATTCTATCCCCGGCGCCATTAAAAGTTTGTCCGTCTGCCAACTTACCGATAGCATCGACTGAACCAACGTTAGTGCCATTGTTGGCATTATCCGTCGAGTCCAGGAAATTATCATTTAGGTGAAGAACAGACTCGTAGTCATTCCCCCAAACCGCGGCGGCATTTTGATTGTCGGAAGCCGTGGAGTTGTTGTAATACATCCAAATGAAATCGCTGCCCGATGAGGCATCAATTTGCGGTACGCGCACCCAAACATACGAATCACCGGCTTCGTTCCAATCCTCGATCTCGTATGCGAGCAACGTCCCATCGGCATCGACAAAACGCAGATCGTCGCCGGCGTCTTGCACCTTGCTATAGTCAATTCTCGAAGCATCTAGTTTGACGAGAACGGGAAAGTCCGTGAGGTTTTGGGATTGAGCCGCGTTATTGAAATTCAGTATCTGGCGTGATTGCCAAGCCGCATTGAACCAACCACCGGTAGTAATGAGTGACGTGTCCTCGTTGATCGTGTAGGTATCGGTCGAAGCCACCGGTGCGTTGTTCTTGGCCTGAATCGAGACAGCCGCGATTGACCAGTCATCATTGTTCACTGTCCAAGTACTGGTTACCGACGCGGCACCTGCCTTGATTGATCCAGCACCATCGGTCTGAGTGACGAGACCCGAGTCCCAAAGCTCGGTCTGGCCTGAGCCAGGAATCACATTTGTCGCATTGTGTGATGTGATTGCACTGAACACCACATCGTTCACTCTTGATGCCGTCGTAATCGACGCTGTCGTTGACGTTCCGGACGTCCCAACGAATCCAGAGAGCGGTGCCGCTTGATCCACTCCGGTAAACGTGATGACGCCAACCGTTGCACCCTTGTGAGCGGCACTATTTAGAGTAACATCAAGATTCAACGTGCCAGTCTGTGGAGCGACAAGTTTCCAAATCTCAACACGAGAGTGGATACCCGCAGCTTCCTCAACACCGACGAGAGTTAAGTCGGTGCCGTTCCATTTTATTGTGTTAACGATCGTTCCATGCGGATCCGTTGCGACAGCAACCAACATCAAGCGGTCAGTGCCCGATACGGTATGATTTACGTTGATAACCGTACCCGACGCTGAAGATCCTTGGGATACCGAATCGACAGCGACACTCATCAGCCCGAACCACTGCTGCTGCATCTGGGAATCGGCTATCACCTGTGTTTCGATGCTGCCGACTTGATACTCTAAAACCCAGTCGCCACCAAAGAACGCGTTACCGGTGAGATCCGTACTCGCTGCGACGTCTGCGCCAGTCAAGTTGGCGAGCGATTGAACGATCGATTGCCCTGCTTCGTCGGCGGCGAGATCGCATCCGTATAGCAACAGGTCGGCATCCGACGCGAGCGCGGCTTGCCACGTGCGAATGGCGTCGGCGTAATCGCCAATGGATTGTGCATCAAGCCGAGTGCTGCCAATTTCAAGCTGCTGCGACGTCGCGTGCGACAAAATGTGAACTGCGTCGATGTCGTGATATTGAACGAGAATTTCTGTGACTTGCTCAATTCCATCACGACTCGCGTCAAGCACAAAGAAATGCAATTCACGGTGCAAATCAGATTGTGCGGTCAGTTGTTCATAGAGAGCTGTAAAGTTTTGGACTGTGGAGTCAACGAACACGAGTTCGGTACGCAAGCCAGCGTTGTCGTCGACCGCGTGAGTTGCGATTGAGCCGGAGAGCAATTGCTGCCAATCGTTCTGCAGCGAATCGCTGAATGCAATCGTCGTCTCGATCGAACCGTTCTCGTACTCGAGAATCCAGTCAGCACTAAATTCCTCATGTCCGGTGTCATTGCTACTCGCGGCTATGTCGGCTCCAGTCAACACGCCGAGAGACTCCACGAGCGAGCGTCCCGCTTCATTCGCGGCGAGATCGCACCCATAAAGCAAGATGTCCGCATCGCTGGTCAAAGCGTTTTGCCAGGAAGCGATTTGACCGGCGTAGCCATTGAGATTCTGTTCGCGCAGCCAAACGTTGCCCAGTTTTACGGATCCAGCCTCAGCGTGAGAAACAATGTGGATAGACGAAATGTCGACGCGAGAGTTGAGAATCTCTGTGATCTGGTCGATACCGTCTCGCTCGGAATCCAAAACAAAGACATCAGCTTGGCGACGAGATTGACTCAAATCATCAAGCAATTCCTGGATGCCTACCACGGATGAATCCAAGAGAATGATCTCGCGTCGGGCCTCTCCAATTATGGCAACAGTAACGTCCGACTCGAATTCCGCTGACGCGTTGGAGTCAACCGACGCATTCAACACAGCCGCGTTCTTGACCGACGCGTCATCTCCAGCATCCACTAGGCCCGGATCAATCGGCGTGGCGCTGAAGAGGATTCTAGGCTCCAGGCCGCTGAGTCGCAGTGGTCGTTGCGAGAATGCTGTAAACGCATCCTGGCGCGCGGCGCCTTGGGCACGCGTCCTGGTCTCGTCGGCCACAGTCATCCACTGTTGCCACCATTTGTAAAGAATTCTCGACATGATCCATCGTCGTCATTTGAACGCATCACCGAAGCCGGACGACGACTCGTTAAACAAATCGCCGACATTGTGCCGCCTAACTGTGCCCCACGATGCGTGGCATGTGAGTCTATTCCACTGAGGCAATTTGAGAAGTTTGCGTCCTGGTTGCCAGCCGCACGTGTTGGGTCGAGTTTGACGTCGGGGTCTGACCTCGTAACGGAGATTTCGAATGAAGGGGCTGCACCGAAAACACCCTTTATGTCGATTGTCACTTGTGCGTGTATGTCCGTGAATGCAACTCGTTCCAGCATCCAAGTGATGATTGAATAGCACCAAAGTGTGTATGAAAGACAACGTGAAACTTGATTCGGCAAGCCGACTTCGAGTGACGACTCTATGGGTCGCGCTGTGGGTTGTTGCTGCGCCGATCGGTTCCACGACTGCGAGTGCCCAAACAAACATTCCTCAGGCGATTTCGCACGGACCGTTCGCAAATCAGCTCGATGTCTATCGAGCCCGGGCGGATGAGTTGGAACCGATGCGTCCCGAACGATTGCCGCCGGTTGTTGAATCGACTCAATGGAATCCGGTCGTCTCCGAAGCGGTTTCATCGGACCCGATTTGGTGGCAAGCTTTGGTTTCACAGCCGCTCGGATTGTCGTCCGAAACTCTTCCGATCGACGTTGCCGGGATGACGCAAACGGCTCTCTTCATGTCGCCACACGTTAAGTCTGTGCTGACCGAGCCGGAGATCCTTCGTACCGAAATCGTCATTGCTGACGCAGAGTTCGATTCATTGGCATTTGTCGAGGCAAAATACGCCGACAGCAACACTCCCGTCGGAAGCAGACTGACAACGGGCGACAACTCGACTCGCTTCAAAGACCAGACCCTCACCTCCGCCGCCGGGGTGAAACAAAAGTCGCGAAACGGTGGTCAGGTCGAACTCGTCCAGCGTGGTGGTTTCCAGAACAATAACTCAACGTTCTTGATTCCCAATCCGCAGGGGACGACGAGATTAGAATTGAATTTCACTCAACCCTTGCTTCGTGACCGCGGTCGGATGGTCAATAGCACGCGGCTCGTGCTTGCCCAGATCGACGTGCAACTGGCAAATGGTGAAGTGCGGGGCGAACTCGAAGACCATTTGATCTCTGTTGCACAAACATATTGGGATCTCTATCAAGCGAGATGCGAGTGGCTCCAGAAGCAACGATTGGTCAACGGTGCGACAAGTTTGCGAGATACTCTCGCCGCGCGAGGTAGTGTCGACTCGGTCCAGCGGCAAGTGTTGCGGGCCGAAGCCGCAGTGTCGAGTCGCCAGTCAGATTTGGTACGCGCCGAAACTCGCATTCGAAACGCTCAGGCCCAATTGCGAATGCTCACGGGCGATCCGTCCTTCTCACGAACAACGCACATCGAACTCACGCCCCAGGATCTCCCGTTCGTTCATTGCATCGATTTGTCCATTCGCGAGGCGACACTTACCGCATTAGATAATCGATCGGATATTGCTCAATCCATTCGCCAAGTTCAAGCAGTCTCCACTCGCGTTAACGCCGCCAAGAATCAAGTCCTTCCACGCTTGGACCTGATCTTGAGCAGCTATGTTGCAGGATTGGATGCAAACAGCAACACATTGGGTGCCTTTAGTCGACAGTTTGGCGACGGTCGCCCCAGCTACGCGGCGGGTTTCTTATTCGAAGTCCCAATCGGCAATCGATCGAACCAGGCACGATTGGCTCGCAACCGTTGGGAAATGAATCGAACCCTCTATGATTTCCAACAAACAACCGAAGTCGCGTTGACCGATGTCGAGATCGCATTGCGCGAAACGCAAACAACTTTTGGCGAAATGTCGGCAAAGAAGCTTTCGATTCAAGCTGCGAAACGCGAAGTGGATTACTTGCGAGTGCGTTGGGAATATTTGCCTGATCCGAATGAGTCGGCGATCCTCTTAATCGAAAACTTGTTGGACGCGCAAGAACGACTCGCTGGCGAAGAGCAAGCTTATGTGGCTGCCGAAGTTGCCTACGCAGTAGCCTGGGTCCAGCTCCAAAAGTCCATGGGAACGTTGTTAAGGTTAGATGGCATACCCACGGTTGTGGACTCAATCCCAGTTGACTCGATCCCAGTTGACTCAATTCCAGTGGACTCGATCCCTGTGGAGTCGACGCCTGCGGACTCATCGCCAGTGAACCCGTTGCCAGTGAACCCGTTGCCAACCGACGAGTTTGATTTTGGTATGTCGGAGTTCGTTCCATGATCGCTAGCGCATCACATCCCACCAATCGTAAATCGATTGCTCGCGAACGAGAGCGTGTCTTGCGTGACACGAGGCGATTTCGACGTTTCCTCGCGGACGCACGCCGCTTGTCACAAACGCTATCGACGATGTCATCGTTAAAGCTAATTGAGAAGACTTGCGAACTGCGCCAGATTGCGGTTGGTGGTCACGGTCGGTCGGACGTCGATTTGATCTGCCGAGCGGCTGGCCAAGTGAGTGAAGGGGTACGTCGCGTTTTGGAACTTGATCTATTCGACGAGCAGCTCCAAGCTGGCTACATCGTTTGCCACAACGCGGTCGCGGAGATGCAAACTGGCGAAGGCAAGACGTTTGCTCTAATCCTGCCCGCGTACTTTCGTGCGTTGGCCGGGCGGGGTGTGCATGTGGCATCGCCCAATGACTATCTGGCGAAACGAGACTTTGAAAAACTAGCGCCAGTTTTTGAAATACTGGGCGTCACAACTGGGTTGGTGTCGACCGAGAACCGTGACGAGATTGCCAGTCGCGCCGCTTACCAGGCCGACATCACCTATGGTCCAGGCCAAGTGTTTGGATTCGATTATCTTCGCGATCAACTTTCGATTGACCAGAACAACATGCGGCCACTTGGTGACCGAACTCTAGCAGCAATGTCACAACGTTCACCTCTGGTCAAACGTCGGATGCGTGGGCTCTACGCTGCGATCATTGACGAAGTCGACGATGTGCTGATTGACGATGCTGTGTCGCCGCTCGTATTGAGTTCGTCCGACGATAGCGAGGCGTCTGACGCAGAGATTTATCGTCACGCACTAGACTTTTCGACACTGCTAGTGGAAGACGTTGACTATCGACGTGATGTCCTTCAAGGAGTCAACTTAACAGACGCTGGTATTGCAAAAGCATATCAAGATCGCCTACGAGCGATGGATCCGCGATTGGCGCGGCCGTGGCATGAATACGTCAGTCTCGCATTGCGAGCTCGCCTCGTTCTTCGTCGCGACGTTCACTATGTCATCCAAGATGATGAAGTCCGAATCGTCGATTCGTCGACAGGTCGCATTTTCCAAGACCGCAGCTGGTCCGATGGACTGCATCAATCGATTCAGTGTCGTGAAGGGCTGAGGATTCAATGTGAGAACAAGAATCTAGCACGCATCACACGACAGCGTTTCTATCGTTCGTACCAGCAACTTGGTGGGATGACGGGGACGGCCATGGGTTGCGAGCGAGAATTTGCCAAAGTTTACGGATTGCCTGTCGCCATTGTATCACCACGACTTGCCTCGAGACGTGTCATGTTGCCAGAGCGTGTCTCGCTGTTGCAAAGCGAAAAACTGTGTGAGATCGCCGATGAGACAAAGTTGCTCATTGACGATGGACGTTCCGTGCTGATTGGAACTCTTTGTATCTCGGAAAGTATTGCGGTATCGCAAGCACTTGCGGAGCGGGGACTGTCGTTTGAGCTCCTCAACGGTGTGCAGGATGCCGACGAAGCGGCGATCATCGCTCGTACGGGGGAAGCCGGAGCGATCACCGTCGCAACGAATCTGGCCGGTCGAGGAACGGATATCAAGATCACAGATGAAGTGTCTCGGCGCGGCGGCTTGCACGTGATCGTCTCGGAATCACATTCGCTCGAGCGAGTCGACCGCCAGCTGATCGGTCGCTGCGCGCGTTGCGGCGATCCCGGCACAGCACGCGTTTACGTCAGTACCGAGGATGACCTGGCATGCGTACAGGCACCTTGGATTACTCGATCCATCATTCGGTGGATCGCGAGTGGGCGACGTGGTGAACTGAAGTTAGCAAAGCAATTGAAGCGAGCCCAGGCGACTCAACAACGGCGTGCCGCCAGTTTGAGATTGCGATTGCTCGAGTCCGATCAAGACGACGAGCAAATTTTGAAGCGTCGTCAGGCGTCCTAGTTTGGAATTAGTACGGATAACTCGTTTCCACGAATGACCATGATTTTCAAAACACGATTATCGAAACGTACAATGAACACCCAATACACGCTCGTCGCGACATCGATCGTGCTCATTTCAACTGCCGGTTTCGGAGCCGAGTTAGAGACATTCACTGAACCGTATCATCGCGTCGCAGTCCCAGCGCCCGAGTCGGGTGTAATTGCTGAGATACTTGTCAAAGAAGGCGATCTTGTCGAGAAAAAGCAATTGCTTGCCAAGCTAGACGACTCAGTACTCGAGGCTGCGATGTCAGTCGCGTCGGCGGCAAAAGACGCGACAGGAGCGGTGGAGAGTGCACAGGCCGACATCGAGATGCGTGAACAGACGCTGAATGGCTACCGAGAACTAAAAGGCGGTGGTAACGCAAGCCATCGCGAACTCCAGCGGGCTGAAAATGAGTTAGTACAATCGATTTCGCGATTGCTCACCGTCCGTGAAGACCTCGAGATTCGCCGCCTCGAATTCGAACGCGTGCGAACTCAATTAGAACGTCGTCAAATCGAATCACCGATTGATGGGATCGTCGTGGCAATCGACAGAGAAGTCGGCGAGTATGTTTCGCCATCGGACCCAGTCGTATTGCACGTTGTGCATTTAAAAGCGCTCAAAGCGGTCTTTTCAGTACCATCACAAGCGGCAGCGTCGTTGCGAACCGGAACGACGGTTCCATTGGTAGTCGGCGGCAAAGAAACAGTGAGTGCGACGATCGAGTTTGTGTCGCCACTTGCTGACCCCGAAAGCAACAGCGTTCGCGTCAAACTTCGACTTCCGAATACTGAATTGAAACTGCAGGGCGGTGTTGTGTGCCGCTGGAATATCGATGCGGTAACAACCACCACGCCATCGAGTACCCCGCCGCCAACGAAGACCGAGCAGCCGGCGCAGTTGCGAACGACGGAATTGGACACGGATTCAAGCGTGGTTCGCTAGACAGTTTGTGTTTCGGCATAGGATTCCATGCTTGATCCGTCGCTACTAACCGACAATTCGCATCTCGCTCACGCATTCGTGAGTCCGCAGGTGGAAAATGCGCGCCTGTTAAGAGAAATTGCCGACGAGTCCGCAGCGGTTAACCGGTTGCTAGCCGCGACGATCGAGATCCAAGCTGCGCTCGACAATGCGGAATCACTCGTGGATGCATGCCAGCTTGCGGCCGGATTGTTGAAAGAGTTTCTTATCTGTGAACGTGTGCTCGTCTGTTGGAGAGCGTCAGAGCTTGCGGCAATGCAAATTGTTGCCGACAGTGATGCGTTGGGACACGAAGAATCGCCGAACACGACGAGAATGATCGTTGCCGCAGCCGAAGAGATTGCAGCTCGGGGGGAAACGATTGCCTGGCCTCCAGATGGCGTAACCGATCGTTTTGCAAATCTCGCAGTCGCTCAACTGGTCAATCATCAATCCTCCGAACTATCGCAGTCCACTCGAATCGCTGGGGCTTGTTTGTCGGACGAATCCGGCCATGCACGTGGTGTGGTCATCGTCGCTGACGCTAATCATCCGCGAACGAGTCAATTCTTAGCGGCGTTCGCACCCGCAATGACGTGCAAACTTGTTGGACTGGAACGTTTGCAACGACGGCCCTTGGAACGAATGGTTCTTGCGATCGTTGACGCAGCCAAATCGTCGCGGCGTGACATGGTGTTGCTGGCGGGAATGGCGCTCTTGCTCGTGCTGTTGGTGCCAATGCCCTACACGATTCGAACCGGTTTTGAGATGCAGCCCATGGGACGCAGGTTCGTTGCCGCTCCTTTCGATGGACCACTCGACGCAAGCTACGTCCGGCCTGGCGATGCGGTTGCCAAAGGCGACTTGCTGGCACGAATCAACCCCCGTGAACTCGAATATGAACTGGCTCGAGTTCAAGCGGACCTTCATCGCTCATTGCAAGAAAAGAAGGGCTTCGTTGCCGGACACGAGTTTGGGGCAAGCCGGATTGCCGAACTCGAATCCGAAGGCTTGCAGCTCCAGGTGGACCTGCTCCGGCATCGGCGAGACAACTTGGAAATTCGAAGCCCGCTCGATGGAATTGTCATCAGCGGTGATTGGCAACAACGTGAAGGGATCCCGTTGGCCCGAGGTGAAAGGCTTTTCGAGATTTCTCCGAGCGGCGAAATGATCGTTGAACTGGAAGTCCCCGAGGTCGATGTCGAGCACGTTCGACGCGGTCAAGTGGTTGAATTTTTTGTCAATGCGATGCCAGAACGGAAACTGACAGGAACCATTGATCGGGTTCGCCCACGTGCGGAACTTCGTGATCACAACAATGTGTTCATCGCTGAGTTGCATCTTGCTGATGAGCTCGGTGTGCTGCGTCCGGGCATGAAGGGCACAGCGACGATCTATAGCGACGAGCGCCCAGTGGTTTGGAACATTTTCCATAAGCCGTGGTTCGCGATCCGAAATTGGATTGGAGTATAGATCGGTGGAGCGACGCGATCCCAATACAGTCGACTTGAGCAACGAAACGCTTCGCATTGCCGATGATGTTCTCGTCTGGCCAGTCCGTGAACGTGGTGAACTTGTCTACCGCATCGAGATTCCGAAACTGCACCGGTTCTTTCGAGTGGGGCCCAATGAATATGCGCTCATTTCGCTTCTTGACGGACAAATGACGTTACCTCAAGCTTGTGGAATCGCAGCCTCAAAGCTTGGCGGCGAAGCGCCCACATCCACGCAAGCGAAGTCGATCGCACGTTGGTTGTTAACGAACGAAATTGCGCACCTGAGATCCGAACCGACGCCGACACGCCAGCAAACAACATCGCGTCGTTTCAGGAAAAGCGGTCCCGGAAAAAGCCATCGCCCGGTGATGCGATTGCTCGGTAAGCTCAACCCGTTCTGGATGAAAGTTCCCCTGTCGAATGGCGCTCAATCGCGTGGACAGCGGTATCTTCACGCATGCACACAATGGGCTATCCCAATATTCGCCTTGCCTCCAGTCATCCTTGGACTGATGTTGATCGTCTCGGCAATGTTGGGACTGTCCATGAATTGGAGCGAGTTCACGCAAGACTCTGTGACGCTGTTTCATGCCTATCATTGGCTGGCGCTGTTCGGAACGTGGTTGCTTCTCAAAATGTTACATGAATGGGCTCACGCGGTGGCCTGTGTTCGCCACGGTGGAACGATCGGAGAGTCCGGTATAGCATTCGTGTTGTTCGCGCCACTAGCGTATGTGGATGTAACCAGTTGTTGGCGGATGCCATCGCGGTGGTCTCGAATTTCGATCTCTTCAGCCGGGATGTATATCGAACTGATTGTCGCTTCGATCGCATTCTGGGGATGGATGTTCATTGATGCCCCGCTCATACAGTCCCTCTGTCGGAATACGGTTTTCGCTGCAGGCTTCTCCACCTTGCTATTCAATGCGAATGTGCTGATGCGGTTCGATGGATACTTCATATTCAGCGATTTCATCGAGGTGCCCAATCTCGCGAGCGAAGCTTCCTTGTGGTTGCGAAGCCTCTCGAAACGCATCCTCGCTGGTGACGCGATGGTGCCGAGCGAGTTTTACGGCTGGCGACGGTTCGTCATTGCGTTGTATGGGATCGCGGCGCTCGCGTGGCGAGTGTTGATCTGTGTGACGTTATTGATCGCCGCGTCAGTGATGTTCTCTGGTGCTGGTATTGTTCTAGCGGCAATTGGAATCGTGACTTGGCTCTACGGACCACTACTCGGACTGCGCAAGTTCTATCTCGACCTGAAGCATGGCTCACCAATTCGTTTCGCCCGCTCACTGGTTGT
>JBGSNA010000022.1:0-11641 GCA_041739875.1 Pirellulaceae bacterium
AACACCGCACATCGACGCATTGGCTGCGCGAGGAGTCCGCTGCACGGCGGCATATGTCACCGCACCGCAATGTAGTCCTTCGCGAGCTGGTTTGATGACAGGGCGACATCAACAGCGCTTCGGCATTGATACGATCCCCGACATGCCACTGCCCAGCGAGGCGGTAACGATTGCCGAACGGTTGCAGCCGCTGGGGTATCGCACTGGATTCGTCGGCAAGTGGCATCTGGAACCGAACGTTACATGCGTCGATTGGATACAGCGGGAGTTGCCCGCGATGGCAGGCAAGCCGCGTGCTCAAGTGCGAATTCCGTGGGAGAAGATTCGCCCTTACTCGCCCGCTGCTCAGGGCTTCGACGAATATTTCTGGGGAGAACTTCGCAACTACCGGGTCAATTACGAACTCGATGGAGAGGAAACGGATGGTGTGGATCTCGCTAAAGATCCCGATGCGAAAGGATCGTTAGCAAGATCAACTACAAAGATGAAGCAAATCGAGAACAAGGATTTTCGCATCGACGTTCAGACGCAAGCCGCTGTCAGCTTCATTGAACGCAATCATGCAGCGCCGTTTTATCTCCAACTGAACTACTACGGCCCGCATACTCCGCTCGAAGCGACTCAAAAGTATCTTGATCGATTTCCCACCGACATGCCGATCCGTCGGCGATATGCGTTGGCAATGATCGCTGCGATTGATGACGGTGTGGGGCGAGTCGTCGAGAAACTGTCCGAGCACGGATTGCTCGACAACACATTGATCGTGGTGACAAGCGACAATGGCGCTCCGCTGAAGATGACGAAACCCGATTCGCCCATCGATCGTGACGCGGGCGGCTGGGACGGCTCATTGAATGAACCTTGGGTTGGCGAGAAAGGGATGCTGAGCGAAGGGGGCCTTCGAGTGCCGATGATTTGGAGCCTCCCTAGCCAACTGCCCAGCGGCAAAACCTACGACTGGCCCGTCAGCACGCTCGACATCGCCCCAAGCGTGCTCAAGCTTGCTGGCGGAAATCTTCGCGAAGTTATGCTCGACAACGCGCAGAAATTCGACGGCATCGACTTGATCCCGGCCATGAATGACATTCAAAACCCGTCGACTCGCAGCCTCTATTTCCGATTCTGGGATCAAGCCGCGATTCGACGCGGAAAATGGAAGTACATTTACGTTGGCAATGGACGGCGGTATCTATTCGATCTCGAAAGCGATCAGCATGAACATAAAAACTTGGTCGATGTGCATACCGAGCGCGCCGACAAATTGCATCAAGACGTTGACGAATGGTGCGCGGGGCTTCAACCGGTAGGATTGCCCACTGGCGACAAGATGCGCGAGCGCAATTGGTACAATTTCTATTTTGATGATATCCCCATACAGAAATAGCACATGATCAAAAGCCATTTGAAACTGAGAATGAGTTGCTCACGATATATGGCTGCAATGCTTGCCTGGATTAGCGAAACTCGCCTGAAGGTAATGAGCCTGCTGCTCGCAGTTGCCGTTGCCCTAATGCCGAGTGTCGTTTATTCAGCGGATCGACCGAATATCGTTTTGGTATTCATTGACGATATGGGCTGGGGAGATTTCTCGTGCTTTGGTAACGATGATGCACAGACGCCGAACATTGATCGGCTTGCAAGTGAAGGTGTGCGATTCGAACAGTTCTATGTCAACTCGCCGATATGCTCCCCGTCGCGGACCGCGATTTCGACGGGCCAGTATCCACAGCGGTGGCGGATCACCTCGTTTCTGAATAATCGAAAGAACAACGAAGAACGTGGTATGGCCCAGTGGCTTGATCCAAAGGCTCCGATGTTGGCTCGATCGTTACAGCAAGCTGGCTACGCAACAGGTCACTTTGGAAAGTGGCATATGGGCGGGCAACGTGACGTCAACGAAGCACCTCCGATCACGGACTATGGCTTTGACGAGTCGCTGACGAATTTCGAAGGCATGGGGCCCAAGCTACTTCCGTTGACCCTGCGGCCTGGCCAAGATAAACCTGACCGTATCTGGGACGCTGCTGAGAAACTCGGCGACGGCTACCGATGGATGCTGAGATCCGAGATCACATCAGGTTTTGTTGACGCCGCCATTCCATTCATCGACAAGGCCGCTGCAGCGAACCAGCCGTTCTATATCAACCTCTGGCCAGACGATGTGCATTCGCCGTACTGGCCGCCCGTCGAGACATGGGGCGACGGTTCAAAACGCCGGCTTTATCTTTCAGTTCTCGAGTCGATGGACACACAATTCGGAAGACTGTTCGATCGAATCCGAAATGACGCGGCGTTGAAAGACAACACATTGGTGCTCATTTGCTCGGACAACGGACCGGAACCCGGTGCCGGTGAAGCGGGGCCGTTCCGCGGATACAAGACGCACCTCTACGAAGGCGGTGTGCGTTCTTCATTAGTTGCTTGGGGACCGAAGATCGTACGCAAGCAAGGCTTGGTGGATACCGATTCAGTTTTCTCGGCGATTGATCTCGCTCCGACGCTGCTGACTCTGACCGGAACTCCCTTTCCAAACGGGATCACCTTCGACGGTGAGGCATTGGTGGACACGTTGCTTGGCGACGGCGGTTCTCGCCAGGCTCCGATATGCTTTCGACGTCCTCCGGATCGTGACACGTTCTATGGCATCGATGACCTGCCGGATCTCGCCATTCGCTCTGGTCAATGGAAACTGCTGTGCGAGTACGACGGTTCCGACGCCCAACTCTACGACCTGCAAGACGATCGTTCGGAGTCAACGGATGTCGCTGCCGACAACCCGGCCGTTGTCGATGAGTTGACCCAATTGATTCTTGCTTGGCACAAGAGTATGCCGCCGGATAGCGGAGCGACGTATCGCGAGCAACCTGCGAAACGCAAAGTCAAGTAGTGCGGACCAGCGAGACTTAACGGCATTGGAGAATCATGACTGACGAAGCAAGAGGTTCCTGCGTTCGATTCGGCGAAAAGAGACATCCCAGACGTCTGGGGAACGCTAGAATCCGCTGCGGTTAGAATCGTTTCCAATCAATTTCCATTCCCTCCTCCATTCACTTTTCCATTCCCTCGTTAAGCAACGAAACAAGCAGGTCCGTTCGATGGCAAAGAAGCTCGACAGCAAAGCGAAAACCAAAACGCGGCCTTCTCGGTCGGTTAAGAATATGCTGGCCGAACGTGCTGCCGATGCGCGTGGCGCTCTTGCATGGAACGATGCTCAAGTTGCACTTTTGGGAACGGCGTCGGACGCCTCCGTCGCTCGACAATTGAACATTACTCACAACGCAGTGGCTCAACAGCGTTATCGTCGCGGGATACCCGCCTTTGGCGCAAGCATCAAAGAAGCGACGACGCGATGGAGCAAGGCGATGATCAATAAATTGGGAACCGTCTCCGATCGAAAGATAGCGGAAAAGGTCGGCGTGGATGTCACGACAGTGGCCACCAAACGCCGTTCTCTAGGCATCGCATCATTCGCAACGAACACAAAACCTCAGCGTTCGTGGACGAAGAGTGAATTGAAATTGCTGGGAAAAATGCCTGACACGCATATCGCTGCTCAATTGGGAATTCACCGACGCATCGTGATGCTGAAACGGCGCGAACTGGGAATCGAGAATCCGACGCACCAGGCCTACAGGACGCTCTGGAATGACGAGGTCAAGGCGATGTTCGGCAAGGTACCCGACAAACACATTGCGAAGCTACTGAAGTGCTCACGTTCGACTGTCGCAGCCTACCGACGTCGGTATCAACAACGGCAAGGAACCCACGTACCGCAATGAACCGTTGGACGGAAGAGGTTATCGCTGAGCTGGGACGCGTTACAGACGCCTCGATTGCGATAAACCGTACGTCCCCTCAGCGTGGTGGCTTCACCACCGACATACAATGCAATAGAAGGAAATCCGTTTCGGATCAAACGTTTGCCCCGCAGGATACTCGTGAACGACTCAGAGACCTCGCAACGATCGATATTCGTCACCGGCGCCACAGGTTACGTTGGCGGCCGTCTTGTTCCTGCGCTGTTGCGAGCGGGCTACGCGGTGCGCTGCCTTGCACGCGAGCCTCGCAAATTGGAAGAGCGACCTTGGCGAAATGATCCGAAAGTTGAGGTCGTTGCTGGCGACTTATCGGACATAGACCAACTCGTTGAACAACTGCAAGGCTGCTCAACCGCCTATTTCTTGGTTCACTCGATGGAAGCGTCGGGCGGTAAATACGCTGAGCGTGACCTCCAGTTGGCATCCAACTTTGCGCAGGCCGCCGCGACCGCTGGCATGCAACGGATCGTATACCTTGGTGGCCTCGGTGAACTTGGCGATGGCTTGAGTCGTCACCTCCGCTCCCGACGGGAAGTCGAAGAGATGTTGGCATCGACGGGCGTTCCCGTGACGACCTTTCGCGCCGCGATGATCATTGGCTCGGGCTCAGCGTCTTTCGAGATCCTTCGCTACCTCGTTGAACGTTTGCCCGTGATGGTCACACCGTCGTGGGTATCAACCGAATCACAACCGGTCGCGATCATCGACGTCCTGCACTGGCTTGTACAGTGCCTCGAAGTCGACGAGACGATCGGACAAACACTTGAGATCGGTGGGCCCGATGTTTTGCCTTATCGCGAGCTGATGCGAATCATGGCGGAGGAGTTGCGAATCCCAAAGCGTTTGATCGTGCCCGTACCGATTTTGACGCCTCGGCTCAGTTCGCTTTGGATCAGCCTCGTCACGCCGGTTTCTTATAAGATCGCCAGACCGCTCGCCGAGGGCCTCCGTAATCGTGTGGTCGTGACCGACGACAAGACGCAGCGGTTGATGCCGCACGAAGCGCTCGGTGTCCGAGACGCGATCAAACGAGCGTTACAAAAGATCGGGTTGAACGAAGTCGAAACGCGGTGGTCCGTCGCGGGGCCAATCCTTGGCGATCCTCACTGGGCGGGCGGCAAGGTGTTTACGGATCAACGTTCCGTAATGATCAACGCCGATACGGCTTCCGTATTCGCCGCCGTGTGTCGAATCGGCGGAGGTAACGGATGGTATGCAGGTGACATCCTCTGGCGCATTCGCGGTTGGATGGACACGTTCGTTGGTGGCCCCGGATTGCGAAGGGGCCGACGCCACAGCGAACGCGTGGAGTTCGGGGAAACGCTTGATTTCTGGCGAGTCGTTGGCATCGATCGTAACCGCTCTTTGTCACTGCTCGCGGAAATGAAACTCCCCGGCGTTGCGATGTTGAACTTTGATCTCGACTCGGAAGAGGAAACCGACCGCACCAAGCTAACCATGACGGCTCGTTATCGCCCGAAGGGCTTGTTCGGAATTTTATACTGGTGCGCTGTGGTCCCACTTCACAACATCGTATTCGGGGGCATGTTGAAGGGGATCCGAAAAACGGCAGAGGCAACACACTCACTTAAGACCCAAATGTCATCGGGGGTGCCACGCGAAATAACAGCGATTCCCGGTTACGGACGCGCGAGACTTTGGTTAGGCATTTCCGCCGTCGGGACGATGGTCACCCTTTCATCGCTTGCGTTAGCACTCGGAACTCCTTCAGAAATTCTTCCAGCGATCGATGCCAATTTCGGGATGCAAGTCGCGGGTTTAATCAGCTTTGTGGCCATCTACATGATGATTCAACTACCGTTTGACTTCATGGGCGGCTACTTGTTACCTAAGCGATTCAGTCGTGCCCACCTTAGTCAGGCTGGCTATCTGGCAAGTCTCGCACGAGGCGTGTTGGTGCATGGTTCGCTTTGGCTCGTGACGGCCACACTCATCATGTTCGCGGGCAAGTATGCGGGCATCGCGGGGACGGTGGCGAGCGGACTGGCCATCAGCTTGTTGCTGCTTCGGTTCCGCGTGCAGATCGCGTCGCTGATGTCACCATTGAGGCTGGTCAGCAATTCGACGGAGAAAGGGCGTGATGCCCAGCGTCTTGAAGTCATCGATGTCGAGAGTGGCGACGAAGCGTTTACAGGCGGCGTCGTGGGCGTCCTTCGCCCACGCTTCCATCTACTGCCGATCAAATGGCGCGGCGTCCTTGGTCCCGAAGGTTACTCACTCGCGGCGGACCGACGAGTCCTGGCAATCAAGACAGGCAGCTGGTGGCGTGGACGTTTGGTGGCGTTGCTTTTCACAGCCGCCGGATTGATCGTCTCGTCGCTGCTGGTTGGTTCGTCGCAACTCGGCTCCGCTTGGGGTACCATTCAATTGAGCCTCTGGTTTAGCCTTTGGTCATTCCTCGGCCTACTCACGTTGCCGACGCTAAGCCGACGCGGCGTGATTGAAATTGATGAGCGAGCACAGGCGGAAGGGTACACTTCATCGTTGATCCGCACCAACACCGAACGTCTCGATCGCTTGCAAGACGGCGAGCCGAAGCGTCCGTCGCTGGTAGAGACAATCTTTCATCCGGTCCCCAGTGTCGAAAATCGCCTCGAAGGCCCTCGTTCGCATCATGTCGTCGGCTTCTGGGATGCCGCTCGGACGACGATCTACATCAGCATCGCGGGCTTGGGCCTTTTGGGACGCGCCGTCCATTGCAATTGTGGCCGTCCATCATTGTGGGTCTTCCTACCCACCGATTAACAAAAGGGGCTAGCCCGTTCGACGTAGCAAACCCCAGGGCCGCATAAGCATCCAAACAACAAACAGCTACCAGAGTTCGTTAAAGAACGTTTGCATCGCTTGGAACGAACGGTTGTCGGCGGCTTCGTTGTAAGCTGCGCCTCGGGAGTTGTCGTTGCCCGCCATGGGCTGGGTGAATGAGTGAACGGCGCCAGAATAGTAAACCATTTGCCAATCGACATTGGCTTGGTTGAATTCAGTTTTCATGGCATCAATGTCGGCTACGGGAACAAACGGGTCATCGGCGCCGTGGCAAATCAGAACTTTCGCTTTGATGTTTTCGCCATCGGCTGGCGATGGTGAATCGAGTCCACCATGGAAGCTGACAATTCCATCAATGTCCGCACCGCTGCGTGCAAGCTCGATGGCGCCGGTTCCTCCGAAACAGTAACCGATCGCGGCGAGATGGTTCTTGTCGACACCTTCGAGTTTGCGAAGCTCATCCAAACCGAGACTCAACCGACGTCGATACAGATCACGATCGGCCTTGTACGTACCGGCGATCTGTGCAGCCTCTTGCGTGTTGGCTGGGCGAACACCTTTTCCGTAGACATCCAACGCCAACGCGACGTAACCGAGTTCTGCAAGCTGTTTGCAACGTCCCTTTTCGTAGTCCGTTAAACCCAGCCACTGATGAACGACAAGCACTCCCGGCTTGGCTGTGCCGATTTGGTCGGAATCCCAGGCGGCGAATCCTTCAAGCGTTACGTTTCCATCGGAGTATTCAATGGTTTTTGTTTGCACTTCCGCTAATGCTGGCGAAGCTAAAAACATTGCAAAGAGTGAAAGGGTAATCGCACGCATGTTGATATCTACTTTGGTTGTGTTGAAAGTTAAGTCGTGGTGAAAACGAAGAACTAAGTCGTGTACTCTGAATTGAATTTTACATAGTCCGTTGTCAGATCGCTGGCGTAATACGTCGCTTCACCGGGGCCCGTTCCGACTCGCAAATCGAGCTGAACGTCCATTTGGCTTTTCATCTTCTTGCTCAAGGCAGCTGCGTCGAATGCCAGCGGCGTTCCATTTTCGTAGATCGTGGTGCCACAAACGTCGAGGGTGGTTAACTCGGGCGACAGCGGTTCACCGCAGTAGCCAGCTGCCGAAACGATGCGGCCCCAGTTTGGATCGCCGCCGGTGATTGCACATTTCACGAGCGGACTTTCACAAATCATCTTGGCAATCCGTTTTGCGGACGCGTTGTCAAACGCACCACACACATGCATATTCAATACGTGAGTGGCTCCCTCGCCGTCCGCCACAATCTGCTTGGCCAGTCCAATTGCAAGACGCTTCAACTCAGTCGCAAATTGCTCGAGCGAGGCACCCGCTAGCGGTTCGTCGGTGCCGCTGGAGAGAAGCAATAACGTATCGTTGGTGCTGGTGTGGCCATCGACACTGATGCAATTGAAGCTTTGGTCAGCGGTATCGACGAGCAGCTTCTGTGTGTCTTCGGGAGACAGCGACGCATCCGTTACGATCACAGCTAACATCGTTGCCATGTTGGGTGCGATCATTCCCGCCCCCTTGGCCATCGCGACAATACGAATGGGTTTGCTACCGATCGTGATCGACGATGCGGCAACCTTTCGATAAGCATCGGTCGTGCAAATCGCGTCGGCGGCGGCGATGAAGTTCGATGGTTCGCTACCCAGGGCCTCGTAAGCCAAATCGATTCCGTGATTGATTTTGTCCATTGGCAAAGGTCGACCAATGACACCCGTGCTCATCACGAGAACGTTCGATTCATCACAGCCGATTTTCTCGGCAACGAGTTTGCACATCTGAATTGCGTCACGATCACCGCCTTCTCCGGTGCAAGCGTTCGCGTTACCACTGTTCGTGATGATTGCACGAATGTTGCTCGAGGGCGTGCGGCTTCGGGACAGTACCACTGGGGCGGCGACAATTTTGTTTTGCGTGAATACCCCCGCGCCACAAACGGGCTTGTCGGTGACAATGAGCGAGATGTCGGGCTTGCCGCTGGCTTTAATCTTGGCGGTGGCTCCAGCAAAACGAAAGCCGGTTGGCAACACGAGGCTGGCGAGGTCAAACTCAGGTTTCTTGGACATTAGTTTTCACGGGTAAAGAGCGTCGGTGGTCGAAAGAATGCATTCGACAACGTGAATACTGTTCTGGGTTTGACGCCTTCGGACAATGGGGGATCAATGGAACGAGGATCAAAGTGGGTGATTTAGTAACATGCGATCGTCTATCAAAGCGATTTGGGGGTTTTCACGCACTTACCGATTGTACGCTGGGTGTACGTCGCGGTGAGATTTTTGGGCTGCTCGGCCCCAATGGTGCTGGAAAAACCACATTAATTCGACTTCTGCTCGGGTTTCTGCACCCCTCAAGCGGTAAATGCGAAATTGACGGAATCGATCCAGTCAACGATGGCATCGCAGTTCGCCGTTGCACGTCGTACCTGCCTGGTGACGCTCACGTTCCACGCCACATGCGGGGCCGCAGTGTGCTGAGGTTCTTTGCTGAGATGCATCCAGATGGAGATCTCGATCGCAGCCTCGCAGTCGCCGATCGGCTGGAATTGGATTTGAAACGCCATGTCGCGTTCATGTCGACGGGCATGCGGCAAAAACTTGCACTATCCGTGGTCCTCGGACCTCGCACCCCTCTGCTAATCCTTGACGAACCCACAGCGAACCTTGACCCGTCGGTGCGTTCCGCCGTGCTCGATTTAGTGACAGAAGCCCGAGACGAAAATCGAACGGTGATGTTTTCCTCGCACGTGCTCAGCGAAATCGAACAGACGTGTGATCGCGTCGTTTTTCTTCGTCGGGGACGCTTGGTGCGAGAACTGGAGATGACTGAATTGGCACAAAAACATCGCATCACGGCGGCGGATCTTGGCGAAGCAATTCAAGTTCCCGATGCGATCGCCGCGAGCGTTCACGTCAGCAAACTGGTACACACGAATCGACCTTCTCAATGGAAAATCGATACCGTGGGTGATCTTTCGCCACTCTTGTCGTGGCTGGATTCACTCAGTCTTTCACGCGTTCGCATCGAACCGCTGGGGCTGCGCAGTGTCTACGATGACGTTCACAACCCGATCGATGGCCTTGGTGCATCGGAAGTAACGGTATGATCAGAAGTAACAGTTTGATCAGAAGTAACAGTTTGATCAATCGAGTCATGGTGCGATCGTATATCGGCCAATCAATTTTGTTGTGGTTGTCGTGTGCGTTTGCATTGTTCGCATTCGCTTGGGTGCGTGTGTGGGTAACGAGCCTGTTGGACATGGGCCAATTCCGTACGATCCTTGAACAGTTTCGCGATTTCGAAAAATTCGCGCCCATCGAATTTGATTCACTCTTCACTTATCCTGGTCGCGTAGGAATGACGTTCGATGAACCGATCGTGATTCTTTGCATCGTGATTTGGTGTATCGCCCGAGGCAGTGATTGCGTCAGCGGCGAACTTGGGCGAGGCACTCTCGAGATGCTGCTCGCCCAACCGATCACTCGCCGGCAATTACTTCTGTCGCATGCGACAGTCTCGGTGACTGGGCTTGCGCTGCTGTGTCTGCTCGTATGGGCTGGAATCTATGTGGGTGTGCAAACGACGACCATCGAAGAGTCTCTGCCGCCGCCAACGATGACCATTCCGTGGTTGAATCTCGAACTGCCGTTGGCCAATACTGAACAATCCAAGTTAGCCATGTCGCTTTCGGACCGCGTCGACTCGAGCATTTTTGCCGCGCCAACGTTTCACCTCTTCGCGTTTGGATTCTTTCTGCTAGGCCTCTCAACGTTCATCAGCAGCATGGATCGCTATCGTTGGCGCACCGTCGGATCCATCGTGGCGATTTACGTGGTCCAACTCGTGATGTTCGGGCTGAGCAAAGCCACACCGAAGCTCGAGTGGCTCGGCGACATTTCGTTCTTCAGCTGTTACAAACCCCAGAAAATGGTGACGCTTGCGGTCAACGAGTCGCATTCTGCACCGTGGAGTTTGGTCACGCAAACACCTGGCGCCGACTTACCGCCGCTCGCGTATCCGCTGCTCCTCATCGCACTCGGCATCATCGCCTACACTGCGGCCTCAATCCGCTTCACACGCCGCGACCTACCCGCACCGCTGTAGCCCAAAACTCCATCGTAAAACAAATGTCGCCCTTCGAAAGTACTCATCACGCTCCGTCGTGATGTGTCGCAGCCAAACGAGACCGCTATTTTCCGCGGTGTCCTAAATGGACGATGCTCTACCAGTTCCTTTTTTTGACTCGCGAAATCGTCCGCAACGGATTCGATCCTGCCGGTCTCGTGGTCCCACCAGTAAACGGCGTGTTTAGGAAATGTTCGTAAATAACCTACAGATTCCACCCTTCCTTTGGTAGGGTCGAGCGAGGGGAGGGCCGAGCATCGATTCAGCACCCGCCCGCCCCGGCCCGAAACGGGCCGACCCTCCCAGAGGGAGGATGAAGCTCTATGTTAAAATACCGAAGTTGTTTCCGAACGCTTCCTTAAGGGTTGCGGGATCGTCATTCATGGCTTTGAGAACCAGCAAGTCTCCGCAACCGTTGTGACCAATCACAATCAGCGACTTTGGAAAGTGCTCCCAGTTATGCATTGATGCCGTCTCGCGGCAGATGCTACTGCATGCCCTCTGGATTCGCTTGCGATCCGTGCCATCAAGGCATGTGTACAGCCAACCCTAACGCACTCGCTTGGCTTCCTTGGCCTGTGTTTGCTCCGCGTTGTTCGCCAGACTTTCACGTAATAGCACCCGCGTTAACGCTTCATCCGCGTCTCGCGTTTGAGTTCGACTGAATCTCTCCTAGCGACAATGCAACTAGCGACAATGCAACTTGCCCTCGATCGACGACTGCAGATACCGATAGAACTCCGCTCGCTGGACCACGGTCACACGAACACTGTCCTCGCCATCAAGCTGTTTCACATGCACCAATGGATGTACTTCATCAAGCAAGCCCTTCGGTAAGCATGCCGAGGACTCCTTCGATTGCGAACCGTCAACACGCTTGTCACTCGACGTCG
>JBGSNA010000039.1:0-3084 GCA_041739875.1 Pirellulaceae bacterium
TGCCGTCCAGGTCACAATGCCCAGCAGGGTGAAGCCCAGAATGGCCGTCAACAAGACCGCTGGGATCCGGCCCAACCACCAACGCTCCAGCCAGTCGCACACCGGGCTCAACAAAAAGCTCAATAGTACCGCCAGCGTCAAAGGAACCAGCACCCCTTTGGCTAAGTACAGCGCAACAATCACCACGGCGATCGACGCGAGCGTCAACATCCACGATGGTTGGCTGATTTTGTTAGGGCGTATCATAGGTGCTTCTGTGCTGCTGCGAGTTAAACGGCGTTCTCTACCAAGGCTTCAGTTTCCACCCCAGCACGAAGCCAACGCCTAAGAACCACAGCGCAACGACTCCCGGTTTTTCGCGGGCGTATTGCCGAGCGAAATCGGCTAAGTCGGTGTGTTGCGCGAGCGTCTCGCCCGGCTGTTGAGTTTCTTGAGTCTTCGGTTTCGTCGGGCAGGTCTGTTCTTCGTTCATCTCATGGTTCTCCAAGTGTTGTCGGTACGATTACTTCGTGTGGTTCGATTACGCTCGAGCACTTTCTTGATCCAACGCAAGTTGCGAACCAGTTGCTCCTGCGAGCGTCGCAGGAGAGTCAGAGGCTCACGAACTAAAAACCAGCCGCTGATGCAAAGGAGCACGCTTGAAATCGCTCCCACGATCGCCGCCAGTAGAAATCCCGCGGCGTAGGAGATTTCGAAGACCTCGATGAATGATAGCGATAAGGCTGCCAGTGCGACGGGAAGGCAGGCCACGCCCAGCGCCGCGCCGCAGAGCAAGACCAAACCCGGAACGAACACGCGCTGGCTGCATGCCTGTATGTCGGAGGCAAAAAGCTGGAACTGGAATTCCGCCAAAGTTAATGTGTCTTGCGCAAGTTCGCCCACGTCTCGGGCCAGGGCCCTTGGAGCGGTCTGCGGCGCCCCGTTTCGTTCGCTTACTTTCGTTTGATCACCCAACCTAAAAATATTCCTATACAAATTGCCGCACCGAGGCCTGACGCCGGATACTGTCGGACAAACGCTTTTGTCTGGCGCATCCCATCGGCGAACTGCTCGCGAGCCAGGTCGCGTAAATCTTGAAATACTGGTTCTGATGGCCGGTCTGTTCGTCTTGAATCCGACAGATGGTCGGGAATGCGATTCTTCATGGCTGACCGTCCTGTGTTGGACTAGCGGACTGTTTCCCACAGACCTAAACAGCAGATCGCGCGTCTTGCCTAGCGGTGTCACGAGCGGCGTCTCCGCCAAGCGGCTCTGCTTGACTAACTCGGCAATCGCCTCGGCACTGGGTTGCATTGCCGCAGGGCGCGGCGGAACGAGCAAGTATCCAACCGCCGCGGCGGCTCTCATACAGACCCACGGATAGCTCCTCACGTAAGTTCGCCAATCGCGAATGTCGCGAGCGCCCTCGACAATCCATTGGAAATCTTGGTCCAAGTCACAGCGCACCTCTTCCATGCACTGTCGGATAGCTTTTGTTTCGTGCGAATGATGCATCGATGGTTTCACGTCTTGTTCAATACTCACTTAGCGCGACCGCAGAAGCAGACTCACAACCACGCCGGTGATGACACCGGCACCGAAACAAACCGCGATCGATTCGATGGGCCGTTGTCGCACCATGTCCTCGACTTCGGCATACCCTTCGCGCGCCGAGGCGACGGCTCTGTGGGAGGTTTCCTGGACGGAATCGACCGCGAGCTGGGCCCCGGCGAGAATCGTCTCGCCAGCCCGGTTGAGCGCGGCAGCACCATTAGATTCGAGCTGCTCGAAAAACTGTTCAATGCTTTCTCGTGACTCGCCAGTCCTTCGCTGGATCGTGCCCATTAACTCTTCGACATTGCCGTTGAAAACCGCAACGTCGTCTTTCGTGAGCTCGCCCCACTTGCCGCGTAGCAGCCCTTTCAGCTCATGCCAATTGCCCTGAAGTGTTTGTTGGCTAATCATCGCTCGATCCTGTTCCATTGGTAAAAAGTTATCTGTTTCTTCCGTTGGCAAAGGTGACTTGCCAACTCGTTGGCTCCATTCATCGCGTGGTTTCACTCGCTGTCACTCGGCTGATCGACAAGCTCGTGGGCTGCTTCGGTGGCTTGGCCGGTTAGCTCCGCGGCCTTGTCCTTCACAGTCTCGACATCCGCTTTGACTTTGTCCGGGTCCACGGTCAGGTTAATGTTGACCTGATGGCTCTCCGCGTCGGGGCTTTGACGCGACACGGCAAACCAACTCCGATAGAAGCCGATGCCGACCACGCAGATCACCACCACGATCAAAAACGCAAACATTCGATTCATCACTCAACTCCCTGTTCGTTCATGGCTTTCAGTTCGGTCTGCGACGCATCCCACCCGCTACGAAGGACAGAACTGCGAGGACCAAGAAAGCCAAGAACAGAATCTTCGCTGCCCCCATTGAAGGAGCCAGCAATTCCTCCAAACCCGAGCAATCAACAGCAAAGCAATAGCTTATCTCAACATGGCCAGGTTCTCCGATGACAAAAGGTATCTGGTTTCGCATGTTACAAGCCGGACTTTTAGCCGCCGACTCTTAAAAGCAATTCTCATACCCAATTGCAAAGAGCCTATCGCCAACGAGAATCGCCGTGCACTCGCAACACTCTTCCACTGACATCAGAGCTTCACTTCCTCAGCGAAAGCGTCAAGCTCCTTCTCCGCCTCGTTCTTGGCGTCGCCGTCACGTTCCTGAAGAAGTCCCGCGAACAAAGTTCCCGGCGAATTAGGCAACGTTCAACAATCATTCTCCAAAAAATCCGTTGCCAACAGTCATCGGTGAATAACGTTTAGCAGCTGTCTAGCGAGACAATGACGCATGATGTGTGCACTTGTGCTCACTCTTACTCGCGATCGAATCATCCACAACGCGGCATTCCTCGCAATAAGGTCACTTCATTGCGACTGGTTACGTTGGCGCGATAGATGCTGTGCCTGTAAGCGGTTAATAACGGGCTATCCGACCCATCGAGTGAGTCCCGATCAGCCAACTTAGCAATACCGAACCGTCTCGAACCAAGGAGTAACCACCATGCGTGGCAAGACAGATGAAGTAAAAGGTCGAATTAAAGAAGCTGCT
>JBGSNA010000090.1:0-1611 GCA_041739875.1 Pirellulaceae bacterium
CTCAGCATCACCTGCCTGCTTGTGGCACTTGAGACACTCCGCGCCACCCACTTTCGGCCAGACTTCGTTGGCAAAGACCTTGTCGAGCCATGCTAAGGTTGTCGCCGGACACGGATCCTGATCCGCGGCACTCGACGGTGTGCCCAGAATCACTGCGATCAAAACGGAAGCCACGGTGAGAACGATTTGGGAAAAGGTACGGTGGTATGTCACGCGGGACTTTCGAAATATCGATTGATTGTCTAGAAGGTCGTTGCCTCAGCAACGACGTGAGTGTAACGATACTTTCAGTCGGATATCGATTTGCGATCTATGCGACTTGGCTTCGAACGCATCGACCATGGGGCGGACCGTGCCGTTTCGTGGGCTACCGCAAACAGATGCGGATTCACTGAGATTGGCAGCAACGCCTTCGACTCAGTTTAGCTGTAGTAAGAAGTTGTCCGCAACAATCGTCGATCGCTCCGATGACTCTTGTTGAGGATATGGTAATATCCTAGTTCCGTCGCCGGGTCACCTAGTCGAGTCTTACTTGGAAGATTGCTTTCGCCTTGTCGCGGCACTACGACGATAACTAAGTTGGCTGTGTGGAATTGTCATCGTTTGCGGGGGCGAAGGCCAAGCGAGTTGCAGTTTTAGGTCGAACGCTAGGCTACTTCATCGGCTTCCAGCGAACACCGTCGTGCATGCTGACGTCGGAAATCTTCACACGCAGCAACCACCTGCCTGAGCGAAAGACGACGGTCGATCTGGACCGCCGCTCTGGTTCGCGAAAAGTGAGCGTCTTCGTGGTGGTCCAGCGTCGCCAGTCGGAGCGATCGGTCACCTTGGCGACTTCGCCAACGGCACCCTCTCGAACTTGGAACTCCAACATTGCGATTCCTCCTGAGCATCAATGTCAGTCGGATCATCCAAGGCCCCGGGGACATGTCCGGTCACTGCCCAGCGCGATCAGCCCAGAAAAGTGTGAATCACGCGGGGTGATGTCAACAAGGTGATGAATGAACGAGTATGAGGGTTGTCTGTGTACGGCGCGATTCGCACTATTCACGTAAATAGTGCAAGTGCCAATACGAACGGACGCCAGCGATGAACATCGCTAACTCAGTCCTACGTGTGAATGAGCTGCTGGCTGTCGACGCCGTCATCGACCGCACTCACACCAAACCATCTCGGCCGACGGAATTGATGTGTGTGAGCCCGCGTCCTGATCGCACTAACCGACCGGCCTGTCGTTTCAGCGATCGATAACAAAGGAACCCCGGTTTCATACATCACTTTCAGTAATTCGATTTGTGTACGCGTCCAGATAGGTTGACGTAGCATGTTTTGACCTTTCTAAGTCTGCCGTTGTCGCATCGCGAATCGAGCGAACCGGATGGTATTTCAAATCGTCAGTGGTCGTCAGGTCTGGCGAGGCAAGTCGATTGACAGCGAATCGATCTTGTACAAGCTACGTGAATTCCACCCAACGCACGCGACACCGATTGAGCAAACGGTGGTCGATCTGAATGAGGCGTTGAATTGGTTGCCGAAGTCAGCTTACGCGGCTGAGTCAAAGCCAATGGCGGTGATAGCAGCAAAGAAAAAGCGTGGAGCAACATCACTAGG
>JBGSNA010000093.1:0-2153 GCA_041739875.1 Pirellulaceae bacterium
AAGCCGCGTACTTCGGGTCGCCCGTGAGCTGGTAAGCGAGCAGAGTGGCGATGATCGTTTCATTCTGAGGCCACCAGAACTTCATGTCATGCCAGTACTCTTGGATCGGCAGCCCGTTGACATCAACAAAGTACAGGATGCTGCCGTGTTCTTTGTCCCAGCCTCGCTCCCACATCCAATCGAGCATCTGGCAACCGATGCGAACGAGTTCGTCGTCTTGGCGCAGTTTGCCTTCGTGCATGATGAACCATGCACCTTCGATCGCGTGACCTGGATTGAGCATGCGGCCATCGAAATGATCGATCATTTCACCTGGGATACGTATGAATCACGCGACGCTCCTTTCAAGCGAGATCGTAGCATGATGGCACTCGAAAACGAGGTGGACATTGTTTTCTAGCAATCACGCTTTGTGCAACCTCGCTTTCTAGCAACCGCCATCGTCGTTAACTGCCGTCAGGTCGCCAATGCCGTCGAAGCGAAAGTTGGGGACATGTTCGTCCGCCATCGGTCGATCGAGGCATCCCCAGCTGATCGGTCACTTTCGTCCATGTAAAGTCCGCTCGATTGATCCCAGACGACACCTAACGCCGACAATCTTCTTATAGAAATGCGTGCTTTGTGGTCAGAGGCATATTGCAACGAAGGGATCGGGAAAGCAGAGTTTACTTTCATTCTCGATCGTCGATTGAAGGTATGGCTGGATCGACAGAGATGATTGCGTATTGCAATGTCGGATATCCGCTTGAGTTGTCGGTGTCGTTTCGTGGCTGGCAGCAAAATGCCTGAAAGCACGAGAGGGCTCGAAGGCATGGAAATCCAATCCGCAATTTCGAACAGCTACCGGTACTAAACCACGATTTTGAGTCGGTTGATCACGATGACCCATCCTCGGCCCCTTTCTAGCTTGTCTCATCCGCCTGGGCGGCTTTCTTCGAGGCAATCTTCGTCGTCTAACGGCTTTCATACGACGGAATGGAGTGTGTTGGCGAGATTGGATACTCCTGAGTTTGCGGATGCACTTGCCAAGTTGTGCCAGCAGTACTGGTATCCTGTTTACGCATTCATTCGTCGACGCACTTCGGACACGCATCGGGCGGAAGACCTAACGCAAGCCTTCTTCTGTAAAGTCATTTCGTTGCAGACGTTTCGAATGGCGGATCGCGAGCGAGGTCGATTTCGCGCATTCCTGTTGACGGCGGTCAAGAATTTCCTTGCTTCTGAGTACCAAGCCTCTCAAGCTCAGAAGCGTGGTGGCAATCGTGACGTCTTTTCGCTGGATTTTGCCGTTGCCGACCAGATGTACCGACGAAATCGGACCTCGCAGTCAGCCCCCGAACAGGAATTTGATCGAGCTTGGGCATTATCGCTGCTCGAGCAAGCAATCGACCGACTTCGAGAAGAATACGAAGTTCAAGGTGATCGATTGAGATTTGATTTGTTCGTGCCCAGCCTGCGTTCTTCGAGTCTGGATTACCCGTCACTCGCGTCGCAATTAAGAATTTCGGAGGTGGCCGCTCGAAAGGCAGTCTCCCGATTCCGAGCTTGTTACGGCCAGCATCTAAGAAACGCAATCGCCTCGACTTTGGCAGACGAAGACTCAATCGAAGAGGAAGTCGATTGGATTTTGAATGTGCTGAAGGCCAATTAGTCGCTCCGATTCATCGGCTCATGTTTTTCTAGAGCATGCTTGAAAAGGCGAGTCACACTCGGATGCGGATTCGGTAGAGCTTGTTGAGCAAACTGGCTCGTTACGATTGTTGAAAAAACGGAGGACCTTTCATGACTGATTCGAACACCTGTGAAAGTTGTGGGACCAAGCTGACGGCTGGGGTTGAGTTTGAGTTTTGCCCCGCATGTTTGGCGAAAGAGGCAAAGGCATCATCGGCGGCCGGACCTGAATTGGGTCCTGAATTAGCGGGGACCACCACGGGGCATCCGTCCAGCCCTTCAGGTTTCGTCGCTCCATCGCCCGAGGAACTGAATACGCTGATTTCCGGAATCGAAGTGATCGAGTTGATCGGCCGAGGAGGAATGGGGGCGGTCTACCGTGGCCGTCAATCGAGCTTGGATCGCGATGTCGCCATTAAAGTTTTGCCACGTGAGACGCAAGCATCGTCGCAACTTGGCGAGCGTTTCCAGCGTGAAGCTCA
>JBGSNA010000127.1:0-36153 GCA_041739875.1 Pirellulaceae bacterium
ATTCGTCAGCGCGGGATAGCCATCGTGGGGAGCCGGATGCGTTAACAGCGCACGTCCGGTTCTGGGAGGGGGCGACGCTCAATCGACCAAGTGCAAGCTTTACGCTAAATTTGGAAGAGAGAGCCCGCTCTACTCACCCAACGCTGATGGAGTTTCGTAAGTTAGTGACTTCGCAACTGCGTTCCTTAAAGCCAGATTTCGAGGCCGGTTAGATGAAACGCTACTCAGGCAGTCGTGATCCACGGTTCGTTGCTATTCATCGTGGCGGCGACCTCGATGTGGAGACGCATCGTTTGCTCGTTGCTTGGGCGGCTGACTGTGCTGAGCACGTTTTGCATTTATTTACCGAAGCCAATCCCAGCGACGTTCGGCCGTGCCATGCGATTGCGATTGCCCGAGAATGGGTAATTGGCAATGCGACAGTCGCACAGGCGAGGCAGGCCGCGTTCGGCGCTCATGCCGCCGCGAGAGAAGTGTCGAATTCGGCTGCAATCGAAGTCGCGAGATCAGCGGGGCATGCTGTGGCAACCGCTCACATGGCGGACCATGGGCTTGGAGCTGCTGCGTACGCGATCCGAGCAGTCATTAAATCTGTTAGCAAGTCTGATGCAATGCGAGTCTCAGAATTGGAGTGTGGCTGGCAGCAGGACCAGCTCTCGGAAACAATCCGCGAACTGGTTCTAAGCGACCAGCAGAATAGAAATCGAAAATTCAATAACCTGTTTTCCCTTTAGCTTCCGATTAAAAGCCAGAACTTTCAGCCTTTTCGTTATCGATGAACACATTCATTTCACACTTGTCTTTGCGATTGATCATTGGCCGGCCGAGCTCATCCAGTCGAGGCATTCCTATGTAACCAAAGGGCAGTAGCCTTAGTGTCTTACCCTCAAAGAAGCCGTCCGATATGCTTCGATCCACCTTCAAGCGAAGTTGATCGATGCGCATCCACGCGTCGCTGCGGAACCACTTGAGAGCGTCTTTGACTCATTGCAAAACCCAAGTTGGAATCGGATGCAGCAACGGAACTCGCACGCGACGTGCGTAAAGTCCGGCCAGGTGAACGTTCCTGGGCCGCGATAAGTCAGAGTCTGTGGACTCGGCATTACATGGATGTTAATGCCATGTAGCAAACGAATCGAGTGCCCAAAGTTTTTCGTAACCGTTCACGGCCAAATGCCGTAAACAGTTACCTTTTACGAGCTGTCGCTGCCAACCGGAAGCAAGGTCGGTGCGCTTTCACCACGTAGATGGCTCGCGACCGACCCGACCAGAAACTCGAATACACTTTTGCTTTGCTGTTCGCACGTCACCACCACAGTGCGAATTCGCTCGAACCAAGATTGGCCAGCGATAGTCCGCGTTCCCTGGGTCATCCGACGATGAATGGCCACAAATCGAATCGCTTGTTCGGACAAGTTATTCGTTGGGCCAATAGTTCGGATCGCTGATGAAACGAAAGTAGTCTTCAAAGTGAGTGTAGAAACGTTCGCCATGTTTGCCGCGTGTCCGGTTGGAGGTGCAGTCGCCGGAGCGTTGTCGTCACGTTTTTTTATGACCATATCATAACGCATCACGCCGTCTGGGGTGATGCCGAGGCATCGGCTCACCCGCGTTGCGATTTCGCTCGGAAACGACGGATCTGGTCGCCGGCGTCGGTTTCCGCAAACTTCAGTTCATGTTTCGTTGTTCGTCCGTGAGTTCGTTTCCGCCACATCTTGAACGAGTTTGAGGTCATTTCAAGCCTCATCAGCTTGATCACGTCTCCAGGCGACAACCCAAACTGATCACGGATCGCGTCAAAGCTGGTGCGGTCTTCCCACGCCATCATGATAATGCGGTCGATCTCGCCTCGGGTCAGATCAGAGTCGGATAAATTAGCCACGGATTTGCTTGAATTGAAATGCGGATCAAAAAACAGATGTGTGAGGTGGTTTCTTCGAAGAACGATAGGTCAGCGTCTATTCGTCGAGGATGCATACTGCTACTGGGTTGCCTATGAACGACCCGTCGGCAAACACATCGACTTGCCAGATGGGAATGTTTTGCTTGGTGCTCATGCAGTTGCTAACGCGTTTAGGGTCGATGCGAATCCCAATTTTAAAGGAATTGGCGATGAGGAGTTTGCCGGCATCACCATCGAACGGCCACGTGTGCGCCCGGCGGCATCGGGTCCCGGGGAAATCCTCGCCCTGGTTCGTCCAGTGATCGCGTGCATTGATCAATTCGCGGGTTCGTGGGGGATCAAAAAGCCAAGGTGATGTCCTGCGTGCATCCACATGAATTGACGCCAATCGTTGACATCCAAGTCGTCGAGGAACGGATAGTCTTCAATGGGTCCCTCGAATGTCTTGGCCCGCTCGATCGTTGCGATGCAGATGTCGATGACCGCATCGTCGTCAGGACCGTTCACTGCCTTGGGCTTGAGTCGCTTGAGTGTGGGCCCGCTCGACATTTTTCGTGTTCGCAACATGCGATTGAATACCCATTTGATGATCGTGGATCGTAAGATCCATGGCAGACGAAAACCGAAGCCGTCCATTCCTCCGGACATGGTCGCCGTCAAATGCTCGCAGGCCTGAGTGAGATTCCAGTTCTTCGACTTCATGTAGCCAACTGCTCGAAGTCGCTGGATCTCGGCGATGACTTCGTCGCCGGTGTGGAAATCGAGCATTCGTTTGTCGGAAGCTGCCATGGTAAAGCGTTCGGCAAGAGGGCTGAGAGGAGCAAGTCACCGCGTTTGTGATGCATACAATTCATTCTATGAGAGTTGCCGTGATCTCACCAGAACTAGCTCCCTCAAGGCTCCTCAATACACGCTTGACTCCCGTCACGCATCACCGCCATCTTGTTTGAAAATTAACCGATGGCTCCAAAAGTTCGATCATGTTGCAAAGCATCAGCGTCCACAATTGAAGCTGGCGGGCATTCGGTTGCTTCGTCGAATCGGCTGGCAGAGACAAATGACCTCGGTCGCAAGTCGTCTCGCAGCAACACGATGGTTTCGCCATGCAAGAAACGCAGACGAATCATCCAGCAGCGTCGGACGACGTGCGTCAATCGATCTACCGCGAAATGCAGCTTGCGTTGCGTTCATCGGTGGGTACGCGTGAACTCGACGTGTTCCTATCGGGACAAGCGGGAAGCGGCAAGGATGATCTAATCGAGGAACTCGAAACGAACGTCCGAGACCGCGCCGGCGTGCTTGGTTTGGAAGTTGTGTCGGTCGGTATCCGCGACGTCATCCTTCCTGGCGACATGAAAGATTTGATGAACAAGGTAATCGAAGCTAAGAAGGCGGCCGAGGCCAACTTGATCGCACGCCGCGAGGAAACAGCGGCCATGCGAAGCCAAGCCAACACGGCAAAGCTGCTCACGGACAACCCAACGCTGATGCGACTTCGAGAGTTGGAAGTACTCGAAAAGATCGCTTCAGCCGGCAACATGAAAATTGTGCTCGACCCACGATCCCAGGTTGACGGGGGACTCGCTGATCGTGTCCTGAACTTGCTGTAAACCATCAACTCCCGCGAGTGCTGCTCGTGTCGGAGAAGGCCCATACAGTTGCCGATGCCATCACAATGGTGAAGTCAGTCCGGCCAGGAATGGAAGTCACTCAGGAAGAAGCACGACCGAAATGAGTTTGACTGCGGTGTCGATGTTCTAAATGATTATCTGCGGCGTTCGCAACCCAAGATATCAAACGCAAAGCCGCTGGAGTGTTTGTCATAGTTCCTGCCGATGATCGGTCACCGGAGTCCTTACTCATTTGCCTGCAAAGGTTGCCCCAGGCTTTAGGTGAGCCTCTCGAAATCACAGGTAGCTGTGAAGGCTCGGTTCAATGGACGGGCATTTCTATTCGTACCGTTACTCCAATCCATAGCTTTTTTTCCACCACGTCAAACGCTCAGCATCAGTGGGTTCGGATGTCTTGATGCGAGTCTTCCAGGTGCGTTGGTACGTGGCGAGTTTTGTTTTCTGGATGTTTTCCATCGGCGGTTCTGTGGCCGGATCGCCTGACACACCGTGATCGTTGCTTTCGTGGATCCAGGTTTCGAGTTGTTGGCGCATTGCGGCGATGGTCGCCGCATACTCGGGATTCTCGGCGACATCGTACAAGCCCAGCGGATCATTATTCAGATCATAGAACTCGATTGGCGATCGCGTCGGAGCCAGCCAACGCGACTGCAGCGCGTCCAGGCTGTTTGAAGCTTGCAGTTCTCGCAGCAGTGGCATTCCGGGATAATTCGCCTCTTTGTAGCCTGACCAATTGAGTCGTGACAGATTGGTATTGAAATTCTGTACAAGCCAATAGTCTCGGCCAATCACCGCACGAATGCGGTCCATCGCATCGCCACAGCGATCACGCGCGGCAAACAAAACGCTGCGATCTGGAAATTCGGTGCCGAGAATCGGTTTGCCCTCCATCCACTGAGGAACAGTCAGCCCGGCAAGTTCCAGCATGGATGGAGCGAGGTCGATGAGACTGACAAGACGATCCTCGATACTATCGGGTGTCGTGGTTGGCCCGCGGATTATCAAAGGAACGTGCAGCCCTTCAACGTTCAACCATTGCTTGCCCCATGGCATCGGCCGTCCATGATCGGCGAAGAACATGATGATGGTATTCTCCAGAACGCCTTCGGCACGGAGTTGATCGATGATCGCACCGACTCGTTGATCCACGACTTCGACACTGCGCTGATATGCGTACCAATCACGCCGCATTAAAGGCACATCAGGATAGTTTGGCGGCAATTCAATATCGCTGAGTTTGTCCTCATCGAAAGTTGTGGGGATGGGGAAAGGACGGTGTGGCTCGGTGATTTGAAACTGAGCGAAGAACGGTTGCCCGGGCTTTCGCTTTCTCCAGTCGTCTCCATCATACATCTCCGCCGCATTGTGCGCAAAGTTGTAGTGCGTCTTGCCCTTCTTGATGATCTTGCCACTGCGTATCGCGCCGTGCGCCGTCGTGTTGGTCACAAACCAACCCGCTTGGCGCAACAGACCCGGTAGATGCTGGTATGGCGAGCTTAGAGGTTGCGGGTTCTCGATATCATGGGGATGTAAGCCCGTGGTGGTTTGGTAGCAACCGAGAATGAAAGCGGAGCGTGAACTACTGCAGACCGGTGCACTCGCATAGGCGCGGGTGTAGCGGCATCCTTCATCGGCCAGGCGATCTAAATGTGGTGTGTTGACTTGCTTCAATCCATAAGCCGCTACGTCAAGTGACATGTCGTCAGCGATGATCCACACGAAATTCGGTGGAGCCGCACGTTGTGATACCTGAGCAGCGACGTGCTGGACACCAACGCTCAGCAACGATGCAAACAGGAAAAGGCTAAGGCGCATGTTTGCGGTGTGTTTAAGTTCTAGATTCATCATTGAGTTGTATGCCTCTACTTGCTTACGTTCGTCTTTTTATTGCGTGTGGAAGTGAGGTTTGCAGGATAGCGTTTCACTTCGACATCATTTGGCTGGTGAGCGCCGGGCGTGCTGCGGCCATTAGTGATGAGTTTTTCGAGTAGTGCTTTCATGTCGGCGACGGTCTCCGGCATCGCGGCGGCGAGGTTCGTGGTTTCGGCAATATCGTCGGCCAGGTTATAGAGCTGCACGGGCTGCGATTGATCACCACCGGTACCCCAACCGCCGGAGTCGGGTGCGGGGATGTATTTCCACGAACCGCTGCGTATGGCTGGAACACCTCGGATGCTGGCACTAACGGCGTGCTCTCGGATTGGCCGATCTTCGCCCTTGAGCAGTGGCACTAGGCTGAAGCTATCTTCGCCAACATTGGATGGCAGTGTGGTGCCAAGGATTTCGGCGATTGTGGCCATCAAGTCGGCTTGGTGCACGAGTTGGTCGCACGTGGAGCCGGGTTGGACGTTGTTCGGCCAGCGGATAATGAACGGCACTCGATGTCCGCCTTCCCAAGCGTCTGCCTTGGCTCCACGCAGCGGGCCGCTCGGGTAGTGGCCCATCATTTCGAGATCGGGCTTGCCGATGTAAGGCGCGCACCCGTTGTCAGAGGTGAAAATCACAAGTGTGTTGTCCGTCGCGCCGCTTTGGTCCAACGCCGTGAGCACCCGACCGACGACGGCATCCGTTTCCATCACCAAGTCGGCGTAGAGATTGAGCCCGCTCTTGCCTTTCCATTCGTCGTTCACCGACAGTGGTGTATGCGGGGAGGTGAATGGCAGGTAGAGCAGAAACGGTTCGGGCTTTTTCGCGGCATCGGTGATGAACGCCGCAGCGCGATCGCCGAGCGTTGGGAGAATGGGCTCCAGTGTCCAGTCATTCAACGCTGGACCTTGATTGCTGGCCTGGTTGTTCTTCAAGAGTCTCGCCGGGAGAAACTCGCTGGGAATTCCAACCGTCCGATTATTCTCGATGAAGCAAAACGGTGGCCAGTTGGGAATGTCGGTGCCGAAGTAGCTGTCGAACCCGCGCGTCGTTGGGCCGCCGTCGATGGATTTGGAAAAGATGTCGCGCCACGCGGCGATCTGCTCTTGGGTGGCAATCGCCTCAGCTTCGGCCGCTTTCTTATCGGCATTGCTCGCGTCGTCTAGGAGCTTTGGAGAGGGTTTAAGTAACGGACGTTGTTCTTCGGTGACGGGCCAGTTCCAACCGAGATGCCATTTACCAATCGCGGCGGTGCGATAACCATGCTGCTTCGCTAGCGTGCCGACAGTAACTCGATCCGCGGCGATCAACGGTTCGCCGAACACTCCAACGATTCCGCTCTGTAGTTGAGTCCGCCAATGATAACGTCCGGTCAGCAACGTATAACGCGATGGCGTGCAAACGCCTGACGACGAATGTCCGTCGGTGAAACGCATCCCTTGTGTCGCGAGTGCGTCGATGTGTGGAGTAGGAATCTTGCCACGCTTCGAGTTATAGCACTGAACGTCTCCATAACCGAGATCGTCGGCGTAAAGAATGAGGATGTTCGGCTTCAGTTTCGCTGCATCAGCGGCATCGAGTGAGGTCAACTGCGCCAATAGCAGCAGGGTGATTAGTGAAAGCGAGTATTTCTTCATGGATTTGGGGCCTCGATCAAGGGTGTTTCCGGCATCATCACCGCGTCGACATCGCTGAGTTTCACCTTCAGCACTTCGACGGTTTGTTTGCCTCCAGCGAAGGCGATGAAGAGGCTGTCGCCGTGCTCGATGATGTGCGGATAATCAATGTGACGTCCGCCGACAAGATAGAGCATTTTGGTGAAGACGAGGCCGTCATCGCTGATGGAAAGAGTGAGCGGATCACGCTTCTTTGGATTCGGATTGGAGACGAGGACATAGCGGCCATCACGCAGACGCAGGCCGCTGATTTTGGAGGTGGCATCGGGGAAGTTCGTCTTCACTGGCGTGGTCCAGGTGCGTCCGTTATCACTGGAGAGGGCACGGTAGAGGAAGCCGCTGCGGCGGTTGTCACGAAAGACTGCGACGAGCCTGCGGTCCGGCAAAATCCATCAATCGGGCTCCTCGGCCTTCAACTCCGAGGCGCTGCCGAGCACAGGGAACGATTTCCAGTCATCGAGCGACTTTACGCCGCCGACGAGGAAATGCACGCCGCTCGTTTTGTAGTCGAAGGCGCGGCGGGACATCATCCAGTCGTCAGTGCTAAGTTTGAGTGGTGGGAAGTTGTTGATGGTGTTTTTGAAGACGAGACCTGCATCGCACCATTCGCCGGTGGCTTTGTCGAAGCGAAACGCTCGGAGTTCCAGGCCCTTGCCGAAGAAGCCGGCCGCTTCATCTAGCGACGCGAGCGCGAGCAGTTCACCCTCGCGTTGCCAAAAGCCGCGTGAGATCCAGCGCATACCTTTGTCCGTGCGAGCACCATAGTGCGGCGAATCGGGGCCGGAATTGGGCGGAATGGGCGTCATGAACTGCGACGTGCTCCATTTCAAACCATCGGCGCTGGTGGCGAACTTCACACGCTGGCCCACTCGGTCCTCGACGCCCGGTCCATCACTCCACATGGCCCAAAACTGGCCATCGTAATGCGCGAGGTATTTGTGCCGGTTCACACCGCCTGTCTTCTTGTTCAGAGCGTTCGCTGGCGATTGTTTGGCCTGCACATCGCGCACATCACTGATGACCGTGTGCAGGCTTGGCACTCGTGGAAGTCTGTTGTAGTCAATCCGCTGCGGGTCCTCTGGCAACCAATCGCCTCGGAGCATCGAGCGTGATTCGGGATTCGTTGCCAGATTCGGCGAGAGGATATTCGTTTCAGCGTCAGCCGGTTGATCGTCAGCTTGCAGCGCGGCCAGTGGCGCGAGCAACAGCACCGTGAAAAGTGAGAAGATCGGCTTCATTGTTTTGTCCGTTTTTCTTCCTGGTTGGCTCCGCCGCTGACGGATCGTAGTCGGGATAGGATTTTATCATTATCAGCTCCGATGACTTTTCTCCAGGCGTCGGTATCGCGGATGAGTTGACCGCTTGCAACTCGGTTCGTGGAGGCAACAGCCGGAATTCGAACAGGAGCGACGTCAAAAGCTGATGGCAAAAAATGGACAGCAGGAAAATTGAATACAAGTGATTGTACTTATCTTTTCACCCCACATTTTGGCTCATTCGACGAAAGCGTACTTTTTCTGATGGAGCGAGTAGGATCGAACTATTCGTGATCACGAATGCCGTTGGATCGTTGTTGATTCCGATCCTTTGCTTCTTTTCGCCCGATGTTTCGACTTGCGTTCCATCGGCTTCAATGGCGGCAAAGTCGAAGAACTCAGCGGGTTGTTGTTTCCCCAGGGCGTTCTCGAATTCGGTTGTAGGCAGTCATCGACGGGATGATTTGGGATTCGGCTTTATCACCACGGCGAACTTCGAGGTGCTTCAAACACGTTCGACCGGGCATCCAGTTGGGAAGAACTAAGGACTCGCTCGTCGGTTTGTTGGGCGATAGCCAGTTCTTCGTTGGTTGCGACGACGAGCGTTCGAATGGGGGAAGCCGCTTCGCTAATGTCGACAACTCGTTGGTCTCGATCTCTTTCGGCATTTCGCTGGGGACAGATCTTGAGTCCGAGGAAAGCGAAAGGAGTTGTCACGAGTTCGCGAATGACGTCGGAGTTCTCTCCCACGCCGGCGGTGAAGACAAGCGCATCCAGACCACCGAGGATTGCGGTGTAGCCACCGATGTACTTCACGAGACGATGAATGTAGACGTCGATCGCGAGACGAGCAGGTTCATCCCCTTGCTCGTATCGAGAAAGGATCGCTCGCATATCCACTTCGCCGCACATGCCGAGCAGTCCACTTTCTTTATTCAAGATTTTATCAACTTGTTCAGGCGACATCCCTGCATTGCGGATCAAGTGCAGAGGCACCGAAGGGTCGATATCGCCGCTGCGCGTCGCCATGACGAGGCCTTCCAAGGGTGTCATGCCCATGGATGTTTCGACCGCAACGCCGCCGACGGAGGCGGTCACGCTTGCTCCGCCACCGAGATGCAGTGATATGATTCGAGCACTGCTCGCGTCCCCTGGGATGAATTGGAGTGCGGTCTCCGTGACGAATCGGTGCGATGTACCGTGGGCTCCGTATCGACGCACACTATAGTCTCTGTAGATGTATTCTGGGACGGCGTATCGATAGGCTTTGGGCGGCAAGCTCGCGAAGTATGCGGTGTCAAAGACCATCACTTGCGGAATCGTCAAACGACAGTTCACGACTGCGTCAATCACTCTTCTCGCGGGCGGATTATGAAGCGGTGCGAGTGAGTCTAGCGTGGCGAGTCTTGCTAGCGAAGATTCGGTCACCAGAGTTGGTTGCGCAAAGATGTCACCTCCTTGAACCACACGGTGACCGATCGCATCGAGCCGGATACTCGCATGAGCGTCGAGAGCCGCACAAGCTGCTATCACGTGGTCGACGGCATCGCCGCCGGTTTGACCGATCCGGTCCACAAGGCCGTGCGTCAATCGAATGCCGCTTGTCGTGTCGATGCATGCGTATTTAAGTGTCGTACTGCCGACGTTGAAAACGAGAACATTCACTCGATGGGTCCTGCGTTGGAATGAGCTTGGATTGCGGTGATCGCGACCGTGTTGACGATGTCGGCAACGGTACAGCCACGTGACAAGTCGTTGACCGGCTTGTTTAAGCCTTGCAGCACGGGGCCGATCGCAACCGCACCGGCGGAGCGTTGAACCGCTTTGTACGTGTTGTTACCGGTGTTCAAGTCTGGGAAGACAAGTACTGTTGCACGACCAGCAACTTGGCTGCCAGGGAGCTTTGTCGCGGAGATGGTCGGATCGATCGCAGCGTCGTATTGAATTGGACCTTCGACGAGCAAGTCGGGGCGTTTTGTTCGTAGCAATGCCGTAGCGCGTCGAACTCGCTCGACGTCTTCGCCTTGGCCACTTTCACCAGTGCTGTACGAGAGCATTGCGATACGCGGGGCGATACCGAACTGTGCTGCGGTATCGGCGCTGCTGATCGCGATCTCGACCAATTCCTCAGCGGACGGATTTGGAATGACCGCACAATCGCCATAAACAAGGACGCCTGTTCTCAAGCACATGAAGAACACGCTACTGACAACATGAACGCCTGGGCGAGTCTTAATGAATTCGAAGGCGGGTCGAATCGTGTTGGCTGTGGTATGCACGGCTCCCGAAACCATGCCACCGGCGAGTCCACGGCGGACCATCATCGTGCCAAAGTAACTCACGTCAGTCATTCGGTCGCTCGCGACGTCAAGGGTAATTCCCTTGTGTCTTCGCAACTCGAAATACTCTTGCGCGAACTGGTCTCGAAGCGGACTGGTCAGCGGATCGATGATTTCGAATCCAGTATCGGGAAGTGTCACACCGATTTGTCCAGCACAGGCACGGATAACATTCGGGTCACCGAGTAAGACAATATCGGCAACATCGCGTCGTCGAAGCAGATCGGCGGCCTGTAAGATCCGCGGTTCGCTGCCTTCGGGAAGTACGATGCGAACTCGCTGCTCGCGAGCTTTTTGGATCAATGAATACTCAAACAGAAGTGGTGTGACTTGATGCCGGTCCGGCGCTTGCAAACGAGTCGCCAATTCATCGCAGTCAACAAAGCGTTCAAACAGGCCGATCGCCGTGTCGATTTTTCGCGGTGCGTACTCGCTGATTTCAGCCCGCACGAGCGAAGCTTTTTTTGCCGCAGTGAACGTGTCGTCATTGCTCACAAGAATCGGCATGCCACCCGAAATGCGAACCAGGCGTTCAACCGAACGTGGTGGCAACAAACCGCCCGTCAACACGACGCCCGCAGGCGATGGCGCGTCGGCGTGCATGCTTGCGAGTGCACACCCGGCGAGAATGTCGCTGCGATCACCGGGAGTGATGACAAGGCTTCCAGGGATCAAACGTTCGAGGAAGTCTGGTAATTGCATCGCGGCGATTTTTAGCTGTGCGACTTCGCGATCCAGAGAAGCATCATCGCCGCAGTAAACGGTCGCGCCTAAGCCAGCCTGGAATTCTCGAAGTGTCGGTTGGCGAAGCAACGCTTCCTCGGGCAGAAAGTATAGCGGTGCGTTCGCATCCAAGGACGCGGCCGCGCATGCTTGACGTAGTTCGTTTTCGAGTGTGAGAGGCACTTGGTTGATGACTGTCGCGAGTACGCTCCCACCGCGGTCATTGAGGCTGTCGTTACCGATGAGAATGGACTGGACACACTCTTGCACCGACTTGTTCATGGCGGAGTAGATCGGCAAGATCGAGCAACCCAGATTCGTTGCAAAATCGGCATTCAGTTCGAACTCGATTTCGCTGGCGAGTCCATGAAAACTCGTTCCTTCGACGATCGTGAAATCCGAAGAACGTTGAAGCGACTTGAATCGCTGTTGGACCTGTTTGATGAGATCATCATAACGGTCATCGGCAAGAAGCTGACGAGCCTCGGCTCGCGAGACGCCTGCCATTTGCTCGGCCGACGCGGAAAGCGGGTAGCGCGAACGCATCAATCGAATGCTGAAGTCATCCCGAGCGTTGCCGTGCACGATAGGGCGAAAGAAAGCGACTCGTTCAAAGCGGCGAACGGCCAGTTCCATGACGCCTAAGGCGACCATTCGCTTTCCTGTGGCGTTTTCGTTGGTTGCTAAATACAGACTGTCGGGCATGATTTGTTTTCTTGTCCTAGCGAAAGCCAGAGGCAACGCCGGTGGCGTCGTTCGAAATGTCCAAACACTCTTGGTTCGACATGCTGTCGAGCGTCATACTGTAGGGCATGCGGGCGTGTTTGCGACGTACCTATTTGCGTCGTCTCTCAATTCAGGATTCGGAGGTCGTGGCGATTTGCCACCCATTTGACCAAGATCGCGAAAATGACCAAGAACGCGAAAACTCTTTGCCAATTCGAAACGCTTCTGTGCCTCGATTCACGCTAGACTCTATTGTGTTGGAGATTTATGGTTGACCGCAAAACGTCGTGAGGTGACTTGAATGTTGTTTCGATGTTGGGTTGGGTGTGTCACGTTATTGATCAGTTTTTCTGTCGCGGCGGCAGACGAACCTGTTTTTTCAGGGCCGCAGGTGGGTGAGGCGTTCCCGCCGCTCCCGGTGAAGGTCGTGCTGGGGGACCAAGACGGTAAAGATGCCGATCTTGTGAAGGACGCTGATTTGAAGCCGCTGGTTGTGATTTTCTTTCACGCCAGGACGAGGCCAGCTTATTCGCTAACTCGCAAGATTATGGAGTTTGCGGCGACGAAGAGCGACGCGGGGCTGAATAGCCACGTGGTCTTTCTCACCGACGATCCAACGGAAACCAACCAATGGGTCAATATGGTTCACAAACAATTGCCCGAGGGAGTGACGTATTCGATTTCGCATGATGGCATTGAAGGCCCTGGCGCTTATGGGTTGAACCGTGATGTGACGCTCACCGTGTTGATTGGCAACGAGGGTAAGGTGACCGAGAACTTTGCTTTGATCCAGCCTCAATTACAATCGGATGGTCCCAAAATCATGAAAGCCATCGTTGAGGTGACCGGAGGCGGTGACGTTCCAGCGATTGAGGCGGATCGCCCTGCACGTCCATGATTACGACGACATACGGGCGATATGGTCTGAGTTGGTGGATGCTCATGCACCTTGTGTCTGGCTCCGCGTATGCCGACGACCGCTCCTCGCATGCCGACGACCAGGCCACTTTGCGGCAAGAGTATGTCGTCGACTTCGAAAACGACATCATCCCGGTGCTGACAAAAGCAGGTTGCAACACCGGCGCGTGCCATGGAGCCGCCGTGGGGCGAGGCGGATTTAGGTTGTCGCTGTATGGCGGTGACCCAGAGTTGGATTACCAATCGATCGTGTTTGATCTTGAGGGACGTCGGGTCAATCTAGCAAAACCGGACGATAGCCTGGTTGTTCTGAAACCGACGGAGTCCATTTCACACGGCGGCGGATATCGCCTCGACGATGATGGATCGGGCGCAGAACGGTTGCGGAATTGGGTCCGACAAGGAGCAACGAACCAGACGAATAAACACCTGCGTGAGTTCATCGTTTCGCCGCGTCGGCAAACGCTGCAGTCGCTGGAATCAAGTGTTGCGCTGGCATCGACAGCTTCGTTCTCCGATGGCAGCGAGTTCGATGTGACGCAGTGGACGGTGTTCACGGCGGAGGATCCAGGCTCAGTCGTGATTGACCCGGAGACAGCAGTTGCCACGGTGCTTCGTCGCGGTCGACATCTCGTCATTGCACGCTACCTTCACCATGTGGTACCGATTGAATTGCTCGTGCCTTGGTCGGACGAAAATGTTTCGTACGTGGTCGCGACGAGGCGAAACTTTATCGACGACGTGGTCGCGGATCGGCTTGCTCAATTACGAATCCCGGTATCACCCCCAGCGACCGATGCTACATTCTTGCGCCGTGTGAGCCTGGATTTGACAGGTCAGTTGCCAGCGATGGAGACGGTTCGCGAATTCGCGACCAGTGATCACCCAAGCAAGCGTGAGAAGCTCGTCGATCGACTGTTGCAATCGCCGGAGTTCACAGACTACTGGACGATGCAGCTAGCGAAGTTGCTTCGGATTCGCGCGACTCCTGACGGGCGTGAGGGTCTGTTGGCGTATCAGGCATGGTTGAAACAGTGTGTGGCTGATGGAACGGGTTATGATGACATGGTGAGGACGTTGCTCCTGGCGGACGGAGATACGCACGTCATGGGTCCTGCCAATTTTTATCGCACGGTTGCCGGAGCTCGCGAGCAAGCCGAGTTCGTGAGCGAGTTATTGATGGGCAGCCGGTTGCGATGTGCGAATTGCCACAACCATCCGCTGGATCGCTGGACCCAAGACGATTACCACGGTTTGGCCGCCATTTTCGCCAAAGTCCAATCGGGACGCGTGGTGAGCGTCACTCGACGTGGCGAAGTCACGCATCCTCGCACCGGTGAACCAGCGAAACCACGAATCCCAGGGGAAGCGTTTCTCGATGTTCAGGGCGATCAACGAGCAGCCTTGGCCTCTTGGGTGACGGATGCGAGCAACCCGTACTTTGCGAAAGCGATCGTCAATCGACTTTGGAAAGCGATGATGGGGCGCGGCCTTGTCGAGCCAGCCGATGATTTTCGTTCGACGAATCCAGCGACCCATCCAGAGTTATTGGATCAGCTCGCGAAAGACTTCATTGATCATGGCTATCAAATACGCCGCACCTTGCAAACCATCGCCATGAGTTCGACCTACGCTCGCGGGGCACCATTCGATGGAAACGAATTCGACGTTTCGTTTTATTCGCATGCGTTTTCCCGCTCGTTATCTCCAGAAGTTTTGGCAGATGCGATGAGCGACGTGATTGGACTGCATGAACGATATGGCGATGAGCCTAGTGGGACGCGAGCGGTCATGCTTGTCGACAGTGCAACGGCATCCGAGACGCTCGATGTCTTGGGCCGTTGTTCGCGTGAGGAGTCATGTGAGTCCAGTGGCAACTCAGCCGGTGGGCTCACACGGATGCTGCACCTCATCAATGGCCCGATACTGAACCAGCGGATTACAGCAGCGAATAATCGATTGAGTCAACTCGTCGCAGTGAACGCAAACGCGGACGTCATTGTTGATGAGTTCTACGAACTCGCGCTGAGTCGCAAGCCATCCGATGGCGAACGCCAGTACTGGAGTGCTGCGTTTGAAAAGTCGAATCCCCAGGATCGCCGAAAGTTGTTCGAAGACTTTGTCTGGGGCTTATTGAACAGCCAGGAATTCATCACGAACCACTGATCTACTATGCACCCGATAGAACAAGCCACTCGATATACAAATGACCTGAGTCGCCGTGATTCGCTGCGAGTGGGTGGCTTAACTGCGCTCGGATTGGGGCTTGGTGACATGCTTCGATTGCGACGCGTGTCCGCGGGCGAAACAACGGAGCCGAGTTTTGGGCGAGCAAAGTCTTGCATCCTCATTTGGCTCGACGGGGGTCCGAGTCACCTGGAAACGTTTGACCCGAAACCGGATGCGCCGACTGAGGTTCGCGGGCCGCTCGGCTCAATCGCAACTCCGCTGGCTGGAGTTCGACTTGGCGAATGCTTACCGAACACCGCGGCGATGATCGACAAGTTCGCCATCATCCGTTCGATGACGTCGCCGCTTGGGGAACACAACTTTGGGACACATTATCTTATGACGGGGTACAAGCCGACGCCCGTGTTGGAGTATCCGACGTTTGGGGCCGTGTTATCGCACGTTCGCGAAGCAGCGAGCGTGTTGCCGCCGCACGTCGCGGTGCCAGATTTTCGCGTTGGCGGTGCAAGTTTTTCTGGCGGGGGTTACCTGCCGAGATCGGCAATGCCTTTCGCGGTTGGCGGTGACCCGGCAAAGCCAGAATTCAAAGTTCGTGATTTAGACTTGTACCCAGGAATGGATTTGGAAAGGCTTGCTCGGCGCCGTGAATTCGTGCAAGCCATGGATCGATTGAGTTCGAGTGGCGGTTCACCGGTTGTATCGAGTGGCTCGGATTTGGATCGAGCTTACGATCTGATTTCCTCCGCGGACGCGAAACGTGCGTTTCGTTTATCTGATGAGTCACCGCATGTTCGCAAGCGATATGGAGGCAAGTCGATTGGGCAGTGCTGTTTATTGGCGCGACGACTGGTTGAGCGAGGCGTTCCATTCGTGACGGTCAATAATCGAGGCTGGGACACGCATGATGATTTGAAGACGCGATTGAAGGAGGGCTACACGGGCGCTCAAGTGGGTGTGGGTTTGATTCCGTCGCTTGACCTAGCGCTCACGGCTTTGGTCGCGGACTTGCACGATCGTCGACTGCTCGACGAGACTTTGATTGTGGTGATGGGCGAATTCGGTCGAACACCGAAGTTGAATGCTTCAGCGGGTCGCGATCATTGGCCGCGCGTCTTCAGTTGTTTGCTTGCGGGCGGTGGCGTTCGAGGCGGACAAGTCATTGGCAGTAGCGATTCCGTCGGTGAGAGTCCGAAGGATCGACCGATTACACCGAGTGACCTTGCCGCGACCATCTATACGCTTTTGGGGATCGACCCAAAATTGGAGTTGCACACGGATGATGGTCGGCCAGTTCGTGTGGCGACTCACGATGCAACCATCATTTCCGAATTGCTGAGTTAGCGATGCATGCGATTCGATGTGCTGCGTTGTGGCTGTGTCTTGTGCAACGAGTTGTGGCGAGTGACCCGCCTGTCACGGCGATCGCCTTTGCCCCGGATGGCGAATCGGTTGTTGTGGGATCCCAGAGTGGTTTGGCTATCTTTAATTGGCCAGAGTTAGAGCTCAAGCGATCGGTTGACATCTCGTTGGCAAATATTCACGACGTTGAATTTGCACCGGATGGGAAACGGTTGGCTGTGGCGGGTGGCGATCCGGCGGTCAGTGGGCGTGTTCACGTGATGGCGTGGCCAAGTTGTGAGTTATTGGCTGCCATGGGGGATCACGTAGATTGCGTGATGAAAGTGGCATGGCGTAGCGACGAAACATTGGCAACGGCAGGTTTGGACCGCGAGATCGTGATTTGGAATGTTCAGCGGATCGCGGTCGTCCGCCGATTGGTCGGGCACTCGCGAGGCGTCACCGCCTTGAGCTTTGGTGGCTTTACCGGCAACGTTTTGAGTGGCGGCTTGGACAACAGCTTGAGAGTTTGGGACGGCGAATCCGGTCAAGTGGTTCGCACTTTTAACAATCATACGGGCCCGATTCAGGGGCTGGCGGTTCGGCCGAATGCGGATGGGCTGTCCATGGTCGCGACAATCAGTGACGATTCCACCGTTCGACTTTGGCAGCCGACGATTGGTCGGATGGTGCGATTCGTGAAATTGGACTCCGTCCCGCTCGCGATGGGTTGGTTTGGTCGTGGAAGCTGGTTGGCCATCGGATGCGCCGACGGCCACGTTCGGGTTGTCGATCCGGAGACAGCTTCCGTTGTCTTGGACGTCGTGGTTTTCGCGGAGCGAGCCTGCTCACTCGCAGTTCATCCGACAGATGATATCATCGTCGTCGGCAACCAGCAGGGGCGAGTTCAACGTGTGGCCTTGAATGACATGTTGCTTGAACTTTGACGGGAATTTCGGGTTTCGAGGACACACGCGGCGCAAGTCTGATGATGGTAAGATGCTCGAGCGTCGAGAAAAAGTGTCCAACTCGCGCCTCGTTCGCTCGGGATTCTTGCCTGTTGGTACGGGAGCATTCTTCAGTCGTGATCAACTTTGAAGCCGTGGGAAATAGACGATGAAAACTGACGAAACATCGAAAGATGGAAAAGACAACGCAGCTGACGGATCGACCTCCTCGTCAAATGACCATGGAAAGTCGTCGAACAAAACCAACTCGATTTTGTTGGTTCCGTACCCGAAGTTCATCTTCATGTATCCGACGCTGATCGTGTCGTTGATCGCGGCGATCGTTTTGTACTTTGGTGGTTATCACGCGGTCGATCCCGCGACCGAGTCGTTGCCGGTCGCGATGACGGGATTGTTTCTGATTGTGATGATGATCAACATGTTCGTCATCATCTTCGACTTTCCCCGTGCGACTTCGCTGACGCTCGTGTTTATCATCTCGACGCTGGGGCTTGGTCTGTGGATGTTGACCGTTCTGAAGCCAGACTTGTTGCCGACATTTGCGAGTGTGCTTGCCGGCATCCGGCCAGCGGCCAACGCGACGTTTTTTATATGTTTCACTGTCGCGATGATGGTGATGTATGTTGCGGTGCTATTCAGTGTGCGGCTGGACTACTGGGAGCTTCGCAATAATGAATTGCTGCATCACCATGGTTTCCTGAGTGATCTGAAACGCTATCCAGCACCGAACTTGCGAGTGGACAAAGAGATCAATGACGTATTCGAGTACATGCTGCTCGGTGCGGGGCGATTGATATTGCACCCCAGCACCGAGAAACGCGCCATCGTTCTGGATAACGTTTTGTTCGTGGGCAGTAAAGAGCGGGAGCTAACGCGAGTTCTCGGTTCGATCAAGGTTCAAATCGGAACCGATTCGTCAGGTTCGAACTAACGATTGACTGTTCAGCTCGAGTGCTGGTAACCGACCAGCTCGGATGCTGGGACGGTTTGGATTTTCCCGAAGCCTGCCACGAGGTGGGCTTCGGTGACGCTGAATTCATAGATCGAAAAGTCACCGAAATCAGCGTACATAGCGGCCTGTGGGTGCTTGTCCAGGAACGGCTGGCGCAAGTTAGCATCCTCGCTACGTGGGACTCGGCGGACGTTGCCGCTGAGAGTGACCCGAGGAGCCGCCATTCGCTGGGCCGGTGAGACGCTGTCATCGGTAATCAGAAAGCGACGCGGCTGAATTGACGGTGAGGAACTGGGCATGTTTGGCTAGGTCACTCAGCAGCATCGCGATGGAAGTCGGGCCGGAGGCTGCGATGCTAACGAGCGTCACGAACGGGTGGTGGTGGGCATCCAGTGTCCCCAGTCCCGCGGTTGTGCCGTTTTGGATTAATTGATGAATTTCTTTTGACGCCGACATGCGAATTCCAGAACGATGGCAGTGAAGCCCCGAGAAACAATCAAAAACAGGGATAAATCGACACCAAGATCATATCCGAGTGGCCTCGACGATCTTGGCACACGCAGACTAAACTGACGGGCTTTCCCGTGTTTTCTCGCCGTTCCCTCCGCATTCGAACCACCTTGATCCTGATCCTGCACAGCCGAGCGACCGAAGAGCAAATCGAGCATGTGCTTGAGCGTGTCGAAGCGTTGGGGCTCCAGGCTCACTTGAGCCGCGGGACGTACCGCACGATCGTAGGGATCATTGGCGATGAGGAAAAGTTGATCGAAGAGCCGCTGCGGGCGATTCCTGGCGTTGCCCAAGTGATTCCTGTGCTGCCTCCTTATAAGCTAGCGTCGCTCGAAGCTCACCCCGAACCGAGCGTCATTGATGTTAGCGGCGTGAAAATTGGTGGTGGACACCTTGGCATGATTGCGGGGCCATGCAGCGTTGAAGATCGTGACCGCATGTTTCGGATCGCCGAAGCCGTCCGTGATGCGGGTGCCAATATTTTCCGCGGCGGTGCCTACAAGCCTCGAACCAGCCCTTATGCATTCCAGGGTCTCGGCGTCGAGGGGCTGAAGTTGCTCCGCGAAGTCGGTGACCATTTCGGCATGCCAGTTGTTACCGAAGTCACGGACGTTCGCTGTGTTGATGTGGTGGCTGAATATGCCGACATGATCCAAGTCGGTGCCCGCAACATGCAAAACTTTGTGTTACTGACTGAAGTCGGCAGGACGAGCCGGCCGGTGTTGCTCAAACGTGGCATGAGCGCGACGATCACGGACCTCCTGATGAGCGCTGAGTACGTGCTGTCGCAAGGCAATCCGAATGTCGTGTTGTGTGAGCGAGGCGTAAAGGGCTTTGATCCAGCGACCCGGAACTTGTATGACGTCGCAGCGGTTCCGATGGTGCATGGGTTGACGCACTTGCCGATCATTGTCGATCCGTCTCACGCGACCGGTCGACCGGACTTGATCCCTGCCTGTGCCTTGGCTGGCATTGCGGCCGGGGCTGATGGCGTTCATATCGAAGTCCACGATTGTCCAGAAGTCGCCAGGAGTGACGGGCCCCAAGCGTTGTTGCCGGCCCAATATCACGAACTAGCAAAACAGATGAAAGCACTCGCTGTGCTACTGAATAAGACCGTTTCCCCGCTCCCGAAAGCGATTGCATGACCCGTCGCAAGATTATTGCTGGTAACTGGAAGATGAACACGCGTCGCAGTGACGCTGTCCAACTCGCGAAAAAGATTGTTGCCGCGGTCGGTGACAAGTCACCCGTCGAAGTTGCTCTCTGTCCGCCGGCTGTTTACCTGTCCGCCGTCGCCGAAGCGGTTGCTGGAACACCAGTCGAATTGGGTGCCCAGAACCTTTACGCGGCCGGTGACGGAGCCTACACAGGCGAAGTCAACGCCGGGATGTTGACGGACGTCGGTTGCCGAATGGTGATTCTTGGGCACAGCGAACGACGCCAGATCATGGGCGAAACCGATGCCTGTGTCAGCAAAAAATTACACGCCGCATTGGCTGGTAACTTGGTGCCGATCGTGTGCGTGGGCGAGACGCTTGAGCAACGTGAAGCCAATGAAACGGAACAAGTCATCGAGACTCAAATTCGCGGATCCTTGGAAGGGCTCGGGAATGTCCAAGCCGCCGGGATCGTGATCGCTTATGAGCCTGTTTGGGCGATCGGCACCGGCAAGACGGCTTCGCCGGAGCAAGCTGAGGCAGTGCATGCCTTCATTCGGTCGCTCCTTGGCAAGTTGTTCTCAACTGATATCGCCGGCCAGATGCGGATTCAGTACGGTGGCAGCGTGAAACCGAACAATGCAGCCGAATTGCTTGGGCAACCGAACATTGACGGCGCACTCGTGGGCGGTGCTAGTTTGAATGCAGATGACTTCATCGCAATCATTGACGCGGCTTAAATCGCCAGAATTGGCAGCGTTTTGCCTCCCAGAACCATTTAAAACCATTTTCGATACGGACGGACGACATTATGTTACTTGGGTCAATTGCAGGAACCCTGCTCGGTTTTTTGATGGGCTTTCTTTCACTGTTTTTGATCCTGCTGATTCTGGTTCAGCGGGGACGCGGTGGTGGATTGACCGGTGCATTGGGTGGTCCTGGCGGCCAAAGCGCATTCGGCAGCAAAGCCGGTGACACGTTTACGTTGATCACAGTCATCATCGCGACTGTTTGGGGATTCAGCTGTGCGTTCACGATGTGGTTGCTCGGTACGCACACGCCGTCCGTTTCCTTGACGAAAGCCTCCATCAATGCTGGCCCCGGCGATGATGGTGCGGATCCCGCCAATCGCATGACGCTTCCGCCAATGGATGGATTAGGCTCGGGTGCGACAGGTTTAGGTGGATTGGACTCAGGTCTGTCCGATGGCAATGCGACCAAGCCAGCAAACGATGTGGAGTTGGTACCAGCGAACGCAGCGGCTGAACCAGGGACTGAACCAGCGATGGAAGCTGGCGAAGCTGAAGCTCCCGGAACAGAAACACCGGCGGCGCCAGAAGCACCTGCGACGCCAGCATCCGCAACACCAGAAACGCCAGCTCCTGAGACTCCCCCTGCAAATGAGCCTCCCCCTGCGACAGAGCCTTCAGCTGCGACAGAGCCTCCCGCTGCTGAACCTGCTCCAACGGAAAAGACGGAGTAACATGGAATCCCTTTGGGTATTCACTCCATGACTGCATTGCGTTCTCCAACCGTGTTGAGCATGACTGGCCAAGGTCATGCGGAACGAAGTGGTCTATTAGGGACCCTGTCGGTGGAGATCCGTACCGTCAACAACCGCGGGTTCAAGTGTTCGCCGCGAGTCAGCGATTCACTTTCGTCTTTCGATAGCCAGCTCGAAGCACTGGTGCGAACGTTGATTCGACGTGGCTCGGTGCATTTGAGTGTGTCTTGGAAGCGACCGGCGGGTGAGTATTCGTCGTCGATTGATGCCTCGATTCTTGCGTCTTACTACCGACAGTTACTCGCGGTTCGTGACGCGGTGGGTGAGTCTGGTCCGATCGACATGGCGTCGTTGGTCTCGCTTCCCGGTGTCGTTGTTTCCTCGCGTGAAGATCGGCGTGAAGACGAAGAACTATGGGAATTCGTGCGTTCCACCGTTGTGGACGCCATTGAAAACCTGAACGAGATGCGCGGAATGGAAGGCGACGCAATGGCTGAGTCGCTCCAACAAGACTGTGTCTTGATTCGTCAGCATGTCCAGTCGATTGCTGAGTTGACGCCTCGTGTTGTCGAGAGTTATCGCAACCGTCTCCAGGCAAAAGTACAGCGAGCACTTGCTGAACATCACCTCGAAGTCGGGCCAGTGGATCTGCTTCGCGAAGTCCAGGTTTACGCGGATCGCTCCGACATTAGCGAAGAAGTGACGCGGTTGACGAGCCACTTGAACATGTTTTTGGCAGTCTTAGACGGTGAGAATGCTGGTCAAAATGAACGCGAACCGTCGGGACGTAAGCTAGACTTCGTCATCCAAGAGATGTTTCGCGAGACCAATACGATCGGGAGCAAGGCATCGGATGCCGAAATTTCGTCCCACGTGGTCGAAATTAAATGCGGAATCGAACGGATGCGTGAACTAGTCCAAAACCTTGAGTAAAATAAGCGGACCGATGAACGCGGAAGGCAACGGACGACTGATCATCATATCTGGCCCAAGTGGTGCTGGGAAAAGTACGGTGGTACGAGCTTTACTGAGCCGCTGTGCCTTGCCGCTGCGATTGAGCGTGTCGGCGACGACTCGGCCGCCTCGAACGGGCGAGCGAGACGGTTGTGAGTATTTCTTCCGTTCCAAAGAGGAATTTGCCTTGTTGCGGGCGTCCGGAGCGATGCTTGAATGTAAAGAAGTATTCGGTGTCGGGCACTGGTATGGCACGCTGAGAGATCAAGTTGCCTCTGGCCTTCGCGAGGGAAAGTGGGTAATTTTGGAGATCGACGTCCAGGGCGCGATGGCCGTTCTGGAGCATCCTGAGTTCAATCCGATTACGCTGTTTATCCATCCCGGATCGATGGAAGAGCTCGAACGACGACTGCGGTCCCGCGGCACCGAGAGCGAAGAGATGATCTCAAAGCGGCTTGAAACGGCTGCGTCTGAGATGCGGTACATGCCGCGTTACCAATACGAAATCATTAATGGCGCGGTTGATACCGCCGTCACTGAAATCTGCCAGATACTGAACGACCAAAAAGAAAGTACTCCATGCTCGAAGAGCTAAAAGAAGAAGAGATCGTCAACAAAGTCGGTGGCCGATTCAAGCTCAGCACACTGATCCAGAAACGCTTGGTTCAATTGACCCAAGGCAGTCGCGCGCTCGTGAACGTTGATACACACGACAAGATGTCCATCGTGTTGCAAGAAATCATGCAAGACAAAATCGTTCTGAATATGGACAATGAAGTCGCAACGCTCGAAGAGTTGACGGCACAAGCGGCGTCGACCGAAGGTCCTGACCTTGACGCTTCCGATCTATGAATGAGTCTCGGCGAGCAATCTTGCTCGCCATCGGAGGTGGCATCGCTGCCTATAAGTCAGCGATGCTCTGTAGCAAGTTAGCCCAGTCCGGTTTCGATGTTCGTGTTGCGATGAGTCATTCATCCACCCAGTTCATCGGCGCCGCGACCTTGGCTGCACTCTCCTCACGCCCCGTCGCAACGGACACGATCGATCCCAACGTGTTTCCGCTCGGTGCTCACATCGAGCTATCGCGTGACATCGGTTTGATGATTGTCGCGCCAGCCACCGCGAATTTGATTGCTAAATTTGCGTTAGGGATCGCAGATGATTTGATATCGACGCTTTACTTGCAAACGACGTCGCCGGTACTGATTGCTCCCGCTATGAGCACAGCCATGTGGACCAAGCCCGCAGTCCAGCGAAACATGGACCGCTTGCGGGCCGACGGAGTCCACGTTGTCGGCCCTGAATCCGGTTGGTTGTCCTGTCGTGAAATGGGTGAAGGTCGAATGAGCGAGCCAGACCAAATCTTGCAAGCCGCGACGAAATGCATCGTAGCCAAAAACGCTGATTCCTGATCTGATTAGCAAACGATTCGTTTGCTTCTGATTCCGCTATCCCAACAAATTTCGACAATGCCCTGCTTCGTCTTTGGCCATCGCAACCCCGATACCGATGCAATCTGCAGTGCGATTGCTTACGCGGATTTTTTGCGTCGCACGACTCGTCCGGATGCGATCGCCGCATGTTGTGGTCCACCGAACCAAAGGACGGAGTTTGCTCTTCGGAAAGCGAAACTTGCTGCTCCGCGAATCATCATGGATGTGCGACCGGAGGTCGAGGACGTATGTCGGCGCGACGTTGTCGTGGCTCGCGATAGCGACGTTTTTTACGAAGTCTACCAAAGGATGAATGAGCACGAACTCCGTGCGATCCCCGTACTCGATGACAATGACGAACTCGTTGGTCTCGTGACGCTACTCGATTTGCTCGAGCTAGTTTTCCAAGGCGGCGTGGACCCAGTCGAATCGCGCCAGATCAAAAGCAATCTGAGCAAAATCGTTTCCGTCTTGGGCGGTTCATTCCAACACTGTGTCGATCCCGGTCGCGAAGACGATCTGATTGTTACGGTTGGCGCTATGAGCGCCGGCGGATTCACGGAACGGCTCCAACGATTTTCTGCGGATCGGCTGCTTGTGGTGAGCGGCGACCGCCCGACGATCCAACTTCCTGCAATCGAGATGGGTGTGCGAGCACTCGTTATCACTGGCGGATATGAACTGTCCAGCGGTATGTTGCAACTCGCGCAAGCCAGAAACGTTGCCGTGATCGTGAGCCCCTACGATACCGCAACCACGACAATGCGGATCAAGGCCGCACGTGCGATTCGCGATTGTATCGAGCGACAGTTTCTGTCACTGCCGGCGAAAATGCCGATCGCGACGGCACGCAACCAAATTTTCCGTTCACCCCAAACTGTGTTTCCCGTACTCGATAACAACCGACTTGTCGGCGTGCTCAGCAAGAGCGACTTAGTCAATCCGCCGAAGACGGAATTAGTTCTTGTCGACCACAACGAAATTTCGCAGGCTGTTCAAGGAGCGGAGGACGCGGACATCATTGAAGTGCTCGACCATCATCGTCTTGGTGGATCGCTCAAGTCCTCCAAGCCAATTCGGTTCTTCATGGAGCCAGTCGGCTCGACGTGCACGCTGGTCGCACGGATGTTTCGCCAACACAATCTCGAGCCGACGTCTGGCATCGCCTTGTGCATGGCGTCTGGCATGATCAGCGACACGTTGTACCTTCGCTCGCCAACAACCACCGATGTGGACCGCGAAACATTGAGCTGGCTTCAGAAATTTTGCAAGGTTGATTTGGAAGAGTATGCAAATGAATTTTTCGAAATCGGCTCGGCCCTGCGAACTTGTTCTCCCGAGCAAGTCGTTCGCGAAGACTGTAAAGAATTCGAAGAGTCCGGTCGAAGGTTCTCCATTTCGCAGATCGAGGAAATTGGCTTCGATCTGTTTTGGCAACGTAAAGATGAACTCGCCACAGCACTCGGCAATTTGGCGAAACAGGCCAACTTGGAGTTCTCTGCACTGCTCGTGACGGACATAGCAAGCAATGGAAGTTTGCTGCTTATGAATCATGAGCCGGATGGTTGGGAAGAGATCAATTACCCAGAACTCGAGCACAACCTCTACAAACTAGACAACGTTGTCAGTCGTAAAAAGCAGCTATTGCCTCTCATCAGCAGTCTTCTCGAAGCGGCGCCGCCGGAGTCGTAAGGACGCGAACGTCGTTACGATATTCTGTCTGAGCGTGGAAGGATCTTCTCAATGAACACTGTCCCTGTTGAATCGTCGCCTGCGTTCCAACTCCTGTTGATGCGACATGCAAAAAGCGATTGGAGTGTTCCTGGCCAAAGTGATCATGATCGATCGCTCAATGCGAGAGGTCGTGGCGACGCACCGCGAATCGCCCAGTGGCTTGCCGATCACGAACTTTTGCCCGATCGTGTGCTTTCGAGCACTTCGACTCGGACGCGAGAGACAATCTCGTTGATGAATCAAAGCTGGGAATCAAAATCGCCAGTGGAGTATGTCGACGCGTTGTACCTCGCCAGTGCGGAGACGATTCTCGGGTCCATTTACACGCTCTCGGGGAATGCGAAACGACTACTGATTTTGTGCCACAACCCTGGCGTTTCGCATCTCGCATCCGTGCTCGCCGATCGATTTACAGAAATGCCAACCGCTGCAATCGCCCATTTTGAATGTAAGCTCGACAACTGGTCGGACTTGAGCGATGCGTCGCATGTTCGGCATGTCCAAACGATTCGACCGAAAGCACTCTGAGACTTGTCCATGAATGCTTTTTTCGGTTTGCTGGTCGTGTTGGCTGTTCTCGTCGGTCACGTCGGATTGCACTTAGCGATCTACAACCGCTTAAACTCCACGGGGCTGCCGCGCCGCCGGATCAAGCAAATCGAGAAGTTCTTTTTTGTCACCATGCTCGTGATCCCGCCGCTTGCGTACGCGTTTTACACGGATGAGATACGGATGTTCGCGCAGGGAACTTGGCCTGCATCCGCGATGCCCGGCATGCTTCTCGGTTATTCGATTGCTTGTTTATCCGCGTGGGTTCTGTTGGGAGTTCCCTGGCTTTTTTGGCGGCCGATTTTTCAGCTTGAATGGGTCGATGCACCGCGAACAGTCACCTATCACCAAGTCGAAAACAAAACCGGCGTCGCGCTAGCGCGAACGAAGAAATGTGCCCTGGAAGCACGCATTCCGTGTAACCAAATCTTTGATCTTTCCGTCGAGCACATTCAGCTTCCCGTTGCTGGGTTGCCAAATGAGTTGGTCGGTTTTCGGATCGCGCATCTATCCGACATCCACCTCACCGGGCACGTGGATCCCGAGTACATGGCGTTTGTGATCAAGCAAGCCAACCTGTGGAAACCCGATCTGTTTGCGATGACGGGCGATGTCATTGACAAACAGTCGTGTATCGCGTGGCTCGAGGAATTGTTCAACAAAGCGACTTGCCCCGACGGTTGTTATTACATCTTGGGCAATCACGACACGCGCGTTATTGACCCAGGCCAAACACGGACTGAGTTAACTCGCGCGGGTTGGGTCGATGTCGGGGCGAGTGTGATCCGACGGCAACTTCGCGGCGTCAACGTCGAGATTATTGGTAACGAGCACCCTTGGTTTCCAAGGCCCGCGATAGAACGTGAAGCGGAAGGAGTTTTTCGGCTTCTCCTCAGCCACAGTCCCGACCAACTCTCGTGGGCTCGACGACATGGTGTCCAGCTCATGCTTGCTGGTCACACCCACGGCGGCCAAGGTCGCTTACCACTCGTTGGACCCTTGATGAGCCCGAGTTACCACGGCAGCCGTTACGCCTCCGGCGACTTCTACAAACCCCCAACCACCATGCACGTTACCCGAGGCCTAGGCGGCGTTCACTTGCTCAGGCTTTGGTGTCCACCAGAACTATCGCTCATCGAGCTCAGGCTAGCCAGCAACCGTTAAAACAAGCACCGTTAAAACAAGCACCGATAACGCAAACATCTTCGCGATTGCAGCAACTCATCGCGACCGATATGCCTTTGTTGCAAGTCGTTCCAAAAACAGGAGTGCCCATCCTCCAAAGAACGTGGAAAGTGACTCGCGAAGCGTCCACCACGTCGGCAGTCCGGAGAGTGAGTCGACGATGGCTTGCAAGATACCAAAGAGGATCGTGCCGATCGCAATCCAAAATACGAGCGGGCGATAGCGGTCAAGATCCAAAGCAACCAACCACAGCGAGGCGCCAGTGAATCCGTACAGTAGCGACAGATTGCGAGCGAGGTAGAACGTGAGCGGTGAGTGAGGGAATGGATCGAAGCCGAGCTCTTCGGCGATTTCGACGATCCATTTTTCAGGCATCACGGCAGCAAAGAATGCAACGATCGCCGCGCTTCCGACGAACTTCAAGTACATCTGGACCCAGCGGTCCTGGCGAGTTGGTGTGACGGCGATCATGGGCTCACTCATTGATATCATCCCAGGGCATGGGCGGTGATTTCGCAAGGACTGGGATCATCGAAACAATGTCCGGGCTGATCTCGATCGCTCGACGCACGTTCAAGTCGACTAGGGCCCAGCGAGTTTCGCCTCGTGCCAAAAGTGTCTGGTCAGCGGGTCGGCAAATCACAAAACGGCGGCGGGAGGCCACTCGGCCAAGCTCACTGACCCACGTTCGTATGATTATTTCGTCACCCGCTAGCGCGGCGGCACGGTAGGTGATTTCGTGGCTGCGGACGACCCAGCCGATTCCCAACTCCAACTTCTCGGCGGCGTCCCAGCCCCAAGTGGCACTGTGGTCACGAGCGGCCCACAGAGTCCATTGAAGATAACGAAGGTTGTGAACGTGCTGCTGGGCGTCGATTTCCGCGTCAGCCACGGTATAGTGAAGGTCGAAGAAGGCGGTCACAGGCAGTTTTGGGAGTGGCTTTTTTAGAAAGAAACGCACCTTTGGCTCGCCGGCCGCGTATCCTTCATGGGATGGGTAGAACTCGAAAGTGGCGGTTCGTGAAGATATCGTATTTGAGTCGTCTGCCCAATGTAGAGACTGTGAATGCACGCGAGCGTCGTGTGCCTGAATTTGAATGTGCCGTTGGATAAGCGAGTTTTTGTATGAACCTGAGCCTTCGACCTCTGAATGGTGTTCGACTTACCGCCATGCTGACTTTGACGTTGGGTCTGGTCTCGGCCCGATGCATCGCCCAGAAACCCGAAACCACTTCGACGCTCCGAGCACTCGCTGTGACGGATGCGCCCGACAGTAAAAAACAATCCGTGGCAACGTTCGCGGGCGGATGTTTCTGGTGCACCGAGGCGGTGTTCGAACGCATGGAAGGTGTCGGCGAAGTGGTCTCGGGGTACATCGGCGGTCAAATGCCCAACCCGGATTACAAGTCCGTGTGCACAGGTGCGACCGGGCACGCGGAGGCAGTCGAAATTTATTACGACCCCAGTGTGGCGAAGTACGAAGATTTGCTCGAAGTGTTCTTCAAGACGCACGATCCAACAACGCTCAATCGACAAGGAGCCGATGCAGGGACTCAATATCGAAGCGCAATCTTCTATCACGATGCGGACGAGAAAGCTCGCGCCGAATCCTACATCAAGAAGCTGGGTGCCACTGGCGAATTTGGTTCACCGATCGTAACGACACTCGAACCCGCTTCGATGTTTTATACAGCCGAGGAGTACCACCAAGACTATTTTGCACGCAACCCGAACGCTGGTTATTGCCAAGCGGTCGTTCGCAGCAAAGTCAAGAAGTTCGACGAGCACTTCAGCGACAAACGAAAGGCAGACGCCTCAGCGAGCGGAAACTAAGTTCATGGATTTCATGGTGCGATCGATCGTCGCGGCGAGTTTGCTGGCTGGTTTTTTTGCATCCCAGTCGCATGCCCAAGTCGTTCAACTTCCATCGATCAGCACGTTCTCTTATTCCGGAACTGTCTTGGTACCCGATTCAGGCTCCGCGTATCTCGGTGGACGCAACTCGGCATCGTCAAGTTCCCAGCGACAGTTCGGTTCGCGCGCCGCGGGCTCCGGCATCGGAGTTTCTGGGGCGGGCGTGCACGCGACGATCATTGATCTCGGTGCGATGGATCGCGAGATGCTTGGTGTTGATCCAATGTCGCTGAGAGGAATGTCGCTGAGAGGACTGCGGGACGCGACGCGACAATCGACGATTGCCGAGCGAACCGAGGAAGGTAAACAACTCGTTCGTTTTGCAAGAGCGCAGTTTCGCAGCGGTAATCAAGGTGCCGCATACGACGCGTACCGAATGGCCATCAACGTATTGGAAGGCGAACTTCGTGCCTTGGCATTGGCCGAATTTCAACGGGTTTTCCCAATCGCCAGCGTGCAAGTCGCTGGTCGTCTTTGAATATGACGCGAGTGGAATCTGGATCTTCAGATTTTGGCGCCAGTGCATCGATGCTGTGCCGGGACTAGAATTACGCGGTCTCGCCCGTTTCCCCACCTAGTGTTTGCACCTGAGCTTCAACCATGATCGATCGTCGTTCGCTTTTTCTTGCTAGCGGTGCCATCGCCGCAGCTTCCGCAGTGAGCCGGTTGCAGCCCGGTTGTGCGGCTGAGTCGGAATCCAAGTCGTCGCCAGTGCGTTTCTGTTTAAACATGAGCACGGTTCGTGGCCAGAACTTGTCCGTTCCCGAGCAAGTTCGCGTGGCCGCCGAGGCGGGATATGACTCCATTGAGCCTTGGATCGGAGATTTGCAAAAGTACGTTGATGGCGGCGGCAGTCTCGCGGACTTGAAAAAGCAAATTGCGGACGCTGGAATGAAAGTCGACAGTGCGATTGGATTTGCGCAGTGGATTGTGGATGATGACGAAGCGCGAGCCAAGGCACTCGAAGATGCTCGACGAGACATGGAGTTGGTGTCCGCGATTGGTGGTTCGCGTATCGCCGCGCCACCGATTGGCGCACACAAATCAGCTGGGCCGCCGCTTGAGACGATTGCAACTCGTTACCGAGCACTTCTCGACGTCGGGCATGAAGTTGGCGTGACACCGCAACTGGAGCTTTGGGGATTCTCACCGACGCTGAGCAAACTGGGTGAGCTCGCTTATGTGGCGACCGCGAGTGGCCATCCCGATGCTTGCGTGCTTCCGGATTTCTATCATATCTACAAAGGTGGTAACGATTTTGCGTCGCTTGGAATGATTGAAGCGTCGCGAATGCACGTGTTCCACATCAACGATTATCCAGGCGAACCAGCAATCGACAAAATCGCGGACAAAGATCGTGTGTTCCCAGGTGACGGCGTATGCCCGCTGCCCGAGACAATCGCGATGCTCTTAAGAAACGGATTCGCGGGGGCTTTTTCATTGGAGCTGTTTAACCCAGACTACTGGAAACGGGATGCGGTGGCGGTCGCAAAAGAAGGACTCGAAAAGTCAAGAGCTGTCGTCGACGCTGCGTTAAAACTGGTTTAAGTCTTACTCTCCATTGGAACGAATTTAATGCCATCGATCGGCCCCATGATTGCTGCCTCAGCGAAACTCAGCCTCGGATATAGCGAGCGACTACTCAAAGACGTCACGCAAGAACAATTCGCTCGGTTTGCCAGCGTCGGTGGCCAGCCGATTGAATCGAATCACCCAGCGTTTATCCTTGGCCACTTGAGTTTGTATTCGTGTCGAATCGTAGAGCAACTCGGTGGCGATGCGTCGTCGATCAAGCCAAGTGCTGAGTTCGAGAAAGTGTTCTCGCATCAAGCCAAATGCGTGGACGATCCAGACGGCTCGGTATACCCCGCGATGGACCAAATCGTGGAGCGATACTTCACCGGTCTGAATCGAGCGATCGCGACTCTCGAAACTGCGGACGACTCGCTCTTCCCTGTTGAGAATCCGAACGAACCGATGCGAGCTAAATTCCCGACGATCGGTGCGATGCACGCATTTTATGTCGGCGGACACACGATGATGCACCTAGGCCAGATGAGCGCCTGGCGACGTTGCGTTGGCCTTGGCGCTGCGTAGTTTCTCAACATGCGGGGCGGAGTTGAGTTCTCTCTTTGAGACCAGTATTGTGGGTACGTCGCCGCACGAATCATTGCCGATCCATGATTGCCTGGCGGAGATTCTGCAGGGTTTAATCCAGTCTCGCTCGGTGGTGCTCAAGGCTCCACCGGGTGCTGGTAAAACAACAGGAGTTCCGCCAGCGATACTTCGTTGCACGGAGTTGCCGCCCGGCCAAATCTTGCTCGCCCAGCCACGACGTCTTGCTGCGAGAACGGCCGCTGCACAACTGGCACGACTTGTCGGTGGCGAGCTCGGTGATACGGTTGGCTATCACGTCCGCTTCGATCGACACGAGTCCAAGCACACTCGTTTGCTTGTGTTGACTTACGGAATGCTGCTAAGGCGTTTGCAGTCCAATCCGTTACTCGACGGTGTATCCTGTGTGCTGCTAGATGAGTTCCACGAACGGAGTCTGGAGTCCGACTTGGCACTCGGAATGATCACGAGAGTGCGGCAAGAGTTTCGCGATGACCTGCGGTTAGTGGTGATGTCGGCAACCCTCCAAAGCGAACCACTCGTTGCGTTTCTCGGCGACGCAAATGCCGTCACCAGCGAAGGCCGCATGTATCCGGTCGAGACTCACTATCGCCCCACAAACAGTCGCGAATCAATCGTCGAGCAAGTAACCACGGTGCTCCCGGAAGCGATCTCAACCACCGACGGCCATCTCCTTGTGTTTCTTCCCGGCGTTGGTGAGATCCAACGGACCCAGCGTGCGATTGAGTCGCTAGGCATTGTAAACGACTTCGAGATTCACCAGCTTTACGCGGACTTGCCCGTTGCCGAACAAGATCGTGTACTTCGCCACTCCAATCGTCGCAAAATCATACTCGCGACGAACGTGGCTGAAACGTCCATCACAATCAACGGCGTGACGGGAGTCATCGATTCTGGACAAGCTCGCATTGCCCGTTTTGAGCCCAACATCGGATTGCCACGGCTGAGCCTTGAATCGATTTCCCAAGCCTCCGCCGAGCAGCGAGCTGGCCGTGCTGGACGGACACAACCGGGTGTGTGTTGGCGGCTTTGGCATGCGTCGGCTCATCGCGGTCGCGCCGCTGTTGACCCACCCGAAATTTTGCGAGCCGACTTTGCACCAGCCGCGTTAGTACTTGCGACCTGGGGCGAGCATGACTCAGCACACTTTCCTTGGCTCGATCCACCACGTGGCGAAGCTGTCGAACAAGCGAACGAACTGCTTCGTCGACTCGGAGCGGTTGACAGCGAGAATCGGATCACGCCACTGGGCGAATCGATGGCGCGCTTACCCGTCCATCCGCGGCTTGCCAAGTTGTTGATCGTCGCGGCAGAGGCCGGGGTTGTCGAAGAAGCGGCGATTGCGGCGGCGCTGCTCACCGAGAAAGACCCTTTCCATCGTGCGTCTTCACCAAACTCACAGGGCCGTGGGAACGAACATGGTGGTGACTTGCTCGATGCGGTGCAACGTGTTGTGATCGCACGTCATGGACACGATCGAGCGTTTCGCAACTCACCCGCGATGCGCCAGATCGATCGTGTCGTGAAGCAGTTGGTCGATTCCGTTCGCGAAGTCAAATCGCCAAGTGATCTTAATAACAACCACGCCGCCAACGTGCTTCTAACGCGATCACTGTTGTCTGCGTTTCCTGATCGCGTCGCTCGTCGACGAGAGATTGGCGGCGATACGGCGGTGATGGTTGGCGGAAAAGGGGTTCGGCTCGGTGGGATACCGGCGCTCCGCGATCGTGAATGGTTATTGTGCTTGAAGGTGGACTCGATCGATGGTGATGCTCGCGTCAGTCTCGCAGCAAGCATTGAGAAAGAGTGGCTCGATGCGAGATGGTTGCGAGTTGTCGATGAACCGCAATTTAATGAGTCGACTGGATCGCTCGTTGCACGTCGCCGCGAGTACTTTCTTGATTTGCTGTTGAGCGAAACGCCGATCCAGTGCAAACGCTCGCCCCAGTCCGGCGAGGTGCTTGCTGCCAAGGCAAAAGTGATCTGGGGACGGAGCCAGCCACCGGCGAATGAGGCACTGCAATCGCTGCTGGCGAGGATTGAGTTTCTGCGTGGGATACTTGGGTCGGAATCACTTCCAGCTTTTGACGAGTCTTGGTTCGATGAGACAAGGCTCGCATTGGCAACCAAATGTCTCTCAATTGACGAGTTATCGCGATCCGCTTGGGTCGAATGTGTCCGCAACCAACTTGACTATGCACATTATCAATTGCTCGAGCGAGAAGCACCTGGGAGCATGAAGGTACCCAGCGGCAACGAGATCAAGATCCAGTACGAGATCGGAAAACCACCGATGATGGCGGTTAAGTTGCAAGAATTATTTGGGTGGCACGATACGCCTCGCATCGCGCGCGGTCGCGTTCCTCTCCAGTTTCATTTGCTCGGGCCGAATCGCCGAACTCAGCAAATCACGGACGACCTGCGACGGTTTTGGGAGACAACGTATATTCAAGTTCGCAAAGACTTGCGTGCTCGCTATCCAAAACATTTTTGGCCGGAAGATCCGTTTGACGCCACCGCAACTCATAATGGACTGAAACCACGCACATGACCACGACGGTCGCAATCCTCACCGGTCGAAACTTGTCGCGACGTCGCAGCGTTGGTGGCACCGCGATTTTAGATAACGTCGATTTTGAACTTTTCGTCGGTGATCGTGTCGGGCTGGTCGGGGCGAGTGGCAGCGGCAAGTCAAGTTTGTTGCGAGCCTTGGTTAAACTCGACGCCGTTGACTCAGGCGAGATTCGGTATCACGGCAATCTGCTTTCGCGAGAACAGATCCCTGGTTTTCGCCGACGTGTGATCTATTTGCCCCAACGACCGTCATTCATGATCGGTACCGTCCGTGAAAATTTGCTTGCGCCCCTGTCTTTCGCTAGCGCAGGATCCATTCCGCAAGTTGACTATGTGGATTGGCTTTCGGAAGCTGGGAAAACGCCACTGATTTTGGAGCAAGCCGTTGAGAGCCTCAGCGGCGGAGAACAGCAGCTTGTTTCATTGTTGCGAGCGATCCAACTCGAACCGGAAGTGCTGCTCTTCGACGAGCCAACTGCGTCACTGGATGAAGCCACGTCGCGAATTCTCGAACAAATCATCGATCGCTGGTACGCGGAAACACCGGGCCGTGCCTATGCATGGACGAGCCACAATGCCGAGCAAATCGCCCGCCGCAGCGATCGCTGTGTCACGATGGAGTCGGGACGGCTAACTCAAACTTAGAAATTAAATCGATCAATAGGGTGGCTGTTCGACTCCCTCCACATGCGTGTCGACGTGCTGAAACGCGATGGATTACGATAAGGCTATCCCCTGGCGTGCGTTTGTAACCAATGAAAGCGAGACCAGATGACTCCCGAGCAACTTGAATCGCTCGCCGGCAAGGAAATCACTTTCGTTTTCGAGAGGATGTTTTCAGCCGTTGAAAAAGTCCGTGAACGACTCGAACGGTCTTGCCGAGCGTTCGAGCAACCGGGAATTCACTACGCCGTTATCGGAGCTCACGCCGTCGCGGCCTGGGTCGCTACCCGAGACGACGGTGCGGTGCGCAACACCAAGGTTCGAGACGTGTGGGGTGAACACGTGATTGATAAAGCCGTTTACGCCTGGACCCGTTTGATCGCCAAAGGGGCAGGTCAATGATCCTTGCTCAGGCTGCATCCAACGAGTTCAATCTGTCGTGGACGGGCGTTGCGATTGCTTCGACTTTGATCCTTTTCAACGTCGCGATTTCGGCAGCACTGCGATTGGGACTGACTCATAGCATTGTGGTCAGCGGCGTTCGCATGGTGGTGCAGCTCTCGCTCGTGGGACTGATGCTGCATCAACTTTTCGCCATCGGCAATCCGCTGCTGGTGTTAGGGCTTGCGCTCACGATGACGATCATCGCGGGCGTGTCCGCTGTGTGGCGCATCGATCATCGCTACCGAGGCATCTATGCCAGTGCCCTGTTTTCGGTTTGGGCGAGTACATGGCTCGTTGGCGGAATCGCGTTATTGATGGTGATCCAGCCGAGACCGTGGTATCACCCACAGGTGTTGATTCCGCTGGTGGGGATGATTCTGGGGAACTCGCTCACGGCGATTTCGCTGGGTTTGGATCGATTCTTGGAGGAATTGAAGCGACGGCGTGGCGAGATTGAGATGTTGCTCACACTCGGCGCAACTCGCTGGGAGAGTTGCCGTGAGACATTTGCCAGCGCAGCGAGAACGGCGATGATGCCAATCTTGAACACCATGTCCGTGACGGGACTAGTTAGTTTGCCGGGCATGATGACAGGCCAAATCTTAGCGGGCGCTTCGCCGATGGAAGCCGTACGCTACCAGATCATGATCATGTTCTTAATTGCTGCCGCGATCGCGCTGGGCGTCACGATGGTATTGGGATTCACCTTCTATCGTATTACCAGTCCCGAACATCGTGTCCGCTGGGATGCGATGCGAAAAGCTTAGTTAGCATCGCGTGAACAATAAATGGTGACTTCATAGGCTGGTTGTGTAGTTCCATTTTGGCAATGCTTCATCGTAGATGATTTTCAATTCAGATTTCATTGCTTCACTGAGCTTCTGACCGATTTGGTAGGCTCGACGGA
>JBGSNA010000151.1:0-3868 GCA_041739875.1 Pirellulaceae bacterium
TCAACAGTCCTCGATTTGGAACGCTGTTCGATAGCCTTTTATCGCCTTGTCGTACTCGATGGGTTGTCCGCCAATCGCAATGCCGGCAAGCAGTTTCTGATTGAGCTCTTGCGTTTGCTTCTTCACGTTTGCCGCCGCACCGCTGTCGCGCCACGTAATAACGCCGCCATCTGCGGCAAACTTGCGAAGCAGCAACCATTGTTTCGTCGGCGTTGCATTGCGAGAGTTTGCCATTCCCAGACGCCCGTAGTGAAAGTTCATGGTCTGTCCGAGCACTGAAACGCGAATGTTGTCCCCATCCAGGAATCGAATGTGGACTTGGGACCAAGTTGCGTCTGCAGGAGGATGAAATAAGGGGCTGGGCTCGGTAATGTTGCGAGTGGGTGCGTTCTGCTCGCGGAACTTGTTGATCCGCTCCATGCCAACGTCAGCGAGAACCACCTTCCCGCAAGAATCTAATTCCGTGAAATGCAGCAGCGACATCTCAATCGACTGGGACGAACGCAAAAGTAGCTCAGCAGTCATGTTCACTCGACTCTTTGCAGAATGAAAAATCACGAATGGCTCGCTTCGTATTGCGACCAGTTTCGTGATCGAGTCATCTGGTGGAATCCTTGAATGAAAGACCGGAAGCTCGACGCCTGTCGCGGGACGGATGCACCCGATCTGCCACAAATGCTTGGTGCCATCGACAGTGCGCTCATTCAGTTCGACACCCATCGACTTGCAGAGTGAACGGTAAACCAATCGCCAATTGACTCGCATGACGCATGCGTCGCGTTTCGGAATCGTGTGTATTCTTCCAGTCTCTTCGTCGAAGGCGAAGACCGTTGCATGATCGTGCTCCTCGACGGGATACCAAGTCCATTTGCAACCAGGTTTTGGGATGTGGCTGCCGAGTTCATCGGTCGCCAACAACAAATGCTCGATGACCGCGAGGGAATCACCGAGCATCTGTTGCCAATGGGCACGAGTCGTTTCGAATTGGACCGAGCTAGCTGCCCGCCAAAGCGTTTCCAGCGAATTCATACTCAGGCCATTCTCGATCATTGATGAAACCACGTTGGCGCAGGAACTTCTCGACGATGTCGCCATCGCCATCACGACTGTAGATTGCGACGTTTGGCGGTTTTATGGTGACCGTTCGCGAACGGCGACTTTCGATGAACGTCAGCTTGAACTTGGCTTCCGTCAATCGGATGTCCGCGAAGCCGTTTCGGTCAAGCATCGCGAGCCGTTCCTGCAAAACCTCGAGCACATCTTGTCGACGAGAGGTCAGCTCCTCTGGTTTATTGCCCGGCAACACCATTTTCAATGTGTGACATTCGGCGGCCGTCAATTCATCGATCGCAGCGACTGACAATGATGCTTCACTGTACTCTACCAGCGGATCGAGCGAGTACTTGTCACCGGCCGGAAACAAATCTTCGTCGCCAAAAATGTGCAACCCGATCATGCGGCGATACTGTTCACGCTGCGATGACGTCTCCGCGTTGATCCGTAGTTCCCCAATCAGTTTGTCGAAGATTGCAATGTCTTCCTGTAGCGGGCGAAAAATCAATTGACCGTGACGTCCATCATCCAAGGTGCGTTGACGATGCATCGGAGCACCGTGGCTGATGTTGAAGTACGCCGCCAAGTCGTCTTGATGACACTTCACCAGTGCTCCGCGACCACACCGCCTCGCATCAAACCAATCGTCGATCGCATGCTCCAGCGATTGATTCGCTCGACCAAGGTTGATGGGCAATTTCGGCAAGTCGATCGATGCCGCTTGAAACGACGTGAACGATCGGCGATGGGCGGTAGTACGGTGACTGAGCCAATGTTCGACGGCATCGCGATCGAGAACAAACGCCTCAATTGACACATCGCCTGGATGCGGATCATCTTCGTTCGCAAACTTCGCGAGCAACCCATCGATCCGATCGAACAGCAGGTCGACGTTGCATCGAGTCGCGATTCCGTTCACGACATGCAACGCATCGAGCATTGCGGCGGGTGTTTCGTAGTCTGGCGACGCGAGGATAGCAGCGAGTTGGTCGTATTGGCTATCCGACAGTCGGGCCGATTCTGGGAACGTAAACCCACGCGATGCCAAATGGTCCGCATAGGGGCTAAGGAACCGACGCAGCCGCGCCGGCTTGATGGTCTTCAGGAACTGAACATCGGTGAATTGCTGGTACTTCAGAGTCTTCATCTTGGTGTGATTCGTCTAGTAGGACATCGGGAGCTTCCGTGAAAGTTAATAGGTCAGTTCCATTCCGAATGGCTGAAAAACGCGACAGGCTGGGCTTCGGACGGACTCCGCCGCCAATCTCCTGATGTTGGTTTCCATTCCGCTCTTCCGTGGCCGTGGATCAGAGCGATCCGTTCCAATGTGCCTCCAAACCCATCAACCCAACCTGTCGCGTGTATTGCTAGCATTGCGATGTCCTGTGACACGTTAGGTCACGGTTGCAACGATTTTTCCGAAATTCCGGATTCTTCCAATTGCGACCGGATGCTCAAAAACATCAGCTCGTGTTCGTCCGCCATCGGGATCAGTCGGTGAAAGCCATCGAATTCCAAGCGATCCCAGTCCGGCGAATCGAGCACTTCGTCAAGTCGGGGGATCATGTCCTCATCGCCCTCTTCGAAATCGCCTTGTTCCATCGCTGCCAGATGTCGCGATGAAGTCCACAGCATCTCCGCCAATTCGTCCAACTCAAGATGCTGTTCCAATCGCCGCATGCGAATCTGAGCACCAAACTCCTTCGGGGTCATTCCTATCTCCCATGTTGAAAACAAACAGAAGCACGCAGTGTCACCTGCCCGACGGACAAGTCTGGTCACACACGCGAAAGATTTTTTCAGCCAACGACAAAACACATTCCTGGGTCCGATTATTCAGATGCCTCGGACACCTTTGGTCCCAGACGCAGGATTCTTTTCCAAAGCCGCCGCTGAATTCGCCAATCGGCGGCGAGCGCGATCGGTTGCAGTTGCCGCAAGATGATTCTGTCGCGACCGCTTGTGATCGGCGGCAGAAAGAGAATCGCCTCTTGGATGTCCGGAGCCAGCAACCGCAAGTTCATGATTTGAGTCAATCTCGCTCGCGTCACATGTCCGAGTCGAGCGAGTTGGGCGTAGTCGGACGCAGCGCCTTCAGCCAATAGCCGCTCAAATCGAATCGCCAGCGCCATTAACTTCGTGATCTTCGGTAGCCGCCCTATCTGTGGGGCGTCAATGTCCTGTTCGGACGACGCCTGCAAGCTCGCCTTGCGACCGTTTCGATTGAACGAAATGTTAACTTCGATCTTCAAGTGATCGTTCACGCGTGCGTCTCCGGTGCCAACGACTGTTCAAGAGATAAAATGCCACTCGGATGAAACGAGATGCTCACTTTGCCAACCGACCCGTCGTATTCAATCACGCGAACCAGCAAGTGAACGACTTCGCTTTGCTTGCGAGGCGGCAACGATTCCCAAACCTCGTCAAACCGCTGCAGGGCTTCACTCGCTTCACCCTCTTCGATCGTCACGCGGCGAAGCGAGTCGGCGTCGGTGCGAATTTGCGACAACCGCTTCTCGCCCTCGCGAATGCGATCTTGCAGATCAGCCAAAATGCCAAGCAGCACCGGATCAGGCTTGCCCGCTGGCAATTTGCGAACCACCTCGCTCAATTCCTGTTGCCAACGCTCGAGGTTGCGCCGCAACAGTCGCTCTTCATCAATCAACGCATCCGACTCGCCGCCAATTTCTCGATGCGAGCGTTGGATGACTTCGTGAACCAGCGTCGAGTCACGCCCGATGCAGCGAATCTGGTCCACGACGAATCGCTCCATCTCGCCCGCTGGAACCGACTTCGATGGGCACTTGTCCCAGCC
>JBGSNA010000178.1:0-3993 GCA_041739875.1 Pirellulaceae bacterium
GAGCCGTCAAAACCGTTGCCATGCGAAAATCGGTGTCATGCGCATAAGTCACACTTGGCACTCTGCCGAGACTATCACGCTCCAGGCAACCTAGTCAGTAAAAAAGAAGGCTCGCCTCACGCCATTCGATCCCGGCTAAGAATCCGTCTCAACTGAAGAACTCAGTCGCCCGTCACTTCATTTTAGTGAACTCCGAAACCGAGAAACGGTACCGTCTACCTTTTCTTTGTCGAACCCGAAGGGTTCCAAGCGATTAGCCGGTGGTTGAGCGGAGCGACACCACCGGTCACGATGCTACGAATGACCGCATCCCGTCGGGATGCCAGCCAACTCGTACCGCGATCCCCACGCGTAGCTTTCCGGGGAACCATGACGGCGGACCATCGATCACGTCTGTCAAGGGTATCGCTTGGATGCTCATGCCGAAGCCTTCACTTCAACCGGGAAATCACTTCAACCGGGAAATCACCGAGCCGCGAAGTACCGAAGTTGGTTAATTCAATCACGAATGCATCCCACAGGTTGCAAACCAGATGCCGGGATTCCGCTATCTTGGATTTACTGGCCTTACCGCGCTGTACTGATCGCTAGCCGCGTTTGTTGGTGCTGCAGACTCCGTTGTGTGTTTGTCGGGACTTTGGCCAAAGCACGTGGTCGTGGCAAATTGCTGCAAACCTAGGTACCTGTGCCAGCGCTTTGTGCTTGCCATGGAAGCCACGATTGCCGAGTTTTCCCGTGGAGTTGTTTTCGTTTGCACTTGCATCATGAGGAAATCCATGCGTATATTTGCATAACCAAATTTGGTTATTGAAATTCATGAAGGACTGTGTCGATGGTGCGACCGAAGGCAACGGAACTGACTCAGCGAGAGTTGGCGGTGATGAGAGTGTTTTGGGAAAACTCGCCATTGACTGCAGATCAAGCAAGAGAGCAACTGGCGACCCAGAAGTCAGCATCGGGTGAAGCGACAGATCTGGCCTATGTGACGGTTGCGAATGTCGTACGAAGTCTGTTTGACAAGGGTTTTCTGGAAACCGTCAACGATGAACGACCATTTCGCTACCGGCCACTGAAGTCCTTCGAAGACGTTTCACGAACGCTCGTTGGCGATCTTGTTCAAAGGCTGTTCGACGGTTCACGGGAGCAGTTGTTGGTGCAGATGTTCAACAAACGAAGGCTGACGAAACTCGAACGAGCGACGTTGCAAGAAATTCTCGATCGGCAAGGAGACCTGTGAGATGTCGATCGGAAACTGGCTCAGTATCGGACAACTTACGTTTGTACTTTTCATCACTTGGTGCGCAGCTCGATTGTGGCTAAGTCGCCAACCCCAAATTGCCGCAAAAGTATGTCTTGTCGGTCTTGCATTGAGCACAACGCTGGCGATTCTGATGGCGTTTGCCGTGCCACGGCCACTGATTTTTCAAGCGGACTCGCTTCATGGGCTGACCGCAGTGTACAGCGCCGAAGAGCCCGACGACGTCGTGTCCATCGCGGACGATTCTATGCCGCAACCAGCGAATGAACTGGCGGACTCTGCTCAGAACTCAATGGCAGAACTAAGCTGGCAGGGCCTAAGCTGGCAGGGGATTCGCTTTGGCGGCAAGCAGGCTTTCGACGCATTGGAGTCGCTATCGAATCAGTCGCAAAACTACTCTAGCTCGCTACAGGCGATCGGCGCCGTCATCGTCATTGGCGTGGTGATCCAGGCCATCCTGGTAGGCTTTGGAACGTGGGAGCTTTGGAGATTGAACCGAGCGTCCAAGGACGTCACTTGCACGAGAACAGCCGAGAAACTGAACAAGCTATGCGAGAAAGCTGGTGTCGCGAAACCGCCGCGCCTTCGCGTGCATGGTTTGTCACTAGGCGCATTCGTTAGCTGGACAGACCCAAGTGTGATCTACCTGCCATCCCATTACACCGTATGGACAGCGGAGGAATTGAATGCGGCTCTGGCTCATGAACTGATGCATGTGGTGCGACACGACGGTTGGTGGCGATATGTTTCGCGAGTTTGTGCAGGCATGTTGTGGTTCCATCCGGCTGCATGGATCTTGCATCGCGAGTTGTGTTTAGCCCAAGAATTGAACGCCGACCGGACCGCGCGTACGCTGGTTCCCGGAAGTGACTATCTCGTAGGGCTTGCACGACTAGGACTTCGGCTGGATAGCGACAGCCAAGGGCGAATGCCGAATTTGAGCGTTTCTGTTTTTTCAAAAGACTTGATCATGAGGATCGAAATGTTGAAGCGAAGCCAAGGAGCAACGTCGTGGGCGAGCCAGCGACTGGCTCAAGGGACGTTAGGTGCAGTGCTAGTGGTTTGTGCCACCAATTTCTGCTGGACCGTTGTTGCGGATGAGTCCATCAGAATCGCGAACCGGATCGTTGAAGGGTCAACGCAATCCAAACACGTTGCCTTTCAAAAGACAAAGTTAGAGCCGTGGCAGGTCGTCCCTGCGTCGCCGGGCTACGCGGCAATTCGAGCTTCGAGCGTGAGCGATAACGAGTACTTGCAATCGTTGATCGCTATGGCGGAAGAGTACGTGGCAAGCCGCTTGTTGACTCCTGTGTTCCACGCGGCGGAAAAAGAAACGATGTTTGCGAAAGGTCTGCGGTTGCGGAATCTTGCGACGGTCCAAATGAGCGTCAATATGTCGCAATCTACGCGGATAAGTGCTGCCGACGGCGACAAAGATGCTGCCGTTACGAAAGAAGAACAACACTTCTCAATTGGGGCGAATCAAGTCGTGATCGACACGATTGTGCCCATCGACTGGCAAGCGATTGTCGAACTATTCCCCGCTGAACGACTCACCGCAATTCTCAACAGTGCCGCAGGTCCATGGGAGCGGGCGCAATCGCAGGAATTGCTTGATCGACTAGCCAGTCTACCGAGCGACCAGTGTCGCTATTCGTTCCATACCGAACCGAATTGTGGTGATGCTGTTGACTCGACCCTGGCCAGTGTGTGGCGTGCAGTTGATGGAGGCCTGGCGACGTTCGCAGTCGACTATCAAGCCTCGATTCGATCCGATCAAGGATCGTCGGAGCAGCCCGAGTCAGGCTTTCTTTCCATGGTGAGCTCATCTACTCGCGAATCCACGGACGCTCCGATGGCAAACGCCAACAATGTCGCGGAACTCGAGCAAAGCAAGCTGATGACGATGATTGGTTACATCGGCATTGGTATCGACCATACCGCCATGCCTCCCGAATTACAATATCGTGCTCTGTGTACGCCGATTGACGGTGTCACCATTGATGAACTTGAATCCCAATGGAAGCGATTCAGTGCTGCGGCCATTGAGGTCCTTGAAACGGATGAGGCCGAGGATGACGCAAACACGAAGCAGCTCGTTAACCAACTTCGAAGTATGCAATGCAAACGAACCGGTCTGGATGACGATCGCCGGCCCGCCGGGATCATCCTCTCCGGCGCGGTACAGCTTCCTTAGGCCATTTCATTTCAAGTCCGCTTCGAACTCGATTCGTTGAACAAGAACCAATCGATCGCACTCAATGCTCACCACTGGCGTGGCGCTAGATTTTGCAATGCGAAAACTGCGCGACTCGCCAGGAAGTAGGCCTTTCAAAGAGACGTCGGATCGAACTCCGTCGACTGCTGGAAACGCATCGAAGTAGATTGGCGAGATTGTAGGGAGACACGAGCGACAAAAGTCGGGTACGGATACTGAGTCAAAATTTGGTGACCTAAAAAATTTGCGGAGCAAGCACCTCCGGTGCAACGCAAGACTGGTCTGAACCGTCGAATTGTTGGTCTGCAAATCTTAGGTTGCCACAAAGGACGCAATGCCCACTTCTTAGGAAGCAACAAAGGTGGCAGGAAGCAACAAAGGGTAACAGTTTAGTCGCTGGGGGTAATGATTGCTCTCGGTGCGACGAAGCATTGGTTGCGATTGAATCCGTTAACGAGAAGATTTTTGACCTCTTCCTGGTCTAGCGTCATTGTGAAAATGGATTCGAGACGTCGAT
>JBGSNA010000196.1:0-3196 GCA_041739875.1 Pirellulaceae bacterium
TAATGCAGCCACATAAGCGCCGATACATTTCTTTGCTTGGTAGCAGAACAACGCGATCGCTTCTGCGGCCCGAATGTCGGTTGCCTCGATTTCGAGAAGGTCGCGCATGTCTGAGCTTGTTTCCGATACTCCCAACATCCCAGATTCATGATTCACCATTTGGTCGAACTGGTCTGCGGTCATTCCTTCGTGCTGCGCCAGAAAGCGAAACAGTCCTGGCTCTAGATCGCCAGTGCGAGTACTCATGGGCAGGCCAGCCGATGGGGTGAACCCCATGCTGGTATCAATGCACTCTCCGTCACGGACCGCTGCCATGCTCGCGCCGTTACCAAGGTGAGCCAGAATGACGCGACCGCTGGTTGCCGCCGGATCGTCCAGCCGGTTGAGCTCCTGCATCTGATATTCGTAGGACAGACCATGGAATCCATAGCGTTGGACACCCTTGGATTCGTAGCGGCGCGGGATTGGAAGAAGCGTTGCCACGCGCGGCATCGTGCGGTGAAACGCCGTGTCGAAACAGACAACATGTGGAAGATTGGGACTGCGAGTGCGTAACGCTTCGATCAGTGCAATCTCCCCAGGCAAATGGCTCGGCGCGTACGGAATGATGCGGTGCAGCTCGTCGATTAACTCCTGCGTGACCAATTCAGGCTTGGAGTGTTGCATTCCATGAACGACGCAGTGCCCAATCGCAGTGTCGGAAGCAAGCACTTCTTTGGTTTGGAGCCAGTCAACGAAGAATTCAACGGTCGAAGCGTAATCCGATGCGTCAATGTCGAGCGTTGTCGATTCCTCGCTGTCTTGTTCGCTAAACGTCAATCGCGTGCCGCTGCCTCCGATGCGATCCACTTTTCCGGTCAGACCACGCGAGAGCGATTCACCAATCTGATAAACCGAGAACTTGATGGTCGAGGAACCGCCATTGATCGTCAGAATCGTTTCACCGCTCATCGTTGCCACCGAATCAAATCGAGTTCAAGTGGAACATTGACCTTGTCGTGCTTAGGCACAATGCGCGGAGTGAAGTCGCCGAGTGGACGGGTTGCCGGAACGGACGTCCGGTAAGTCGCCCAGTTGGGCTCGGTTTCCTCTGACGGTTCCGTACGTCTCATTGCCTGTTGAACGGTCGACTCGCCGTTGACTCCGTCGGCATAGAGTTCGACTCTAACGGACGTTGGTTCAAGCCCGTCTAGGTAAACGTCGACTTCAAAGTGGTGCTCGTCGTCGTTCGATGTGGTTCTCACCTCGCCAAAGTTCAATGATCCCCATTTCTCGCGAAGCGAGTGCTGCCAATTGACGATGCTGGTACCGGCCTCGCCGTTGTACGCTGTACGTGCTCGGAAGGCCGTTGCCGCAGGCAGGTAGTGCTGCTCCGTGTATTCTCGTACGGTGCGAACGGCAGAATACTGTGGCGTCAGTTGCGACATGCTGGCACGCATCCGAGAGAGCCACTGGGTCGGAATGCCATGCTCGTTGCGTGTGTAGAACTCGGGGATGACTTCGTTTTCGAGTAGCCCGTAGAGCTGTTCGGCTTCGATGGCGTCCCAAGCCGGGTCATCGCCATGCTCTTGCCCATCGCCGATTGCCCAGCCCACCTCGGGCGTGTAAGCCTCGGCCCACCATCCGTCCAGCTCCGAAAGATTGATGCCGCCATTGACCAGCACCTTCATCCCGCTGGTTCCGCTAGCTTCCCAAGGACGGCGAGGAGTGTTGACCCAAACATCCGAGCCTTGAACAAGATGCTCAGTTAACGACATGTCGTAGTCGCTCAGGAAGATTACGTGCTTGCGGGCTACGGGATGCTTAATGAATTCGATCCACTGGCGAATCAAATCTTGTCCGGCCTTGTCCGCTGGATGGGCCTTCCCGGCCAGAATGAGCTGCACGGGACGCTCAGGATTGCTTAGCAAGCGTAACAACCGATCGGGGTCATGCAGCAACAGATTTGGACGTTTGTAGGTTGCAAACCGGCGTGCAAATCCAAGCGTTAGCGTGCTCGGATCAAAGAGATGCTTGGCCGCCTCGACGATTTCGGGCGATGAACCCGAGGCCGCTAACTGACGCGGCAGGCGAATTCGCGCGTAGTCAATCATCGCGTGAGTCGAATCAACACGGAGCTTCCATAGTTTTTCATCGGAGACCTGGCTGATATCGCACTCCAACGTTTCGCTGGTGCCGAGCCAACGGTCTTTGCCACATGAATCGGTCCACACCTCATCCGCTGCCGCCGAATCCCAACTTGGCATGTGAACGCCATTGGTCACGTGCCCGATCGGCACTTCGTCTTCGGGCCAATTGTGAAACAGTGGCGCGAGAATGCGACGGCTGATATGGCCATGCAATCGACTAACGCCATTGACGCTACCGCTGCCACGGATCGCCAAGTACGCCATGTTGAACGATTCTGATGTGTCAGCCGGGTTCTGCCGCCCGAGTGCCAGCAGGTCTTGAGTTGAAATACCTAGTCCCGCTTCCGCGTATCGTCCCAGATACTGCTCGATCAAGTTCGGTTCAAAGCGATCGAAGCCCGCTTCGACGGCGGTATGTGTCGTAAAGAGATTTCCCGCTCGTGTCACCGCTAACGCAACCTCAAACGGTTGTCCCGACATTTCCATGAAACAGCGGGCGCGTTCTAAGACTGCCAGCGCGGCGTGGCCTTCGTTCAGGTGACATACCTCAGGTGCGGTCCCGAGTTCCGCAAGCAAACGCCAGCCACCAATGCCAAGAATCATCTCTTGCTTCAGCCGCAATTCAGGTCCGCCGCCGTATAATTCGCTCGTGATGCCACGATGTACCGGAAAGTTGGCAATGTCGTTGCTGTCAAGCAAATACAGCATCACACGGCCAACTTGAACTTGCCAAGCTCGCAGCCACACCGAATAACCCGGCAAGTCGATTTTCAGTCGCAACCATTCTCCGTCTGCGTCCCGAAGCGGTCGGATCGGCAACTGGCCAGGATCGTTGTACGGATACAACGCGTGCTGCTGGCCCGTGTTGTCGATCGTTTGACGAAAGTAACCTTGTTGATAAAGCAGCCCAACGCCGACAACCGGCACGCCTAAATCGCTGGCCGCTTTGAGCTGATCGCCAGCGACGTTTCCAAGACCACCGGAATAGATCGGTAATGCTTCACTGAGCATGAACTCCATGCTGAAGTAGGCCACGCAGGTCAGGCAGGACACAGCATGCGTTTGCT